>CALFJF010000019.1 GCA_937877535.1 uncultured Treponema sp.
CCGAAGCCCGAATGTGGAGACAATATTCCGACTTACTGCCCGCCGAAAAAAGCAAACCTTGTACGGCGCGTAGGGCGGAAAGTGAAGCGGATGATAAGGAGGAAAAAATAAAAATGACCAACTATGAACCGCCAGTTTTCTATTTGAAAGTAAACATCGCCTTTGCATTTTCGTTCAGAACGCTTCAAAAGTGGGTCTACATTGGCGAGGCGATGTCATACGGGGCTGGAATTGTTTGCACAAAAGTTGCTTCAACAAACCTTGGTCTGACAGAAAATTATCATAATTTTGAAGATGCGATTGGGTGCGGTACATTTTTGATGTCATTGTCGGAATTGCAGGAGAGAGAAAAATTTGTAAAGCTCACCGAAATCACTGAAGAATCAAAGCGCAAATACGAGCAGTTTGTAAAAACTTATAACAAAGAAAAACTGACTGCGGAACTCTTGAGGGGCGTGGAATGATTATTACCCAGCACTATTCTATATAGTATTACGCTTGCATCTTTTTACTCTGGCAAAAAAGCGTCTTTTGGGGTAAAATAGTAGAATGAATTTTGTCTACTCTTTTATATTTTTGAAATAGCAAAAATGAACGCGAATAAACTGATATTTTTGTTTGTAATTTTGCCAATTCTCCTACTCTGCTCCTGTGATGGAGAAAAAAAGACTGCAAAAAAAATAGATGAGCCATGGTATAAAAACTATCATTCGCTTGCACATAGTGGGGGGGGGTATAATACTATGGTTTATACAGACTCTCTTGAAGCATGGCAGAACTCTTACGCGCACGGAACGCGCGTGTTCGATGCGGATTTGAATTTCACTTCGGACGATGTTCTGGTACTCAGGCACGAGTGGAGCGATGACTTGGGGCAGGAAAGTTTCGGGAACGGAATTGTCCCCGACTACGAAACCTTCATGAACACGCCGATTTTTCCGAGTCGTGAAGGCGGCTCGCTTACGCCGATGGATGCCGCAATGATGTTGCGTTTCCTTGACAAGCATCCTGACTGCTATGCCGCCTGCGATACAAAGACCGACACCTACAAGACATATTCCGCGCTCGCAGAATGTGCAAAGTCTCTCGGTCTTGAAAGCGTGCTTGACCGCATAATAGTGTCATTTTATTGGAAAGAGGATAAAGCCGCCGCGCTCCGTGCGCATGATTTTAAGCATTTTGCGCTCCGTTATTATTTCAACAATTTCAACAATTTCAACAATTTCAACGAGGTCAAGGAACTGTGCAAGGAACTTTCGGTACCGGTGTGCATGGTGTGGCGTACCTTTATCCGTGACGATGGAGAGTGGCGCGTTCTCTTGGATAACGGAATCACCGTATGGACGGCTGTGGTAGATGACGCTGATGACTGGATGTATCTTAAATCGATTGGTGTTTCTGGCTGCGTAACGAATTTTTTGTATGAGGATGAAGCACAATGATAATCGGCTACACGACTGGCGTGTTCGATATGTTCCACATCGGGCATTTGAACATCCTGCGAAAGGCAAAAGAACAGTGCGACTTCCTCATTGTCGGCGTAAGCACGGACGAACTTGTTCTGATGGAAAAACACAAGACTCCTGTTATTGCTTTTTCGGAACGCGCGGAAATCGTAAAGGCTATCCGATATGTAGACCAAGTTATTCCGCAGGTGGACAAAAATAAAATCAGCGCATGGGAAAACCTTCACTTTGACAAAATGTTCGTCGGCTCTGACTGGCATGGAACAGAGCAATGGAAGAAGTTTGAGGAGGATTTTGCTCCGCGAGGCGTAGAGATTGTGTATCTTCCGCACACAGATGGAATTTCTAGTTCCCAGCTTACTGCCTTTATAAAAAAAGAACTTGATAAAGCGAATACTATACGGGGGGGGTACAAAAATATAGGCTATACGACAGGTGTGTTCGATATGTTCCACATCGGGCATTTGAACATCTTGCGAAAGGCAAAAGAACAGTGTGACTTCCTCATTGCTGGTGTAAGCACGGACGAACTTGTGATGGACTACAAGCACAAAAAGCCCGTCATTCCTTTTGAGGAGCGTATTGAGATTGTGCGGGCAATCCGGTATGTAGACAAGACCATTCCGCAAACATCTTTGGACAAAATTGCCGCATGGGAGAATCTGCGCTTTTCTGTGATGTTCCACGGTACAGATTGGAAAGGCAGCGCATTATATGAAAAAACAGAGGACGATTTGAAGCGTGTTGGCGTTCGCGTCGTGTGGATTCCGCACACTAAAGGAATTTCAAGCACAGAACTCGCAAAGAAAGTGAGCGAAAACAACAACACATAAGGAAAAAATATGAAAAATTACATCAACATCGCAAAACGGGCATATCACAACATACTGATGATTCCTGATTTGATTGCAAAACTTGACGATGCAAACGCAAAAATCGCGGAACTTTCGCGCAAAAACGAAGAGTTGAAGATTTTGCTTGAAAAGCAAAACGAAAAAGGCGAAGAGCTTTTTGCTCGCATTGAAGCCACGCTCAAGCAGGAATTCAATAGGCTTCACGACAACATAAACGAATCACGAAATTCGCTTTGGTGGAAAGCGGACGACCGCACAAGTGCGATTCTTGGAGAAACCGCGCTCATGCAAAAATTCGCTGAAATCCGCTTTTGGCAACAGTATCGAATGGCTGAGGAAAGCGATACTGAAAGCCGTGTCCGTTTTTTCTCATCGCTTCCAAAGGCTACTGGTGGTTTACGGCTTTTACAGCGGGGAAACGCGCTGCTTTTGAAGAAACTTTCGGAAATCTGCGATAAAAACGGATTTCCGTATTGGCTTCAAAGCGGAACATTGCTGGGTGCTGTGCGGCACAAAGGCTTCGTGCCGTGGGACGACGACACAGATTGCGCAATGTTCAGGAGCGACATAGAAAAACTTCGCGAACTTTTAAAAGATGACTCTCATTTTCAAATAACGCTCATATATGACTGGTGGGCAAAAAGTCGCCAGATTCGCTTCCGCCCGCGTGATTTGACAATTCCCTGCTTTGTTGACATCTATATTTATGATTTTTGCGGCGAAGGCTCGGACTCATACTGGGAAAAACAAAAGCGCAAGCGAGAAGAAATCGTCCGCACCATAGAGAACGATACATCGGAGGCTGTTACATTCTGGCGGGAACATCCCTATATTGACGACAAAGCAGAGCAAGCACCCTATCTTGAAGCACTTTTCAAGAAACTTACGGAGTGCGATGCAAATGAATTTGAACAGGCAGAAAGCGAACGCAAAGCTCCCGCCGTCTGCTGGGGGCTGGATAATTTCTCTGTTGGCTGGAAAAGGCTTTTTGACTGGGATTTTTTGTTTCCAACCGTTTTGCTTGAATACGAGGGTGAAAAGTACAACGCGCCGCATGAGTTTATGGCGTACGTTGAGCGGCAGTACGGCGATATTTGGGAACTTCCGCATGATTTAATTTCACATTTTCATCATGTTTCACACGAGGAATTAAAGACAGCGGCAATGAGAGAAAAACTTCGGGCGTTCATAGAAAGTAATGACAGATAACCATTTTTTCTTACTCGTTGCAAAAACTGTGGAGTTCGATATAATTTTTCTCATAAAATCTTAAAATCGCAAGGAGGCAAACGGTTTATGAAAAAGATTATTGGATTGGTGGTCGCGCTTTTTGCCACATCGCTTATTTTGTCATGCGGAACGACTGAGCAGACGGCGGCGGCAAATCAAGCGGAGCAAGACGGATACCCAGACTGGGTGTACGAAGGTCGGCGCGACGCAACGGGCATTTATGCCGTTGGCGCGGGAAAACTTTCAAACGTGCAAAACTCGCTCAAACTGGCAAGGACAGAAGGACGCGCAGAACTTGCGCGAACGCTCAAAACGCGCGTTCAAAACGTGATGCAAACGTATGTGAGCGACACGGGAAGCGACAATCAGCGCGACGCGCTCTTGGGGCTTGTTGATAACACGTTCGAGCAAACAGACGCGATTCTTGAAGGCTCGGAGCAAGTTGACCGCTATCAAGCAAAAGACGGAACGATTTACGTTTTGATGTACCTTCCGTTTGAAACCGCCGTTCGTTCGCTCAACGAACTCAACTCGCAGGCTTCTTCTTACACGGGCAAAAAAGAGGCAATTATCACCGAGGCAAAAATGGCAGAGGCTTACGAAAAATACTTTGCCACGCCAAGCGAGTAGATTTTCTTGAAAAAAAAGGGGGCAGAAACGCCCCTTTTTTTGTTTCAAAATGAAAACGGTGGTTTCGACACGCTCAACCACCGCATTTTTTCTCTCAACCACCGCATTTTTTTTCTCAATCACCGAGTTCTTTTTTCTCAATCACCGCGTTTTTTTTTCTCAATCACCGCGCATTTTTTTCACACGTTTTTCAAAATTCGTCGCGGGGGCGTGTTTTTTTGTACGCGGACGCGCCGTTTCGGTTCGTTGGCGTGTGAACGCGGGGGCGCGTTTTTCCCATTCTGCCACCTTTTTCAGAGCGGACTTTCGCGCTTCTCCCCTCCCCTCTCAAAATGTCGCTTTTTTTGCCTCGCTCATTTTTGTATCCGCCTTTTACGTCAACGTGGATATGAGGAAGCGACGGATTTTTTCGACTTAGTTCCAAAACTCGACTTGCCGCCCCTTCTGGTAGAGAAATGAGCGAAAAAGAATCCATGACGCGAATGTCGTCAACTTGCCTTCCAGGAATTTTCAAAAGAGAACTGAAAAAAGACGCAATGTCTCGTGCAGAAAATCCGTCTTTTTTTCCCATTCCAACAAAAAGCCGTTTTCCGTGAAGTGCCGAATGCGATTTTCGACTTTCCTTTTCTTCGCGAATCTCCTCCATTTCTTTATAGCGCAAAGGCGAAAGCGCGTCTCCTAAAAACGCACGAGAAAGACGAGCAATGGCCTCCTCCGCCTCAAAACGCGCCAAAAGAGAGCGAGCAAAATCCTTAAACTCCTCGCTTTCTGAAAAGCTTTCCATTTTTTCTTGAATCGAAGAAATGAGTCGAGATTTTTTTGATTCAAGAACTTCTTGAATGCTTGGCGGAAAACCAAACGTCATCTCGCCTTTTGCGTTTTTCCGAATCGCAGAGCGCAAAAACGAAAGCCTGCGTCGCTCTTCTGGACGCACAAACGTAATCGCTTTGCCACTCTCGCCTGCCCTTCCCGTTCGCCCGATTCTGTGAATATACGTTGCGCCGTCAAACGGAAGCGAATAATTTACAACGTGCGAAAGCCCGCTAATGTCAATGCCACGAGCGGCAACGTCCGTGGCAACAAGAACGCGCGTTTTTTTTGCTCTAAAGCGAGCAAGGATTTTTTCGCGCTGACTTTGCGCAACGTCGCCGTGCAAAGCCGCCGCTTCAAAGCCCCGAAAATCAAGCGCACGTTGCACTTCGTCCGCGTCGATTTTTGTCTGCGTAAAAACAAGTCCAAAAAAATCCTCGGAAGAATCGATTAAACGAACAAGAGCCTCGATTTTGTCTTTTTCTCGCACGAGCCAATATGTTTGCTCAATCAAAAGCGGCTCTTCCACAAAGCCTTCTTCTTCGCACACTTCGTAGTCGCCCAAAAACTCCTCCGCGATTGAAAGAATCTCGCGAGGCATCGTTGCGCTAAAAAGGAGTTTTCGCGCAAGCGGATTTGCCGAAGAAAAAATACGCTTTATATCGTCGATAAAGCCCATGTCGAGCATTTCGTCGCCTTCGTCGAGTATAAAAAAGTCGATTTTATCCAAAGAAAGTGTGCCACGCTCAATGTGGTCAATCACGCGCCCGGGAGTTCCCACAACGATTTCTGGCAAACTTTTTAGCGCGCGGATTTGCTCGCGGTAAGACGCGCCGCCGTAAAGAACCGCAACTTTCGCGCCTTTTCCAGAAGAAAACGAGCGCAATTCTTCAGACGTTTGAACGGCAAGTTCGCGCGTTGGTTCCAGAACGAGTGCGCGAACCGCTCCACTTTTTCCGCGCGTTTTTTGCACAATGGGAAGACCAAACGCAGCCGTTTTTCCAGTTCCCGTCCTCGCCTTCGCGATTAGATTCGAATCCCCCGCCAAAAGACGCGGAATTGCAAGGAGTTGAATCGGAGACGGCGTTTTGAACCCTTTTTTCTCGATTGCCAAAAGCGTTTCTTCGTCAAGTCCAAGGTCAGAAAATGAGATTTCTTCGCTTTGCTCTTGATTTGAAAACCCGATTTCTTTTGTTTCAACTTCGTCCGTCATTTCGTTTTTGATTTTTTCATCTTCAAATTGTTCCATAAAAATTCCACTAGGGGAAATCTTACGGGAAAAACAAACGAAATTCAACGCGCTGATTCTACAATAACCGAAGAAAATCCCGCTGCAAAAAGCACCGTTTCCACGATTTGCTTTGCTTGCTTTTGCGCTTCGTTCAAAAGTCCTGCGTCAATGTGCCGATTTTGCGCTTCCGCGCGGCTTTTTTTGATTTCCTCAAGGATTTCTTCGGTTGTAACGCGAACAAAAACGCTCGCTTCTTCGTCAAAAATCTCAAAATCCACAATCGCGCTTTCAAGAATTTCGCACGGCGGAAGAACAACGCGAACGCTCTGCCCGCCGTCAAAAACGGAGATTTTTGCCTTTGAAATGTCGCGGATTCCCGCGCGAAGAACTGCGTCGTATTTGACGATTGAAAATGAGCGAGCGAGTCCCGCGATTCTCGTTTTTTTTATGGAAACGATGCCAGAATACGAATTTTTGACCGTAACGAGTTCGGCGCAAAGCGCGATGCTTGAAGACGCGAGCGTTCGTTTTTTTTCCTCGCGGACTTTTGTTATTTCGGAAATGACTCGTGCGCCCGTTTTCCAAGCCACAAACGCAATTCCGCACGTTGCTGAAATCGAAAGCATAAAAATGATTGCAGCCGTAAAAACGTTGATGATTTTTCCTTTCATGCCGTCAATTTTACCACGATTTTTGCGCCCTCTTTTCAAAAAATACGATTTTGTGGTATAAAATTTGAAACACGACCACAATACAAAACCGTTTGTTCTGGGCAAATGCCCAACGGAGAAGATGGGTGAAAATCCCGCGCTGTCCCGCAACCGTAAAAGTCGGATCGCCGTGAACAAAATCGGGCAAATCTTCACGATGTATGGAGTTTTGAGATGAAACCTCTTTTTTTGCTTTTCGCGCTCGTTTTTTGCGTGCGCGTTCATTCTGTTTCTTTTACCGACGATTTGGGAAGAACGGTCCACATCGAACATCCGCGCGCGGTGGCTTCTCTTCAAGGAAGTCTTGCAACGCTGTGGCTTCTTTCTGGCGGAACACTTGCCGCTGCCACAACGGACTGTTTTCTTGAACCGCCCAAAATGACTTCTGAAAAAGCGGCAGCGGAAAACAAAACATGGAAAACCGACGGATTTTTTTCGCACCAAAACGGCGTTTTTTCGCTTTTTGGAAAATCGAGTTCTGACGTTTTGAACGTGGGAGCGATGATGAGTCCAAATGCAGAACTTTTGATTTCTTCGGGCGTGGACTTTGCGCTGCTTTCGGCAAAGCAAGGCTCGCACAAAAAAATCGAGTCCACACTCGAAAAAGCGGGAATTACGTGCGCGTTTTTCAATTACGACGATTTTCAGTCTTTTTTACGGATTTTTGATATTTTTTGCAAAATCACTCATTCCCCTCAAAATTTTGAAAAATTCGGAAAGATGCAAGAAGAGCGCATTGCAAAAATCATTTCAAAAAAAAGCGGAAATCAAAAAAGCATTTTAACGTTGCGAGCAAGCACTTCGCGTGTGCAAGCAAAAAAATCGAGCGACACAACGGCGGGAACGATTTTGTTTTCGCTCGGTTGCCGAAACGTTGCCGACACGGACAAAGACGGCTCGGCGGAAATCTCAATGGAAAAAATCCTTTCAGACGAGCCTGATTTTATTTTTGTGGTTACGATGGGCGTTGACGAACAAAAGGCTCTTGAAAGCGTAAAAAAGACGCTCGAATCAAATCCTGCCTGGAAAACGCTCCGAGCCGTCAAAAACGGGCGATATTTTGTTTTGCCACGTGAATTGTATCACTTTAAGGCGGGAGCGCGGTGGGCAGAAAGTTACGAGATTCTCTCAAAATTGTTTGAAGAAAAATAAAAAAATGTCGCTTACGCACAAGCGGCGAAAAAAAAATGGAGGTTCGTTATGAACGGAATTTTGGCATCGCTTGCCATAATACTCGTGAGTTTTGGAACGAGTTTTGAGGAAAACAGGCAGGCGACAATCGTGGCAGTGGAAAAAGACGTGCAGGAGGCATTTCCTGACGCTTACGTTACGTCGGCGTACACGAGTTCTTTGATTCGCGCAAAACTCAAAGGGCGCGGCGTTGACATTTTTAGCGTTGACGAAGCACTCGCCGACGCGCTCGCAAAAGGATATAAAAATGTCATCGTGCAGCCAACGCACATGATGTACGGACTTGAGTACAACGAAATGAAAGAACTTGCGTCTTCCTACGAAAAAAAATTCGATTCGTTTGTGTACGGCGAGCCGCTTCTTGCAAACGAAAAGGATATTTCGCGTGTGGAAGCCGTGCTTTCAAAAAATGTAAAGGACAAAAAAACCGCGCTTGTTTTAATGGGTCATGGAACGGAATATTTTTCAAACTTTTTGTACGCAGCGGCAGATTATCAGGCAAAGGCAGACGGACGAGCAAACATTTTTGTGGGAACTGTTGAAGCCTATCCTGATTGCAAAACCGTAATCGCGGAAGTGAAAAAGGCAAAGTTCAAAAAAGTGTTGCTTTCTCCGCTCATGCTTGTGGCAGGCGACCACGCAAACAACGATATGGCTGGAGATGAAGACGACAGTTGGAAAAATCAATTCAAAGCGGCGGGATTTAAAACCGTGGACACGCTCGTAAAAGGACTCGGCGAATATCCTCAAATCCGAAGAATGTACATTGAAAAAATCGCAAAAGCGGGAAATATCGAGCCAAAAATCACGGTTGACGCAAAATAACTTTTTGGAATTTTGATTTTATGGAAGAAAATGCGGAAAAAATCGCGACGGAGCAATTTGTCAAGTGCGGAGACAAAAAACTTCGTTGCGGTTTTACGACTGGAAGCGCGGCGGCTATGGCAGCAAAGGCTGCGGCGATTGCTGCGTTTTCGGGAACGTTTCCGCATTTTTCACGCCTTGTAACGCCCAAAGGATTTGTGGCAATTTCGGAAGTCGAAGCAATTTTTCTTCAAAAAGGCAAAATCGCTTCGTGCAAAGTTCAAAAAGACGGTGGCGACGACGAAGACGCAACAAACGGAATCAACATAATCGCCACGGTCGAACTTTTTGCAGGCGAAATCGAAAAAATCGAAATTTTGGGCGGAAACGGAATCGGAATTATTACAAAGGACGGTTTTGAGCAAAAAAAAGGCGAATACGCGATAAATCGGGTTCCGAGAAAAATGATTTTTGACGAAGTTCGTTCGGTAATCAAAGAAAACGATTTTTTGGGAAAAGTACTCGTCAAAATCGAAGCGGAAGGCGGCGAAGAAATTGCAAAAAAGACGTTCAATCCAAAACTTGGAATAAAAGGCGGGATTTCAATTCTGGGAACGAGCGGCGTTGTAGAGCCGATGAGCGAAGAGGCTCTCAAAAGCGCAATCGCATTGGAAGTGCGCGTCGCGCTTGCACAGCAAAAGGGGAAAATCCGCTCTCTCATCATTACGCCTGGAAACATCGGAGAAGATTTTGCAAAAAAAATCCCCGCGCTTCAAAACGTTCCCATCGTCGTTTGCTCAAACTTCATTTCTCACGCGCTTGACGAAGCGCAAAATCTTGGTGCAACTCACCTTTTTTTAATCGGACACGCAGGAAAACTCGTAAAAATCGCAGGCGGAATCTGGAACACGCACTCTCACGTTGCGGATTGTCGCATGGAAATCATCGCGTCTCACGCCGCTCTCACGTCTTTTTCAAAAATCGAGCAAAACGACATCGCTCGCATTTTGTCTTGCGCAACGGTGGACGGTGCGTTTGACATTTTGAGCGAAACGGAAAGCGAAAAAGCAACCGTAAAAAGCATTATTCGAGAGTCGTGTGCAAAAATCAAACAAAGAACGAAAAACACAAAAGTCGCGTTGCTTTTTTTTACGCTCATTCGAGGAGAAATCGGGCGTTCAGCAAATTTCGATTCAATGCTTGCAGAAATTGAAATTTGAGCAAAATAAGAACTTTCGTTTTTATGCAAAAAATCGTATACTAGAAAATGAAATCAAAAAGCGGCGACCTTAGTTTAAGGCGGCGACTTTTTATCGCGGGAAACCGCAAAAATCCACAAAAATAGACTTGATTCAAAAAGGACAGGTACTATGACAACAATCGACTTTTCCGCCCGAAAGCGCGACGGGCGCAAAATCTCCATGGTCACGTGCTACGACAGCACGTTCGCGAAAATCATCGACAAGACGAACATCGACACAATCCTCATCGGCGACAGCTGCGCGATGGTCATGCACGGCGAAGAGACGACGATTCCCGCAAGAATCGACTGGCTCGCGGAGCACACGCGCTCGGTTCGCAACGGCACGGGAAAGTTCATCATTGCCGACATGCCGTTCCTCACCACGCGGCGCGGCGCGGATTATGCCACCGAATGCGCGGGACGGCTTTTGCAGTCGGGCGCGAACGCGGTCAAAATCGAGGGCGTGTGGGGGCAGGAGGACGTGATTCGCCACCTTGTCATGTCGGGGATTCCGGTCATGGCGCACTTGGGGCTCACCCCGCAGTTCTACCAGGCGTTCGGCGGGCACAAGGTGCAGGGGAAGACCGACGAGGCGGCGGCAAAAATCGTGGAGGAGGCGAAGAAGGCCGAATCGCTCGGCTGCTTCTCGCTCACGCTTGAGTGCATTCCCTCCGCCGTGGCGAGGAAAATCACCGGGGAAGTCGGCATCGCCACCATCGGAATCGGGGCGGGCGCGGACTGCGACGGGCAGGTGCTCGTGCTGCAGGATTTGCTCGGCCTGAGCGGCTTCAAGCCGAAGTTCGTGAAGCAGTATTTGGACGGGCTTTCGCTCGTCTCGGACGCGCTCAATTCATACGACGCTGACGTGAAGGGCGGCGCGTTCCCGTCAGCGGAGAACGTGACGAAATAACGCGCGGACGCGGAAGCAAACCGTCATGCGGTCGAGTTCGGAATGACGGACGAAACGCGGGATGGTGGTTTCGATAGGCTGGGCCACCGAGGGCGGAACGGCTCGGAAAATGGAAGGAGAATACAAAAGATGAAAATCATACGGTCAGTGGACGAATGGAGAGGCGAGCAGAAATCGCTTGCGGGAAAGAAGGTCGGGTTCGTGCCGACGATGGGCGGGCTTCACGCCGGGCACGCGTCGCTCGTGGAAAAGTGCCGCGCGGAGAACGACGTTGCGGTGGCAAGCGTCTTTTTGAACCCCACGCAATTCAACGACAAGAAGGACTTGGAGACGTATCCGGCGGATTTTTCGGACGACTGCGCGCTCCTTGAGAAACTCGGCGTGGACTACCTGTTCGCGCCGACGTACGACGTGATGTATCCCGACGGCTACCGCTACAAGGTCGTCGAGACCGATTTCTCGAAAGAGCTGTGCGGGGCGAAGCGGCCGGGGCACTTTGACGGCGTGCTCACCGTCGTGATGAAGCTGTTCGGCATCGTGCGGCCGGAAAACGCCTATTTCGGCGAGAAGGATTTCCAGCAGCTCGAGCTTCTTCGGGGCATGGCGAAGGCGTTCTTCCTCGACGTGAACATCGTTCCCTGCCCGATTGTGCGCGAGGAAAGCGGGCTTGCCATTTCGAGCCGGAACCGCAGGCTGAGCGCGGAAGGACTCAAAATCGCGCCGAAGTTCCACCAAATCCTCGCGTCGGGCGCGCCCATCGCGGAAAAGAAGCGGCTCCTTACGGACGCGGGCTTTGCCGTGGACTACGTGACGGAGAAGGACGGGCGGCTCTACGCGGCGGTGTTCCTTGAGGGCGTTCGTCTCATCGACAACGTGGAAGCGCAGTAAAAAACGAAACTCAAAAAGAGCGATGGTTTTCGTTTAATAAAAATCATCGCTCTTTTTTGAATTCGATTTTCTGAAAAAAAACAAAACGGTTCTCTTTTTGAAAAAAATCTCCCCCCTCCCCTATTCTGTCGCCCGCACTTTATAAAATAACGCAATCGTGCTATCATAGGAGCAAAAGAGGCTTTTTGATGACAAAGACGACATTGCGCACACTCCGCACGGCTTCGCTGGTGGCGGGCATGGTGTGCTTGGTTTTGGCGGTTGCGTTTCTGTTGCATTTCGTTACGAGGAACGGGAGCGTTCCTGAATCGGCGCGTGGAAGCGCGGAGGTGCGCCACAAGGTTTTGTTCCTTAGTTCGTACAACCCGCTCTCTTTTTCGTATGACGCGCAGGTGCGCGGGCTTGAAAAGGGACTGTACACGGCGGGCATTGAGTACGACACCGTTTTTATGGACGCAAAGAGTTTTAGCACGGAAGAGGACAAGCAGCCGTTTCACGATTTTCTCAAGGCGCGGCTTTCTGGAAAAGCGGATTACGAGGCGGTGCTTTTGGGCGATGACGACGCGCTCTTGTTCGCGCTTTCGTATCAGGACGAATTATTTGCGGGTTTGCCGATGGTCTTTTTTGGCGTAAACGATTTTGCGCTTGCTTCTCGTGCGGCAGAAAACCTGCATATCACAGGTTTTTACGAAAACAATTTTCTCCAGCAGACGATTGAACTTGCCCGAACGCTCTTCCCTTCGGCACGGACGTTTGTGGGCTTGCACGACCAGTCGGCGGAAGGAAGTGCGGACGGTGCGCTGTTCAATGCGTGCGCGCCTCTCTACCCAGAGTGCGCGTTCGTGGACTTGGACTCGTCCGCGCTCTCGGAGGACGCGCTTGTTTCTGCGCTCGACGCGCTCGGAGACGGAACGCTTTTGTTTTACATGACGAGCGACGGCGACAACGCGGGGAACACACATTCCATGCTCTCGCGCACAAATACGGTGGTAGCGCACGCGCACGTTCCCATTTTCCGAAATTACGCAGGAATCGAGGGAACGGGCATTCTCGGCGGCGTTTTTCTTGACTTTGAATCTCAGTGCCAGATGGCGGCGGACACCGTGGCGCGGGTGCTTAACGGCGCGGACATCAGCGGGATTCCGCTTGGAACGGCAACGCCGAGTCGGTGCGCGTTTGATTACGCGGCACTCAAACGTTTTGGCGTGAATATTTCCGCGCTTCCCGCTGGCACGGAGTTTTTCAACCGCCCAGAAACGTTTTTGTCTCGCTACGGGCAGATTTTGCCAGTCGCGGCTTTGCTTTCGCTGGGGATTCTCATGTTCGCGCTTTCCGCGCACCTTTCGTCGGCAATCGCGCGCGGCGTGAACGAGGAACTGCGCGAAATAAACGACGAGTTGAGCGCGTCGCGCGACCAAATCAAAGAGTCAAAAGAGCAGTTGCAATACCAAACCGAATACGACGAGGTGCTCGGAATCCTGAACCGACGGACAATTATTGAGCGGATGCGCACAACGCTCACGGCGGAGGACGTGTACTCGGTCGTCATGCTGGACATCGACGGATTCAAAAATCTGAACGAAAATTACGGGCATCACGTTGCGGACAGCATTTTGCAGTACCTCGTCGCGATTTTTATGAATCTGGGCACGGAGGAAAACTGGCTCATCGGTCGCTACGGCGGCGACGAATTTGTGATGATGATTCCGAACGCGCACCTTTCGCCCACGCATGAAACAATCAAAAAAATCCTTGACGGAATCCGTGCGCCAATCCCGCTCGGAGATGAAACAATCGGCATTACGGCGAGCCTTGGAATCGCTAATTCCGACGGCGTTACCGACCCAGAGCAGCACATTACGAACGCCGAAACCGCCATGTACGAGGCGAAAAACCGCGGGCAGAACGCCGCGTTTTTGTACGGCGACGAAATGAAGGAGCGGATGCACGAGGAAATGCGCATCAAAGCAAAAGTGCAGGAAGCGTTCGACAACGACGGATTTTATATGCTCTACCAGCCGCAAATCAATTCGCGGACAAAAAAAGTGAGCGGCTACGAGGCACTTGTGCGCATGAAAGAGCCGGGCATTTACCCCGGGCAGTTCATTCCGATTGCCGAGCGCAACGGCTGGATTTGGCGGATTGGGCGCATTACCACGGAACTTGTCATAAAGCAACTTGCCGCTTGGAAGGACGCAGGACGCGAGTTGCACCCCGTTTCCGTAAACTATTCAAGCAACCAGCTAAACGACCACGGCTACATTGATTTTGTGGCGGGTCTGCTCGAACAGTACGACGTTCCCGCGCATTATCTTGAAATCGAAATCACCGAAGGGCTGTTCCTTGAAAAAAGTGCGCTCGCCGACAATATTTTCAAGCGTTTTAAGGAAATGGGAATCCGTCTGCTCATGGACGACTTTGGCACGGGCTATTCGTCGCTCGGCTACCTCACGTACATTCCCGTCGATGTCATAAAACTCGACAAGTCGCTCGTGGACACGTACTTGGTGGACGGCAAGGACTCGTTTATCCGCAACATTATCCATCTCATGCACGACCTTGACAAAGAAATGATTATCGAGGGCGTGGAAGAAGCGTGGCAGTACGAGCGCCTTCGAGAATTCGGCGCGGACACGATTCAAGGCTACTACTTCAGCAAGCCGATTCCCGCAGACGAGGCGATTGTGTTTGAGGTGAAGAAATAGCGGAGTTTCATAAAGGAGGCGCGTGTGATAATCAGAAAGTATGCAGAAAATGACGTTCCAAAGATGATTTTGATTTGGAACGAGGTTGTGGAGGAAGGAATCGCTTTTCCGCAAGAAGATGTGCTTGACGCAAAAAGCGGAGCGGATTTTTTCGGCATTCAGACGTATTGCGCCGTTGCAGAGGAGAACGGCAGTATCCACGGACTCTACATTCTCCACCCGAACAATGTGGGAAGGTGCTCGCATATTGCAAACGCAAGTTATGCCGTATCGTCTTCTTCGCGCGGAAAGCACATTGGCTACCTGTTGGTGAAGGACAGCCTTTTACGGGCAAAGGAAAGTGGCTTCGGCGTTCTTCAATTCAACGCGGTGGTGGAAAGCAATACGCACGCTCGCCATCTGTATGAGCGGCTGGGATTTGTGCAACTTGGAACGATTCCAAAGGGATTTCGAGCGAAAGACGGACGCTTTGAGAACATCTGCCCTTATTACCGCGAATTGTAAAAAAGACGGGCGTTGAGCCAGCAGCCAGAGCGGAAACGCTCTCATTTTTCGCTTTTTTGAAATCCGTCATTCCAACGCGCTGCCCGCCGAGAAGAATCTATGAATCTTATCAGCGATTATGAAATGCACCCGTGTGGGGTTCAGAATGACGGAAAAGGCAAAACTCGGCATTTTTTCTAAAATTTGAAAAATCTCGCTCGAAAAATATCATCTATTTTCAAAAAGTCTTTATTTTGTGAAAACGCTTCGCTAAAATGCCCCTAGAATTTTCAACAAACAGGGGGATTTTGAAAATATATGGAGAAATTTGGCGAAGAATTTTCAAAACCCGTGTGGCGGGGAACGGAGCTGTAAAATGACGATTCAGGAAGCCAAAAGTTACGGAAAGAAGAGCCTTCCCGCTTCGCCAACGCCCGCGCTCGACACGGAGGTTCTGCTCCAGTTCATCACGGGATTTGACAGGACGCATCTTCTTTTGGAGCGGGATTTTGAGCTGACGGGCGAGCAGGAGGAGCAATTTTTTTCTTCTATTAAAAAGCGCAAGACGGGGCTTCCTGTCGCCTACATCACGGGCCACAAGGAATTTTTCGCTCTGGATTTCCTCGTCACACCTGATGTGCTGATTCCAAAGCCCGACACGGAACTTCTCGTGGAGCTTGCGCTTGACGCGCTCGAAGACCGCTTCCGCGCCAACCCAAACGCTATTCCCACCGTGTGCGATATGTGCGCGGGGAGCGGGTGCGTGGGGCTTTCAATCGCAAAAAAAATAAGCTCAGATTACGCAGGTGAGCGCAGATTAAGCCTGACTTTGGTTGACATCAGCGAGAAAGCCCTTGCGGTCGCGAAAAAAAATGCCGCCCGCTTGCTTTCTGAAAACGCGGACGAGAAAGGCGATTGCTCGAATCGAAATTTCCAGTCTTCAAGTTCCAATCTTCATTTCGTTCGGTCGAATCTTTTCGAGAACATTCCACAGAGCTTTGATGTAATCGCCACGAATCCGCCCTATGTGCCGCACTCGGAGGCTTTGGAGCTTCTGAAGGACGGTCGGAGCGAGCCGATTCTTGCGCTTGACGGCGATGTGACGGAAAACGGCGAATATGCCCGCACGGAGGACGGACTTTCGCTGATACGAAGGCTCGTGCCGCAGTGCCATGCGCATTTGAACCGAAACGGCGTGCTGATTATGGAGACGGGCGAGTACAACGCGCAAGAGACGGCGGAGCTTTTCAAATCAGCGGGCTTCCAAAGCGTCCGAATCACGCGCGACCTTTCTGGAATGCCCAGGGTGGTGCAAGGCAGAAAGGGGGCGTGATTCCGAGCCGTCATTTCGCCCTATTTTCCAAGAAACCGCATCGCCTCTTTCGCCAGCAATTCCGCGCTCATTCCGTGCTGGGCGAGCAATTGTGCCGCGTCAAAGTCCGTGTGGAATGCGCGGGAGATGCCGTGGTTCACCACCTTCATGTCGCTGTTTCCGTAGAACGAAGCGACGGTCTGACCGTAGCCGCCCATCAAAAGCCCGTCCTCAATCGTGATGATGAGCCTGTGGTCTTTTTTGAGCGATTCCAGAAGCTCCTCGTCAAGCGCGTTCAAAAACCTCGCGTTGATGACGGTGATTTTTTTGCCCGACTTTTCGCTTGCGATTTTTGCCACCTCAACCGCCATCGGGACCATTACGCCCACCGCAATGATGGCAACGCCGCTTCCTTTTTGCTCGACCTTGTTTTTGACAAGGGAATAATCCGTCGTGTCGGCGATTCCGCTCACGGGGAACTGGCCCGGCACGCGGATGATGACGGGATTTTTCTTCTGCGTCGTCGCGAATCGGAACATCTGGACGAATTCCTCTTTTGTGGCAGGAGCAAGGTAGACGATGTTCGGAATGTGGGCGAACATCTGAATGTCGCAGAGCGCGGTGTGGGTGTTGCTGTTCATGCCGCCGACTCCGGGGGACATCACGATGAAGACGGCGGGATTTGAGTTGAGCGCGACATCGTGCGACATCTGGTCGTACACGCGCTGGAAGAAGGGCGCGAAAGTCGCGAACACGGGAACGCCTCCGTTTTTCGCCACGCCGCTCGCCATCGCAACGGCGTTTTCCTCGGCAATGCCCACATCAACGAACTGACCGCGCCTCGCGTACTTCTCGCGGATTTCTCCCACAAAGCCAAAGCCCATCGCCGTCGCCGCGTTCAGAACCACCGCCCTCTCATTCGTGTCAAGAAGGTTCGTCAGGCTTTCAAACAAGGTCGTGTCGCCATCCCCGTTGCTCGGCCTCGAGCCGTCCGCCGCATTGAAGGGGCCTCCGGCGTGCCAAGCCTCGCGGTCTTTTTCGGCGAACGGCAAGCCCTTTCCCTTTATCGTGTGAATGTGCAGCACAATCGGGTGGTCGATGTTTTTCACGCTCTCAAAAAGCGCGACCAGCTTTTCCGTGTCGTGTCCGTCGTCGAGGTAGCGGTAGTCCAGTCCGAGCGACTTGAAGATGTTGTTCGCCGCCGTTCCGTTTGATTCGCGCAGCTCGCGCAGGCTCTTGTACAAGCCACCGTGATTTTCGGCAATGCTCTGGTCGTTGTCGTTCGCGATGATGATGAGATTTCCCGCGTACTCGCCCGCATAATCCAAAGCCTCCAACGCCTCGCCGCCGGAAAGAGAGCCATCGCCGATGACCGCAATGATGTTCTCGCCCGACTTTTTGAGGTCACGAGCCTTTGCAAGACCGAGCGCAAGCGAAACCGAAGTCGAAGTGTGTCCGACGATGAAGTGGTCATGCTCGCTTTCCGCAGGATTCGTGTAGCCCGTCACATCGTGGAAATGCGCCTCGTCGGTGAACGCGGCTTTGCGCCCCGTCAGAATCTTGTGCGGGTAGCACTGGTGCGACACATCGAAGACGATTTTGTCCGTGGGCGAATCAAAAACATAGTGCATTGCCACGGTGACTTCGACCATGCCCAGGTTCGGGCCGATATGCCCGCCCGCCTTTGAGATTTTGTTGATGAGAGCCGCGCGGGTCTCGTCCGAAAGCGTTTTCAAATCAGAAACGGCAAGTTTCTTGATGTCCAGAGGCGAATTGATTTTTTCCAAAAACATGATTTTCTCCATTTATGCTATGTGATTTTTGATTATTTGAGCCACGTCGCAATCTGCGTCTCGGCATCTTTCCTGTTGTTCTGCGCCACGTTTCCCCGCATCACGAGAGCCTTCTTCAGCGTGACGTTCTTGTAGAGCCGCTTGATTGAAGCGTCCGTGCCGGAAAGTCCGCTTCCCTCGTGCGTGCAGAACGGAACGAGCGTTTTTCCGCTCAAATCGTGCTTTTCCAAAAAGGTGTAGACCACCATCGGCAAATCTCCCCACCAAATGGGGTAGCCGATGTAAATGGTGTCGTAGCCAGATGTGTCAACCTCTCCTTTGTATGAAGGGCGCGCACTTTTTGCTTGCTCGTCTTTTGCCACTTCGGTGCAAGCCTTGTAGGCTTTGGGGTAAGGCTTTTCTGGAACGATTTCAAAAATATCCGCGCCCGTTTTTTGCGCAATCATCTTCGCCAGAATCGCGGTGTTGCCCTCACTGATGTTCCCCACCGAATAATTTTCGTCCGCACGGCTAAAATACACCACGAGCGACTTTGATTTTCCCTGCGCAAAAACGGTGGTTGAGCTTGCCGAAACCATAGCCAGCGCGAGCAATACCTTGATAATTGCCTTGATTTTCATGTTTTCCTCCATATAACCATATAAATTTGGGCGCACCCTTTCGTTCGCATACGCTCACTACAGGTCGGGCTATCCGCGGTTACGCTGTCGCTCCATTGCTCCACTTCGTTCCGCAACGGCTACGCCACCCCTCCCCCACCCCGTCGGGCGTGTTCGAAAACCGAGGTTCTCCTCAAAAAATGCAGACTTCGGACACGTCTACTTGATTTCCATCAGACGGTACTTCCGCGACCCGAAGCCGATTTTCTCCGCATGTTCCAGCGTGTGGTTTCCGTTGCGGCTTTCGATTCGCTCCACCACGCTTCCGCCGTCAGATGCCGTGTAGATTAGGTCCACGCAGGCCTGGTCGAGCGCGACGGGGTCAAGGCTTGCAAGAATGCCGATGTCGTGCATGTCAGGCTCGGCGGGATTCGCGTCGCAGTCGCAGTCCACGGAAATGCGGTTCATCACGTTCACGCACACGATTCCGCGCCCGCCCTGCATGTAGTCGCAAACTGATTTTGCCGCTTCTGCCATCGCGTGACCTTTAAAATGCGAGAGAATCAGGTAGGTGTCGTAGTCTGCAAAGTGCGAGCCGACATAGTTTTCTGTGAGCCGCTCGCCACCCTTCACGGGAAGCGTCATGTAGCCTTCCGCGTCCTGCAGGTCAAAGCCGTTCGCCACGTCCAAAAATCCGTGGTTGCGCGCAATTTTGATGTGGTCGATGTTGTTGCTCCGCCCGCCGCCGTACGCCGTGTTGCACTCCACAATCGTCGCGTTCAGCTCATCCTTCACAAGGTTCTTGATGAGCGCGGGGCGCAGGTAGTTTGAGTTTTCGCTTTCGCCCGTACTCACCTTTACGCCTACTTTTCCGCTGGTTTTATAGCCAGTCGCCTGGTACACTTTGACCAATGCTTCGGGCGAAATGTCGCGGATAAGGTAGACGACCGGCACGGATTTGTCTTTCGTCTCGTGCGTCTTGTAGCCTTGCGCCTTTGGATTTGGCTTTGCGAATGCGAAGGCTGAGACGAAAATCAACAGCAATGCGAATATTTTTTTCATAAATTGCTCCTTTTTTTCACGTCCTATGATAACAGAAGCGAGCGGAGTTTGTTCAATCCCCTCACTTCCCCGCAAGCTCTGCGAGCACTCCAAACAACTGCTCCTCGTCAATCGGCTTTGCGATGTGCGCGTTCATGCCTGCCTCCAGCGCGGCGCGGCGGTCCTCGTCAAAGGCGTTTGCGGTCATCGCCACAATCGGCACTTTTGCCTTTTCGCCGCCGAGCGCACGGATTTCCCTCGTCGCCTCGTAGCCGTTCATCACGGGCATCTGTATGTCCATCAGCACTGCGTCGTAGTAGCCCGCCTCGGCGCGTTCCACTTTCTCCACGGCTTCCTTTCCGTTCGCCGCCTGCTCCACCGCAAAGCCGTGCATTTCCAACAGCATCACGGCAATCTCGCGGTTCACATCCATGTCGTCCACCAGCAAAAGCCGCATCCCGCTGAAGTCCGCCTGCTTCTGCTCCTCGCCGTCCGCCCCGTCGTCAGCCACGCTCCCGATTGCGCGGGAAAGCGCGGAGTGCAGCTCGGAGAGGAACACGGGCTTGTTGCAGAAGGCGTTGATTCCCGCCGACTGCGCCTCGTCCTTTATCGCTGGCCAGTCGTAGGCGGTCATCAGCAAAATGGGCGTGTCCGCGCCGATTGCCGCGCGTATCTGCCGCGTCACCTCCACGCCGTTCATGTCGGGCAGCTTCAGGTCGATGATGAACACGCCGTAGCCGTCGCCCATCTCCTTCGCCTGCCGCGCGTGCAGCACCGCCTCCTTGCCTGAAAGCGTCCATTCGGGGCGCATTCCCATCTTGGCGAGCATCTTCATCGTGCTGTCGCAGGTGTTGAAGTCGTCGTCCACCACGAGCGCGTGGATTCCGTCAAGCTCCACGATGCGGTGGTCTTTCTTCGCCGCGCCCTCGGCAATGCGGAAGCGCACATCCACCGTGAATGTCGTCCCCTTTCCCTGCTCGGTCTCCACGCTTATCTCGCCGCCCATCATGTCCACGATTTTCTTCGTTATCGCCATGCCGAGCCCCGTGCCCTGTATGCCGCTCACCGTGGAGTTCCGCTCCCGCTCGAACGCCTCGAACACCCGCGCCGCGAACTCAGGCGACATGCCGATGCCGTTGTCCTTCACCTGTATGCGGTACGAGCCGTAGCCTGTGGGCGCACCCTCGCGCTGCTCCACGCGCACGGAGACCGCCCCGCCGTTCGGCGTGTACTTGACGGCGTTTGAGAGCAGGTTCAGAAGCACCTGGTTCAGCCGCAGCTTGTCGCAGTAGATGTCCTCGTCATGCACATTGAGCGTGTCCATGTTCAGCGTCTGCTGCTTGCCCTCCACCTGCCCCGTGATAATCGTGTTCAGGGAGTGCAGGATTTCGGGAAGGCTGCACGGCTGTTCGTCAAGCTCAATCTTCCCGCTCTCAATGCGGCTCATCTCCAGCACATCGTTGATGAGCGAAAGCAGGTGGTCGCTCGACGTCTTGATTTTGCCCAGATACTCGGTGACTTTCTCCGCGTCGCCATGCGTCTGGAGCGCAAGGTTCGTGAATCCGATGATGGCGTTCATGGGCGTGCGGATGTCGTGGCTCATGTTGGAAAGGAATGTGGTTTTCGCCACGTTCACGCGCTTTGCTTCCTCAAGCGCGGTTTCGAGCAGGCGCTGCTGCTCCTGTATCTGCGCCTCCATTTCCTTTTTCTCGGTGATGTCCACGAACATGCCCACATAGGTGACGGGCGTTCCGTCAGCGCGCCTTCTGAGCCGCCCCATCGCGTGGAACCACCGCCAGCCGCGGTCTTTTGTGAGCAGCCGGTACTCGACATCGTAGGATTTCTTTCCCGTGTAGTCTGCGATGGTGCTGTTGAACTCGGAAAGGACGCGCTCCTTGTCATCTTTGTGGAGCAAGTCCGACCATGACTCAAGCCTGTTCGGAAAGTCCTCCTCGCTCTCGTAGCCGAGCATTTTTCTGAACGGCTCCGTCCAGGTGACGCTCGTCATGGTGCCCGCCTCGTCAAAGTCCATGGACCACGGGCCTGAGCCGAGCGTCTTGTGCAGGATTGCGTTGGACTCGCGCTCGTTGAGGATTTCGGTCACATCGCTCTTCAGGAGAATGTAGAACTTTGCCGCACGGTCTACCATGTAGAACACGAATCGCTTGGTGTACAAGTCGCCGTCAATCCTGCAAGTGACATCCACCGCGTACGGCTCGCCCTTTGAAAGCTCCTCCTCAATCCGAGAAGCAGAAAGCGATTCTAACAGCTCCAGCCGGTCGTGCGTCTGCGTGTCCGCCACGGGAATCACCTGATTGCGGATGTAGTCGGCATAACTTCCCGTCTTTTCTTTTGGGAAGATGCTTCCGCGCTGTATGTTCGCCGCGTCGCCGATGACCACGCCGTAAGTGTCGCCCGCGATGTAGCACACCATGTCGTACTGTCGGGCAAGCACCTTGTTGTCAAGAATCTCGCTCACCACCTCGGAGTTGCAGTCGGTCTCTATGCCGAATGCGTCCGCCTCGCCCGTGACGGGATTGCGGCTTGCAGAGCCTGTGAACTTGACGAAGCGTTTTGTGCCGTCCGCGCGGAGGCAGCAGGCGGTCATCGAGATTGCGCCAAGTCCCCGCTCCGTGCGCGAAAGCAGATGTTCCATGTCGAATGTCTTGATGTAGCGCTCGCGGTCAGCCTGGCTCACAAAGCTTGCAAGCCGCGCCTCGGCGTACTCCCCGATGGTGCACCCCACCTTGTCGCTCGGATACAAGTCCGTGCCGCGGATGTCCATGATTTTCCCCGTCGTCACATTCGAGCGCACCACCGTAAGGCTCTCCTCTGCGATGGCGTTGAACTGCTCCATCATGCTGTTGTGGAGCGACAGGCTCCGCTCCCGCTCGCGCTGCTCCCGAAGCGCCTCCGTCATGTCGCTCTTTAGGAGGATGTAGAAATTCGCCTCGCGGTCCACGGGGTAGAACATGAAGTGCTTGTTGAATGTCTCGCCCGAAAGCTCCACGGCAACATCAACGGCGTAGGATTCATTTTCGGAAAGCTCCGCGCGGATTCTCTCTGTGGAAAGCGCGTCGCGCACGGCTGCCTTCTCCCCATCGCTCCCTGCGATGGCGGGGAACACCTGCGTTTCGATGTAGCCGCTGTAGCTCCCCGTCTTTTCTTTTGGGAAGATGTTTCCGCGCTTGATGTTCGCCGCGTTGCCGATGACCACGCCGTAGGTGTCGCCCACGATGTAGCACACCATGTCGTACTGCTTTGCGAGCACCTTGTTGTTGAGGACTTCGGAGATGTGCTGGTTGTTGTACTCGGTCTCGATTCCGAACGCCGTCACATCGCCGGTGACGGGGTTTTTCCGTGCCGTGCCGGAGAACTTGACGAAGCACTGGCGGTCTGAGTGGCGGCGGCAGTAGCCCACGAACGTGGCCGGTCCCTCGCCGTTGTAGTAGCGCTTCAAAAGCTTGTCGAGCGCAAAAATCTCGTTGTATTTTTCGTTGTCGCCCGGAACGAGGAAACTTGCCGCGCGGATTTTCGCGCTTTCCGCAATAGAGCCGCCGACGAAGTCGGTGGGGTAGAGGTCGTAGCCGCGCACGTCCTCAATCACGCCCTTGGTCAGGTTGGTGCGGAACACGGTCAGGCTTTCGTCCGCCATCGCATTGAACTGGTTGAGCATTCCCTCGTATGCGTCTTCGGTCTGCCGCTGGTTCTGCTTCATCTCCGTCACATCGAAGTAGGAGCAGTAGGCGTACTGCACGCCGTCCTCCTCGATGAAGGCGTAGTGGACGCACACGTGCAGCTCGTTCCCCTTTATGGTGGTCTTACGGATGGTGAGCGAGTTCGAGCCGTCAGGCGCGTGGTGGTGCTTGAAGAGGAACGCCACCGCCTCGTGGTCGTCGGGGTGGATGGTGTTCATCGCGCTCGCGTTCTCCAGCCGGATGAAGTCGTCCTGCGTTCCCTCCATCATCTGGCAGAACTCGTCGGAGCACCAGACGGGGTAGTATGTGCCGTCAGCGTCCACGCGCATGAGCACGGAATTGTTGTCAAGCGCGTGGAACAGACGCTTATAAAAATCTTCGTTGAATTGAAGCATAAGGCTTCCTCCGTAAAAATAGTTTTGAGCCGCCCGACTCGCATGGTCAGGACAGGCAGATTTTGCTTTTTGAACGCCCGCCGCGCTAACGGCGCATTCACTTCCCCGCAATCTTCGCCAGCACGGAGAACAGCTGCTCCTCGTCAATCGGCTTTGCTATGTGCGCGTTCATGCCCGCCTCAAGCGCGGCTCTCTTGTCTTCGGCAAAGGCGTTCGCGGTCATAGCGACAATCGGCACTTTTGACCTTTCGCCGCCGAGCGCGCGGATTGCACGGCTTGCCTCGTGGCCGTTCATCACGGGCATCTGTATGTCCATCAGCACCGCGTCGTAGTAGCCGCTCACCGCGCCAGCAACTTTCTCCACGGCTTCCTTTCCGTTCACCGCCTGCTCCACCGCAAAGCCGTGCGATTCAAGAATCATCTTTGCAAGCTCTCGGTTCACTTCCATGTCGTCCACAAGGAGCAGGCGTTGGTGATGGTCGTCCGCGGCGGGTCGCATCGCTTCCTCTGCTTCCGCATCGTCTGCCGCTTTTGCGACTTCCGCGCTCGATTCGGCTACGGCTTTGGCACTGGGCATCGCTTCCTCTGATTCCGCGCTGTCTGTCGCTTTTGCACTTTCCTCGTTCGGTTCGGCTACGGCTTCAGCATTCAGCATCGCTTCTTCGCCCGCTTGTACTTTATCATTCTCACTCGCTGTGCTTTCTTCCTGCACTGTGAAGTGCACGTTGATTACAAACTCCGAGCCCTCTCCTTGCTCCGTGTGTACCGAAATCGTTCCGCCCATAAGGTCAACAATGCTCTTGGTGATTGCCATACCAAGCCCCGTGCCTTGTATGCCGCTCACAGTGCTTGTCCTCTCGCGCTCGAATGCCTCAAAGACGTGAGAGGCAAACTCACTCGACATCCCAATGCCGCTGTCCTTTACGCGAAGTTCGTATTCACACTTGCCAGCCGCCTCATCTCCTTTCTGGAATAGCGACACCGACACCGCTCCGCCTTCTCTTGTGAACTTGTAGGCATTGCTGATGAGGTTTAGGAGTACGCGGTTCACTCTGTTCTTGTCGCAGAGGACGAGAGGGTTCTTGAGACTGTAGCAGTCCACCGTGTAGATAATGCTCTTTTCCGCCATCTGAGTGGCAAACATATCGCGCACGTCTTCCATTAGCCGTCTGAGGTCGCAAGGGGACTCCTCCAAGTCCATCTTGCCGCTTTCTATGCGGCTCATCTCAAGAACGTCGTTTATGAGCGCAAGGAGGTGCTTGCTCGACGAGTCGATTTTTTCAAGGAAGCTTTGAATGTCCTCCGCCGAAGCATTAGGCTTTCGCGCAAGGTTCGTGTAGCCGATGATAGCGTTCATAGGAGTGCGGATGTCGTGGCTCATGTTTGAAAGGAATACAGTCTTTGCCTTGCTTGACTCCTCGGCTAAGATTTTCTCTTTACCAAGCCTTTTTTCTCGCTTTTGCTGAATCAAGAAGATGTTGAACATGATAAACAGCGCAAAGATGACGAGGGCTAGTTGAACTAGGCTCCCCGAAAGTTGTGCGCCGCGCACCTTCTCCATTTGCTCTTCCATAAACGAAAGTTCCGCCTCCTGCTGCGCCTCCGTCATCGGAATGTTTTGCTCCATGTGAGTCTGAGCGTGAAAGCGGCTAATGCTCTCGATTGCAGCCTCTGTTTCGTCGTGCGTCACCTGCCTGGTCCACATCACCGACGAAAAGAAGATGATGAACAACATGGAAATCCACATCACCGTTGACGCTCCGAATCGGCTAGACTTGTCGCTCATAAAAAGAAGGAGAAAGAGAACGAAGCCCGCGATTCCCCAGGCGGCAAGAATAAGATACGACTCGGTTGCAAGGCGGCTCATACTCCACAGGTTTGGAATGAGCGGAAAGAAGAAGAAGAGCGCGGAAATTGCAACGCCTGAGAGTCCTAGCACCAATAGTGCAGTGCGCTTAAATCCCCGCTCGTTAAAGGCGAGTTTAGCCGTGCAAGCGGAGACATAGATATAGGCTATAGACGCGCTTATGGTGGTAATGTCCACAATCCAGCCGATTGCCGTGCGCCCCAAAAAAGGAATCACCGCTGAGACTATCATAACCGATACAATCGCGTTTTGCGGGAGTTGATGGGAGTTCTTTCTTGAAAACCAAGAAGGAAGCACTCCGTCCTCTGCCATTGCGCAAAGGAGGCGACCAAGCGAGCGATACAAGCCCAAAAGCGTTGTGCAAAGTGCGCACATCACGCACACTCCGAGGAGCAGAACGCCTCCCGCTCCAAGCGCAGTTTTTGCGGCAAAAAAGGTTGGAAGATGAGCGATTCCCTCGAATGAACCTAAGCGCGCAATGTAGTCCTGCCAACTTGCCACGCCCTCAGGAAGTGCCGAGAGCGAAAGGAGTGTTAAAAGTGCGTAGATCAGCGTTGATGAGAGAAGGGCGAGAGCCATAATCAAAAAGGACTTTTTGGCGTTAAAGCGATAGTCAGACGAAGCAAACGAAAGCGCCTCAAAGCCCACGAATGCCCATGGAGCAAGGACTGCGATGTTCAAAATCTGCAAGGGGCGGCTCCTCTCACCCGCGCTTCCTGCTGTTACAAAGCCAGGCGTAAAGTCAGCAATAGATACACCGAGTCGGGAGCAGACAAGGGCAAAGATTGCCACCACCCCCACGACTAAGAAAAGAGCAAATAGAGTGTTTGCCGCCCTCACAAGACGCTTCGCCGTGCAGCTTGCCCAGCCGAACAAAAAGAGAAGGGCAAGCGTTGCAATCACCTCTCCCGCCCACACGTCGTAGCCTGCCACCGTGTAGTGAAAGCCCCACTGCAATAGCCCTCCTGCAAGGTATCGGAGCATTAAAGAGAACGCCGTGGCATTTGCCCACAGAACAGAGAGGTATGCCAAAGCAACCGCCCACATACAAAGGAAGGAGTGGTCATAGCCAAAGCCTTCCTTAACGAACGAAAATAGCCCGTCAGCATTCGGCGTTCGACGCATTAATATAGAAAAGTTCGCCGCAATCACGAGCGTTAATGCCGCGCCGATTACGAGCGCAATGACAGTACCCACGGGACCTGCAATCGGGATTAGAGTGGTGGCGGGCATAACGAACGCGCCCCAGCCTACCGCACAGCCAAGAGATAGCGACCAAGCGTGCAGGGAAGAGAATCTTGACGAAGGATTATTTGAAGCCTTGCTAGATGATGAATTGTCCATGCGAACAGTATATCACGATTTTGCGCTTTTGTGCGTGTGGTAGAGGAAGTTTTTGGGCGTTCCCCGCCTACGGCGGGTCGGGTCTTTCGGGGTTCCGCGCTAACCGCGCTCCATTGCCTACGGCAACGGCTACGCCGCCCCTACAGCCCCTAACGCATCGGCATAGCTAAAATCTCACTTCCCCGCAATTTTTCGCCAGTGCTGCGAACAGCTGCTCCTCGGCAAAGGCATTTGCGGTCATGGCCACAATCGGCATGTTCGCTTTTTCACCGCCAAGCGCGCGGATTGCACGGCTTGCCTCGTAGCCATTCATCACGGGCATCAGTATGTCCATCAGCACCGCGTCGTAGTAGTCCGCCGCCACGCCTGAAACTTTCTCCACCGCGTCCTTTCCGTTCACGGCAGTCTCAACCTCAAAGCCGTGCGATTCAAGAATCATCTTTGCAAGCTCGCGGTTCACTTCCATGTCGTCCCTCGCTATTCCACCCTGCCGTATTCCGTGTCGCTCACTTCCTCGCACCAGGTCGTGCTTGCGTCCTCGCAGGGAACTTCAAGCGCAAGGTGGCTAAACCAGCTGTCTTTTGCCGCGCCGTGCCAGTGCTTTACGCCAACAGGAATATTCACTACGCTCCCCGGAAGCAGTTCCACCGCAGTTTTTCCTTCTTCCTGATACCAGCCGCGTCCGCCCACGCAGACGAGCATTTGCCCGCCGCCCGACTTTGCGTTGTGGATGTGCCAAAAATTACGGCACCCCGGCTCAAAGGTCACGTTAAAAAGCGGCACTTGCACGGTAGAAAGCGGCGCAAGGTAACTCTGCCCGGTAAAATATTTTCCGTATGGGTTCGGCTCGCCAATCGGAAAGAAAATCGTGCGTTGGTAGCGGTCTTTTTCGCTGAGTGGCTCGTCCGCGCTTGTCGCGTCGTTCCACACGTCCTTTGCCAGCCTGAACACCGCCCAGCCTTTCGGCCAGCCCGTGTACATCGTGGCGTGAGTGATTATCGCCGCGATTTCTGCTTTTGTCACGCCGTGCGCCTTTGCGTTCTGCAAATGGTACAAAAGCGACGAATCCGTTATGCCGCTTGCCATGAGCGACACCACCGTAACAATGCACTTGGTCTTTGTGTCAATCGCCTGCTCGTTCCACACCTCGCCGAACAAAACATCGTCGTTCAAATGCGCAAACAACGGGGCAAAATCGCCCAACTGCTCGCGTCCCGCCGTCTGTGTGATTTTTTCTGCCATAAGTTACTCCTTTTGTTCCGCTGGATTCTGCATTTTAATCACTTTTGCGGGAACGCCGCCCACCACCGCGTAGTCGGGAACATCCTTGGTCACCACCGCGCCCGCAGCCACCACCGCATACGCGCCAATCGTCACGCAGGGGCAGACGGTCACGCCCATGCCCAGCCAAGCATTTTTCTTAATCGTCACCTTGCCGTAGGTGTATTTTGTGTGCCGCTCGTTAAAGTCGTGGTTAATTGTGGCAATTCTGCAACCAGGAGCAAGCGAAACGCCGTCCTCAAATTCGATTCCACCCGACGCGCTCAAAATCGCAGAATGGTTGATAAACACGTTTTTCCCGAACGTGACGCGGTTTCCAAAGTCGCAGATAAACGGTGTCAAAATGCGGATGCCGTCCAGTTTTCGCCCAAAAAGTTCTTCCAGTTCCTGCACATAGGTCGGGTCATCGGGCAACTTCGCGTTCGCCTTCGCGCAGAGAGTCCTCGCCCTCATCATCTCGTCCACCGCTTCCTTAAAGTACGGCTCGCGCACATCAGTCGGTCCGCCCGCGTCCATCAGGCGGTAGACATATCCTTTTTCGTATTCCATTTTTTCTCCCCCCCCCCTTACGCTTTTTCGTATTCTGGCTGCCATGCCGCGAACTGAGCCAGTTGCTCGTCCGTTCGGTTATAATAGCGCACGCCCTTGTCAAGTTTTGCGATTTCCGCCATCTCATCCGCCGTCAAAGTAAAATCAAGAATGTTCAGGTTGTCCTTGATATGCGCGACATTTTTGCTTCCCGGAATCACGACGAATCCCATCTGCGTGTGCCAGCGCAAAATCACCTGCGCTGGAGATTTTCCGTATTTTTCGCCGAGCGTTTTGAAAATTTCCTCTTCCAAAAGCGACTTGTCGCCGTGACCGAGCGGATACCAGCTCATCAGTCGGATTCCGTGCTTGTCGAGCGTTTTCCGCAAGTCTTTCTGCGTAAAATACGGGTGTGCTTCGACCTGAATGAACTGCGGCGCGATTTCCCATTTCGTTTCAAGTTCTTCTATATACTTGCCCTCAAAATTCGAGATTCCGATAGACTTTGCCTTTCCCTCTCTGTACGCTTTTTCGAGCAAGCGATAGCCCGAAAGCCAATTTCCCGCCGGCTGGTGAATGTAAAGCAAGTCAACATAATCCATTCCGAGTCGCTCAAGCGTTTCGTCCACCGCATTCGGGTTTTCAAATTCGCTTGCCCAGAGTTTCGTCGAAAGAAAAACTTCCTCGCGTTTTAAGCCGCTCGACTTAATCGCCCTTCCGCACGCGCGCTCGTTCATATAAGCGTTTGCCGTGTCCACGAGCGAGTAGCCCATTTTGAGAGCCTCGCGCACGCTGTTTTCCGCCTCGGCAGGCGAGAGCATAAAAGTCCCGATTCCGATGACAGGACATTCGATTTTGTTGTTCAAAGTGATTTTTTCCATAATTTGAGTATACGTTCTCAAGCGCGATTTTGTACAATAGAAATTTTGCAACACACTATGCACAAAACGCATAGCAGCCTGAATCATTTTCCGCACGGCGGATTCAGTGCTGTACTGTGGCAATGAGCGAAAACAAATGTCATTCTGAGCAAAGCGAAGAATCTGCGTCATCTGGCAAAAGAGATGTTTCGACTACGCCTCAACTTGACAGCAACGTCATTCTGAACGAATGTGAAGAATCCATAAGCGCACTGAAATTTGTCGTTCTGCTGTGCTTTTTTCAAAAATGTGCTATGATTTTTTGGGAAAGCATTTTGGAGGCGATATGAAATCTCTTACATTTGACAAGGTTTTGGAGTTAAAAAAAACCGTGCAGGAGCGGTTTTCTGTGAATGTGCATTTCCATGACCACTGTTCAAGTCAGTCGTTTTCGCTTGATGAACCGAATCAGGAAATCCGCGCGTTCATTGAGTCGTATTTTTCTGCACGAAACATTCAAGCGGTGTTTAACAACGAGGGTACGGATTTTGTGCTTGAGTAACACGCAAAAACTCCGAACCGTTTTTTTCACGTTCGGAGTTTTTACATTTTTGTAAATTTTTTTACAAAACGCTTTCTGAAACTTTCCATGCAGCGTCAATCGTGTCGTCCATGTCAAAATATCGGTAAAGACCGAGCCGCCCGCCAAAAATCACTTTGTTTTGCTTTGCAGCAAGCGTTTTGTACTTTTCGTACAGGACTGTATTTTTTTCATCGTTTACCGCATAATATGGTTCGTCACCCTGTTTCCATGTTGCAGGATATTCTTTTGTAATTATTGTTTTTGGTTGCGTACCGAACTCAAAATGCTTGTGTTCGATTATTCTTGTAAACGGAGTTTTTGAATCTGTATAGTTTACAACAGCATTTCCCTGAAAATTCTCGCAATCAAGCGTTTCAGTTTCAAACTTTAGCGAGCGGTATTCAAGTTCGCCTTCAGAATAGTCAAAAAATCGGTCAATAGTTCCCGTGTATACGATTTTTTCGGCGGAATTAAGCCATTTTTCTTTCTCATCGAAAAAATCCGTTTCCAAAAGAACCTCACACCCTGAAAGCATTTTTTCGATTATTTGTGTGTATCCACCAATGGGGATTCCTTGATACTTGTCGTTAAAATAGTTGTTATCAAACGTAAGACGCACAGGAAGACGTTTTATTATACTAGCAGGGAGGCGAGTACATTCCCTACCCCATTGTTTTTCTGTATAGCCTTTTATAAGTCGCTCGTAGATGTCGCGTCCCACAAGCGAGATTGCCTGCTCCTCAAGGTTTTTCGGCGTTTTTCCCTTCATTTCGGCTGCCTGCTCCGCAATTCGCTTTTTTGCCTGCTCTGGCGTAATCACATCAGACCAAATTTTTGCAAACGTGTTCATATTAAATGGAAGATTGTAGAGCGTTCCACAAAAATTCGCCACGGGACAGTTTGTATAGCGATTAAATTCTGCAAATTGATTTACAAAATCCCAAATTTTCTTTGAATCTGTGTGAAATATATGTGCGCCATACTTATGAACGTTGATATTTTCCGTTTCTTCAGTATAGATATTTCCAGCAATGTGCGGTCGCTTTTCAATGACAAGGCATTTTTTCCCTCGCTTTGCCGCCTCGTGCGCAATTGTTGCAGAAAAAAGCCCCGCACCCACAAAAATTATGTCGTAATACATAAAAATCTCCGTAAAAAAAATCGCTTCGATTTTAACAAAAAATTATTTATTTGTCATACGCTTCGATTTTCTGTTATAATTTGAATTATGACAAACGTTGTTACGCAAACAAACATTTTTATAAAATATCGTGGTCTTCTAAAGCAACTCGTTTCCAGAGATATAAAGTTAAAATACAGACGAAGTATGCTAGGATACGTCTGGAGTGTGTTAAATCCACTTTTGACGATGCTCGTAATGACAATCGTTTTTTCCACGTTCTTTAGATTTGACATAATAAATTTTCCTGTGTACCTTTTGAGCGGACAGATTGTTTTCAGTTTTTTTTCCACTGCTACCAATATGTCGTGTTTTTCTATATTGGGAAACGGTGCTCTTATAAAAAAGACGTATGTTCCAAAATATATTTTTGTATTTTCAAAAGTAACAAGCGCATTTGTTGACTATGCGTTTTCGCTCGCGGCTCTTTTACTTGTAATGCTTATAACAAAAGCGAGGTTTTCGATTTATAATCTGCTTTTTATAATTCCATCGCTGGAAGTTTACTTATTTAGCCTAGGTATCGGCTTGCTTCTTGCGCAAGCAAATGTATTTTTTAGGGATATTCAATATATTTACAGCGTCCTTGTAACAGCATTGTCATATTTAACTCCGTTATTCTACCCTATTTCAATTCTTCCAGACGGCGTAAAAATATTTGTAACAAAATTCAATCCTCTGTTTTTTTACACAAATCTTTTTAGACAGTGCATATACGAAAATAAATTATTAGACTGGAACATGACAGGAATCGGTTTTTTATGGGCATTGGGAGCATTTATCGTAGGTTTGTTCTTTTTTAAGAAAAATCAAGATAAATTTATTCTCTACATATAATTGGACATATATTATGAATAATACAAGCAATATTGATAACAATATAAAAATAAGTGTCAAAGATGTATTCGTTCGTTTTAATCTTGCAAGCGAGCGCGTGGACAACTTAAAGGAATATGTGATAAAACTCATAAAAAAGCAACTTCTTTTTCAAGAGTTTATGGCTCTAAAAGGAATTTCATTTGAAGTGAGAGCGGGCGAATCCTGGGGCATAGTCGGCACAAACGGCTCAGGAAAATCGACGCTCCTCAAAACAATAAGCGGAATCTTAAAACCGTACAAAGGTTCTGTCACAATAAATGGCACGGTTTCTCCGCTGATAGAACTGGGAGCGGGATTCGACGGCGACATGACGGCACGGGAAAACGTTTTTTTGAACGGTTGCGTTCTCGGCTACAGCGAAAAATTTCTCAAAGAAAAATTTGATGAAATAATTGATTTTGCAGAAGTTCGAGATTTTTTAGATGTTCCAATCAAAAATTTTTCGTCTGGAATGGCGGCGCGACTCGGATTTTCGATTGCAACAACGGTAAAACCAGACATTTTGATATGCGACGAAGTGCTATCCGTGGGAGATTTTAAGTTTCAAGAAAAATGCGAAAAACGCATGGACGAACTTTTGAGCGGTGGAACAACGCTTCTTTTTGTGAGCCATTCAATCGAACAAGTCAAACGCCTTTGCAAAAAAGCCATCTGGATTGACCATGGCACTATGCGCATGATTGGAAGCGCGGAAGAAGTGTGCGCCTCTTATAGCGAAAGTTGAATTTTCCATGATTTTCGGTCTATTGAAGAAAAGCATGGAATCGGCTATGATTTTTGAGAACTTTATTCATTTTTCAAGGAGTTTCAAATGTCTGGACATAATAAATGGTCTACAATCAAACACGCAAAGGGAGCGGCTGACGCAAAACGCGGTGCGCTCTTCACAAAACTCATCAAGGAAATTTCAATCGCAGCGAGCATGGGAGGTGGCGACCAAAACGCAAATCCTCGTCTTCGCGCCGCAATTGTTAAGGCTCGCGCGGCTTCAATGCCAAAAGACAACATCGAACGCGCAATCAAAAAAGGAACGGGCGAACTTGGCGGTGGCACGTATGAAGAACTGGTCTACGAAGGCTACGCGCCAGGAGGCGTTGCAGTTCTCGTGGAAGTGCTGACTGACAACAAAAATCGTGCGGCGGCAAACGTGCGAAACATTTTCTCAAAAACAGGTGGAAACCTCGGAACGACGGGTTCTGTGAGTCGAATGTTCGACAGAAAAGGCGTAATCGAGTACGATGCTGAAAAAGTGAGCGAAGACGAAGTTATGGAAGCCGCGCTCGAAGCGGGAGCCGAGGACATCATTACAGAAGACGGAGTGATTACCGTTACGACTGCGCCGAATGATTTTACAACGGTTGTGGAAGCCCTTGAGCCAAAAGGCTGGGAAGCACTTTCAGCGGAAGTTTCGATGGTTCCGCAGGCGTACACAGCAGTTGACAAGGATACAGCAGCAAAAGTTCAAAAACTCCTCGACCGCCTTGAAGAAGATGACGACGTTCAAAATGTGTGGTCAACTGTTGAATATCCTGATGACTTTGAAGCGGAATAACAATTCCATCAAAAAGCTCGCTCAAAAGCGGGCTTTTTTTTGCTCAAAACAACAAAAATGAAAAAAACACGGCGAATAATCGGCATAGACCCGGGGCTGGCAAATACAGGATTTGGGATTTTGGACGATTTTTGTGGAAAATTCAAACTCGTCAGTTACGGCGTAATCGAAACACCGTCTTCGGATTTACTCCATGAAAGACTTGTAAAAATCCACGAAGGAATCAAAAGCGTTTTGTTGGAATTCAATCCAGATGAAGCGGCAATGGAAGAATTGTATTTTGGCAAAAACTCGTCAAGCGCGATGAACGTTGCCGAAGCAAAAGGAGTTGCAACGCTTTCGCTCGCGCTCTTTGGAACGGCTCCAAAAATGTATCGTCCAAATCAAATCAAAAGCGCGGTTACGGGCACTCAACAAGCAGACAAAAATACGGTTGAGCAATACGTCGCACTTCTTTTGAATCTTCGCGAAGTGCCAAAACCTGACCACGCGGCAGACGCTCTTGCTTGCGCAATAACGCACGCTCATTATTCGGCAAAAGAATCGCAAGGATAAAAAATGCAACACAAAATTGATATAATCGCGGAAATTGGAACGGCGCACGGCGGAAATATCGAAAAAGCGCGGGCGTTAATTGAGGCGGCGGCGGAAGCGGGCGCGGACAGCATAAAATTTCAATGGGTGTACGCAGATGAAATTTTGCATCCCGAAACTGGATTTGTAAATCTGCCTGGCGGCAAAACGCGACTGTACGACAGATTTCGTGCTCTTGAAGTTTCCGCCGATTTTTTTGCAGAGTGCGCAAAAATCGTCCACGAACGCAAAAAAAAATTCGTTTGCTCCCCTTTTGGAATCAAAAGTTTGCGCGCGTTAATCGAATTAAAGCCTGACGCAATAAAAATCGCTTCCCCTGAACTAAATCACATTCCACTGCTCACAGAACTTTCCGAAATAAGAAAAAACGTGCCGATTTCCGTAATCGTTTCCACGGGCGTTTCGCGTCTTTTTGACATCGAAAAAGCCCTTGAAATCCTTGGCACAAAAGACGTAACGCTCCTTCATTGCATTACGAGTTATCCAGCCCCAGAAGACGAGTATAATTTACGAGTCATTCCGAATCTTTCACAGATTTTTGGAGTTCCTTGCGGAGTGAGCGACCATTCGTTAGATCCCGTACTCGTTCCGAGTTTGTGTGCAGCCGTTGGCGGGCGCATGATTGAAAAACACATCACGTTGAGCCGAAAAGACAGCGGACTTGACGACCCCGTTGCCCTCGAAAGCGAGCAATTTTCGCTCATGGTTCATGCAGTTCGCCAGTGCGAAGCATGTTTTCGGCAATACGGCGAGGGCGCGAGCGAATACATAAAACGAGAATTATCAAGCGAATACGGCGAGCGAATCGAAAAAATCCTCGGAAGCGGAATCAAAACGCTTGCGCCTTCAGAAAAAGAAAATTACAGGCGCACGAATCGGAGTTTGCATTTTCTTCGGGAAATGAAATCGGGCGAAACCATAAAAAACGAAGACATTGGCGTTTTGCGCACGGAAAAAATGCTTTCGGTGGGCTTACATCCCCTTTTTCTTCCCGAAATCGCTGGCGCAAAACTGGTAAAAGACGCAAAAAACGGCGAGGGTGTAACTTGGGCGCATTTTATTCAAAAATGAAAATCGTCGAACAGAATACAAAAAAAATGATATAATTGACGCGGGCATTGAGTCTGTCAAAATGCCAGGTCAAATCCACCAAAGATTTTATAACACGACCAATAATCTTTTGATTTTTTCAAAAAGGGAGGGAAAAATGAAAAAAATCTTACAGATTGCGTTTTCGGTTTTCTTTATTGCTTCGCTTGCCATTTCGTGCAATTCCGAAGCAGGCGAAAGTTCAAATCCTAATTCAAATCCAAAAACGGAAGAAGAAACTTCTGAAATATACGATTCAAACGGCGACTCGAAAATAACCGTAACGTCAGCGACGGGGAAGACGGTGGACACGAACGGCGGAATCGACTTGAACGACTGGGGAATTCAGATACGAATCCCCGCAAGTACATTTTCACATTTTCAAGCAGGCAGCAAAATTTCAATCACAACAAAAAAATCTCAAACGTGCACGTCGGAATGGGAATATTACAATCTCAAATTCTACGCCCCAAGTTCTTCTTGGAGCGAAATTAAGGGCGGAAACTTTGAAAATGCCTCATACAACAACGTTATTGTTCCCACAAACGCGGACGGCGTTTTTTCTTACACGGTTACGGCGGACAACGCAACTCTTTTGAAAAATCACGGACTTATAATTATAGGATACGGGCTTGTCATTACAAACATTTCCACGTCAAAAACAGAAACATCGACTTCAGAAAACGCTCAAACGGAAACAAAAACCGATGTGTGGTCGGGAAATACGGACTTTAACGATTCGGACTGGGGAGTGAACATTCAGATTGCTGCCGATAAGTTTTCGTCATTTTTTGAGGGAAGCAAAATCCAAGTCGAGTGGCGCGCGTCTTCCACCGCAACGGAGTACAAAAAATTGCAATTTGACGCGATGGGCGCGGCGTGGACGGAACTCACGGGCGGTGCGTTTTCTGGTGGCACGACCGACAGCGACAAGGGCGTAAAGCCAGAGTCGAGTCCGCTTTCCTACACTGTTACGGCGGCAAACGCCTCGTCGCTTAAATCGAACGGACTTGCGCTCATGGGCTACGGTGTTGTGGTTACAAAAATCACGCTCATTTCTGGCGGAACGCAGGCGGAATCAAGCACGGAAAGCGCGAATCCAACTGCTGTAGAAACAAAGGCGACTCCCGTTCTTTCTGACTCGGACACGCCGTTTTCAAAACATGGAAAATTGCACGTTTCGGGCGCGTATTTGTACGATGAACATAACGAAAAATATCAACTTTTTGGCATGAGTACGCACGGAATCACCTTTGGAAACGAATTTAGTCGCTATGTAAACGAAGACGCATTTCAGACGCTCCGCGACGACTGGAACACAAACTGCGTTAGGATTGTCCTCTATCCGCGCGACTATAATGGCTACCTTACGGGCGGCGACAAAGCAAAACTCAAATCAATCGTCAAAAATGGAATCGAAGCGGCAACAAAGAAAGGAATGTACGTCCTCGTGGATTGGCACGTTCACAACTACAATCCGCAAGAAACGCAAAGCGAAGCCATCGAGTTTCTCTCGGAAATCTCAAAAGAGTACGCAAAGTATGGAAATGTTCTCTACGAAATCTGCAACGAGCCGACGGGAAGTCCGTGGAACAGCGCGATAAAGCCCTACGCCGAAAAAGTGATTTCAGAAATCCGAAAGTATGCCCCCGATGCCGTCGTCATTGTGGGAACAAACACTTGGAGTCAAGATGTCGAAGAAGCACTCGCCTCCCCGCTTTCTCCTGCGACCTACGGAAACGTCATGTACACGTTCCATTTTTACGCAAACTCGCATACGCAGACATATCGCGCCCGTGTGGAAAGCGCGATTACAAAAGGGCTTCCAATTTTTATCACCGAGTTTGGAACGTGCGACGCAAGCGGAAACGGCGGATTCAACGAAAGCGAAAGCAAAGCCTGGTTCGATTTGTGCAAAAAATACAGCATCAGCCACTTAAACTGGAGTTTGTCGAACAAGGGCGAAACGGCGAGCGCAATCCAGTCGTCATGCTCAAAGACAAGCGCGTGGGCGGAGTCGGACTTGACCGAAAGCGGAAAACTTGTGAGAATGCACTTCATCAACGACTGCAAAAGGTAGAAAAAAATGAAAAAACTGTTTTTTCTTTCGATTTTGGTTTTTCTTGCAATGAATTTTGGCTGCAAAAGCACAAAAGAAGTTGAAATTAACGAAAGCAAAGACGAAAAAACGGCGCAAGATTTTCCCCGGGGAAAAGCTTTTGAAGTGTGCCTTGAGTCAAATCCCACGACGGGTTTTTCGTGGGAATGTGTCATTTTTGACGAGAGCGTTGCGACGCTTTCTGCGCAAAAATACGAGCAATTCGACGCAGGAAAAGACATTGACGGCGTTGGCGGAATCGAGCGATTTGTGTTTTTGTGCAAAAAGGAAGGCGAAACGCAAGTGGTGTTCACCTATCGCCGTCCCTGGAAAGGCGGCGAAACCGCAACAATCAGGACGGCACTGCTTAAAGTTGACAGCAATCTAAACGGAACGATTGACTTCATCGGGCAGTAAAAAAAAACGGCGGCTTTTTTGTGTCGCCGTTTTCCTTTTTCAAGGCTTTTCGATATAATTTTTCATTATGCAAGAAATTATCCAACCACGAGTTCTCAAAGGATTTAGGGACATTTTGCCACGCGCGGAAATTGCGCGGGCAGAACTCATCGAAAAAATCACAAAGGTGTACCGTTCGTTCGGGTTTGTGCCAATTGACACGCCCGCTCTCGAATATTCTGAAATTCTGCTTCGGAAATCGAACGGAGAAACGGAAAAGCAAGTTTTTAGATTTTTGGACAACGGAAAGCGCGATGTAGCTCTTCGGTTTGACCTTACCGTGCCGTTTGCGCGTTTTGTTGCAGAGCACGCAGATGAATTGTATTTTCCGTTCAAGCGGTATCACGTTGCAAAAGTGTGGCGTGGCGAAAAACCTCAGGCAGGGCGATTTCGCGAGTTTGTGCAATGCGACATTGACACCGTGGGAGCAGACAGCGCAAGCGCGGATTTTGAGATTCTTTCCGTGATGAAAGCGGCTCTTTGTGAGATTTACGCGGACTCGTTTACGATAAAAGTAAATCACCGTGGCGTTTTCAATCGATTTCTTGAAAAAATCGAAGCCGTTGAAAAAAGCGAGGATATTTTGCGAGCGGTGGATAAACTCGCAAAAATCGGCGAGGAGGCAGTTCGCGCAGAACTCAAAGAAATAACTGCGAGCGAGGAAAAAGCATCAAAAATCCTTGATTTTATAAAAGCGGAACAAAATTGGGACGATACGCTCAAAAAAATCGAAGAAATGGCAGGTGGCGAATCGGACGACACGCGAAGGCTCAAAGAAATCCGAAAAATGATGGAAGAATCGGAAATTTCAGAGTATTTTTCGCTCGACCCGTCGATTACGCGCGGGCTTGATTACTACACAGGAATCGTATACGAAACTTTTTTGAACGCGCTTCCCGAAATCGGCTCGGTTTGTTCAGGCGGCAGATACGACAATTTAGCCTCTCTTTACACAAAAAAATCAATTTCTGGTGTTGGCGCGTCAATCGGGCTTGACAGGCTTCTTTCGGCTCTCGAAAAACTCGGAAAAAAAGAAGAGCGCGGCAGTTTTCTTGACGCAGAGATTTTTTGCACCGACAAAAATTCAGAAAACGCAATCAAAAGACAAAAAATCGCTTCGATTTTGCGGGAACAGGGCGTTTTTGTGGAAGTTTTTCCAGAAGAAAAGAAAATGGCGCAACAATACGCGGTCGCGGAGGCAAAAGGCATAAAATGGGGCATTTTTTTGTCCGAAGACGGAGAAGAAATCACGCTCAAAAACCTCAAAACCCGCGAGCAAACTGTAGGACTTACTGCAAAAAACGTGGCAGAAAAAATCCTTCTTGAAAAAAAGTCTTAATCCGATTGGAGCGATTTTTCTGCTCGAAGTCGATTTGAGTAAACGCGAACGGAGGCGGAAGGCACCCACCCGTCGGAAAAAGCAATCCATTTTTCGGCTTTTCCATCGGTTGTAACGGTCTTTTCGCCTTCGACTTTTTCAAGCGTTCCACGGCGCAGATTTCTCACAATGCGAGCGTCATACGCAGGTTTTTCTCGGCAAGAAACGTAAGGCTCTGAAACGACTGCCCAGCGGTCTTCAATTTCAATAGCTTTCAAATCCTCTTCTCTAAAAGAAATGGAATCGTTTTTTTCAAGGCAAGAGGTAAAAAAAAGCAATGTCAAAACAGAAAAAAACAAACATCGCGTGTACATTTTTAGCCTTCCTGTAAAACCGTCGCAAGATATTTTGCAATTTCTGGATAAATGAGCATATCCGAATCCACAAAATGCAACGTTGGAATCTCCGAAAGGGAAACCCATTTGTATTCCGTATGCTCGCTCAAAACATATTTTTTCTCGCTTCCATCATGCGGAACTGTAATAAGATACGCGCAAAGCAACACTTCTTCGCCAGCGTGTTTGAAAATCGCCGAGGCAATTTTTTCCTTTACGACGATTTCCTCGCCGAACTCTTCAAAAAACTCCCGTTTGCAAGCGTCTTCATCGCTTTCGCCGTTTTCAACTTTTCCGCCGGGGAATTCCCATCTTCCGCCCATTTGCCCTTTTTGAATTCTGTGCGCAATCAAAACTTCGCGACCACGAAACGCTATGCACGCTATTGATTTTTTCATTTTTTTCTCCTTTTTATAAAACGATTTCTGGAATTTCTTTGAGCGACGAAACGATTTTCCACGCACTTTTTTTGATTTCGTCATCTGGGGCGATTTGGTCAGGAACCATCACGCAGCGAATACGCGCCGCACAACTCGCTCGAATTCCGTTTGGACTGTCTTCCACGGAAATGCACTGCTTTGCGTCAACATTTAGCGAAGAAAGCGCGCGAAGATAAATGTCGGGCGCGGGTTTTGAATGTTCCACGAGGTCGCCCGTTGTAACGCTTTCAAAATAATCAAAAATTCCCGCGTTACGAAGTTGTCGCTCCACCGCTTCCCGCCTTGTTGAAGAAGCGACCGCAAGGCGAATATTGTTTTGTTTCAAAAGCGAAAGGCAAAAATCAACACCATCCATTTTTTGTAATCCACGCTCCCGCTCGATTTTTGAAAAAAATTCTCCCGTTCTTTCGTAAAAATCCCGCGCTTTTTCTTCGCTTCCAAGCGTTTTTGAAAGCAACAAAAGCGTGTCGCCCTTGTTTTGCCCCACGCACGACCGAAAAAGCGACTCAACGTTCAAAATGCCAAACTCGCTTCCCGCAGAAAGCCAACACTCGTAACAAACGGACTCCGTATCCAAAAGAACGCCGTCCATGTCAAAAATCACCGCTTCTATTTTTGATTTTTTTGTCATTTTTTATTTCTCCAATGCTTTTTTGAATTCCAAAAATCGAGCAGAACGAGCAGAACTCGGAGAATACGACGACGAATCAGGATAATAGCGGTAGCGAATCGACACGTTTTTGAGCCGAACGGAAGGGCTTGGGTGCGTTTTTCCAAAGCCGCTTTTATCTGACTTTGACGAGCGCGATTGCAAGGATTTCAAAACGCCTTCAAACGAACGCGGGTCGTATCCTGCGCCATCAAGAAGCTCCAAAGCCTTTGAATCCGCGGAAAGTTCTTGCGCTTGCGAGTAGCCCGTTTCAATTACGCCCGTAACCGCCGCATCGATTTCCGCGCGAACAGCATCGGCATTGTTTTCCTTTTGATTTTCCGAAAGTGCCAAAGCCGCCACTCCACCCGCTTTTGAAATTGCCCCGCCAAGACGCGCGGATTTTATTGCTTTTGCGCTATGTTTCAAAAGAACGTGTCCAACTTCATGCGCAAGAATCGCTGCCAGTTCGTCTTCGCTTGACGCGCAATCAATTAAAGCCTTTGTAACCATAATGTGTCCACCTGCGGTCGCAAACGCATTTATTTCAGAAGAATCCAAAATGACCACAAAATAATCCCGAAACAAAAGCGGTCGCTCTGAAAAAACAGTCAACGAATGTAGGATTTTATTGAGATAATTTTGAGCCGCAGGTTTATTCAAAACGCTGTATTTTGCAAGGATTTTTGCAGCAACAGCACGTCCAATGTAATATTCTTCCTCTGGACTAATGTCATCAAGCGCACGCGAAAATTCCTTTTGCGTTTCTTCAAAAGAACGCCGAACCGACTCGTTTGACAACGCCCCGTCGATTTTCGTTTTCAACGAATCTGGAAGCCGATTTTTTGCTTCGTTCAAAGAATCAAACCAACCTTGAGCAAAGGCGGAAAATCCAAAAAAGGGGAGAAAAATCAAAAAAAGAAAGGAAAATGCCATGTGTCGCATTTTTTATTCCACTTTGAGATTGCCTTCAGACAAAAAAGTGCGTAATTCCGCTTCGCTCACGCTCGATTTTTCCATTGCGTCAACGGCATCGTAATTGACGTTTCCGCTTGTTCTGTACGCACTTTCGTCTTCCGTTGAAAAATTTTTCCCCGCAAAAGATAGTTCCGAAGAATCGACTGAGGAATCAACATTCAAAATCGGATGAGAAGAGAGGGCGGAAAGCGGAATCCAGCCGTTTTTTCCGTTTCGTCTTTTTACAAATCGCCACGATTTTATTTCGCTCACGATTTCGACCATCTCGCCGTATTTTGCTCTGTCCGAAACGTTTGAAAAATTCGACCTTTTTTCACGAATCGGCGCGTCTGGAATCGACACGAACATTTTATCGCCGATTTCTGAAAACGCTGAAAAAGCAAACAAAAAAAAGCAAAGGAAAATTGTTCTCTTCATAAAAGGCATGATACCACGGACGCAGATTTTTTTCTATGACAAAAAACGTTTTGCGCATTTTTTGAAAAATCTCAAAAACCCTTGATTTACAATGCGCTCGCGCTTATGATTAAACCATGCCTTTTCCCCGTCTGCCAAATCCGCTCTCGCCTCTTTCTTCACAAAATTGGATTACCGTTTTTGCGTTCTACGGACCGAGCGGAACGGGAAAAAGTTACCGCGCAAAATTTGTCGCAAAAAAATTCAAAACAAAGGCTTTAATCGACGACGGACTTTTGATTTTAGGGAACAAAATCCTCGCAGGATACAGCGCGAAACTCGAAAAAAATTACATGGGCGCAGTTCGCGTGGCTCTTTTTGACGACAAAGCGCACCGCGACAGCGTTGCAAAAGCGATACGAACGCACAAAATCAAACGGCTTTTGATAATCGGAACGAGCGAAAAGATGATTCTCAAAATCACCGCGCGCTTGCAACTTCCAGAGCCAGTACGATTTGTCCGCATTGAAGAAATCGCGACAGAAGAAGAAATGGCGGAAGCGCGAAGAAGTCGCCAAATCGAAGGAAAACACATCATTCCCGTTCATTCTCACGAAATAAAACGAAAAACGTATTCAAAGATTTTCGTAAACTCGATTCGGGTCGTTTTAACAAAAAGACGCTGGCTTTCACAATTTTTGCGCTTTCTTCCAAAGGAAAAAGGCGTATCTGGAAACGGCGAATTTGAAAAATCAATAGTGCGTCCCGCTTTTAGCGTCCAAAAACGAAAAGCGATTTCGCACGCACGGCTCGCTTCTCTCACTTCTCGCTTTATGACGGAAACAAAAAGCGGAATTAGAATCAAAAAACTCGGCATAAAAAACGGGCAATCAGGCTACACGCTAAGCATAACTGCCGACGTGCCGTCAGGAACGGAACTTTCGGAAATGCTCCAAAAAACGCGAACCTTTCTCATACAAAACATTGAGCGCGAATCGGGCGTGTTTATCGAAGAATTGCTTTTTGTGGTCGATAAATTGATTCGATAAGCAAGGGCGAAGTACGCCCTTGCTTTCATTTTTTCGCTTTTTTTACAAATCGTACCCCGTGATTTTTTTCACGCACTCGTGGTAGAGCTCGCTCGTCTTTTTGACGACATCGGCTGGGATTTCCTTGATGTTTGGGTCGCCAGCCAAGTTGTTCGCCTTGAGCCAGTCGCGGACAAACTGCTTGTCGTAGCTCGCGGGGCTTGTTCCCACTTTGTATTCGTTTGCGTTCCAAAATCGGCTTGAATCAGGTGTCAAAACCTCGTCCGCCAAAACAAGGTCGCCGTTTTCGTCAAGCCCGAACTCAAACTTTGTGTCCGCGATGATGATTCCGTTTTTCGCCGCGTGCTCGTAGCACTTCTTGTAGATTGCGAGCGCGGCTTTTTCGATTTTCGTACCGAGTTCCGCGCCCAAGTCGTTTTTCATGTAGTCGAGCGTCACGTTGATGTCGTGTCCTTCCGCCGCCTTTGTTGATGGAGTGACAATCGGCTCGTCGAGTTTTTCTGCCTGCTCGTATTTTTTCGTGAAAGAGTGCCCCAAGAACGGCTCGCCCTTTTTGTACGCCTCGTACATCGAGCCGAACATATAGCCGCGCACGATGACTTCATAGGGAATCATCTTGAGCTTTTTGACGAGAATCGTGCGCCCCTCGTACTCGCTTTTTTGGAATTCGGCGGGCATATCCTTTAAATTGGAAGAAATCATGTGATTCTTCACGATGTCGCCCGTCAAGTCGAACCAGAAATTCGAGAGAGCGTTCAAGACCTTGCCCTTGTCGGTGATGAGCGTGGGCAGAATGACATCGAACGCGCTGATTCTGTCGGTGGTGACGATGACCATGCGCCCGTCTTCCAAGTCGTACACTTCGCGGACTTTCCCGCTGATAATTTTTTTCATAATCTTACCTCAAAAGTTTGTTTATTTTACCATTGTGCGCCGTTGTTTACAACAGAGGGCGTTTCGGTGTATCATTTTAGGAGATTTGGGCAGCAGGGAAATTAAAGGAGGGAAAATTTCGTTGCCCGTGCGGACAATGTAATGCTTTATAGATATTCAAAAAACGAGAAAGGAAAACCCGTCAAAAAAGCGGTAGTTTATACACGAGAAGAGCACAAAATTGCGCGGAACGCGATTGACGATAACGCACTCAAAATCGTGGAACATTTGAGAGGTTGCGGATTTGAAGCGTACATTGTGGGAGGCGCGGTTCGAGACCTCATGGTCGGAAAAACGCCAAAAGATTTTGACATCGTAACCGACGCGACTCCCTCAAGAATCAAACGGCTTTTTAGAAATTCGCGCATAATCGGAAAACGATTTCGGCTTGTCCATGTTTTTTTTGGCGAAAAGATTTTTGAAGTTGCCACGTTTCGCTCGATTGCAGCAGGTTCAATCGGAAACGATTTTGGAAATATGGACGAGGACGTTCAGCGACGCGATTTTACACTCAACGCGCTCTACTACGACCCGATTAAAGAACAAGTGATTGATTACGTTGGCGGAGTTGAGGACATAAAAGCAAAAATCCTTCGCCCCGTCATTTCTCTCGATAGGATTTTTGAAGAAGACCCCGTGAGAATGCTCCGCGCGGTGAAATTTTCAGCGACGCTCGATTTTCGGCTTCCGCACGCGCTCAAATCAAAAATAAAGAAAAACGCGCATTTGCTTTCATCGATTTCTCCGTCAAGGCTCACCGAGGAATTGCTCAAAATCATAAACGGAGCGCACGCCCACGAAATTTTTAAATCCGCCATTGAACACGACATTTTTATGTATCTTCAACCGCTCGCTTGCTCGATGATGGCGGGAAAAAGCGATTTTGAGCGGAATTATATGGAAAATATTGCAAAAATGGACGCGCTTTCACGCGAGCATCCTGAAGCAAGGCTTGGAAAAAAACTTTCGTTTATGCTCAAAGATTTTGTTTCTTCCCTCACCGACTGGAAACGAGAAACGCTCCAAAAATCAAATCCAAATGAACTATACGCAAAAGTGTGGTCGCAATGCCGCTCGTTTGTGCTTCCGATGAATCCACAAAGAATCGAACTTGAGTACGCGATTCGCTCGGTAATGCAAGAACTCGGCGTGCCTGTACGACAATCAAAAAAAGGCAACGCTAATAATTCATGTTGATTTTTATGTATGTTCCAAGGATAATCTTGGATTTTTCTTTATCGTAATCCCACTCAACTCCAGTTCTCCACGAGGCGTGAGGAAAAATATCAGAAACGCTCACGCCCAATTTTAGAAGCCCTTTTTTATCAAAAAAATCGTGTTTCCAGGTTGTGCCGACTTTTATGTTCCGATTTTTTCCGAGCCGACTTACTCCTGCGTTCAACGCGATTTTATCGCTGTGCTTGTCTTCTTCCGCGTTTGGAGCAAAAACATCTTGAACTTCCACGTTAAATCCTGCGTCAAAAAAATCGATGTTCCACCAGCGGTAAATTCCGAGCGTGGAAACAAAACGACTAAACGCGCTCATGTCGCTTCCGCGCGAAGAAAACGCACTTTTTATTGCGCTGACATCTTGAATTCGGCTCAATTCTTGGGCGTAAACGTCAAATCCAAAAATCGTGCGCTTTAATTCCATTCCAAGAATCGGATTTTGATGTTTTGTCGCGCGTGCGCCGTCCTCTGACGGAAAACGCCTTGCAAACACGTTTACGCTCGTTTTTTTTACAATCATTTCAACGCTCAAAGCCACAGAAATATCATCAGACGTTGGAGAAGTTGCGTTTCCGTCATACAGAGCCACAGCGGTAACAGTTCCCGTCCAAAGCGGAATTGTAACGACTCCAGAAAGCGAATCGATGGAATCGTAGAGAATATTTGTGTAATGAGCGTCCGTATCGTTGTCGTAAAACTCGTCGTTGGCATCGCTAAAAATGCGCGTATTTCCCCAAACGGTGGATTTTTTCCCCGCGCAAATATAAATTTTGTCGAGCATCAAATAATTCACATACAATTCGTATAATTCAAGCCACTGTCCCGAAGGTCGAGCGGTTTTGAGAGAGCCGTGAACGGCGATTGTTTTATCAAGCCGTGAATCAAAAGCAAGATAATGAGAAAAATCGAGATACCCCGTGTAATCGTTTTCGCCGTCATCGCGCACAAAAGCAAGTCCCACTTCGGCGGCAATTCGCCCCGAAAATTTCAATGGAACAAAAAAAGGCAATGCACTCTTTTCCGTTTTTTCCTCAGTTTCAGATTCTTCCGCCGCTAACGGCTCTGAAATGTCCTCCGCGCCTTCAAAAATGGACTCAAGGTCAAAATAATCGCCCTCTTCTTCAAAAAAATCCTCGCTCTCTTCCGACGAAAAAACGCGAAAAGACGCAAAAATCAAAAGTGCGACAAAAAAAACAACATATTTCATCGTGCGCTCATCAACTCAAGATATGGCTTTGTGTAAACGCTGTCGTCGAGTTTTGAAAAAGACGGCGAAGAAAGCACAATCGTGGTGCGCTCGTTTTGCATTTTGCCGCCGATTTTTTTTCCGCGAAGTTCGTCTTGAATCACCATGTTCACTGGAACGGAACGCTTTTCAGAGCCAAGGGAAACGCTTTGATACGACGGAATTGCAAGTGTGCGGAGTTTTTTTCCAGAAAGGCTGTAATCTTCGCGTTTTCTCACGAAGCCGTCGTTTTTTGAAATCCAAAGACGCATTTTCGGATATTCAACGTTTTTTACGCTTGCCGTCAATTCCACCAAAACGCAATCGTAAGAGCCGAGTTTTACTTCAGAGTGTTTTTCAATTTTGTAATTTCTGGCGTAATATTGAGGAGCAAAATCCGACGTATTTGCGTTTGTGCCTTGAAACGTATCGCGTGCGCTCGTAAACGTAAATCTTCCGTCGGCGGGGTCGTAAAACCAAACGGTTTCGTCGGATTGCAAATAGCCTTTTCCTTTATCTTTTTCTGGCGCGTTGATTAAAATCGTCCATTTTGAAGTCTTGTCCCGTCTGTGAAGCGTTGCGCGGGTTTCGCTTTTGTCCTCGCCAGGTTTATCCTGCACCACGATGCACTGTGCCGTAAAATCGCTTTCAAAAAACGCCGTGTTCGCTTCCGCCATTTTTAAAAGCGTACGCGCTTCGCTATCCGTAACGGCAAAAATCGAAGCGGAAAGAACTAAAATCAAACAAAACGGTACGATTTTTTTTATTTTCATTTTTTTCTCCTTATGAAAATGCTTTTTAGAAATGAACATTTTTCATTGTTTCAAGTTTCTGTTTTTTTTTCAGAGAGCCTCGCCCGCAGAGAGAGCCGCCGCTGGCATCATTTTTACGGTTTTCCGCACAGACCAAAACGCCACAAAAAGCGTTGAAAGCAAAACGAGCGCGATTATTATCGCCCCGCCACTCCAATCCGTAACAGGAACGATTACGCCTTGAGTCAAAAAAATGTCAAAAGATGGAATCATCGAAAAATCAAAAAGAGAAATTATTTTTTCGGCAATCAGGCAAAAAACAACGCCAAACGAACTTCCAAGGAAAATCAAAAATGCCGCCTCTGACAAAAGCGAAAAAAGGAGCGTGTGCCTTTTCATTCCAAGCGAGCGATACGTTCCGATTTCAACGAGTCGCCTTATAACAATGACGCGCCACGTGCTTCCAACGCCAGAAACGATTATCAAAATGAGCAAAAAAATCACGCAAAAAGACACCATTTTCATCGCCCTCTCCATTATGCGCACGTCAGAAAGATTTGCCGAAAGCGGAATAAGCGCAAGAGTCGGCTCTGAAAAACCTTTTGAAAGAAGAACATCGTAAAAATCGCGCTTGTCGTCAACGAGCGGAAACATACGGAATCCCTCGTCAATCAGCGCGTTTTGAAGTAAAAGCGCGGTCTTTTCTGTGGCATTTTTTGCAAACGTATCAATGCAAATGCGATTCGCCCAAGAATTCGGCATTGAATACGCCGAAACGAGCGTGGAAAAATCTGCGTAACTCGTGTACATTCCAAAAACGCTCGAATCGCGGTAAATGCCAGAAACCACAAAAGAAGCCGTGTTCAAATATCCGTCGGAATCTTCGAGTAACAGCGTAATTTCATCACCCACGACGCAACCGAGCGTGCGAGCAGCGGGCAGCGGCAAAATCACAAACGCACCGTTTTCCTTTGGAAGCGAGCCTTGCACGAACGACAATCTTTCAAGCAGATTCCGCTCTTTTTGAAAATCGACTCCTTTTATAACGCGCTGATGCGCTTCCGCGCCCTCAAAAAAGAACGCAGAATCAAAGGCGTTATAATCAAATCGCTTACTGATTTTGAACGGAATGGAGCATTTTTCAAATGCGGCTTCGACTTTTGGCACGTATTCGTCAACCAAAGGAAGCGTCAAAGACGATTCTCCGCCAAGAACGCAATAATCTCCGCCGTAATAAATGCGCGCTTTGTCTGCAAGCGACAAAATCATGCCACGATTTACAGAAAGCGCAAACAGAGCCACGCCAACTCCAAAAAAACACGCAAAAAAAAGCGACGAATACTCCCGCCGTCTATAAAAAAACGAGCGGACAGCAAGCAAAAAAAACACAGGAATTCTCATCTTGACGCTCCTTGCATTGCGCTTACGGGACTCACTTTGAGAGCGATAAAAACGGGACGAAACCAAGAAAAAAGCCCTAAAAATGCTGCAACTAAAAACGAACAAAAAAGATTTCCCGCGCTAATCTGTGTCAAAAACTCGTCGGCTCCAAAAAGTTGCGAAAGAAACGGATTTGAAAGCGGAATGTGAGCCACGTTCAAAAGTCGTGAAATCAAAAAACCCAAAAAAAGCCCCAAAAGCCCCGCAAAACAAGAAAGAATCATCGTTTCCGCCATGCACTCAAAAGAAACAAAAAATCTGGAAGCCCCAAGAGCGCGCATTGTGCCAATTTCTCGCGTTCGGTCAAGGATTCCCACAACAAGCGAATTGTTCACAATGACAAACCCCGCAAGCAAAATCACAAAAATCCCCGCGTTCAAAATGATTCTAAGCGCGTAAATGTAAAGCGCGCTGCTTCCCGCCGCGCTCCGCCAAGAAACCGCTTCCACGTTGTACCCGCGCTCCTTGAAAATTTTGTTCAGCGTTTTTATGATAAACGCCTCTTTTTTTGTTCTCAAAAGCAAAAAATTCCATTGATTTTTCCGCGAAGACGGACTTTGCTCAAAAAAACGTTCTTCAAAGTTTTCGGGTTTTTCGTCGATTTCTGTCAAAAAATCGGCAGAAAAATCGAGCGAAAATAAATCGTCGATAGAATCAAGAGAATCAAAATTTCCAATTTGTTCGGTTTCGAGGTCGGAATTTTCTTTGGCTTTTGCGTTTTTTTCCGTTTCCGTCGAAGGATACGAAAGAAGTTCCCGAAGCGTGTCCGCGTCGAGGATTGCAAGTCGCTCAAAAATCGAGTTTTCGGAAGGATATTCAAAAGAAGCGCGGAGCGGAACGGAGCGAATCCTTGAAGAAAGCCCGTCCGCAACAACAAATTGCACTTCGTTTCCAAGCGGAACTTTGAGCCAATCAAAAAAGCGCGAAGGCAAAATCACGCCTTCTTCCCCGTTTTTGAAAGGCTCGCCAGAACTGATTTTGAGCGAACTCATAAAATTCAAATACGTTGGATTTTCAACGCCAAAGACAAAACACGGCTCTTTGTCGCCGTAAAAATCAAGAATCGCCCTTCCCGACAAAATCGGAACAAAAGAAGCGATTTCTTTGACGCGCGAACAAACGCTTTCGATTTCCTCGAACGGCTCAAGAAGCGGAATTGTCGAAAACTCGCCCGTAAATGGCGTTTCGTCGCCAAAAAGACTAAGCGGAATGTCGTATTTTGGGCGAATCACAACGTCTCCCGTAATGCTCGTTTTGAAAGACTCGCGGACTCCGCGTTCGGCACTATCGAGCGTTGCGTTTGTAACAACGAGCAACGCGATTGCAAACGCAATAAAAATCACGATTACGAGCGAACTTTTTCTTGAAATGACATTTTTGAAAGCCAATGAAATTATCACGCAAAAAAGTATAACAAAAAAATCGAGTTTATTTAAGACAAAAAAAGGGCAAGGAAAACTCCCTGCCCTTTTGATTTAATTGCACCCTCGCGCGATTGCTTCTTTGTAAACTTCAAGATATTTTTCGCAACTCGCTTTCCACGTGAAATCTTGCTTCATGCCGCGGATTTGCATTGCGCGAATATGCTCTTTTTTGTTGTAATACGCCCAAACTGCCCAACCCACTGTGTCGTAAATCGCGCCTGGAGTGAGCGAATCGAACATAAAACCTGTTCCCTCGCCCGTTTGCTCATTGTAATTTTGCACAGTGTCGGCAAGTCCGCCCGTGCGCCGCACAATTGGAAGCGTGCCGTACAACTCGGAATACATTTGATTCAAACCGCACGGCTCATACTGCGACGGCATCAAAAAGAAATCCGCGCCCGCTTCGATTAAGTGACTGAGTTTTTCGGAATAGCCGATTTTTGCGCGCAAATTGGGAAGTTTTGATTGAAGCGCGTTGATTTCGTCTTCGCACCATTTTTCGCCCGTTCCGATTATCGCAAATTGAACGTCCATTGTGGCGCAAATCGAATAAATCGAACCGTAAGTGGGAGCAAAAACTTCCGCGATTCCTTTTTGAGAAACAAGCCGACCGACCATGCCGACTAAAGGCACGTCCGCTCGCTCTGGAAGCCCAAAGGCGCGTTGCAATTCTGCTTTGCACCGTGCTTTTCCGCTAAAATCATTTTCGTTGAAATTTGCGGGAATGAGTTTGTCAGAGCGAGGATTCCAAGTGTCCGTGTCAACGCCGTTTACAATGCCTCGAACAACGTCGCTTCTCACGCGCAACAGTCCGTCAAGTCCAAATCCGCCTTCGGGCGTTTGAATTTCGCGCGCATACGTCGGAGAAACGGTTGTTACCATGTCGGCACTAGAAATTCCTGCTTGCAAAAAATTGATGTCGCCGTTGTGCTCAAATCCCGCCCCGTAATACAGTCCCCAGTCAATTCCGAGGTCTGAAAATTTGTCTTTTCCGTATGTTCCTTGATACCCCATATTGTGAATCGTATACACGCTCGCCGTGCGACGGAACGGTTCTTGCCAGCGACAAACGTGCTTCAAAAGCACTGGCGCAAGTCCCGCCGACCAATCGTGCGCGTGAACGATGTCGGGATACCAGCCGAGTTTATTGCAAATCTGAAACGCGCCATGCGCCAAAAGCGAAAATCGATACGGATTGTCGTAAAAATCCGACGAAGGCGTAGGTCCATACACGCCATCGCGCCCAAAGCACTGCTCGTGGTCAATAAAATAGACCTTTGCGTTTGGAAAACCAGGCAGCGGCGTTTCGTACACTTCCGTCCACTCCTGCCCCATTCCCACGGGAACTCCAAGCGCACCGGGAATCGAGTCGAGTTTTTTGCGGTCAATTTTGTAATAACGCGGCATTACGATTTTTACGTCGTGTCCCACATTACTCAAATTGCCCGCAAGAGCCGTTACCGCATCGGCAAGTCCGCCCGTCTTTGCAAACGGCACTACTTCCGCGCTTACCATAAGGATTTTCATATTTCTTCCTCCAAAATAATTTGATTTTTGAAAAATCGAATTCAAAAAGACATCGCCGCTTTGAACGCTTTTTCAGAGTTCACGATTGTTTCTTCGCTCACGCAATACGCAAGCCGAAAATACCCCGCGCCTCCAAATCCTGTTCCAGGGGCGGCAAGAATGTTGAATTTTTTGAGATGCTCGCAAAATTCAGAATCAGAGCCTGAAAAATGCGAAGGAACGGCACAAAAAAGATAAAACGCGCCGTCTGGTCGAGCGTATGCTATCCCCGCGCGGTCAAGGATTCCCATCAAAAGGTTGCGCCGTTTTTTGTACGAAGAATAATCGACTTTTGCGTCCCAACTTTTTGCAATGACTTTTTGAAAAAACGCAGGCGCATTCACAAATCCAAGGACGCGCAAACAAAACGTTACCGCCGCGCTCAAAGTTGCCGCGTCAGAACACGAAGGATGTATTGCAACGTATCCAAGCCGCTCGCCTGGAAGACTCAAATCCTTTGCAAACGAAGAAACAATCACCGTTTCGTTGTAAAACTGAAACGCGCTTTGAACGACCGCGCCGTCGTAGACAATCGCGCGATACGGCTCGTCGCAAATTAAATAGGGAAATCGACCCGTTTTCTCTCCGTGAACTTTTAGAATTGTAGAAAGAGAATCAATTTCTTCTTTTGAGTACACGCGCCCCGTAGGATTATTCGGATTATTTATGATTACGGCAGCAGTTTTTGGAGAAAGAAGCGACGCGATTTTTTCAATATCAAGCGAAAAGTCGGATTTTGACGACGCTTCAACCAAAACGCCACCATGATTTTTGACGTAATGCCTGTATTCTGCAAAAAACGGCGAAGGAACAACAACTTCGTCATTCGGGGAAAGAATTGCTTTAAGAACGCAGTTGAGCGCACTCGCCGCTCCCGCCGTCAAAACAATGTTTTCGGCAGATACATCAATTCCTTGCTCGCGCGAGATTTTTTTTGCAATTTGAGTGCGCGTTTCAAAATACCCCGCGTTTGGCATATACCCGTGGGAGCCGTGCGAGCGGTCGCGGGCAACTTCTTCAATCGCGCTCAAAACCTCTTCTGGCGGGTCAAGGTCTGGATTTCCAAGCGAAAAATCAAACACGTTTTTTTCTCCAAACTTTTTTTTGAGCGCGATACCTTCTTCAAACATCCGCCGAATCGCGGATGCGCTTTTATTTGTCATCAAATCTTTTATATGAGAGGCAATCATGGTTTGAATTATAGCACGACTTTTTTTTTATTTGAACGAGTTTATTGGTTTACCTCGAATATTTTGCGCTTTTGGTTTATGATTTTTTCTATGATTCAAAAAATCTGTTTTGGTGTGTCATTTTTTTTGGCATTTTTCTTCTCAAGCGCGATTTTTGCGCAAAATCAAAAAATCGACGTGGATTCTCTAGCCCTTTTTAACGAGCGACTCAAAGAATCAGACAAAGAAACGCTTGAAAATGGCGGCGTTCTCGTGAGGAGCATTTCGAGCATGAAAAAACTGTGCGCACGGGAAACCGAAGAAACGCTCCGCGTCATAAATCCAATGAAAGACGGCGTAAAATCTGGATACATTGCGGAAATCTGGAACATAAGACCGTACAAAGGAAACGAAGATTTAATCGAGCGAATAAACGACGCGATGGGGAATTTTCTTTCTTTTACGGAAATCAAATTTCGCTCAGAAAAAGACGGTCAACTCTATCCGCTGTATCGAGCGGCGGAACTGCTTTCGTCCGAAGAAAAAGACGGCATTTTGACGCTCGAAGAAAGGCTCACGATGGATTTACTTGGAACGTTTCGCTCAAAAATTGCGGTCGAAAATTACGGAACGCATTTTATCTATCGCCTCGAAAATCTCGACAAAATAAAATACAGACGATTTTTCACCGTCTGCAAAAAAGGCGAACTTAGAAGCGTCGTGGAGGTTTTCAAAAAGGGCGATTGGTGGGTTATTTTTGCGCTTGGCGGCGCGGACGCGATTCGACCGCCGTTTTTTGGTTCAATGATAGAGCCAGAATTTATTTGTCGTGTGCGGGCTTTTGCGGATTTTGTGTTTTCGGCAATTGATTCTGAAGGAAAAACCGTAAAAAGCGCACTCGACAGAAGCGATGCCGTAACCGAATGAAAATCAAACGGTTTGCATTTGCAAATTAAACGGAAAATCAAAAAATCAAAAGGAGAACATCTTATGAAAAAGGCATTTTTTACATTTTCGCTCGCATTTTTGACGGTTGTTTCAAATCTTTTTGCAACGCCGTTCAATAAATACCTTACAAAAGACGAGAAAGAGCAACTTGATTCTGGAACAGTTTTGATAAAAAGCGTCAGTTCGCTCAAAAAATTGAGCGTTGACAAAAACGCCCAAACGGAGCAAGTCATTAACGCGATGAAAAAACTCGACCCGTCGTACATCGCAGAAATTATCCAGATTCGTCCGTACAAAGGAAACGAAGACCTTTTGGAAAAAATAAACAAAACGCTTTCAGACGTTCCGCAATACGTGGGCATTCCGTATTGGTCAGAGCGTGTTCAAAAATGGTACGAACTTTACGAGGCGGCGGAAATCACGGGATTGCTCACAGAAGGAAACAGCACGATGATTGCGGCAAAACTCGATATGGCTCCTTTTGGAGAGTTTGACGCTGAAATCGATATTGAAAAATACGACGACCATTATTTTTATTCGATGAAAAATCTTGACAAACTTCGATACAAAGACAGATTTAACGCGGTCGGAAAGGAAAAAATGCAGTCGGTCATCACGGTTTTTCGCGACGGGGATAATTGGATTTTGTACGCAATCGGCGGGGCTGATGTTGCGCGGATTCCGTTTTTCACCGACAGAATCCAAACGTCGTTTATGAATCGAATAAAATCATTTTGCAACTACATTTTTGAAAAAATCTAATAAAAAATTTTGTATGTCGAGTGGTGGTTGAGTTTATCGAAACCACCACTCTTTTTGATGCAAAAAAATCTCTAAATCTCAAAATGAAATCCAAGAAAATCTAATGCGCACGCCGTAAAATCCATTTCTTCGTTTTTTTCAAAAAAATTGAAATTGTAAAGCGCGTCCCCAAAAATCGGAAAACCGCTCCAGGCAAGGTGACAGCGAACTTGATGCCGATACCCCGCGCTGATTTTGCAAACGGCTTTGTCGTTTTTGATTTTTACGTTTGTGCGATACAGTGATTTTCCTGCTTTTTTTTCAGAAGCCTTGCCGCTCAAAGCCGTTACGGGGCGAACGACTTTTCCGTTTTTTCCAAATGGACGAAAGCGACTTTCCAAAATCGCGCACTCACAAAAATCGTTCAAAAAAGGCGGAAACCCTCCAAGATTTGTGGCATTTTGAGGATTTTTTTCAACTCGCGCTCGATACGTCTTAAAAAAACGCCCCTCGCTTTGCTCAAGTTGAATTTTGTCAAAAAAATCTTGCTCCAAAGCGCACAAAAAAAGCCCCTCGGTTTGCGTGTCAAGCCTGTGGCAAAGCCCGCCTTCGATTTCTTTTTTTCCGCGCACAAAAAGAACGGACGGAAAATCGCGCGAAATCCGAAATAGAGCGCAATCTTCGCCATTTTTTAGCGGAGCCGTCGGCAAAGCGCGCGGTTTTACGGCAACAATAAAAGGTTCAGATTTTGTGGGAGAGTGGATTATTTCGATGTTTTTCATTTTTTTATTCTCGATTGAAATTTTCGCGCAACACTTTCATCACTTTCAAAAATCTTGGAGGAAGCGGAGCCGTAAACGCAATCAGGTTTCCGAGCGGAGGAAGCGGGATTTTCAAATATCGCGCGTGAAGCATGAGCGTCGCGCTTTTGAATGTTCCCGTTGGTCTTTTTCCGTAAATCGGGTCGCCTAAAATCGGGCAGCCAAGCGATTTTAAGTGTACGCGGATTTGATGCGTTCGCCCTGTTTTTATACGAACGCGAACTAAAGAATATGTTTCTTTTCCATTTGAATATGAAAAAATCACAGAATAGAGCGTCAGTGCTTTTTTTCCCGCATTTGTTTCCGTGGCACGAAATTTTTTTCTATCGTTTTTGTCGCGCTCGATATTCAATTCGATTTTCCCCGCTTTGTACGGAAGTTTTCCAACGCAAATACACACGTATTCTTTTACGATATTTTTTCGGAGCGCGAATTGCTTTTGAAGAAAATCCTCCGACGCTCGATTTCGCGCGGTGATTATGACTCCCGAAGTGTCTTTATCGAGCCGATGAATAATTCCTGGGCGACGGAGGGCGAGCGTTTCTGCTTGATTGTTTGCGTTGTCGCAAATCGAAAGAGCCTCCCTCCCCCAGCGAAACAAAAGCGCGGAAACGAGCGTTCCTGTCCAATTTCCGCTTGCGGGGTGAACGACCATGCCTTGCTTTTTGTTCACCACGGTAACGTTTTCATCTTCGTACAAAATGGAAAGCGGAATGTCTTCTGGCTCAATTTTTGAAGGCACGTCGTCTTCCCATTCGATTTCAATGCGGTCGCCTGATTTGACTTTTGCAGAAAGTTTTGACGGATTTCCGTTCAAAAGAATGGAAGTCAAAAATCCTTTTAGGTGCGAGCGCGAAATGCCGTTTTGAGAAAAAGACACAAATTTGTCGAGCCGCATTGAGTCTCCAAAATCATCGGGAACGACCGCGCTAAAAAACGGCACTTTCAATCACTCCTTTGAAAAAATAATCTCGATTTTCGTTGATTTCGTTTTGAACGTTTTGCGGAAGCGGTTCTGCAGAAATGGGAGAAATGGGGGAAGATTTTTTTCGCGAATGGCGTTTTATGAGCGTAAGTGCAAGGTCGGTAAGTCCCAATGCAACGCACACACCCGCAGAAATGGCGATAACGTGCTTTTGGTCTTCGCTTGTAAACGAATCCGTTGATTTGTCGAGCGGATTTCTAAACTCGCCGTAAACGGCGATTGAGTATCCAAGCGTCGTCCAAAGCGTTACAAACGGAAGCGAGCCGAGCGTTATGATTTCCGTTCGCCGAAGGTCGCGACTCCATTGCGGAAACTCAACGTTTTTCCACGTTGAGTCCTCGGAAAATGATTGAAAAACAAAAAAAAGCGCGAAAAAAACAATGAAAATGGTTCTTTTCACAACGTCCTCTCTCCAAAAATCGCCGAGCCAATTCTAACGATTGTCGCCCCTTCCTCGATTCCAATCAAAAAGTCGTCGCTCATTCCCATCGACAACTCGCTCAAATCCAAAGACGGAAATTCCGCACTCATTTTGTCGCGAAGAAGGCGCATACTTCTAAACGATTCGCGGATTTTTTCTTCGTTTTGAGTCGCAGGTGCCATCGTCATAAAGCCGCGCACATTCACGTGCGTGATTTTTCCCAACGCGATTGCCTTTAGACAAGCGCACACGTCGTCCTCGCTTCTAAAACCCGCTTTTGACTCTTCGCCCGTGTGAATTTCAAAAAGAACGTCGATTTTTCGGTTGATTTTGGAAGCGACTTTTTCGATTTCTTCAAGAAGTTCAATTCTGTCAACGCTTTCAATCATCGTTAATTGACGAATCGAAAGAGCCTTTTGCACTTTGTTTCTCTGAAGCGAGCCGATTATGTGAAGAGAAGCCGTTTCGGGAAGAAGGGCGAATTTTTCAAACGCTTCTTGAACGCGATTTTCTCCAAAGAGATTTTGACCTGCAAAAATGGCGTCTTCGACCGCTTCTTTTGGATGGAATTTTGAAACGGCAACAAGGCGCACGCTATTTTCACTTCGATTTGATTTTTTGCACGCCAATGCAATTTTTTCTTTTATCGAGGATAGATTTTCTTTTATTGTGCTGTTTTTTATTTCACTCATTTTGAAGCCTTTTTATTTTGAAAATTTTTGTTTTTCTTCCAAAATCGCGTCCGAAAGCAAAAGCAATTTTTCCACACAAACGCTCTCCACGCGACTTTCGCCTGAAATGTCGCACCGAAAAAGAGTGGTATCCACGTCAAAATCCTCGGAAAATGAAAGCAAATTGTTCCGAATCGTCTTTCTTCGAGAAGAAAACAGGTGTCGCACCATTTGGCAAAAAAAGCGACTGTCCTTGCAAACGGGAAATTCTTTTTTTGGAACAAGGCAAAGCGTTCTGCTCAAAACGTTTGGAACTGGCCAAAAATTTCCGCCAGGAAGGTCAACGACGGTTTTTATGTCATACGCCCAAGAGCAAAGCACAGAAAAAGACGAATACTCTTTTCCGCCGTGTTTTGCCGCCATTCTTTGCGCCACTTCTTTTTGAATCGTAACAACCATTTTTTGAAATCGTACCCCAGATTCAATCGTAGAGCCGATTATGCGGGCGGCAACGTTGTACGGGAGGTTTCCAAAAAAACAATCTGGCAGATTTGACAATTCGCTTTTCCAGGTTTTAAGAACGTCCCCTTCAACGATTTTCAATTTTCCCGATTCGATTTCCGAAGAAAAAAACGAACGCAAAAGATTTGAAAAACCGTGGTCGATTTCAAACACGGTAACTATCGCGCCGCGCAAAAGCAATTCCGCTGTCATTGCGCCAAGTCCAGGTCCGACTTCCCAAATCCGCATTCCTTCAAAAATCTCAAGAGAATCAACGATTTTTTTTCGCAACGTTTCGTTCACTAAAAAATTCTGCCCGAATTTTTTTTGCATTGCCATGCCATTTTCATCGAGCGTTTTTTTTAACGATGCAGGCGAGTTGTAATCTGGACAGTTCATTTTTGATTCTACACTCCATGAAAGGCTGCAAAAAAAGTTGCAATGCCTTTGAGAACTTCGTACAATGCGCCCATTATACAACCGAACGGCTCCAAAAGAAAAGGCAGAGCAAGCGAAAAAAGAATTGCAAAAATAGCAATTTTCATAAAAATCTCAACGAGCGGAGAAATTATCGGAGAGGCAATAATTCCAATTGGATAAACTTGTCCAAAAAGCGAAAGCGAAATCGGAAGCGTTGCAAAAAACGCCCCCGAAGACGCGGCAAGAGATTTTGAAACAAAGCGCGGAAAAACGCGGCAAAACAAAAAATCAAAAACGGGTGCGAGAACAAAAATTCCTAAAAGAGCGGCGTAACTTAAAAGGAACGCTGCGTGAAACAAATGCGAAGGAAAAAGCGACAAATGAATCAAAAAGGCTGCAGAAAGAACAGTTATTTCGTGCGGACGGCGAAGACTCAAAAAAGAGGAAAATTCATAGATACAAACGCACAAAAGCGCGCGAACAAGCGACGGCGAAAGACCAGCAAACCAAACGAACGCACCCACAAAAAAAACGCGAAAAAGGCTTGCCCCTTTTTTTCCAACCGTTTTTTTGCCAAAAGAAAACGCAAGAGAACCAAAAATCGTAAGGTGCATTCCAGAAAGCGCGAGAACGTGTGACAATCCAGCACGCCGAAATGCGCGAGAAACGGAAGAGGGCAAAAACGAGCGGTCGGCGGAAAGAAGCGCGAGAACGAGCGAACCCGCTTCGCCCCAATTTTTCATTAAAAAGCGGAGTTGAAGGCGCGTTTTTGCACGGATTTTTGAAATAAATCCCAAAAATCCTTTTTTCCAAACGCCTTTTTTTGAAGGAAGAATCTCAGACGCAAAAAACGTATTTTTTCCAAACGGACTCACCGAAAGTCGAAGACGCGCCCCTTCTTCAACCAAAAGTCCTGCGCTTTTTCCAGCCTGCGTCCAAAGTCCATTTGGAAAAAGCGACTCGACTTTTTCGGCGGGAAGAAAAACGACGCACTCGCCACGCGCAGAAGAAGAAAGCCCATCTCCGTTTTCCGTCTTAAAAACGCGAAAAATCGCCCTGTATCGTTTTTCTCCGTCAAAATCAACGGCTACGGGGTTATCGTAAACCTCGCCTTCGATAAAACGAACACTTCCAAAAGGAACGAGCGAACGAATCGAATTGTCCTTCAAAACGAGCGTTTTTGTGTAAAAAAGCAAAGCAAGGAAAAAAGCGGCAAGAAAAACGGGACTTTTTGCCCACGTCGGAATCGTGATTTTTGGAAATCGAAAAGACGCAACCGAAAGACGCGCTACCATTTTAATTTTGACAGGGCTTCACGCGCCGAAGCGACTACCTCCTCAGAATATCCCAAATACGTTGCGTAGAGAAGATTGTCGAACGCGGCTTTGTCGCCCAGCACTCCCAAAGCGTTGATTACGGCAAGCAGAACCTGCTCGGAAGGAAGAAACGAATCGTCCGACTTTTCTTTTGCGCTATTAAAAGACGCAAGGCAATCAGAAAGCGAAAGCGCGATTTTTGAAGACGGAATCTTTGAAGAAAGCGCACACACTTCTGCAAATTGATTGTCATCAAGAATCGAGCGATATAATTCGTCTACGGAAAGCGAAAAATTCATAGCGACTAAATCAGCAGCCCGCGTCCACTCCGCTTCAGAAAGCGCGGAAAGCGAGGAGAGTTGCAAAGCAATCGCCCTCGAATCCACGCCGTTTTCATGTTCCTTCACATAATCAATTACGTGAAAAAGCGCGTTTTCTGCAAGTTCTGCGCAAAAATCTGGGAATTTTTTTGCGCCTTCGGAATTTTTTATAACAGAAAGGCATTTTGCGCCAAAGAAAATATCTTCGTCAAAGCAAACGCCCACAAGCGAAATCGTTTTTTGCCGAACGTTTGGGTCAAAAACGGAAAGCGAAAGTCGCTCCAAAATAGAAGAGCGAACCGTGTCGTCGTTAAAAAGCGCGAAAACTGAAACAAATCGGTCGGAAAAAAGCGGTATTTTTTCTTTTGGAACGGCGAGAACGGAAGCCACGGCAAGCGCGGAAAGTTCCCTGTCATTTGGAAGAAGCGCGGCGTTTTGAATGCAAAAATCCAACGAAAGTTCAGACAATTTTTCTGCCACCGCGCCCGTTGATGCGCGAACGGCAACGGTTTTTGAAGCAATGTCACCTTTCACGAATGCAAAAAAAAGCGATTGGTCTTCTTCGCAAAAACTTGATACCAAAAAAAAGAAAAAAAACAAGATTTTATAAAAAAATCGCACGCTCAATTTTCGCCTCCAGATGCGATTTTGTTTTCAAGTTCTTGGAATTTTTCGTCTAAATGCTCGTTTTTTGCTTGTTCGATTTGAGTGGACGGAGTTTCTTGATTTTCCTGCAAAACTCCCGTTTCTTTTGAAGCACTCGAAACAAAATGCTCGCTTACCGCGCCGTCAAGAATCGCCTCGCCTTCTAAAGTTGCAGCCTCTTTTTCTGCCTCCGCTTCAAGTTGTTGCAAAGCGTCAACTTCCGCCTTTTGCTTTTCGGGAAGCACGTTGTACACGAACGAAAGAATCGTGTTTTTCATCGATTCGTCCAAATGCACGCTTTCAAAATGGAGTCGGCTTTGATTCAGTTGCTGATTGTATTCGACTGCGCGAACAACGCCAAACATACAAATCAAACTCTCGCCGATGTTGAATTGAATTTTCATGCGAACGTCTTTTTCGCCCTGCCCTCCCACGCGAATCATCGCGCCGTCTTCGCTGATGTCTTCAATTACGCACCTAAACCCTTGAGTTGTTTCGATTTTGTCAAAATCGATGTCGTCGCCTGAAATAAAGTAAAGTTGCGCGTCAATCTGGCATTGCGCTCGAATCGATTTTCGCTTTTGCGTTCTAAGAAGATTTGAGGATTGGCGAATTTTCAAAACAGGAATGCCGAGTCGCACAAACGAATCAAGAACCGTGGTGTCAAAAACGTATCCCGCGTCCCCTTTTCGCCAAAAATACACGCTCACGTCTTCTCCGACCCAGGTTTGCCCGTCAACGGGGGGCTGTCCTTTTTGACACGGCAATTTTACAAAAAGTTCTTCGCCGTTGTCCGCGACTTCCGACTGAAAAACGCCTTTTGTTGGAAACACAATCCGAAGTTTTTGCCCTTTTGCAAGATATTTTGTGGAAATAAGTCCTTTGGAATTTTCGTGTTCAAGGCTGATTCTTGTTCTGTAGGCATACAATTTTGAAAGAAAATCTTGATTTTTTTTGAGCGATTCCGTTCCAGCCGTCTGAATATCCGCGATAAAGCGCGTAATTGCGTCATTTACAAGCGGAAGCGACGTAAAAAGGTCTTCTGGATATTCCATTCCGTTTTCTTTTGCAAGTCGCCACAGCGCGTTCACTTCGGACAATTTGAATCCTTTGTCGTTTCCTGTGGCAAAAAAACTGATTTTATCCTTAAAAACGATTCCGAGCCGAATCACAATAATCACAACAACGGCAATAATCACAATATCCCAGAACATAAAAGACCTCTAAAACGGAAAGATGAATGTTAGTGTATCAAAAAAAAAGGAAAGTTTCCAATAACAACAAAAGTTAATGCGAAACATCAAAACGCTGCATATCCATAATATCATTTTTTGCATCGGCGAATCTGACTGCCGCACTTTTTGCTTCGAGCGCGGGGTCAAAACTCTTGTCAAGAGAAATCGCCATGTCCCACTGACGAATTGCCTCATCAAGATTTCCTTGCGCGTAAAGCCGAAGCCCTGCAATGTAATACATATCAACGAGTTCTTGTATTTTTGCCCGTCCTTTGTCGCCCAAAAGAAGCCGCGCCGACACGCTCAAATGGTTTACAGGATTCATCGAAGACGTAAGGTCAAACGTGTAACACGCGCAAACGCTCGCGCGAGAAAAAGAAGCCGTGCCGCCAAGACTTATTCTGGGGCTTGAGCCTTGAAGCAAAAATCCTGATTGAACGCAAAAAAAATCCGTAACGCGCACTTCAACGCCCGCACACGCGCCCACTCCCGCCGAATCCGAAGGAGAAAGCACATTGATTTCTTTTCTGGCTTCCAGAGAAATCAAAACGGGACGAACAAATCGCCAAGAAACGCCCAAAGAAAGACGCGAAGGAAGAGAATCGTCGAGTTCGACTCCTTCTCCAAAACCCGTCAACGCCGCTCCAATCGAAGTTGCAGAAAAACCAACGCACAAATTCGGTTCTCTGTCTTGGAATTTTTTTAGAACATTAAATCGAACGAGCGCACCAAAATCCGCCATAAGAGCAAGCGCGGACTGCGACAGCCCCGAACCAGAAATCACCGCGTCGGTTTTGTTGTCAGTGTAATCGGGAAAATTTCTCCACCCGACTTTTGCGTTTGCGCCAAGCGCGATTCCCTTAAAATAATAGCCTGCAAGAAAATTATACGAAACATTGAGTACGGCGGTTGTTTCTGAATAATACGCGCTAGAAACGCGCTCCCCGCGTATATTGTATTCGCTAAACGGAACATAAAAACATTTGAGCGCAGCCCCGTATCCAAAATTTCCGTTTCGGCTTGTAAACGAAAGCGTTTCAATCGCGCTGTCAGCTATCCAAGCGTTGTGATACACGGCGGTTTCGGTTTCCTTTAGAACGGAAGAAACGGCAGGATTGTAATCAAAAAAAGAAATACCGTCGCAAAGAGCCGTACACGCGCTTCCCAACGCTTCCGCTCTGCCACCCGAAGGAATCAAAAGCGAGCGAAACGACGTTGCTCCCTCGTTTTTGTTGGTTCCAAGCCCCAAAGCATCAGAAAGGTCGCTTCCTGCGCCCGCAAGGTCAAGCGCAAAAACGACACTGTGCATGAAAAAAGATACGAGCAGAATTGACAGGATTTTTTTTTCTTTCATAACGCCCCGTTTTCCTTTGACTTGCAACAAAAAACGCCCTTTGCGCTGGTTTTCATATCGGAATTTTTCCTCTATTCTATTATATCCTTTACCGAAAATCAAAGGATAACTCCGTGAAAAAAGCGCATATTCTCTTTTTGTTCGCCGCGTTTCTCTGCACGATTCCCGCAAACGGACAGGTCGCGGGAGCAGATTCTTCTGCAATTTCCGTGCTTTCGCTCAGAGAAATCGACAAAATCATAGACGAAAAAGAATACAATCGCGCACTTTCAGAACTTTCTGTGTATATGCAATCTCATCCAAAGGATTTTGACAGAGCGCAAGAGCGAGTCCGAAGAATTATGAAAGAGCGACTCAATTTTGATTCAAAAGCGGAGGAACTTGCCCACACAATGCGAAACGACGAGGAAAACGACGACAAAAAAATGGACATCATCGTGGAACTCGAAAACGCTGAAAAAGGACAAACAAAAACCGCCATTGATTTAACGCGCCAAGCGCGAAAAACGCTCGCGACTCGTTTTTTTATAGAGCGATACAACAGAATTATGAGCGCGGGCTACAAACTCGTGCAAGATGAACAATACGCCGAAGCGGTCGCCAAATTTCAAGAAGGATTTTCGCTCAAAGGCGCGGACACAGACCGCATTTTTGACGGTTCAAATAGCGACGGAACGCCCGTCGTTTACGAAGAAGACATCACCATTCCAACGGAAGAATCGTTTGAACGCATTTCAAAAATTCTTCCCAGAATTGAGCGGGCGCGCCTTACGTGCCAAGAAGATTACGAAGCGTTCATGCTCGCCGTACATCAAAATGACTTACAATCCGCAGAAAATGCCGAGCGGCGCATTCAATCGTCGTTTGGCACGCTTGCAAACATCAGAAACGACATCATGGCAGAAATCCGCATTTTGCGTGCGCTTGACCGACGCGCAAACGAACGAAATCCGCTTCTTTCGGGCTTTAGTTACATAACGTTCACGCTCGGTTTTGTGGAGGGCGATGAGCAAGTCGTTGATACGGGAATTTTGGGAACGATTGATTCGTTTTGGAACACAAGAGTTGAATCGATGAAAAAAGGCGTGTACGAATTAGTCCTTGGAAATTTACAGGCGGCAGAAAACGCGCTTCCAATCACAAAAATCCGAACGATGCGAGAAGAAGCAAAAAAACAAAGCGAAATGGCAAAAAAAGCCGCTGATTTTTCGCCCCTCGGCTCTTCGATTCAGTCGCTTTACGGAAAAATCGAAAAAGAAAACGGCGGATTTTTGGGAAGCGACTTTGTGGAATACGAAAAATCCATGAAATTTTCTAGGCGATTTTCAGAAAGTCTTGCAGATGCAATCGATGCGTCGTATTTTCTTTCTGACGAAACGCTCAAAAAAAGCGCGGAAACAAACGAAAGCGAAACGGTGAGCGCGAACAAGGATTTTTTGGAAAAGCGTCTTTTGGCAGCCGAGCGATTTGAGCAAATTGCGGAAAAATCAAAAAGCGAGCAGTACGTTCGCGAAGAGTTGATTCGCGAAGAATCGTATTTTGAAATTCAAGAAATTCTTTCTGACCCAGAAAACGGAAACGCAGAAAAATACAACCAAATGGAAGTTGCAGACCTTGTAAACGCGCAAAAAAAAGTCGTTCCGACTGCGGGCGTTCAACTTGAAGACGCGGTTTTGGATTTTCGCGACGTAATCGGCTATCAAGAAACGCTTTCAAAAATGAATCTTTCGGAGGCAACCGTAAACGCAAAATCGCTTTGGAAAACGCTCTCGCCGCTTTTTGCGCTTTTTGCAGAAACGGAATCTCAAAACGCGACGGAAAAACTTTCTCGTGCACACACGCTTTTTGACGGAATCGCTGAAAATGGCGAAGTGCGAAAATATCCAACGGAAGCAAAGGAACTTTCGGACGAATTGAGAAACGACGCGCTCGAAAATGCCGCTCGATTTGAACGATACAGAACGGCTTTACGAGCGGCAGAAAAATATCGCAGAGAGTTTCCGACGTTTGAAAGCGATGTTCAAAAAATCGAAGAATCGTATAATGCTTTAAGAAAAATGGCTCAAGAAAGCGAGGAAATCTCGCAAAATGCCGAAAAACAGATTCAACTTGCAGAGCGAGCGGAAATGGAAGCAAAAGCGCATCTTGCGCGAGCGGAAGCGGCACTGTTGCGACAGGATTTTCAAACGGCGCATAACGCTCTTTCGGAAGCGAGCGCGAGATTTTCTGTGTCTTTTTCGATTCAAGAAAGTGCGCAAAAAAGAGCGCAAGCCGACGAAAGCATAACCGCGCTTTCGGAGCAAATAATCCGAGAGGAAAATAAAGTTGTCATCAAAGACGTTCGCCGCTTTATGAACGAAGCGCAGGATTTTTACTACGACGGGCAACTCGACAGAGCGGAAGGGAAACTCATTCAAGCGCGAGAGCGATGGGCGCAAACAAATGCCGAGCAAAACGTTGAAATCGAGGAAATGCTTGAAATGGTTACAACGTCAAGAATGCTCCAAATTGGACGAACGCTCAAAAGCACCGACCCGCTTTACGCCGATATGTCGCAACTTTTGAGCGCGGCAAGTCAGCATTACGAAAACGGCGTAAAACTCATTGGCGAAAAAAAGCGACAAGAAGCGGTTTTGGAATTGGAAATGGCGCGCGACAAACTTGAACCGATGAAACTCGTGTATCCGCTCAACGAAGACGCAAGTCTTTTGCGGCTCAAAATCGAAAAAATCCTTGACCCCGAATCTTTTGAAGCAGGATTCAAAGACCGCGTGGCAAAAGCGAGAGCCACAAAAAATACGGCGGAAAAATTGGCAAGTCTAAAAGATTTGCTTGCGATAAATCCGTCGTATCCGGGGCTTTCAAAAGAAATCGAGGAACTTGAATACGCAACAGGACTTCGGCAGCGGCCAATCGTGAAAATTGACGATTCGCTAGAGCGAAGAGCGAACGCGCTTTACGCAGAAGCGCAACGCCTTTTTTCAAACGCGAACGGAAATCAAGAGCAACTCAAAGCGGCTTCTTCCCGCCTTGACGAAATTATCCAGTTGTACGCCAGAAATCGGCGAGCAACCGTGTTTAGAAACGCGACCGCGCTCAAAGATAGAATTCAGACGCGGATTGGTGGAACGGTTGTGGTGGCTTTGACTGCGGACGACGAGGCGAATTTCCAAAAGGCGCAAAATGCCGTAAATCGCGGGCAACTCGACGCGGCAAACGACATTCTTGAACGACTTTGGCAAAATCCCGCCGCTCAAAAAACAAAGAAAATCGTGGATTTGCGGACGTTTGTAAAAAACCGTCTGTAACATGCGCGAAAAAGGACAAAAAAAGTGAAATTTCGCTTAATTCGTGTTTTTTTTGCATTATGTGTTTCTCTTTTTTCGCTGCTTTCGTTTTTCGCGCAGCAAAGACCAAGCACGAACGGCGGGATTTTTTTTGACCGCCCGCACCTTGTAACAAAATCCGATTCAAGATTTCCAAAATCTGTTGTTTTAGGACAAAAACTCCTCATTTTTTTTGAAGAAATCGACAAAAAGTCTGAATCGTTTACGATTTCTCTCATCGAAAGAAATGAAGGCGAATTGGATTGGAGCGAAAGCCGAAGCGTTGCAGGACCTTTTTCGTACTCTGGCGGCGTTCCTGATGCGTTTTCAGTTGCAAAAAGCAAAAATGGCGTTGTTGCAATCGCGGTGCAAACGTCAACGCGCTCGCTCGGCGTTTTTTCTTCAAACGATGGCGGAACATCATTTTCCGCTGCCGAATTCGACGAGCAAGAGCGAGCCGTTGTGGGACCTCGCATTTTTGGAACGAACGACGGTGGCTTTATGCTTTTTGCCTCCCTCGGAGAAAACGGAACGAACGGAAACGTTGGAAGTTTTTCGCTCCTTTTTTCAAAAAGCGACGACGGAAAATCGTGGAAACCGCTTTCGCCATTTCTTCCCGCCTCGCGCGTGAACGTGCCGTTTGTGCCGTTTCTTGAGTCAACAAAAGACGGAGATGTCGTTGTGTTTCAAGGGTTACAGCAAGCAGGTTCGGCGTTTCAACTCTACATTACGCGCACAAACGACGGCGGAAAAAGTTGGACAGAAACAAAGGCTCTTACAACCGACGCACGAAAGCGAAATCAGCAGCCGTTTTTGTGGACTGCAAAAGACGGAAAACTCATTGTGTGCTGGGAGCGAAGCGAATCTTTGAGCGACCGCGCTCAAATCTGCACGGCTCATATTACGGATAACGACGAACTTTTGGGTGAATACGAAATCACAAAGGCGGGAAGCGCAAACGCTCACAGACCGCGCTTTTTTCGATTTTTGGACGAAGACAGACTCGTGTGGTTTGACGACAGAAGCGGAACAGAGCGAGCGTATTGGGCAAAAAAAATCGGCGAGTTTTATCAAGAAGAAGTCCTCCCCTTTCGCGAAAAAAACGGCGAGTTTGTTTCTCCGCTCGTAACACAAAACGACATCGCGTTTTCTTGGCAAGAAGTCAACAACGACGGAACGGGAAAAATCGCCGTCCTTGAAACAGACCGCTCGGCAGAAAAACCAAAAATCATTGCAAAAAGTTTTACGGAAGGAAAACGAGCGACGGCGGAAAAAGCGCAAGCGAGCATTTCGTTTCCAGACGACCCCAGTGGCATTGTGGGCTGGACATGGATTTGGACAGACGACGAAAGCGAAGAGCCGCCTTCGACTCTCGATGCGGTTTTGCCGATTTCAGAAAACGCCCTTTTTGGCGCGGCTCATGAAGACGGCAGGTGGTTTTTCAAAGCGCGCGTTCTTGACGCTGCGGGAAACTGGTCGCCATCTAGCACGCTTGAATACCACCGAGACCTCACCCCGCCTTCTCCGCCGCTCATTCGCGAAATTGAAACCGACAAATATGGCTTTGTTCCTTCAAATGATTTTTTTGTGGAGTGGGAAGCAGACGAATCGGACGACGACATTGCAGGCTGGACCTGGAGTCTTACGCCGATTTCTTCGATTCCAAAAGATTTGGCAGTGAACAAAACGCATCCATTGCGCCTTGCTGAAAATCAAGTTGAAAAAAAAGTGTCCGATTTGATTCTTTCTTCTACGAAAAGCGGCGAAATGAGAAAATGGCGCGAACTCTCTCGTCCGCCGAGAATGATTTTGGGAACGGACGCGCAGGCGCAGTTTTTGAACGAACCGAATGGACTTTTTTTGCTTTCCGTTGCGGGAATCGACGAAGTTGGAAATATTGGAGAAGCGGCGGACGTTTTTGTCCTTTTGAATAAATACGCGCCTGAAACAAAAATTCTTGCCGTGGAGCAAAAGACGGACGACAGAGGAACTGTGGAACTTTCGATTACGGGCGAAGGATTTTTGTACGACGGAACAATTAGCGAAATTACCGTTTATTCTTCGCAAGGAGCGAGTTACTCGTTCAAAAAATCTGAAGGCGACTTTATCGTTGAATCCGACGAAAAAATCACAGGAATCAGATTGCCCGACATGAAAGCGGGAAGTTACACCGTTTCGCTTCGCCACACAGACCGTGGCGTTCAAGGCTGGAGCGGAAATCTAAAAGTGTCTGAAAGCGGGGCGGTTATCAGCGCAAATCGCTACGTGTTTGAGCCGATTTGGAAAATCGTGCAAAACGACGGAAAAAACAAAACCATTTTTGACATCGTTCCCGTGCCGTTTTTGCTCGCGCTTTTCCTTGCGATTTGCATGACTATGGCAAGCATTCGCTCGCTTGCCGTTTCCGCGTCGGACGCTCGGCTTTTGAAGGCGGAAATCGAGGCTGCATTAAAAGGAGGCGAAATGCCCATGGAAAAAAGAATCGAACTCAAAAATCGCGGCGTGAGTCTAAAAGCAAAACTTTTTGGATTTACGACCGCGCTTGTCATTGGAATCGTTACGATTGTGGCGGTTTCGTTGGGAACGCGCCTTTCTAAAACGCAAGAGCGAACGCTTCTTTCTGCGCTACAAGACCGCGTAAACGTTGTCATGGAAAGCATGGCAAATGGCGTGAGAAATTATCTTCCAGAAGCGGAGGAGAAAACAAACGAAATCATGCTTCTTCCAACGCAAACAAAATTTTTCTCCGAAGCAAACTGGGCAACGATTACGGCTCTTCCTGCGGACAATTCGTCGGTAAACCTTGATTTTGTGTGGTCTTCAAACGACCCGCAAATCGAAGAAAAAATCGACGCAACGGAGTTTTCGCAAGGAACGGCACGACTCAAAAATGCCGACGAGCGAATTTTTGGAAAAGCAGCCGCCTTAAACGAAGAAGCGGGACGACAAGTTCGAGAAATTTCTGCACGAATGGAGGCGATTCGCGCGGAAAAAACGGGTGCGAGCGAAGAGCGAAACGCTCAATTAAACGAACAACTTTCTTTGCTTAGAAACGAAATCGATTCGCGCTTAAACGAACTTTCCTCCGATGCGGCAGCCTCGCTTCCTGAATTTTCCACGGAAAAACTCGACAGAGAACAGGAAAAATATATTTTCTATAAGCCCGTTCTTTTTAGAATGAGTGGCGACAATGATACATTTGTTCGTGCGTTCGTTTTAATGGAAGTTTCCACGGATACGGTCAAAACAGAAATCGACCGCGCAATCCGAGAAATCATCGTTATTTCGGCTCTTGTGGCTCTTCTTGCGATTATTTTGGGCGACATCGGTGCGCTTTTTGTGGCTTCGGTTATCGTAAAGCCGATTCAAAAACTCGTGCTTCACGTAAAAAAAATCGGGGAAGCAAAAGACAAAGAAACGCTTGAAGGCGAGGAAATCGTCATAAAAAGTCAAGATGAAATCCGAACGCTCGGAGATGCCGTAAACGACATGACGCGCGGGCTGGTGGAAGCGGCAAAAGCGGAAAAAGAAGCGGCAAAAATCCGCGAGGAAAACATTAGAACGCGCGAAGAAGCGGCAAAGGCTCAAGCGGAAGCCGCCGAAGCGCAAGCGCGCGTTTTGGAAGAACAAGAAAAAGCTCTTGAAGCACAAAAAATGAACATGGACGGAAAAGCGGTTCAAAACGCGCTCATTCCGCTCAATTCTGGACGAGAAAACAAGCAAACAACGGCATCTTACAAAGACAAAGAAATCGACCTTTTTTGCTATTACGAAGGCTCTGACGACGTTTCGGGAGATTTTTTTGATTACAGAAAACTCGACGAGCGATGGTACGCGGTCATAAAATGCGACGTTTCGGGACACGGAATTCCTGCGGCTTTGCTTGTTGCCGTCATCGCCACGATTTTTCGCGAATATTTTTCGGAATGGAATTTCAAAAAAAATGGAACGCGAATAAACGAACTTGCGGGAAAATTAAACGAGTTCATCGGAAATCTGGGACTTCGTGGAAAATTCGCAACGCTTTTAATCGGTCTGTTCGATTCTCAAAAAGACGAAGTGTATCTTTGTCACGCAGGCGACAGAATCGTTCGCGTGTTTGATGCACAAAAAAAGCAGCAAAAAACGATTGAACTCGACAGTGCGCAAACGGGAATGCCCGCCGCTGGTCAAATTGAACAATGGATGGTCGATATGAAAGGCGGTTACAAAGTGCGAAAAATCCCGCTCAAAAAAGGCGACATTCTCTTTCTTTACACTGACGGAATCGAAGAAGCGCAAAGCGTTTTTAAGGATTCTCATTTTAGGACGAGAAAATGCGGAGAAACGCACAATCTTGACAAAGATGGAAAGCACATAAATCACATGCCAGACGAAACTTACGAAGAATTCGGGAACGACAGAATCAAAGAAATCGTTGAATGTGTGTTCAATAAGAAAAAATACACGCTCTCTCGTTGCCACCCGCAAAATCCAAAGGAAGTTTTGGAGTTTGACCTTTCAAAATGCACGGGAAGTTGCGAGGACATGATTATGGCTCTTGCGGCAATCGAAAAGGTGTTCCGAATGTACAAAAGACCAGACGCGCATGGCAGCGTTTCCAAAGACGACAAAGGAAATATCAGAATTGACGGCGACGGCATTCGCGTGGACAGAAAAATCGATGCGTTTCTTTCAAAAACGTTTTCGCTGTACGATTTTTATTGCCGCGACAAAATGGACATGAACGAGCAGAATTATCTATACTATGTAAACGTAAACGAAGACAAGCAAGCGGACGATTTGACGATTTACGCGATAAAAAATCTGTAAAGGAGACAAAAAATGGCATTTAAGGACGAAATGAAATTGTATTTTTCTGACGCAAAGGAAGCACTCGAAAAAGCGACGGGAGAAGCAAAAGTCGCGTTTGAAAAATTTTCAAGCGAAAGTAGCGCACGACTCAAAAAACTCGGAAACGAAAGCAAAACAAAGCTTGCAATTCTTCAAGCGGAGAACGAGTTGACGGACGCGCAACTTGAAATCGGAAAAGCGGTTTCGTCCCTCTTTTTTGAAAAAGACACGATAAACGAAAGCGACGAAAAAATCGCACCGCTTATGGAAAAAATTCGCTCGCTTACCGAAAAAATCAATTCGCTCAAAGAAACTATCCAAGGAAAAGCAGCGGAAGAAACACCTTCAGAAAACTCAGAAAACTCAACAGAAAACTCGGAAAATTCCAAAGAATAATGCTAAAAATGAGCGGGCGTTTCAAAAAGCAATGCCCGCTTTTATTCTTTTAGTCCGTAACTTTCGTAAATGATTTTTTCTACTAAAAGGATAAGATTTTTTAGCGGCTTTATTTTATTTTCGAGTTTGAGTCGATAAAAAACTTGCGTTCCGCGCTTAAACGAACAAATAAGTCCCGAATCTTTTAACACTTTGAGATGATGAGAAACGGCGGGACGCGAAAGCGACGTTGTTGCGGTAAGACTTGCAACGTCAAGCCCTTCAATGCCCGTTTTTGCAATTTCAAAAATAAGACCTTGCCGCGTACTGTCTCCAAGACAAGAAAACAAGGAAGAACATTCAGAAAAAAGGCGCACTGCCTCAGAAATCTGCGCTTTTTTTTCTTCCTCTGAAATGTTTGTCATAAAATTCTCCAAAACACCCTTCCCCGCGTTGACATTCTAAATCATATTCGATATATTTTTCAAAACGTTTAACGGTTTAATCTCTTAAACCAATAATATTAAAAGTCCTTGTTTTTTACAAGACGATTTTTTGATTTGAGAGATTTTTTCGTTGTATTTTTGAATCTTTTTTTGGAGGAAAAAGAAAAAAAATGAGGAAACTCCTAAAGCATCCTTTTATTGTAATTGCAATAGGCTGTATGCTTACGGTGGCGTTTGCAATTCCAATGCGGAAAATCAAAATCGAAAGTTCAATAAGACAATTTTTTCCGCAAAAGCACGAAGCGTTCCAAAGGTTGAACAAAACCGAAGACAAATTCGGTTCGATGCTTGCAATCGGCGTGTCGCTTGAATCCCCCGGCGACACGATTTTGCGACCAGAGTACATCAACGTGATTCGGAACATCACGGCGGATTTGGAAAACGTCAAAGACACGGAAAACGTAACGTCGCTCACAAACATCGACTACATCGAAGGCGACAAAGGCGCGATTGAAGTAGCCCCGCTTTTTGACAAACCTTTGAGCGAACCTGTAACGGAAGAAGATGTCCTTTTGATTACGGAACGGCTTGCAAACTGGGAGGATATGTACAATCTGGTAGTCCTTTCAAAAGACGGCAGAGCAACGCAAATCGCGCTCAACGTGAACCAGCACGCTTCTCTTGACGAGCAAGACGTTGCCTTAAAAAACGTTCGGAGAATTGTAGAAGAAAACATCGCGGTTTTTGACAGCGACCTTAACATAAACTCGATTCGTTATTACGGCGACCCTGTGATTTCAGAGCAATCAAAGGAATTTATGCTTGGAGATTTGGCAGTTTTGATTCCGCTCGTCATCATCGTTGTAATGATTTCTCTCTATTTTAGTTTTTCCACGCTCGAAGGAATGTTGCTTCCGCTCATTTCCGTTTTGATGAGCACCGTTTGGTCAATCGGACTTATGACGATTCTTGGATTTGAGTTTTCGATGGTTTCGTCCGTTATTCCCGTTGCTTTGATTGGCTGCGGAAGCGCGTATGGAATCCACGTGTTGACTCATTATTACATTGCCGTTGACGAAAAAGTCAAAGCACTTCGAGCGCAAGGAAAAGAACTCACAAAAGAAATCCATTTGGACTGCATTCTTGAAGGCATGACGAATGTGCGCCTTGCGGTCGTTCTTTCTGCAATTACAACGATTGTGGGATTTTCTTCGCTCGTAACAAGTCCGCTCCGCCCGCTCTTTGGATTTGCGATTTTTACGGCAATCGGAATCGCGTACAGTCTTCTTACAGCGGTTACGATAATTCCCGCATTTTTGACGCTCAAACCGCTTTCTCGCGTTTTGAATCGCTCTCGGCGAATGGAGCAACTTGCAAACAAAATCAGAAAGCGTTTTGAAAAAACGGAAGGAACGCGCGAGAAAAAAGGCGCGAATGAAAAAACAACGCTCGCAAACACGCTTTACATGCAATATCACTTTTTTTGCGGCACAAAACCGCGTATGATTGTGTTTAGCGTGGTCATCGTTGTGTTTTCTGTAATTGGACTTTTGAAAATCGTCATCGACACTTCGATGGTGAACTATTTTCCTGAAACGAGCCAACTTCGGCGCGACATCGACTACGTGAACGAAAATTTTGCTGGCACGAACTCCGTCTATCTTTTGATAAAGTCGCCTGCGGCAAAATTAAAGGCGGAGGCAAACGCGCTCTACGACGAAGCGCAAGCGATTGAAGATACCTACAACGGAAAAGAACTACCTTCGTTTGAGCAAGAAAAAATTGCCACGCTTCGCGCTCAAGGCGACGAAAAATTGTCTGAATCAAGAAACAGCAACGACATGACAAATCCAGAAGTGTTGCGCGCTGTTGACATAATGGAAGGTTGGATTACCGATAAATATCCGCTCGTTGGAAAGGCGGTTTCTTACACGGATTCAATCAAGCGCATAAATCAAACTTGGAACGCGCCAGGAGCCACGCTTCCAAACGAAGAATCCACGGAGTCTTTTGACGCAGAAAGCGAGGACGATTCGTTTGACGATTTTTTTGATTTTGGCGATGACTCTTTTGGAGAAGAAACAGAAAGCGCGGGCGATGATTTTGCAGACTTTTTTGCATTTGAAGATGAAACGGAAGATGGAGAGCCTGTTGCTACAATGATTTTTGACGACCCGAATGTTGCGTATCAAGCAAAACTTGAAAAAACGATGACGGGGCGCGACGTTCAAGAACTTTTAGGAGTCGCTTACGCAAAAGCGGGCGGACGGCGAGCCACAGTCGAGCAATTTGTAAAAACGCTCCAGCGAGAAATGAATTACAACGGAATTGCGTTCTACGAAATTCCGTATGACCCCGAAAAATATCAAAAAGCGCAGCGAGCAGACCTCGCAGGTCTTATTTCAAACTACACGATGATGCTCGGAGACGCAATGGAGCGGTTCACTGACGACCAGACGAACTTTACGCCTACGGAAATCAGAATGCAAGTGCAGATTAAAACAAACTCGACTCAAATTCTTGGAAAAATGCTCAAGGATTTTGAAGCCTACGCAAAAACGCATCTTCCAGAAGGATACACAATGGAAGCCACGGGCGAAGGCGAAATGGAAGACGTGATGACAGGTCTTGTTGTTTCAAGTCAAATCACGTCGCTTTTGCTTTCTCTCACACTCGTTTTTGTGATAATCGCGTTTTCGTTCCGCTCCGTGATTGCAGGACTTATTGGAGCAATTCCGCTTGCGTTTACGATTATTTTGAATTACATGGCGATGGGACTTGCTGGAATCAAACTCGACCTTTTTACGAGCATTATCGCGTCGGTTGCAATCGGCGTTGGAATCGACTACACGATTCACTTTATGACCGAGTACAAAGCACTCCGCATGGAAAACGATAATCTTGAAGAAGTAACGCGCGGCACGCTCCGCTCATCAGGCGCGGGAATTATCACAAACGCGCTTGCCGTTGGACTTGGATTTTTGGTGCTTTGCTTGAGTCGCTTCGTTGTTCTTCGATACATCGGCGTTCTTGTGGCAATCGTTATGTTCACAAGTTCAATGCTTGCCATGACAATTCTTCCAGGAATTTTCAACGTTATTGACCCGTCGTTTATGCACCCAGGAAAACCAAAAGCGTGGGAAACCGAGGAAGAAAAATAGATTTTTAATATAATTTTAAGTGTAACAAAAAAAATGCCGTTTTGTTTTTGAGAAAAAGCCGAACGGCAAAGCGAAAATCAATTTTATGTTTCATTTTTTGGAGGAAAAAATTATGAAAGCAATCAAGAAAATCACTGGAGTTGCAATCGCGCTCGCTCTTGGAACTGCGGCGTTCGCTGACCAAAAAGGACACGACATCATTCAACAAGTTTTGGACGTAGAAGACCCCGCGTTCAGCCAGACGGCAGTCATTATGACGCTCACCGAAAAAAACGGTTCGACCGACATTCGGCAGATTAAACAATACGGTCGGAGCGTAAATGGAATCAAAGCGATTGTCATGGATTTTGTGGGACCTGGAACGAGCAAAGTAAAAGGAACGCGCTTCCTTTTACAAGAAGTTGAAGGAAAGGACGATGACAAATTCATCTATCTTCCAGAACTTCGCTCAACAAGGCGCGTTTCTACATCGGACGGTTCAAAAGCATTTGTTGGCACGGACGCTTCTTACGACGACCTTTCAACTCGCGACATCGAAAAAGACGAACACACGTTCCTCAAAGAAGAGTCAAAAACGGTTTCAGGACGAACTTACAACTGCTTTGTGGTTAGTTCAAAGTCAAAAAATCCATCGGACACGCAATACGGCGACAAAATCCAGTGGATTGACAAAGAAACGCTCGTTCCAGTGTACGCAGAAATCTACGACAAAAAAGGAAACCTTTTGAAGGTTCTTGAAGTTCAAAAACTTGAATCAGTAAAAGGAGCAACAGGAAAGAGTTACAACACGCCGATGATTTCGTTTATGAAAAACGTGCAGACGGGACATTCCACAAAACTTGAGATAAAGTCGATTCAACTCGACAAACCGCTCCCCGCAAAAATCTTTACACAAAATTTCCTTTCTACAGGAAAGTAAAACAAAAACGCCCCTGCTTTTTGGGGCGTTTTTTGTTGTGTCATTTTTCACTTTTTATTCAACTTTGAATTTTCCGAGTTCGTCTGCAACGCTTGCAACGCTTTCGCCATTTTCCATTGAAAGCGTGTTGACAACTTGCATTGCTTCGTTCAACTCTCCGATTCCGTTAGAAATTTCGCTCATCGCGCTGCTTATTTGATTTGTTTCCTCGGAAAGTTTTTCAATTTCGCTCAAAATCCTTCCGCTGCCCGCTTCCATAACGCGCGCTTTTTCGCGAACATCAACCGTAACCGAATTGATTTGCCGAATTGCGTCAATAACAAGGCGACTTCCAGAGGCTTGCTCTGCCATCGCGCTTTTGATGACGCTTTCTTGCTGACTGACGGTTTTTGTATGCTCAAAAATCACGTCGAATTGTCGCTGCGTTTCTTGCGCATCGCTCGACATTTCCACAATCATGTCGCGAAGGTGCTTCATAACGTCGTTGATTTTCTTTCCTTGCGCGTTCGAGTCTTCGGCGAGTTTTCTAATTTCGTCCGAAACGACCGCAAACCCCGCACCCGCGCTTCCTGCGTGCGCCGCTTCGATTGCCGCGTTCATCGCAAGCAAGTTCGTCTGATTTGCGATATTGCGAATAATCGCACTCGCTTCAATCAAAAGCGCAGAATCATCGGAAATCTTTTTTGTCATCTCAACCGTGCGCACCACAACTTGCCGTCCGCTTTCAGCACTTTCCGAAAGGAGTTTTACGTTTGCGTCGTTTTTGTCAAGGATTTCCGAAACAGAATTGATACTCGCAACCATTTCTTCAACGCTCGAAGACGAGCGCGAAACGCTTTCGCTTTGCACTTCGATGTTTTCGTTTAAGGCGCGAATGCTTTTTGAAATATCGTCAACGACTCTGCTCGTTCTTAAAACGCCACCCGCCTCTTCTTGAATTCGATTTGTAACCGCGCCCACGTTTGAGTTAATCTGCTCGATTGCCACCGCCTGCTGATTCATATTGTCGCGGAGCGCACGTGCTTTTTCGCCCATGCCTTTTGTCTGCGAAACAATCGACTTCATCGCCGTGGCAATTTTGCTCATCGTAAGGTTAAAATGCGCAGAAAGTTGCCCTAACTCGTCTTTTGAAATAACGGGAAGTTGCACCGTAAGGTCGCCGTCGCCTTGCGCTATATTTTGGAGCGTGTTTGTCACTTTTTTGAGCACTTTGGTGATTTGCCGCGCAATTATAAAAGCGATTACGATTGAAATCAAAAGTCCCGCCACAATCACAACCAAAACCGTAAAACTCACCGCGCGAGTGCTTGCGTTAATTACATCGAGCGGAATCAAAATCGCGTAATCGAGTGGATAATAATCGTTCACAGACGGCAATATGCGGATTTCATTTGGTTCGTCCACGATGTCATCTCCAATCGTTACGATTTCGCGCGTTACACCATAAGAGCCTTGCTGATACTCTCGAAGTACGCCAATTCCGAGGTCGTGAACGCTTTGCATTCTAAGCGTCGATTCAAACGGATTTAGAAGAATGTTCGCGTTCGAGTCGATTATGATGAACTTTATGCTTCCCATTGACGTTGTGTCCCCAAAAACGTTTATAAAATCGTTCGCATCGATTTCGATTGCAGCAACGCCGAGCGAGTTTCCGTAGTCGTCAAAAATTGCCTTTGCGACCGCAATTACCAGTTCCCCCGAAGATTTTTCGTAGAGCGGAGAAAAATACGGTTCTCCGTCAGAATCAAGCGCAAAATCGAACCAATTATCGCTGTCGTCCGTTGTCAAAGAATCCTCTGGATAACTGATGACTTCTCCGTCGTCATACACCACGCCCGCGCTTACAAAATTTTCATTACACTCGATTATTTTTTGTGCATAATCCAAAATAACGTCTTCGCTCTCGTCTCCCGTATTCGAGATGAGATTCACTTGATTCATCAGTCCCATAAGATACGCCGAAAGCGTTAAATCCATAAGATTTTGATTATTGCTCAAGCGCGAAGTGAACTGGTCGTCGTTCACGGCTTTTACCCGAAAATAAATAATTCCGCCCAAAACGGCAAGAAGGCATGCCGTTAAAATCGAAATGTCAATTATTATTCTTACGGCAATAGAATGGCGTTTTTTGTACGAAATGGTGTTCTCCATTTTGTTCTCCAGAAAGAAAAAAATTTGTGATTGTAGCGAGAAAAAAATTATTTTTACAATTTGTTTTTGCTAACAAAGGTACATAATAGTTAAAAAATGAAATTGAGTCAGTCAAAATCTTAAAATAATATTTCTTTTTTTTGAAAAAATTGATTTTTGAGATTCTTCAATGCGCAATGTAGAACTTCACTTTGCGTTTTGTTATACTTTCCAAAAAATAAATCTTATTTTAAGGAGTTTTTATGAAACTTTCAAAAATCGTAGCTGTGGCATTTTTTGTTGTTGCTGGAGCGAGTTTTGCAAGTGCAGACGAAGCGTATGATGTTATGAAAAAATTTTCCACGCTTGACGCGCCTGATTATTCTCAAGCGACGATGAACGTGCAAAACATCGAAAAAAACGGCAAAGTTGAAAACCGAATCATGATGCAATGGGGGCGCAAAGTAAACGGACTCAAAAGCGTTGTTTTTGATTTTCGCTCGCCCGCAAACGTAAAAGACACACGGGTTCTTCAAGCAGAAAAAAACGAAAAAGACGACGACCGCTGGATTTATCTTCCCTCGCTCAAACAGCCGCGGCGAATTCCAACGGGCGAGCGAAGCAAACAATTCGTAGGCTGCGAGTTCACGTACAACGACATGGGAATTCGCCACGTTGACGAAGACACGCACGAAATGCTTTCGGCAAACGAAACCGTTACGATAGACGGAAACACAAGTGGCGGAAATTACGGAACTGCAACGTACAACTGCTGGAAAATCAAATCAACTCCAAAGAAAAAGAACGCGGTTGAATATTCGTATCGCATTTCTTGGATTGACAAAAATACATATCTCCCCGTCAAAATGGAATATTACGACAAAAAAAATCAAAACAAACTCATCAAAACGTTCGTAATCGAAAAAATCGATAAAGTGCGTGGCGTGTCTGGCAAAAATTACAATCTTCGGCGCGCATGTTTAATTGTAAACGAGGAAACGGGTCGAAAAACGCGGCTTTTTATCACAAACGAGCAATTCGATAAACCGTTAAGTCCAGGATATTTTACGCAAAACTGGCTTCAAACGGGAAAAGCAAAATAAATGGTAGAAAATAAAAAAGAAGTGTGGAGGAAAAATATGAAGGCATTTTCAAAGCGCACGATTTTCGCGCTTTCTGCCGTTGCGTTCTCGGTGGGCGCATGGGCGCAAGACGCTGACGATTTTGGCGGAGACTTTGACGACGGCGGATTTGAAAGCGATTCATTTGGATTTGATGACGAGATTTCAGAGCCTTCGCTTACTTGGGGCGGCGAAGTTGACGCGAATTTTCGCGCCTGGATTGGACGTGAAGGAGAAAACGAAACGCACGACACGCGCGGATACGACAGTTTTTACGACGTGAGTAAATCGTCCACGGACGCGAATGCGTCGCTGAAACTCGACCTTTCTTACGAAGGCTCGTTTACCGACGCAAAAGCAACGCTCAAAATCGACCCAAAAACGATTTCAGACTATCCAGAAGACGTTTTGAGCGAAGCGAGCGTGGGCGGCAGTTTTTTTGACGGAATGCTCCTTCTTCGAGCAGGAAAAATGAAAGAAGTATGGGGAAAAGGCGACAAAATCCACGTTCTTGATAACTTTAACGCAAACGATTACACGGATTTTATTTTCCCCGATTACATTGACCGAAGGCTTGGAGAGGTGATGTTTAAGGCAACGGCGAATCTTTCGTGGGATTACAATCTCAAACTCGAAGGAATCTACACGCCGTGGATGACTGCCGACCGATTTTCGTCAGACGGAATGCTCGTGCCTGCCACGCAAAGAAAAATCACAAGCGCGGTTACAAATCAAGTTTCTGCGTCAATGGCGAATTACTTAAAAGAATACGTTGAAGCCCTTGAAAACGCACGACTTGAAGCATCAACGGCACAAACGCTCGAAACGCTCGGCACGGAAGAGGCGAATAACAAACTCTCCACAATCGTGCAACAAGCCTTGTCGGAAAAAAAAATCGAATACAACAATTCTGAGGTAAGCGCGTATATGACGGCAAAAGGCGAAACAGACCAAGAAACTGCGCTAAAAGCCATTCTTAAAGAAAAATACGAAGCATACCTTACGGAGCAAGTTACAAAAGCGAACGCTGCGTACACCACAGCATACACGAACGCGCTCAATAACGCTTCCGCGCTTTCTTCCGATGCCGACTCGCTCTATCCTGACACACATTCGCTCCGCTACGGGCAGGCTGGTATACGACTTACGGGAACGATTCCTTCGATTGGACTTGATTGGGGAACGAGTTACTACTACGGTCATTACAAGCAGCCTTCATTTGACGCGCGAAAACTTCCGTCGTATATTGAAAAACGGCTTTCGGGAGAAGAAATTTCAGAAAGCGACAAGTTTCTTCAGTACGACCAATTGCAAGTGTTTGGACTTGAAGCGGCAAAAGTTATCTGGAAACTCAACACGCGATGGGAATTTGCGTACAATCTTACAAACGACTTTGATGGCACAAACCGCGCGATTCACAACAATTCAATCGCTTGGGTTGGCGGATTTGACATCGACCTTCCGATTCATAACCTCAACATCAATGTGCAAGAAACGGGAACGTACATTCTCAAAAACAGCGAAATCGAAGACAATGCCGACAAGCAATCTCAATACGATGTTGATTTTAACACGGACGGAACGTACTCTCGAAACAAACTTATCGTGCTTCTTAAAGACACGTTCTTGAACGAAAAACTTTCCGTTGAAGCGCAAGTCGTTTGGGGAATCGAAAATCACGAACTGTGCATTGTTCCAAAAATCGAGTATAACGTTATGGAAGGTTTGACGTTTGCTGCTCGCGGTGCGTGGCTCTACAGCCGAAATGAAAACGGCGAGTTCTACAACTTTACCGAAAACAGCGTACACCACGACAAAGCATTCTTTGAACTTTCCGCAAAATATCAGTTCTAACATTTTTGAGCAAAGACGAAAAAAAGACCTGTTCTGAAATTTTCTTTTCAGAGCAGGTGTCATCTGTAAAAAAAGAGTTCTAATTCAAATTTATGAAATACGGATTTACTCGCGTTTGCTGCGCAATTCCACATTGTTCTGTTTCGGATTTTGAGAAAAACGCAACGGAAATAGTTGCACTTGCAAAAAAAGCCGCAGATTTTGGCGCAGAAATAATCGTTTTTCCTGAACTGTGCATAACGGCGTACACGTGCTCCGACCTTTTTTTGCAAAGCACTCTTTTGGAAGCGTCAAAAAACGCGCTTTTGAAAATCGCAAACGAAACAAAGGACATTTCTGCCGTCATTTTGGTCGGTCTTCCGCTCAACATAAAAAACGCGCTTTTTAACGTGGCAGCCGCTCTTCACAAAGGAAAAGTCCTCGCGCTTTTTCCAAAATCGTTCGTTCCAAATTACGCAGAATTTTACGAAAAAAGGCATTTTCGAGCATTTGACGATGAGCGAGAGCAAACAAAATCGATTTTTCTTTCGGAGGAAAACCCGAACGTTTTGTTTGGAAGCGACATCGTAATTGAAGACGAAAACGACGAGCGCGTTCGACTTTTTGTGGAAATCTGCGAAGATTTGTGGGTTCCGCTTTCGCCGTCCACAAAAGCCGCGCTGTTTGGAGCCACAATCATTGCAAATTTGAGCGCGTCAAATGAAATCGTTGGAAAAGCAGAATATCGCCGACTTCTTGTAAAATCAACGAGCGCACGGCTGTGCGCTTCGTACATGTACGCAAACGCGGGAAGTGGCGAAAGCACCACAGACCTCGTTTTTAGCGGACACTCGATTATTGCAGAAAACGGCGCGATTTTGGCAGAATCGAATCCGTTTGAAGAAAAAATGATTTTTTCTGACATCGACGTTGAAAAAATTACAAACGAGCGCGTAAAAACAACGACGTTTCAAGATTGCGCCGAACGAAACGCAAAATCGTTTCGAGTGATAAAAATCCCGTTTACAATTTCAAAAAAAGAGCCAGAAAATCTCCTTCGCTTTGTTTCTCCGCACCCATTCGTTCCAAAAGACAAAAACGAGCGCACGCAACGGTGCAACGCCATAATCGAAATGCAATCGCGCGCGCTTTCAAAGCGACTTTCTCACACAAACGCAAAATCGCTCGTGGTGGGACTTTCTGGAGGGCTTGACTCCACGCTCGCGCTCCTTGTTTGCTCAAGAGCGGCGGACATTTTGGGCTTACAAAGAAATCAAATTCTTTGCGTAACAATGCCGTGCTTTGGAACTACGAGTCGAACGCTCAAAAACGCAAAAGACCTTTCTGCGCAAATTGGCGCGAGCCTTCTTGAAATAGACATAAAAAAGGCGGTTGAGCAGCATTTTTGCGACATACAGCAAGACGAAAACACGCACGACGCGACTTACGAAAACGCGCAGGCTCGCGAGCGGACGCAAGTTCTTATGGATTTAGCGAACAAAACGGGCGGTATTGTAATTGGAACAGGCGACCTTTCAGAATCCGCGCTCGGCTGGGCAACGTACAACGGCGACCACATTTCAATGTACGCGGTGAACGCTTCGATTCCAAAAACGCTCGTTCGTCATTTGGTGGATTTTTTCGCGCTTGACGCAAAAAACAAAAGCAACGATTCTCTTTCAAACGTTCTCAAAGACATTCTTGAAACGCCTGTTTCTCCCGAATTGCTGCCGCCAGACAAAGACGGAAAAATTGCGCAAAAAACAGAATTGCTTGTAGGTCCTTACGACCTTCACGATTTTTTCATTTATTACGCGCTTCGATTTGGATTTTCTCCAAAAAAAATCTTTTTTCTTGCACAAAAAGCGTTTGAAAACACATACGAAAAATCGGAAATCAAAAAATGGCTCATTTCGTTTTACAAACGATTTTTTGCGCAGCAATTCAAAAGAAGTTGTATGCCAGACGGCGTAAAAGTGGGAACGGTAAGCCTTTCTCCGCGCGGCGACTGGCGAATGCCAAGCGACGCGGTGGGAAATTCTTGGATAAACGAAGCCGAGGCGTGCGAATGTTGAGTTACGTTCACGCATTTCACGCAGGCGGGGAAGCGGACGTTTTGAAACACGCGCTTCTTTCGCTCTTGCTTTCGTTTCTTTTGCAAAAAGAAAAGCCATTTTGCATTCTTGACGCTCACGCGGGGAGCGGAATCTACTCGCTTTTTGACGAGCGAGCCGCAAAAACAAACGAAGCGGCAAACGGCATTTTGCGTTTTTTGAAAAACGAAAAAATCAATACAAAACTGAGCGAGGACGAAAAAAACGCGATTTTGCCGTATATTTCGGCGGTGCTTCCGTTTATAAAAAACGGCGAATATCCAGGCACTCCCGCGATTTCGTCATTCTTTCAGCGCGAAACCGACGAACTCCATCTTGCAGAACTCCATCCGCGGGCAAGGCAAGAATTAAAAAACGCTTCTTTGCGTTTTCAAAAAAAGCCACACATTCACGAAGTCGATTCTTGGAAATTCGCGCTTTTTTCAACTCCGCCCAAAATAAAACGCGGTCTTCTTTTGCTTGACCCGTCGTTTGAAGACAAAGCCGATTGGGAAAAATGTGCGCAAACGGTCGAAAAGGTGCGAAAAAGATGGAGCAGTGGAATCATTTTTCTTTGGTATCCGATTCTTCCGCACAAAATTCAAGAACTTTCGGAATTAAAAAATCGTTTTTTTGAAGCGGGAGGAGAAAACGCCATGGATTTTTGGATTTCTTCAAATGAAAAACGCTCGTTTTCTGAAAAAGCCAAAATGGAAGGCAGCGGCGTTTTGCTTTCGTCCGCGCCGTTTGGATTTTTTGAAAAAGCAAAAATCCTGACCGAACTCGTGTCAAAAACGTTTGGAGATGTTTCGTTTGGAGCAAAACGAGTTGGAGAAAAAGCATGAAAATTCCATTTTTCAAATCGCTCAAAAAGAAAAAATATGAGTTTGACCAAGAAAACGAACGTGCGGTTTTGAAAAGTTCCATTTGCACAAAAGAAAGCGTGGCAGGATTTTTGGACAAACGAACGGGAAAATTCCGCGAAGAGCGGCTTATCAAAAACGAAAAAGAACTTTCTGATTTTCTAAAAGATTTTGGTCTTAGTTCAATAAAACGCGAATGGTAAATATCGATTCTTTGAAATCAACGCATTATACTGAAACGATATTCAAAAAAATCGAAAAAAGAAAAGAGGAACAGTATGCAAAACAACATTACAATCGACGGCGAAAACCTTTCGATAGACGACGTGTGTGAAATTTCGCGCGGAAAACAGGCGGATTTTCCAAAAGACGAATCGTTTATGGAAACTCTTTCAAAAAGCCGCGCGTTTTTGGAGTCTTACATTGCAAAAGGCTATCCAACGTATGGCGTTACAACGGGTTTTGGAGATTCGTGCGCAAATCAAATAAATCCTGCAAGAGCCGCCCTGCTTCAAAAATCGATTGTCAATTTTCACGGCGTGGGACTTGGAAAGCCGTTTAGCAAAGAAGAAGGACGCGCGATTCTTGCGTGCCGACTAAACAGCGACGTAAAAGGTGGACATTCGGCAATTCGCCCGATTTTGGCAGAGCGTCTTTTGCTTCTTTTGAATCGCGACATCATTCCCGTAATTCCTGAAATCGGTTCTGTGGGCGCGTCTGGCGACCTCACACCGCTTTCTTACGTTGCCGCAGTCGTTATGGGCGAGCGGAATGTGTATTATAAAGGGAAAATCGTCCCCGCGCTTGACGCGCTCAAAGCCGAAGGAATCGAGCCGTTGCCACTTGCTGCAAAAGAAGGACTTGCAATAATGAACGGAACGAGTGCGATGACGGGCGTTATCGCACTTTCGTGGAAAAAAGCACATCGCATTGCAGAACTTTCAGATTTTTTGACTGCGGCGACCGCAGAAATCGTAAAAGGAAACGAAGTTCCGTTCCGCGCTCGCGTGAGCGAAATGAAAAATCACATGGGACAAATAACAAGCGCGAAAAAAATCCACAAAATCGTCAGTGCTTCAAAGCGCGTTTATCGCTACGAGGAACTTTTGGAAAAAATCGGAACGATTGGAAACGCGAATTTTGAAAAAACGTGTCTCAAAATCCAAGACCGCTACTCGATTCGGTGCGCTCCACAGGTAAACGGCGTTCTTCGCGACACGCTCGATTTTGCAAAAAATCTCATCACGGAAGAAATCAACTCGGCAAACGACAATCCGCTTGTGAACGTGGAAACTGGCGAACTTTTTAACACGGGAAATTTTTACGGCGGACACATTTGCGCTGCCGCCGATTATCTTCGCATTGCGCTTGCAAACGTTTCAGACCTTTCTGACAAGCAGGCGGAAATCGTCATCGACGGAAAATTTAACGGACTTACGGAAAATCTCATTCCGCCAACAAAAAGCGACGACGAAATGGCGGGGCTTCGATTCGGGTTCAAAGCGGCTCAAATTGCAATGAGCGCACTCCGCGGAGAAATTCAGCATTTTTCGTCGCCCGTGAGCATAACGAGTTCTCCGACGGAGGCTTTGAATCAAGACAAAGTTTCAATGGGAACGATTAGCGCAAGAAAATTGCGCGACCAAATCGATTTGATTTATTTACAATTCGCGCTCCACACGCTCGCGCTCTGTCAAGCGTTTGACGTGGCAATCAAAATGGGCGCGCAAAAAGACGATTTTTCGCCGCTTTTTTGCGCCGTCCACGACGAAGTGCGACAATTTTCAAAAGAACTCATCAACGACCGCCCGCTCGACAAAGACGCAGAAAAATGCGCCGAGTGGCTCAAAGAATCAACGATTTTTTCGTAAAAAAAACGAAAAGCCAAAAAAAACAAGGGGAAAAGCCCCTTGTTTTTTTTCTCCCCTCCTAACTTATGTTTATGACGAAAATGACTGTAGAGATTTCTATTTCCGCTCCAGTTCCAGAATACAAAATACAAACAAATGTGTAATCCCCGTCCGAAGTCGGTAAGTCAGAATACGAAATCTCCAACGTATTTGTAGAAGAAGACGTATACGAAATCGTTTTATTATCGCACGACCAGTCGTAGCGGTCGGCAGAATCGTTTACCGTAAGCAAAAATGACGAGTTTGTAGTATCAAATTTGCCACTTCCTTTTTTTATTGTGACTAACGAAACTCTCGGCTTGAACACGGCATAAAGCGTCGTTTTGCCAGAAACCGCATGAGCAGAGAGTTGCTCCCAGTCAGAGGCAGAAAACGAAGTATAGATTTTCGTTTCATCCGTTTCGTTTGAATCAAAAGCCCAGCCTTGGAAATTGAAGCCGACTTTTGAAGTAGGAGGAAGCAAAGACGAAGGAACTGACCACGTTTTGCTGTACGTTGCTTGAATTATGGTGGGAGAAATAACGCCATCGATATTGAACTCAATGTCGAGCGTTTGAGCAGTCCACACAGCGTAAAGCGTTGCGTTGCGATTTGTTTTAGAAAGGCTTGAAATAGCAGACGGAAGCGAAATCGATTCTTTGTCTGTAATGGTAGCAGTAGTTCCGCCAGAAACGGTTGACCACCCCTTAAAATCGTAGCCCGTTTTTGTAAACGAATTTGCAGAAAGCATTTTGCTCTCTCCGTGGAGGAACGTTTGTTTTTTCATCACTCCAGAGCCGCCGTTTGCGTCAAACTCAACTGTGTACTCGATTTTCTTCCACACGGCGTAAAGCGTCGTTGTTGCGGTGTTGCCACTTTGCGTTGCACTTGCCGCATAATAAAGCGAATCCCACGTTGAAGAATCCACCACGTTTTTGTCGGAAAAATCAACGCTTCCAGAAGGACTTGTTGACCAACCGATAAAATCGTAGCCTATTCGCTCAAAATCGTTTTTTGAGAGCGTGTCTGAAAGCCCGTCTTTAAAAGCAATCGTTTCTTCACCCATCGAGCCAGTGCCGCCGTTTCCATCAAATTGGATTTTGAGCGTTTGCGCAGTCCATTGAGAAGAAAGCGCGAGCGTGCGCGCGGAAAAATCGTTTGCCGTCGCGCTCAAAACGTTGTTTGAATCGGCAGGAAGCGTAATCGTTTGCCCGTCTGAAAAAGTCGTTGTGCCGTCGGACGAAAGCCACCCCTTAAAATCGTAGCCCGTTCTCTTAAACGAATTAAAAGAAAGTGCTTGCCCTTCTTTGTACAAAAACGTTTGGTCACTCATAACACCACTACCGCCGTTTGCGTCAAACGTAACCGTGTACTCGATTTTGCTCCACTTTGCACTCATTGTGGTGTCGCCGTTTGGCCAATTTAAGCGGTCAAGTTCTTCGCAGTCCTTATAAGGCACATCTTTTGTGGAAATCCAGCCGTCAAAATCAAAGCCTTCTTTTGTAAACGTATTTTTGGGAAGCGCAATCGGCGCGTCATAAAACGAATATTGTTGACTTTCCATTTCGCCGTCGCCGCCGTTTGCGTCAAAAGAAACGGTAATATCTTGTAAAAGCCACACGGCGTAAAGAGAAACCGCTTCTCCTTGCGTGGACGAAAGATTTTTAACGATTTCCTCGTCTTCGTAATTGACTTCTACGTTATCGCGTTTTTCTCTCTGCCAACCTGCAAATTGATAGCCTGAACGAAAAAGCGTGTTCGTTTTTATCGCTTCGCTCTTGTCGTAAGTCAAAACTTGCGCTTTCATTTCGTCAATTTCGCTATCAGTCTGCTTTGTAAAACCCGATTCAAAAACAAGCCGATACGTTACGGGAAGCCAAGAAGAAACTTCAAACTCGGCAGGCTGCGGCGTAACTTTCACAAGGGAAATCATGCCGTCTTCGCTTTCCATTGTTTCTGGAATCTGTGTTGAATGCGAAAACGGATTTTTGACGAATTTCCAACCGCCAATGACATACCCTGTTCTCAATTGAGAAAATTCCGAATCCGAGGCGACGGGAAATGTGGCAGACGGAAACGCAAGCCCTTGTTCTCTCACGGCGTTCAACTCTCTTTGAGAAGGATACGTCAACGTGTCGCCGATTTTGTAACTCCGAGAAATGGTTTTGACTTCGCCTTCGGAATCTGAATATTTGAAAGTATACACAGAAGACAAGTCTTCTTCAAAATCTTCCGAAAAATCTCCGCAAGAAAAAAGAAAAAGCGCGGCAGAAAGTGCGAAAAATAGCGTTTTTTTGTTCCTTTTGATTTTCATTTTCCCTCCTTAAAGACGTTTGAAAGATTTTTACAGTCGAATTCCTGCCGCAAAATACGGCGCAATAAATCCTGTTGGAAGTCCGCCGATTGCCGCGTGCGTAAAGTCCAAGCCCGCTTCAAGCGCGAAATGCTTTGCGGGAATTACAAAAATCGAAGTGCCAATCGAGAACGCAGGTGCTGTTGAAAGTCCATTTCCGTTTGGCTCGCGCCCGTCTCCGTCTACAATATACAAAATTGTTCTGTCAAGCGCACAAACGCCCACGCCCGCTTTTGCAGACGCAAACAATGAGCCGCTTTTTGTGAGCGGTTTTCTCCACACCAGGTCCGCCCGAACGAGCGTAAACGTCAAGCGCGAGTCCGTGAACTCTTCGCGCTTTGCATAATGCCATTGCGAAACGGAAAGTTCGCCACCAAGTTTTCCACCAAAAGCGTTAAACGGAGTCAAAGACGCGCGAAAATTTACCGCAGGACGCACAAATGAGTCGTACAAGTCGGAAAGTGTTCCGTCATACGGAGAGAGTTCCGCCGAAAATCCAGTTTCCAAAACGAATCCTTTTGCTTTGTACGGCGGCTTTGGCTCTTTTGCCACCCGAATGATTACTGGTTTCGGTGGCTCTGGCTCTGGAGGCGGAGGGGCGGGTTCGGGTTCTGGCTCTGGAGCGGGAGGTTCAGGTTCGGGAGTCGGCTCTGGCTCTGGCGCAGGCTCAGGTTGTGGCGCAGGCTCAGGTTGTGGTTCGGGTTCTGGTTCTGGTTGCGGTTCTGGCTCTGGTTCGGGTTCTGACTCTGGAGTCGACTCTGGAGTCGGCTCTGGCTCTGGCTCTGGTTCTATGTACAATTCTGGTGGCACAAATTGCGAGCGCACCACGATTACGTCGGACTCGTTTTGAAGTCCACTCGGATTTGTAACGCGAAGGCGGTAGCGTCCGCTTGGAACGTTACTAAAATACACGCGCGAATAACTGTCAATTTCGCTTCCGACTTTACCGTTTTCTGACGAGTTTTCGTCTGGACTCAAACTTCCTACGATTGTTTCTCCAACGAGTTCAATAACGCTTCCTTCCGTGATGTCCGAAAGGTCAACGTCAAGCGAAAGACTGCCGTCTTCAGACAAAACGCCCACGTTTCGCTCTTTGAGTTCGATTTCGGGGCGGCTTGCTTTTAGAATTTCAAATTCCGTCCAGTCGCTTGTTCCCGCGTTTCTGCCCAAAAAGTCAATCGCCGTAACGCGATAACGGTATGTTCCGGGAGTCAGGCGCAATTCAAGCGACGTTTCTTCGGTTGTAAAAAATGAACTTTTTGTTGCTTCTTTTTCGCGAATCTCCACGCGATATTCGAGCGCATTTGCGTTACTGCGCCATTCGATTTTTTGCGAAAACTTTTGACTTTCCGCGCCAAAAATCCGAGCGAACAAAAAGAGAATCAAGCATATCGCACAAAAACGCTTATTCGCCATACATTCTCCCAGGCTGCACGCTCTCAATTTTGTTCGGAGAGGCAAAATCAATTCTAAAATTCCCGCTCGACGGCGAACTGCGCCGCTCTTCGTAGCCGTCTTGCGCAATCGAAAATGCTGTAACAGTCCACTCAAACTCGCCAACGTCCAAAGAAGAAAGGTCTGAGATTTTGACGCTCGTTGAACGCATTTTTTGCTCGACTTTCACGGGAATCGTCGCGCCACTCGCCGTTTTTCGAGAAAGCACAAACGAATAGTCCGTCGCGCCAGGAACTTTTTTCCAAGAAAGCGTTATCGCCCGATTTTTCTTTAGATATTCAGGTCCTATCACGGAATCGATTTTTGGTTCGATGATTTCCGCGCGGGAAAGGGATTCGACTTCTTCGATTATCACCGTTCGGTTTTCAGAATCGAGCGGGATTCCGTCCGCCGTAGAGCCAGAAACACTCCAAACGTACCGCCCGCTTGTGAGTCGATTTAAGCGCACGGGAGAACGCGCGTTTTCGATTTTTTCCACTTCGCGGATTTTTCCGTCGGGCTGAACTTTTGAAAGCGTAAACGTAACGCTTTTTGCGCTGTCTTTTCCAAGTCGCCACGAAAATTGCGTTGGACGACGAAGTGCTGTAAGACCGTCGATTCGAGCATTTTCGTCTGGAGCAATTTGACTTATGGACTCTGGAGCGCGAACAGAAAAACTCACCGAAGAAATTTGGCTCGTTCTTGCGTCAGAAAGTTCCGTTCCGTCGGCAATCGCTTGAACGCGCGCCGTGTACGTTCCGTTTCCAAGAAGCACGGGAATCTGCGTTTCTCTCACGCCGCTTTGATAAACGGGAGAGCCGTCCGCGCCAAAAATCTGCACGGAATATCGCGACGCACCTTTGCTTTCAAGCCAAGAAATCGAAACGGGAGCAGAGCCAAAAACAACGACTTCTTGCCCCACTTTTGGATACGAGATTTCAGGCAAAGAAAGAGAAGAGAAAACAGAAATCGTGCGAGGAACGGTAAATCGCCGCTCGCTTCCGCCGTCCGCGCTTCCAACGCGCCAAAACCACACGCCTTCTTCGAGTTTGACAGAACGAACAACGTCGGTCGCTTCGATTTCTTTTGAAATGAGCGAAAAATCATTTGAACGAGAAAATTGAAGTAACGCTGGCTCGCCGTCGGGGCTTCGCCACAAAAATTCCGTTGAAGAAATGCGCGTTTCTTCAATTCCAAATCCGTCTGGCGGATACAGCAATTTTGTTTCCCGTGGAGCGGGGGGCGCAATCGAAAACGAGCGGACGACGCTTTCGGGCGCAGAATCGTCTTCGGCTACCGCGCGACGCACAACGCGCCAAAAATACGTTCCGTCTGGTAAATCTTGTGCAGAAAATTCTTTGATAAAATGCGTCGATTCTGCTGAAACGTTCAAAACCACGTCAGAAAGCGTTTCGTCTTTTGCAAGAATCAAATCGTAATTCGCGTCTTTTATGTCGCTTCGCCAAATAAACGAAAGAGAAGCCGTGCCGTCCCGCCGTTGAATTTCCGCGCCGTCAGCAGGAGCAGAAAGTTCGGGAGGTGGCACATTTTCAAGGCGCGAAATCGAAAACGAATTGACAGTACTTCCAAATGCGTATCCTACGCCGCCAATCGAATAATACGGAGTTACTTGCCAAAAATACGTTCCTTCGCGAAGGCTGTCAACGGAAACGTTTGTTCCTTCAACAATTTTTTCAGAAACAATTGATTTCATGTCAGCCGTAGCGGAAACCAAAAATCGGTATCGCTCTGCCATGTCGCTACCGTTCCAGCGAAACGAAATGCGCGGAAAATCCGTGCGATACTTAAAATCGCTTGCGTTTGCAGGGGCAAGCAAAACAGCAGGAGTGGCCTCCACGACTTCAACTCGCCCCGAAACCGCCTTGTCTTCGCTTCCGCCTGGAAAAACGCGCCAATAAAAAATTCCATCCGCGTCGATTTCTGCTTTTGTGGACGTGGCAAAATCGCGCGTGTAATACGGCTCGCTTCCGTCACGGCTTCGGCTTGTTTGCACAACAACGGGAATATCGTCCGCCAACTCGCTCCGCCATTCAAAACGCACGGGAATCGACTCGCCTTTTACGCCAAGCAATCGAAGTTCTTTTGGAGGATACACGACCGTAATGGGATTTCTGGTGATTCCCGCGCCCGCTTCAACGCTCACGCTTTCTCCGAGTGAAAGGCTCGCCTTTTCTCCGTCCACGCTCACAACGGTAACGCTTCCGCCCGTAACTTCCACGCTTGAAGAGCCGCCGTCCGACGAGGATTTTGCCGAAAGACTTGAACCTTTTTCAACGTTCACGCTCGTTCCGTCTCCGAGGCTTACAGCAACGGCTTGATTTGAAGCCGCGCTGTCAACTTGAATGTCGCCACCCGTTACGTCGAGTTTTAGACCGCCGTCAGGGTCGTAGTGAATTTGGAGCATCGTGTTTTCGTAAATGTCTAAGACGGTGCCGTCGTCGAATGTAATTGTGGCTTGCGCAAAATCTGCCGTGCGAATCGTGTCTTCATCGTAGAGAATCGAGTTTTGCGGAACGCGCTCCCAAACAACGCGGTCATTGAATTTTCGTTGCGCAACTTTGTATTTGAACGAGATAACGCCTGCCCGCAATTTGTCGCTTCGGTCAACTGTATATGCGTTTAAGTCGCGATAAAAAAGCCACAAGAAGAAAAACGCAAAAAACAGACAGAGCAGAACAACCGCTGTGTCACGCGCCCGCGACTTGTATTTTGTTTTCTTCTGCATTCAAATCCACCTTGCCAAATTCTGGCTCCGCGATTCCAAGAATTCGCCGCATTTCAGTCAAAGTTCGAGGACCGTGAGGGCCACACGCCTTTATGCAGTCATAATCCACCTCAAATGACGGGTCGTCCGCGCAAAAAAACTCCTTTATGTCAAAAAGCGGCATATTCACCACGCCGTAAAAATGTTGCTTGCCCTTTCCTTTGACTTCAAATTCCACAGGAATTTGCTCGATAATGATTTCATTTTTTAGATTTTCCTCTGGAATTCTAAAGTCGTTTTCCTCGCACCGAATGTAATCCAAAAGAAGAGTGCGCGTGTCCTCGGTGATGAGAATGTCGGTGCCGCAAGGTTTGTTGCTCGCTTCGGTGCGACTTGCAAAGTTTACCGCATCCCCGATTGACGTGAACTCCATTTTTTCAAACGACCCCATAAAGCCAACTGTTGCCCGCCCGCTGTTTAATCCCGCGCCAATTTGAATGTGCGGTTTATATTGCGCAAGCGGCTCGTTTTTGTGTTGCTCGGTAAACGCGCGGGCATCTTTGTTGTATTTCATCAACGAATAGCGCATTGCCACGCAACACGTTATCGCACTCAATGCGTCTTCGGTAACGTAGTGGTCGTGTTCGGCTTGGCGCATTGCCTTTGTAACGCTCCCGTCGCTCAAATTTTCCCACAAAAGGTCGTCGTGCCGCAAAACACCCCAACACGCCATAATTGCGTCGCCTTCAAATTTGTCCACGATTCCGCCCGTGCGCCTTATGCACGTAACCATGCGGCTCATGTAATCGTTCAAAAATCCAATGATATTTGCCGCGCTCGCTTCTCCAAACCTGTTTTTGAATCCGTCAGAAATCGCCGTAAATCCGCGAATGTCCGAAAAGAAAATCGTGATGTCTTTTAAGTGTGGTTCAAAATCGATTTCTTTTCTGATAATCGCCCGCGTAACGCCTTGATTCGTAAGGCGCGAAACCATGTTGAGAATTTCGCGCTCGTTTTGAGTTGATTTTGCAAGAACACCAACTTCGTCTTGTCTCTTTACCTGCAAATCCTCGAATAACTCGGTGTTGAAATTTCCGCGATTTATTTCGTTTACGATTTCGGTGAGGACTTTGAGAGGACCCGTGAGCGATTTTGCAAAAAAGTAAATGACCATAACGGAAATCGAAAGAATCGCCGCCGTAACAAACACATTCCGAATCGTTGTGCGACGAATGCCCTCCAAAACAACGGACGTTTTTACTGTTGTAATGACCGCACCGCCTCCCAACGAGAGTTTTCTAAACGCACCGATAAACTCGTTTCCGTCCACATCTTTGTACGTCATTTGGCGACTTCCCGCGCTTCCAGACAAAAGGTCTTTGACGATTGGATTTTCGCTTTCGTCTGCGCCACTCATCGTCAAAGAAAGGTCGCCGTGAACGATAACTTCCGCCGCGTCGTTTATAAAAAACGATTGATTTATTGCGCCCGCGGCAAAACTTTCGCCAAGCGCGTCCGAAGAACAAATAACGCCCACCGCCCCACTCTCTCCCGAAGGAAGCGGATAAAAAAGCGTCATAAGCGAAACGGAAAAAAATGGCGACGAATTCAAAATTTCAAAAGAGCCGCCTGTGGCACGTTCAATCGCGCGCGTTTCTTGCGAAAAATACGATTCCACGGTTTCGCGTTTCATTTCGTGGGAAGCCAAAAAAGTGCCGCTCGTAAAAACGCGATTCAAAGACGAAACAAAAACGGCTGCAACGTCGCGATTTCGCTCAAAAAACATCGATTCAACTTTTCGGATTTCAACGCTGTCGCCGTCTGCGGCAACAAGCATATCCAAAAACATTCCAACGGAAGAAATCGTGCCTTTAATGCCGCTTTCAACCGAAGACGCAGTGCGACTATTTATTGCAAGGTTATTTTCCTCGGCATTTATGCGAACGTCTTTTGTCATAAAATACGAAACAACGACCGTAACGCCACCAAGAGCCATCATCATCAAAACAGAAACGATTGCAATGAGTTTTACGCCAATCGGACGGCGGATTCTGTGTTTTAAGGAAGCATCTTTGATTTTCTTTTGGCGAAGTTTTTTACTTTCTTTTGCGTCTTTTTTTTCTTGAGCGATTTTTTTTCGCTCGTCCTTAAACGAATCTTTTATTTCTGCGGGACTTTTGACCGCTTCTTCCGTAAAAAATCCAACGTTTTTTTCACTAAAAATCGATTCACTCGGAACGTCTTCAGATACAGCAAAATCCGATTCCGCCGCAACGCTTTCAAGTTCTTGAAACGAAAGTTCGTCCACCGTGGCGTTTTTTTCAATAGGAGTGGCTTCTTCAATTTTCGTTTTTTTTTCCGAATTTTCGCTCATCAAGCCCTCCAATTCGTCTTTCGTATCAAGCGATTTTGAATTATCGTTTTCGTTCTCGCTTTTTTCAAAATTCGATTCGTCCGTTTTTTTTTCATCAGGATTCCAGACGGGCGTTTTTACAACAACACCGTGCGCCATTCTGTCCGCTTTTGCAAGAAGTCCGCGGTCTTTGTTGTGCGCAATTTCTCCGCGCATATCAACAGCGACTTTTGACACAGGTTCAATCGTTTTGATTTTTGGATTTTCTTTTATTTCAGATTGATTTTGAGTAGTTTCTTGTGCAGTTTTTTTTGGATGCGGACGAGTTACAAGCAGTCCTTTTGAAGAACCGATTTCGCCTTTTGGCAAAACAAGAAAATCGCCATAATCCGAAAAATCAGACGATTCTTGAACTTTATTTTTTGGGGGCAGAATCAAAGAAGAATTTTTTGAAAAATCTTCTTTAATTGATTCACTCTCTCTTGCACTCATAATGAATCCTTTTAAGTTTTTATCATACAAAAAAATCTGCACTCTGTCAAAAAGCGCAAAGCCGTGGTACAATTTGAAAAAAAAATCGGGAGGAATGTATGATTTGTCTACGCTCTCAATTACCAACAAAAAAAAGCGTTTCGCCAAAAGACGTTTTTATAGCCCTGCAAAACTGGGGAAAATCGCGGACGGACACAAACACAGAAGTTTTTAGATGGCTTTCGGAAACCGATTTTGATTCGATTCCAAAAGGAACTACAAAAAAACGCATTGACGCAGATAGCGCAGAGATTTTCAAAAAAAATGGACTGCTTGCCGTGCGCCTTTCTGAAAAGCGAAAAAATTACACAACGACCATTTGTTTTAATGCAGAAAAAGACGGCGACACCATTTCCGTGGAAGCCGAAAAACAAAATCCGTTGCTTTCTTACGAAAAGCCTGCAATTTTTGATTTTCTTGAGCCGCTTTTGACGGACTACATTAGTCGAAAATCGATTCTCGAAGGAAATCAGCACAAAATGGCGCGTCTTATTACGGGAGAAGAGAATCACGCGCTTCCGCTCGTGTACATAAGCGCGTACAAAGGCGAAAACTATCCAATGGACGCGGATTTTATTGCTCAAAAATTATTTGGAATTGCCCGCGTATACAAAGAGCCGAATGCGTCTTATTCAAAATATCTCAAAAGTCTTTCGGGCGGAAAAAACACGTTCAACGGCGTGTGCGGGCTTTACTGCAACGGCTTTCTTGTTCGCTTTGTGCTTCCAGAAGACGCAAAAAATTGTGATTTTTTTCCGTACATTTCTTACAACGCAATACGAATCAGCCTTGACGACGCGCTCACTTGGAGCGGAATTACAGACCCTGAGCCGCTTGTAATCCAACAGCCAGCCGAAAAAAGCAAAATAGAGCCAGAAGAGTTTCCGCTTCAAAAAGAAATTTCTCAAAAAGAAAGCGATTCAAACGAACATGCAAAAAAGAGCGACGAGCAATCGCTTTTGCAAACGAATCTGTTGAGTGCGCAGCGCGAAATCGAGCGGCTTTTATCGGAAAATGCCCAAAAAGACGAAAAAATCGCAAGCCTTGAACTTGAAGTGCGGCGACGCGATGCGCAGTTGGAAGCAAAAAAGCGGGAACTTTCCGAATACGCTCGCACGTTTGACACCGAAATCGAAGAACTCAGAACCGAGCGCGATGAATTAAAAAAGACGCGAGACACAAAGAAAAAGTCGGATTTTCTTTCTGGTGCTATTACAGTGCACATTCGCTGCAAAGAAAAGTCGCTTTTTGACACGGAAATCGAGGATTTTATAAAAGGAATGATTTTTCGAGTGGCGCGAAATTACGAGCAATACAAAAGTTTTGACGGCTTTGATAAATCAAGTTTTTTGCGCATCCATGATGTTCTCAAGTCGATTTTTGAAGAAAACGCTGATTTTGAATTTGAAAAATCAAAATCGTATGAAATCTACAAAAAACTCGTTGACGGCTCTCCAGACACCGATAGCGAATATCACGAACTCTTAAAAGAAGCGGGATTTCAAGAACTCGAATTCAACTCGAATCACCACAAATTTTGTTTTTTTGGAGACAAACGATACGTTGTAACCGCGCCGTCAACGCGAAGCGACAAACGCGGGGTTGAAAATTCAAAAAGGCAGGCGATTCACGCGCTTCTTGCAAAACAAGGATTAACGTTAAAGTAAAAAAAATGGAACACATAGACAATTTGCTTTTAGAAAAGGGCATTCGTCCTTCTTTTCAGCGAAAAATGATTCTTGAGGCTCTTCTTTCAAAAAAATGGCATCCAACGGTGGACGACGTTTTTTCCGCGCTTTCTAAAGAACACCCGACGCTTTCAAGAACGACCGTTTACAACACGCTGAAACTGTTTTCAAAATTGGGACTTACAAAAGTCGTGAGAATTGAAAACGACGAATTGCGATACGACACGGACACGCGAGAACATTCGCATTTCAAATGCTTGCATTGCGGGAAAATTTTTGACGTTTTTTCTCCTAACGTGCATTTTCTTTCTCGCACGATTTGCGCTTCTCTTCCAGACGGATTTTTGGTAAAGGAAGTGAGAACAGGAATCTGGGGAACGTGTGCAGTTTGCCGTTCTTCAAAAACGCTCCGATAATAAATCTGTTAAAGAATTTCTATTTTTAGAAACAGGTCAAATAAAAAAACGGGAAAAAAAATGAAAATATTTTTAAGAAAAAGACAATACAAAGCCCTTGCGCTCCTTTCTGTTTTATTTTTTTCTTGCCAAACTCTGCCCAAAAAAGACGATAGCGTCCAAAAACTCATTCGCGAAGGAAAAAGCGAAGAAGCAAAAAAACGATTTGAGCGCGAGGACATCGACAACAAAGACGGCGACGGAAACACCGCGCTTCACGTAGCGGCGCAAATGGACGAAGCCGACTTGGTGAATTTTTTAATTATGGGAGGAGCTGGGCGCGAAATCACCAATAACGACGGCGACACGCCGCTTTTTTGCGCAATACGAAAAGACGCTCAAAAAGCAGGGGCAACGCTGACGCTTTTGCGCGCAAATATTTTTGCAAAAGACAAAAATGGCACGTCCGCGCTGGAAGCCGCTTTAGCGCACGACACGAACGGTGCGTGGTACAAAACGATGATAAACAGCCAAACGGCAATGCTTCGCGACACGGACGGGCAATCAATCGTTCATTATTTTGTAAAAACAAAAAACGAAAAGGCGATTGATTATTGCATTTCTCAACATTTAGATTGCGCGGTAAAAGACAAAAACGGAAACACGCCGCTTCATCTTGCTCTCAAAAATCCAAACGATTACGATTCGATAAAAATTGCGGCAAAACTTGTGCAATCGGGCGTTCCGCAAACGGAAGGCGAATGTGGCTATTTTGAGCAATCGGCGGCGGCTCGAAATCCGCTTTTGCGCTACGACGACGGGCAAACGCCGCTTCATATTGCGTCGATTTTGGGACACAGCGGAATCGTCGATTATCTTCTAAAAGAAAAATCGACGATTTCTCCTGCAACGCTGATGAACGCACAAGATATTGCAGGAGCAACCGCGCTTCACGAGGCAGTTCGCTACGGAAATGTTGAAGTGGCGCAAAAACTTCTCAAAGCGGGCGCGAATGTAAATGCCACGGACGCGCTCGGAAACACGCCCATTCTTCTTTTAATTCCTGCTGAAAAACAAGAAAAAATCTACCCGCTTTTGATTTCGCATGGAGCGGACACAAAAGCAAAAGATTCGTTTGGAGATTCCGTTTTTCACAAATGCACGATGTCTCGCGCAAGCGTAAAAACGCTTTCGATTTTGCTCAATTCTGGAGCGGAAATCAACGCGCGAAACAAAGACGGTGCAACGCCACTCGCCGTTGCAATCGATTGCTCGATTCCTGAACACGTTGATTTTTACGCTTCAAACGGCGCGGACATTTACGCTTCCGATAGGCACGCGCAAACTCCCGTTGGACGAGCGATAGACAGCGCGGACATTTCGATTTTTATGAGTCTTCTCTCCTCAAAAGAAAACATCAACTCAAAGGACTCAAACGGAAACTCGCCACTTCACCTTGCGATTCAGTCAAATGCACCCGATTCGTTTGTAAAATACCTTGTTGACAGAGGCGCGGACGTGGACGCACGGAACAGTTCTGGCGACAGCGTTCTTTTGATGGCAGCTCAACGAAATCGAAAAGAAGCAGGCGAGCGACTTATTGCAGGCGGGGCGGACATTTTTGCAACGAACACGCAAAATAATTCGCCGCTTCGCGTTTCGTTTACAAACAAAAAGGCTCGCGCGTGGCTTTTGAACGAAATGACTGCGCAAATGAAAGATGGAGCGGCAAACACTCCGCTTCATTACGCTGCCGAGTGGAAATACAAAAACGCGATTCTGCTTCTTTTTGAAAAAGGCGCAGATGCGCGGGCAAAAAACGCAAATGGAGAAACGGCGATTTTTAACGCAGTAAAAAGCGATTCGCCCACGATTATCGAACTGCTTGCGGAAAACGGTTGCCCTGTGGATTCTCGCTTTCAAGACGCACGGGATAATTTGGGAAACACGCCACTTCACGCCGCGGTCAAATTCAACTCAAAAAACGCGGCAAAAAAACTCGTTGAATTGGGCGTTGACGTTGACGCTCAAAACGTAAGCGGCAGAACGGCTCTCGCGGATTCGTGCAGAGCGGGAAACGAAGAGCTTTCTCATCTTTTAATCGATTCGGGAGCCGACGTTGATGCCACAGACGCACTTGGCAGAACGGCTTTAATGGACGCAGTTTTTCAAAAAAACGAAAAAATGGTCGATTTACTGTTGAACGCGGGCGCAAACGTTTCGGTGCAAGACATCAGCGGGCGAAGTGCGTTCCACGAAGCGGCAAAATCGGGCGAAAAATCAATAATCGAACGGCTCAAAAACGCGGGAGCCGCGCCCCTCGCTCGCGACAGAGCAGGAGAAACGCCGTTTTCGATTGTTCTTTCAAGCGGAATCGACATGATTTTTGCTGTTCTTGGGCGCGACACATCGCTTTCCGACAGCGACGGAAATACGCCCGTTCATATCGCGGTCGAAAAAGGCGCGAGTCGAAAAGTCCTCACAGCCCTTTTGGACGCGGGATTTCCAGTAAGTCAAAGAAACTCGAACGGAGAAACTGCGCTCTCGCTTGCTGTAAAAAACGGAAAAAGTCCGCTCGCGCTCGCTCTTTTGGAAAAAGGCGCAGACCCGTTTGTTTCGGATTCAACGGGAGAAAGCGCGCTTTCGTTTGTCATCAAAGAAAAAAATCGCTACATTCTTGACGCAATCGCTCGAACGAATGCAAGAAAAACCGACAGAGCAGGCGACGGCATTTTGCATTACGCCGCAAGAATCGCGGACGCGGAAACGGCAACATATCTTATTGGATTGGGATTAGACAAAACTGCAAAAAACATCGCAGGAGAAACGCCCGAAAAACTTGCGTTAAGATGGAATCGCGCAGAAATCGCCGCGATTTTGTCTGGAAAAAACGCAAAAGACTCGATAGACGCAAAATAAGCAAAAACGATTTACTGGAGTCGAAGCCCGCCCGTGCAAAGACTCCAGTATTTTCCTTTTTGCAAAAGCAAAGATTCGTGCGTTCCCATTTCAGAAACCGCGCCATTTTCAAGAACGATGATTTTGTCTGCGCCGCGAACGGTTGAAAGTCGGTGCGCAATCACCACGGAAGTCCGTCCGCTCATAAGGTCGTTTATGCCTTTTTGAACTAAAGATTCGGTTCGAGTGTCGATTGAACTCGTGGCTTCGTCCAAAAGCAAAATGGGATTTGCGGCACACGCCGAGCGCGCGATTGAAAGAAGTTGCCGCTGCCCTTGCGAAAGAGCCGCGCCGCCTCCAGTCAAAATCGTGTTGTAGCCGTCGGGAAGGCGCGAAATAAAAGAGTCCGCATTTGCCATTTTTGCCGCCCGTTCAACTTCTTCGTCGGTAGCAAACGGCGAGCCGTAGCGAATATTGTCTTTTACGGAAACTGAAAAAAGATTCACATCTTGCAAAACCATTCCAACCGCCCGCCGAACGCTCTCTCGCTTTATATCAGAAATCGGAATTCCGTCGAGCAAAATCTCTCCGTCGCCGTCTTTTATGTCGTAAAACCGCGAAATCAAACTTGCAACCGTTGTTTTTCCAGAACCTGTTGAGCCAACGAGTGCGAGTTTTTCGCCGTCAGAAAGCGAAAACGAAACGTGTCGCAAAACATTCACGCCCGTTTTGTACGAAAAATCAACAGATTTGAATTCGAGTTCGCCTTTGAGTTTTTTGAGTTGCCCCGTAGCGTGAGCCTTCCACGCCCAAATTCCGCTTTTTGAATCACTTTCCAAAAGAGAAGAGCCTGATTGCTTCGCGTAAACGAGCGACACAGAGCCGCTTTCGTCTTCGCATTGTTCGTCAAGCGTTGAAAAAATCCGCTCCGCGCCTGCAAGCGCGTTCAAAATGTTGTTTATTTGCTGACTTAATTGAGAAAGTGGCTGACTAAAAGAGCGAGTTGACTGAAGAAAAGCCGCCACAGTTCCAATATCCGTGATTCCCAAAATAATCAAAACGGCTCCAAAAACCGCGCAAAACGCATATTGCAAATGCGAAAGATTATTTGTAATTGGACCAATTACGCTTGCAAGAATATTCGCCTGCGTTCCCGCTTCACACAAAGAATCGTTTATTTCACGAAAATCCAAAAACGATTTTTCTTCTCGCGTAAACGCTTTTACCACAAAACGCCCCGAAACGAGTTCTTCGATAAATCCGTTGGCACGCGCAATTTGCGCTTGCTGATTTCTAAACGCTCTAGCCGATTTTTTTGCAAGAAAAGCCGAAAGCATCATCATCACAAAAACGAGCAACACAAGCAACGCAGTCAAATGAATCGAAAGCGCGCACATCATCACAAAAACGAGCAGCACTTGCAAAATCGACGAAAAAAGTTGCGGAACGCTTTGACTAAACATATCGCGCAACGCGTCAACGTCGTTCGTAAAAAGCGACATCACAGAACCGCGATTTTTTCCGTCGTAAAAAGAAAGCGGGAGTTTTTCGACTTTTTCAAAAAGTTCCGTGCGAATTTTTTTGAGAACGTTCGTTGAAACAAAAAGCAAAATCCTCGCACTCAAAAAAGACGTTCCAGCACTCAGCGCGTAAGTAAAAATGAGAAGCAAAATGAGGCGAAAAAAAGCGTTCATGTCGGCGTTTTTTGAGGCAATGTAGGGAACGATGTAATCGTTTAGAGCGGGTTTCAAAAGCCATGTTCCAAAAACGAGCGAAAGCGAACTGAGCGCGGTGAGCAGAAAAACAAAAAACACAAGAACGCGATAGCAAGCAAGATACGAAAGAAGGCGCACAATCGTTCGGCGAGAATTTTTTGGTTTTTGAACGCCGCGCATTTTTATATGTGGCATAGTTCTTCTCCGTGTTTTGATTTTTGAAAAAGAGCGTCATTCATTTCCGTCGTCCTCCTTTTGAGAAGCATACAATTCGCGATAAACCGAGCAAGAAGAAAGCAAAAAATCGTGCGTTCCCACGCCCGCAATTTTTCCGTCATCTAAAACAATGATTCTGTCGGCAGCAAGAACGCTTTTTATCCGTTGCGCGATTATGATTTTGGTGGTTTTGGAAAGAAAATCCGAATTTTGTAACGAAGCGCGAATTTTTCGCTCCGTTGAAGCGTCAACTGCCGAAAGCGAATCGTCGAGAATGAGGATTTTTGGCTTTTTTAGAATTGCGCGCGCAATGCAAAGCCGTTGCCGTTGCCCGCCCGAAAGCGTTACGCCACCCTGCCCTATTTTTTCGTTGTATCCGTTTGGAAAGGCGCGAACAAAATCGTCTGCGGCGGCAATGGTACAAGATTCAACAAGTTCTTGATTTGTTGCGTTTTCTTTTCCCCAAAACAGATTTTCTTGAATCGTTCCCGAAAACAACTCGCTTTTTTGCGGCACAAACGCAATTTCCTTTCTAAGCGCGCGAATATCGTAATCGCGCACATTTTTTCCGCCAACGCGCACGATTCCATTTGCAACATCCAAAAATCTCGGAATCAAGCGAATGAGCGTAGACTTTGCGCTTCCTGTACCGCCAAGAATTCCAACGAATTCTCCAGACTCGATTTTTAGATTGATTTTTGAAAGAACGGGACGATTTTTTGTGTACTCAAAATCCACGTCCAAAAATTCCACCGAACCGTCAGAAAGTGTTGTTTCCGTTCCTCCCGCGTCTTCGATTGGCTCGTCCAAAAGTTCGCTAATTCTCAAAATGCTTGCGCGAGAAAGAACGACTTGAACAAAAATCATTCCGAGCATCATCAAACTCATCAAAACGCGGGAAATATACGAAAGAAAACTGATTAAACCGCCAACGCTCATTTCTTCCGAGAGAATCATCGAGCCTCCAAACCAAAGCGCGGAGGCAATGCAAAGATAAACGACAAATTGCATGAGCGGCGAACTTAACACAACGATTTTTTCCGCATTTTGTTGCGCGCGACGCAAAGAATCGGCGATTTTTGAAAAACGTTCGCTTTCAAAATCCTCACGAACAAAAGCCTTCACCGTTCGTATCGCCGACAGATTTTCTTGCACCATCACGTTCATTTCGTCGTATTGCTTAAACATCGCGCAAAATCTTGGATACGCGACTCGATTTATGAAAATCAAAAGGAACGCGAGCGGAGGCACGGCAGCAAAAAAAATCAGCGAAAGACGCGAATTGATGGACGAAGCCATAAAAATGCCAAGGATGAGCATCAACGGAGCGCGAACGCACGAACGCACGATATTTTGATACAGATTTTGAACGTTTGTAACGTCGGTCGTTAGGCGCGTTACAAGAGAGCCTGTGCCAAATTTCTCAGAACTGCAAAAAGAAAATTGTTGCACCGCCTCAAAAAGAAGCCTTCGGAGATTCCTTGAAAACCCAAACGCTGCAATGGAAGAAAACCGTCCACACGCCACTCCAAAGCAAAGCGAAACAATCGACATTAACGCCATAATTGCGCCCAATCGAAGAACGAGCGGAAGATTTTTTGAGGCAATTCCCTCGTCAACGATTTTTGCCATAACGAGCGGAATCGTTGTTTCCATTAAAACCTCGCCGAGCATAAAAATCGGCGACAAAGCCGTGTAAACCTTATACCGCTTTTCAAGCCCCACAGTAAATTTTTCCACGCGCATAATAAAAAATCATACACCACCCGCGCCGTCGTTTTCCAATGAATTTTTCGTTATGAAAAAACGCATTGAAATCACTTTTTTTTCTCTCGCTGTCTTCTCTCGCTTTGCAGTCAGGCTATTCGCGCAATTCCTACGCTCTGGTAGTTTCGATACGCTTTGCTACTTCCTACAAAGCCCGTTTGCTTTTTACAACCGCACAGGCACGCCAAGCGCATTCAAATCTCGTTTGATTCCGTCAACAGTGTAGCCCATCGAGTGAACCATGCTCGCGATCAAGGCGGCATCGGCTTTTCCGCTCGTTAAAACATCTGCCAAATGCTTGGGAGTGCCACCGCCGCCCGAAGCAATCACGGGAACACTCACATTTTCGGCAATCATGCGCGTAACGATGAGTTCGTAGCCATGCCGAACGCCGTCCGCATCGATTGAATTCAAGACGATTTCGCCCGCACCGAGCGAAACGGCTTTTTTTGCCCATTCGAGCGCGTCAAGGTCGGTTTTGACCCGCCCGCCGTTGATGAAAACTCGGTAGCCGCTCGGCATTTCGCTGTCGCGGGCGGCATCCATTCCCAAAACGATGCACTGGTTTCCGAAAATTCTCGCGCCATCGCGAATCAAATCGGGATTTTTGACCGCCTGCGAGTTGAGGCTGATTTTTTCCGCGCCCGCCAAAATCGTGGAGCGAATGTCTTCAATCGTGCCGATTCCGCCGCCCACGCAAAACGGAATGAACACTTGCTCCGCCACGCGAGAAATCAAATCGAGAATCGGGCCTCGCCCCCGCGCACTCGCCATGATGTCGTAAAACACGAGTTCGTCAACGCCCTGCTCGTAATATTTTTTTGCCATCTCCACCGGGTCGCCGATGTCAACATTGTTCTGAAACTTCACGCCCTTAGTCGTGCGCCCGTCTTTCACATCAAGACAGACGATAATTCGTTTTTTTAACATAATTTTCCTTGCGGTCATTGAGCTTGTCGAAATGACCAAAAATGTGGTTTCGACAAGCTGGGCCACCTGTTACTTTATAAAATTCTCCAGAATTTTCAGACCTGCCCGTCCGCTTTTTTCGGGATGGAACTGAAAGGCGGTGATGCTTCCTCTTGAAACGCAGGCGGGAACTCGGCAACCATAGTCCGCGTAGGCTTTGACGATGCTTTCATCGCTCGGCTGAATCAAGTACGAATGCACGAAATAGAAATCTGATGTTTCGTCCACACCGTTGAACAATGGCGAAGAGCCGTTTGCGAATTCGAGATTGTTCCAGCCCATGTGCGGCACTTTGAGAGAAGCGCGGTCATTAAGCTTGTTGAAATGACCTTGCTCGGATACAGTGGTCAATTTGTCTTTTGTGGTGATTGAGCTAGTCGAAATCACCGAAGAGTTTGCTGTCTTGGTGGTTTCGAGAGCCTCAACCACCGCAGTTTTCGGCTCAACCGCCTCAGTTTTCGGCTCAACCGCCTCAGTTTTCGGCTTAATTGCCGATTCTTTCGACTTAGCCGTCATTCCCTCACCAGATGCCGAAACAAGTTCAGCATGACGAGAGTGCGCATTTTCTTTCCACACGCTTTCAAAATGGCGGATTGTGCCTTTGAGTAATCCCAAGCAATCAACATCGCCTTCTTCGGAATAATCAAAAATTATTTGGCTTCCGAGGCAAATTCCCATGAGGGGCTTTTTTGCCGCCACCCAGTCGCGCAAAAACGAGTCGAAGCCAGTTTTCTTGAGCTGCTCCATCGCGTACTTTGCCTCGCCCACGCCCGGGAAAATGAGACGGTCGCAGTTTTCCAAATCAGCGGGATTTTTTGAGAGCACATAATCCGTCTTTAAGAACGAAAGCGCGCGCTCCACGCTTTTTATATTCCCTGCGTTATAATCAACGATTCCAACCATAATGAAGCAAATTTTATCGGCAGCGCAAAGCGTGGTCAACGGGGGCGTTTTTCATATTTCTGGGATTTTCGCCGAAAATAGTGTATGCAATACCAACTTTTTCCAGTAATCAAAGCAGTCGTGTCAGACCCAAGAGTCATTTTTACGGCATTGTTTGTCATTTTTTACATATTTATAGTCGGGAAAGTCGTAAAATACCAAAAGAAAATCCGCCCCGTAAAAGTCAAGAAATCGTTTGCCCCGCCGCCAGAAGAAAAGCAGGAAAACGCAAGCGAAGGAGAATCTGAGGCAGAGGCATAGTTTTCTTGACTTTTCGGACAAAAAATCTGACAGAAAACGCAACGCGCACCATTTTTCGAGGAAGACGTTTTTTTGACGGAATTGAAATGGAGTGTTTTTTTAAGACGATTTTTCTTGAATAATCGAGCGAGGAAATCAACGATTTTGTGTCCGCGCTCTCCCACATTGCAACGCCGAGTTTTTCAAGGCTTTTTTTAACAAACCGTTCCGTCAAAGCGTTTTCGATTTCTGAACGGTTGTAAAATTTTCCGTGTTTTTTCACAAAATCAAGTGCCTCGCGTTCTTGCTCCGACACTTTTTTTGCATTTCCAAGACACACGTCGCAGCCAGAACACGCCGTTTTTGAAGATTCAAAATCCGATAAATACGAAAGCAAAAATTCCCTTCGGCAAAACGAAGTCGAAGCGTAGGAAAGCATCGCTTTTTCTCGCTCGCCTTTTCTTTTGAAAGCATACGAGTCGTCTGCGCTCCAAAGAAGCACTGACGAGGCTTTCTTCCCGTCCCGCCCCGCTCGCCCCGATTCTTGGCAAAACGCTTCAACGTTGCTGCTTGAATCCAAGTGTATTACCGAGCGAATGTTTGGCTTGTCAACGCCCATTCCGTAAGCACACGTTGCGCACAAAATTCCGTCTTCGGAAGAAAAGAACCATTTTTCGATTTCCTTTTTGTCACTCGCGTCAAGTCCCGCGTGATAAAATCGCGCTCGCTCTGTTCCAAATAATTCTGCGCACAGCCGCCCCATTTTCTCGGCTCGATTTCGCGTTGAACAAAAAATCAAAAGCGGTTTTTCCATTTTTGAAGAAAGAACGAGTGCGTCGTGCATTTTTGAAACCGACGGAAAAACAGAATATTGAATATTCGGACGGTCGCTTCCGCCACGAACCAAATGGAATTTTCCAGAAAAAAGAACGTCTCCCACGCGAGAAAGAACGGCTGGACTTGCCGTTGCGGTGAACGCGCTTACGGCAGACGGTTTCAAATCGGCGATAATGTTTCCAAGCGTCAAGTACGCAGGGCGAAACGTGTCGCCCCATTCAGAAACGCAATGCGCCTCATCGACTGCAATGTGCGAAAAACCTATTTTTGAAAGACGCGCGAACACTTTTTTATTTTGCATGATTTCTGGATTTGCAAGCGCGATTTTTGCCCCATTTTCAATTTTCAAAAAATTCTCTTCGCGCTCGCGCTCACTTTGCTCGCCACAAAAAACCGCCGCTTCAATTCCCGCCTCGTCCATTCTGCGCTTTTGGTCAGCCATCAGCGAAAGGAGCGGATAAAAAATGAGCGTTGGTTTTGGAAGAAGAAGCGCAGGAACTAAAAAACACATCGATTTTCCAGCACCCGTTGGAAGAATGACGATTTGATGAGAAAAATCGCTATTTCCTTTTGAGCCTAAAAGCACGTTTTCGATTACAAGTCGCTGCCACGGAAACAAAAATCGAACGCCAAAACGCTTTCGCGCCATATCATTCGCGCAATCATTGTCAATTTCGTTTTCGTCAAAAATCGTGTCAACACAAGCGTCTTCAACGTCAATTTCCGTTAGCCATTTTGAAAACTGTTTGATTTTTGGAAAATCGCCTTCTTCCAAAAGAAATTGAAAATCCTCGCCTTTTGTTTTTTTCCATTCAGATTCGTAAAAGAGTTCTTCGTCCATATTTTTTAATTAGCGAAAAACGCTCGATTTTTTCAAAAACTCGCTCACAATTCGCTCAAAAATTGTTCCGCTTGCGCATTTTTTACTTCTTTGAGAGAAAGAGCCGCCGAAAACAGTTCTTTTTCTGACGGAATCCACGGATATTTTTCAAAAAGAAACGCCGCCGTTTTTTTTATGCTTCCATCGTTTTTTTCAAACGCGGCAACAAAATCGGCATCAAAATCTTTTTTTAGAACCGAAAACGGCACAACGCTCGTTTGCTCAATTTCCCGAACGAGCCAGCGGTTTCCGTTAAATTCAAGGAACACGTTTTCTTTCTTTTTGTCGGCATGAATGAACGCGCCGTCGGTGTAAACAAAAAAATACTCCGCTTCACACATCGCCTTGCTTCCTTTTTTGAGCGGAACGCCGTTTTCTTCTTTGATTGGAGGATTTTTGTCCTTTTTTTTCGGAACGGGAAAATACAAATCCGCGTCTTTTCCGTTGATTTTGAGATTTGTGATTCCCATTGCCCACCAATTTGAATGTACCGAGCGATTCAAAAAAAGCCACTGCTCGATTAAGGCAGTTCGGTCTTCTGTGCTGTATGACTCGCGCTCACGCGAAGAAACGTAAAAACCTGTCGTAATTTCAATCAAATCGCGCATTTTTCTTCCGCGGGCAATTTCTCGAAGATTTGGCACATCGGCGCGGTGAATAAACGTATAAAGCGAAACGGCTGTTTCTTCAGAAGTGAGTCCCGCGCTTGTGGCACGTTTTCCGCGCGCAGAAAGAAAACTCTGCGAAAACCAAGTCAAAAGAAGAGATGCAAGCGCAAAAACACAAAGGCGCGAACCGTTTCTGCGAAAAAAACGCTTTGTTTTTACGCGAAATTTCAGTTTTTTTTCAAAAGAAGACGTTTTTTTTGAAAAAAGAGCATCGGTTTCTTTTTTTGAAAAAAGAGCGCGTGAAAAATCCTCGATGCGAAAATCAAGCGCGGAGCGGATTTTTTCTTGCCGTTTTTTCAAAATCGAAGCGTTTTCTAAGCGCGACCACCGCTCGCTTTTTTTTGTACCAAAATCAATCGGAATCGAAAGCGCGGAATCGATTGCTTGGCACAGCGATTTTTCGCAATCAGGACGCAAAACCGAAAGTGGCAAAAAATTGTGGTCAAAAATGTCCGCTTGCCTTTCGTACAACTCCTTTGAAACAAACGGAAAAGAGCCACACAAAGCACGATACGATACGACCGCGCGCGTAAAAAGCGGCTGCTCAAAATCGTTTAGACCTTCGTAAATAAAAAAACCGACTTTTTGCGAAAAGGTGCTGCGGTCATTTTTTGCGCACTGGAACAAAATCTTTGAAGGAAGGAAAAAAACTTTTTTTTCTGACACAAAAATGCCGAGCGCACCAACGCTTCCAATGGGAAGTTTTTGTTCAATCGCAAAAGTCAAAGCCTCGCAAACCGTTTTTGCAGCAGAAGCAACACACTCGCTTTTGTTTTCTTCAAAAATGTCAAAAAGACTTTTTGCGTCCTCGTCCAATTCTCCCAAAAACCAAACAGTTCCGTCGTCGCTTTCCTCCGTTCCAGAAAAACGCCATTCTTCAATGGTCGCCGTTTCTTTGTCAAACACAAATCCCGATTCTGACAAAATGTCAGAAAACCGCGTTTTTGCAAAGGAAATCGGAGAAAGAAAACTCGATATAATTTTTTGATTCATACATAAAATGTAATGAAAAATCAAAAAGTCGGCGAGTAAAAAGAAGAAAAAGCATTTTGACAAAAATCGAAAAAATGTCATATTGACGAAAAACCTTGTAGTGTCTACACTTTTTTTGTTCGACTGAAAAAATAAAGGGGAAAAATAATGGAATACAATCTTGAAAAACAACACTCAAAGGGAAAACTCCACGCGATAGAGAGAATCAACGCGATTCTCGACGAAGGAAGCTTCATGGAGATTTACTCGGCGGCTCGCCACCAGTGCGCGAACTTCGGCATGGACAAGAAGGATTTGCCCTACGACGGCGTAATCACGGGCTTCGGGACGATACACGGAAGAAAGGTGGCGATTTACTCGCAGGACTTCACCGTTCAAGGCGGCTCGCTCGGGAAGGTCCACGGGCAGAAAATCGCCGAGGTCATCGCGAAGGCGGTCGAGATGAAATGCCCCGTCATCGGGGTGAACGACTCGGGCGGCGCGAGAATCCCCGAGGGCGTGGACGCGCTCTGCGGCTACGGGGACATCTTCTACCAGAACGTCCGGGCATCGGGGGTCGTCCCGCAGATTTCGATAATCGCAGGCCCGTGCGCAGGCGGCGCGGTGTACTCGCCCGGGCTCACGGACTTCATCTTCACCGTCGACAGCATCTCGCAGATGTTCATCACCGGGCCGAAGGTCGTCAAGCAGGTGATGTTCATGGACATCACCGAGGAGGACTTGGGCGGGGCGGCAATCCACTCGCAGAAGTCGGGGGTCGCGCACTTCAGGTGCGGGAGCGAGAGCGAGTGCTACGAGAAGGTCAGGAGGCTCCTCGACTACATCCCCCACTTCTACGGCGACAAAACGCCATTTCAAGAAAAACGAATCGAAAAAAAAGGACTGTTTGGAACAAAAAGCGAACCTTCGTTCAAATTCAGCCAGAGTAAAGAAGAAGCGATGAAAACCGTTCTTCCAGAGGACACAAAAAAAGGCTACGACATAAAAAGCGTCATACAAAATGTCGCGGACGACGACTCGTTCTTCGAGGTCGAATCGGAGTTCGCGGGGAACGCCGTCACGGGGTTCGCGAAAATCGAGGGAAAGACCGTCGGCATCGTGGCGAACAACCCCGGCGTGTTCGGCGGGCTTTTGAACTGCGACGCTTCCGACAAAATCGCCAGGCACGTCCGCTACTGCGACTGCTACGACATTCCGCTGCTCACGTTCGTCGATGTGCCGGGCTTCCTGCCGGGGCCGCAGGAGGAGCAGAAGGGAATCATCCGCCACGGCGCGAAGGTCCTCTACGCATACTCCGAGGCGTCCGTGCCTAAGGTCACGGTCATCACGCGCAAGGCGTACGGCGGCGCGTACATAGCGATGTGCTCGAAGCACCTCGGCGCGGACTTCGTGTACGCCTGGCCGAAGGCGGAAATCGCCGTCATGGGCGCGGAGGGCGCAATCGGAATCCTGTACGCGAAAGAAGCCGACCCCGCAATAAAAGCGCAAAAAGGCGAAGAATACCGACAGACATTTATGACGCCGACAATCGCCGCGCAGCGCGACTACATCTCGGCGGTAATCTCCCCCGAGGAAACGAGAAGCCGCGTCGCGCAGAGCCTTCGGTTGCTTGAAGGAAAAACGGGAGCGGACAAGGTTCAGCGAAAGCACGGAAACATACCCCTGTAAAACGCACTATTTCAAAAAGGGCTAAACGCCCTTTTTTTTGTGCCTTTGTGAAAAAATTCGCGTCAGTTTACGCCCTCCCCTATTTCTGAAAAAGAGCCAAAATAATCGTGCCAAACAGAACCGTCTTCGTATCGTATTTCAAGGATTTTTATTGAAAACGGCGCGCCTTCTTCATTTTCTGCTTCTTCGCCAAGCGAAATGGAAAGAAGAGCCGATGAGTTTTCTGGAATAAACTCCAAAACGCGCACGCTCAAAGGCTCGCTCTGCGCTTCTTCAAAAGAAATCGTCAAAGATAATTCACAAGCGGCGACAGAAGCATGATTTGAAAACGTAAAACGCGCGTTTTCTCCGTCTAAAACAGAATCTTCAATGCTGTACGGGCACCGAGGAAGGAGTGACGCGCACGAAAAAAACGGCAGCAAGGCAAAAGACGCAAGCAAAAAGGATTTCAATGAGCGATTCATTTTTGCCCTCCAAAAATATCACTGTTTTCATAAAGGAATGGAAGCAAATCCGTTTCGCCGTCAACAGAAAAATGAACGCGAATCGAAGAAAAGCCTGCGCAATTATCGATGAACAATTTTTTGATTCCAATCGAACGAAATTGAAAAAGCGCGTCAGAAATTACGCCAAGCACTTTTTCCAAAAGAAGCGAATCGCATTGAAACAAAATCATCTGCCCATTTTCAATTTCGCGACAATAAAGCACGTCGGCTCCGCTTTCAAAAAGCCTTTTGCTTAAAAAAGGCAAAATATACGCCGTTTGTGCATTTTTTTTGCCACGCTCAAACGGTTTTCGTTTTTTTCTTGAAACAAGGCTACAAAGCACTTCGCCTGCGCAAAGCGAAAACACGGCGCACGACTTTGACACAACATCTTCTGCTTTTATTCCAAAAACCGACAGAGAAACGCTCCCGTCTTCCCACGAAAAACTCGTAACGCGCCCAACATGATGGCGTATACTCGTAAACAAATTTGAAATATCCTTAAATGCGCTCATTTTTTCCTCCGAGCAAAAAATTCTTTTTTCATGCACCAAGAAATTGCTCAAAAATGCAGGATTTTTGCAAAAAATGCGGATAATTTTTCGTTATACACGATTTTCAAAACAGATTCTCTTTTAGAAGAAAATAGGACACAAAACGGGCAATATGTTAAGATAAAAGCAGTTTTCACATTTCATTTTCAAACCTATTTCTATTGAAAATTGGACTTGGAGATTTTTTAGATGGTACGGTACTGGCAAGAGAAAAACGGCAGACTCGAAAGCGTAAAAAAGGACGAAATCGACAAAAAAGCGCGACTGTGGGTTGACGCACGCAACGTTACACAAGAAGAGATTGCCGCGCTTGAAAGCGATTTTTCGCTTGACCCCGAACTTCTTTTGGACGTTCTTGACCCTGACGAGTTGTCGCGAATCGAAGAATGGGACGATTGCGCGCTTTCGATTATGCGGCTTCCCGTTTTTAATCCGGGGGCAGACGTGTGCTATACAACGGCTCCGCTTGGCGCGGCTGTTTTTAGCGACAAAATAATCACTGTATGCTGGACAGATTGCGAGGTTTTGCGTGACATTGCCGCAAACAGAATAAAAGGGCTTACGCTCAACGATTTTCCCGCCTTTGTAATTAGAACGCTTGCGCGGGCGGACGCGATGTTTTTGAGATACCTCAAAGAAATAAATCGGCGGACGATTTCGATTCAAGACGAACTGCACGAGTCGATTGAAAATGCCGAACTTTTGCAACTCCTCAACATCGAAAAATCGCTCACGTATTTTACGACTTCGCTCAAATCGAACCAACTGCTTCTTGAAAAAATCAGAAGAACAAAAATCCTAAAACTCGACATCGAAGATAAAGAATGGCTCGACGACGTTGAAATTGATAACAGACAGGCAATGGAAATGGCGGCAACGTACAGTCAAATTACGTCAGGCATAATGGACGCGGTTTCAAGCCTCATCTCAAACAACATGAATGTCATAATGAAAAAACTCACCGTCATCTCGCTCGTGATGATGGTCATTTCGTTCATAACGAGTTTTTGGGGCATGAACATTCGCCTTCCATGGAGCGGAGAGGACAGTTGGAGCGGTTTTTTTGCAATAATCGCAATTTGCGCGCTGAGCGCAACGGCTTCGTATTTGCTTCTCAACCTCGACTCAAAAACAAAAAACGGCTTTCTAAGGAGAAAAAGAAAATGAAAAAAATCTTAAAAAATGCGGCAATTTGTTTTTTTCTGCTTTTGCTTTTTGGAGCAGTTTGGGCGCAGGAGTTTTTTCGTTCGGCGGAAATGCAAAGCGCAAAAAGGGAAGAATCGGCGGAAAGCGCGTATCTTCGCGGAATCGACTGGAATCCGATTGCGCTCACGCTCGTTGGAGCAGAAAACTCAAAAAGCGAAACGTTCAAAATCGGGGAAGGAAATCAGTCTTGGGCTGAAAAACGCACCGTTGAACCGTTTTTTCTCAATCGCTACGAAACGACTTACGGGCTGTGGTATTCCACAAAAAGTGTCGCAGAGCAAATCGGCTACGTTTTTTTGCACAAAGGTCGCGGTGGTTCTTTTGGAAAAACGGGGGCAGAAAGCGACGAACGAACGGAATTCCAACCCGTAACGTTTATTTCTTGGCACGACGCAATTGTGTGGTGCAACGCGCTGTCTGAAATCCACGCGCTTGAGCCTTGCTACACATACAAAGGCGAGGTTTTGCGCGACTCCACGGATTCTTCGCGCGTGGATTTAGCAGAATGTAACTGGAAAGCGAACGGGTATCGGCTTCCAACCGAAGCGGAGTGGGAATACGCTGCACGAAAAGTCGCGGGAGGATTTTGCAGCGGAGAATTATCAAGCGGTCAAGCGTTTTCGACCGACGACGAAGTTCTTTTGAGCGAAGACGACGTTTCTTGGACGCTTTCCAATTCAAAGCGAACGCACGTTGTAGGAACGGCTGGAACCTTGTCGTCATTGATTCCTGGAAGTGGCAACGCAAATTATTGCGGGATTTTTGACATGAGCGGCAACGTCAGCGAATTTTGCTGGGACTGGTTTGAGCCAAAATATGCTGAAGAAAAAAACGGCAAACGAGCAACAGGACCTGCAATCGGAATTGACCGCGTGAATCGCGGCGGGTCTTTTAGTCCAAACACGATGTTTGCCGCCACTGGCGACCGATTCCACCTAGACCCAAACGAATTTTACGATTACACAGGATTTAGAATCGCCCGCTCCGCTCGATAAAAAACTAACAGTGCGCTACTCGTTTTTGCGTTTCATTTTATCGAGGAGGCAAAATCTTCACATTCTTTTGCTTCGCGCTCAAAACCACCCGCGCGGTAAATCGAAGCAGCCCAGCGAGAAAGGGCGCGGGCTTTCTTTTTTTCTTCCACGGTCGGTTTTGATTTTGCAAGTATTTTTGCCGAAGCGTAGTAATCCGAAGCGATTGCCGCCGTATTTTCAGAATCGCGGTCAAATTGCAAGGCTTTTTCCATAAACGAAAGTGCGCCGTCTTTATCTCCAGAAAGCGAGCGAGCGCGCGCCGCTCCGTACCAATCCGTGCCAATTTCTCCAACGTAGCGATTTTTTGTGTGAAGTTCTGCCGCCTTTACATACACTTCTTCCGCCCCGTTGTAATCCTTAGAAACCATGCGAACATCTCCAAGCGTTCTGTATAAATGCGCAAGATAAAACGGCTCTTTTTCAAGTTCTTTCTGAGCTGCCAACAATTCAGATTCGTAGACTTTGGAATTCTTTTTTCCTCTTGAAAGCGCAAGACGAACATCGTAAATCGAGCAAACGGCAACAAGCATTTTTTCCCGTCCACTTCGAGTGGCAAAATATTTTGCGTCTTTCAATATGTCTTCAGCGGAATTGTCGCTTATAAAATTCCCCGCTTTCTTTTTTTCAGCGTCCAGCATTCCTGTGGCGATTTTGTACGCAATTCCTGAAAGCGAAATTCTACAAAGCAAATCCGCATCGTCAACGGAATACGCCATATTGTACGCTTGCGAAAAAAGCGAAAGCGCACGGTCAAATTTCAAAGCAAGCAACTCGGCGTTGGCGTTTTCGTATCTTGAATCTGCCGTATCGGACACGGTTGTGATTTTCATTGGTCGTTTTTTCGTTGTGGAACACGAAAGAAAAAGCAAACTGAAAAAAAACAGCGCGATTTTTTTTGATTTTTTTTTCATTTTTTTCCTCGATTTTTTAGAACTCTCCGCTCCGAATTCGCACGGGCGCACTCGCTTCATTTGAGCGGTCTGGGATTCCGCCTCGAAGGAGCGGATTGTTGTTGAGTCCCGTCGCCGTGTCTTGCAACTGAAGCAAAAGTTGATTTACTTGAACCAACAGTTCCGCAAGTTCAGGAGCCGCATCTCCTACGAGTTTGTCTGCGTTTGAAGCAATCGGCACAAGGCTTCCAAGAATTTGCGTAAGGCTTTTTGACATTTCAGAGCCAAGAAGTTTTGGAACAGCACCGTTCGGGTCAGAAAGCATTTCCGTCAAACTGCCAAGCGTTTGCGTCAGTTGCTCGGACATTTCAGAGCCGAGGAGTTTTGGAAGCGCGCCGTCCACGTCAGAAAGCATTGCAAGCAATTTGTCAACGCTTCCAATAATGCCCGCAATCGGCGTGTCGGTTGTGCCGTTCAAAGCACCGTTTAAACTTTCAATGAGAATCGTTACGTCATCAAGAAGAACCGAAACTTTTGAAAGAAGCGCGTTTATTGAGTCTCCGTCGCCGTTTACCATAACAAGCCCGTCGGAAATCATTTCTTGCGCGGGAACGCTGTCTTTTCGGAAAATCTCGCTTCCGCTTGGAAGCAAAGCGCGAGCGCGACCTGGGTACAGCGTAAAAGAAGAGCCAAGCCCGATTGGACTTGACGAAAGTTCCACGATTGAGTTTTCGCGCACGTACTCAAAATAATCTTCAAGAACGTAATAATCGATTCTCACAAACTCGCCTTGGAGCGACACCGATTGAATCTTTCCGATTGAAAACCCTTTATACGTCAAGTCCATTCCGACTGCAACGCCCGCTCCAGAATCGAGAATCGTAAAATAGCGATTTTTCTTTTTGAACCAATTTTGATTCGCGCCGATTGCAAAAACCAAAATGATAAGCCCCGCAATCGCCACCAGCGAAAAAAGCCCCACGATTTGGTCTGCGTATTTAATTTTAAATTTCATAGTCGTCAATCCCTCGAACGTATCCTTTTTCAACTTCAAAAATCGTTCCGCCCATCGCGTTTATAAAACTCTCGCGATGACTAACATACAGCACCGTGTTTCCATTCAAAATAAAATCCTTTATGACACGCATAATTTGCTTTACGCCGTCAATATCCAAAGATTCCGTACATTCGTCCAAAAAAAGCACCTCTGGTTTTGAAATGAACGCGCGGGCAAACGCAACTCTCTTTTGCTCGCCCATTGATAAATCCACGGGACGAAGCGAAAGCGGTCGATTGTACCCCACAATTTCGCACACTTCAGAGATTCTGCTCGCTCGCTCAGGGGCACTCATTTTGGGCGTTTGCGTTTGAAGCGGAAGCAACAGATTTTGCTCTATCGTCTGATTTTCCCAAAGCGCACTATCTTGAAAAACGAACGCGCATTTTTTGCGAAACTGTTTATTTTGCACGTTCGTCATCAGTTGAATGTCCTTGCCGTCAAAAAAAACGCGCCCGCTCGTTGGCACTAAAATTCCTGCCAACAGTTTCAAAAGAGTCGATTTTCCGCTTCCCGATTTTCCGAGAAGTCCCGTAACCGTGCCTTTTTCTATCGAAAGGCTCACGCCGTTTACAATTTTTTGAGTTCTTGAAGCAAATTGAACACTCTCGGCAGAAAAAAGACTCATGTTTCTCTCCAACATTAAAAAATCACCGCCAAAAGAACGAATACGACTTCTGAAACGATTATTCCCACAAACGATTTTGAAACCGCCAAAATTCCCGCCACGGGAATTTCTGTTGACGCACGCTCGACGTTAAACCCGTAAAAAGTCGCCGTGATTGAAATCACCATTCCAAAAACGCCGCATTTGAGAACCGACGTAAAAACGGTCATAAACGACAATTCTTTCAAAAGATTTGAAAAATACCCAGAGGCAATCGTTGGATTTACAAACTTTGCTACAATAAACGGTCCTAAAATCCCACAAAACGAAAAATAAAGTCCCAAAAAAACAACGGAAAGCGTAACGCCCAAAAATCGAGGAGCAACAAGATAGTCAATCGGGTCAACACCCACGGAAACATAACTTTCAACCTGATGGCTTGTAACCATTGTTCCAAGTTCTGTGGCAATCGCGGTGGCAGAGCGCGCCGTTACAACAAACGCTACCAAAACAGGTCCGAGTTCTTGCACAACAACAACGAGAAGGATTTTGTAAATCATCGCAGTTTGACCGAGCGACAAAAGGAGCGTGTATCCCATCAAAAAAATCGCCGCGCCAAGCGCACTCGACAGCACCACGATTATTGGCAATGCTTCAATGAACGTAAAAAGCAGTTGCATTATAAGGATTTTTCGCGCCGCTCGCTCTCGCTTTACAAACGCTCCAGACGACGAAAAAGTGCGTCCAATGTAGCCAAGAACATAAGGGATACCAGAAAAAAACGGAGAAATCGCGCGCCCAATTTTTCCAAGAAACGTATTCATACAAGTTCCGCCTTTGCGTCAAGTTCCCCCGTTTTTTCGCTTTTTGAAAGGGGGCGCACAATTTTCACGCGAACTTCGCTTCCAGCCTTTGGAATGCGCGTTTTGTCGTTGACCAAAAGAACGCAGTGCAAAAAATTTTCAGTCAAAGCGTGAACTTCCATTCCAGACAAGGGAGAGCGCGAACGGCGAACGTTTTCCGTTACCGCACAAACGATTTTTCCCGCTTGCCGCGCAATAAACGCTTCTTTTTTTTGATTTGAAAAATCTTCCAAAATCGAAACCCGTTTTTTTGAAATCGAAGACGGAATTTTTGGTCGCATCGAAAACGCTTCCGTTCCAGGACGTGCGCTAAACGGAAAAGCGTGAACGCTTGTAAAACCGCACTCTTCAAGGAGTTTCATCGTCAAAGAAAAATCCGCTTCCGTTTCTCCGGGAAATCCCGCGATTACGTCGCACGAAAAAAACGGGTCTTTTTTTGCATTTTTCAAAAGCGAAACCGCATTTTTTACATTTTGAACGGTGTACGGTCGTTTCATTTTTGAAAGAATCGAGTCGCTTCCAGATTGAAGCGAAATGTGAAAATGCGGACGAACGCGCGGATTTTTTGCGACTTCGGCGAATTCTTCGTCAACGCTTCCTGGGTAAAGGCTCGAAATTCGAATTCCAATTTTTTGCGTTTTTTCCAAAATAATGCGCAAAAGAGAAGAAAATCCGATTGTTTTTGTGTTTCCGTCCGCGTCCGTGATTTTTGAGCGGTACAAAGAACCGTTCACACTTGAAAGCACCACTTCGGCGTAATGGGCGTTTTCGAGTTCTTGAACGCGCCTCACAACTTCGTCCGCGCTCAACGATTCGGATTTTCCGCGAGCAAGCCTGATTCGGCAATACGTGCAAACGCAATCGCAACCGTCTTGAATTTTTAGCGTTGCTCTCGAATGGTCAAAAAAAGAATTTGTTGAAAGCGTAAACGGCGAAACGATTTTCCGAGATTCGTTTTCTATTTTTGAATCTTTGAGAAACTCTGAAATGGAAGAAAAAACATCGCCTTTTGCATTTTTTATAACGGCGGGAAGTTCCGAAAGACGCGATTTTTCTCGTCCACGAAGGACAAAAATCCGTTTTTTTTCGGCACAATCGTCAATCGAAGCGATTTCCTCGTAATCGAGTTCGGCGTAACACCCCGTAACCAAAACGGCAGAAAGCGGAAATTTTTGCAATAAAAGCCGAATAATTCTACGCGCTTTTTGCTCGGCTTTTGCCGTAACTGTACACGTGTTTATTATACAAAGAAAAACATCTTCTGCCTCTTTTTGCGAAGCCAAAACGGAGGAAAAATCAATTTCAAAACCCGCGTCGGAAAAAAAACGAGCCGCCCCCTCGCTTTCCGCCTGATTGAGACGACAGCCCAGAGTCTCAAAATGAACTTTTTGAGAAATCGGCGAGTTTTCCATTTTTTCTCCCGTTTTGATTTAGTTTATCTGCGAAGAAACGCGCTCTTTTCCGCGAGTCGCTTCCGCAAGCGTGCGGTCTAATTCAAGAGCCTTGTTGTATGCTTCAAGTGCTTTGTCATACGCGCCCGCCTTTTCGCGGGCAAAACCGCACCTCACCCACCAATACGCATACTCAACAGGTTTTACGTGAACTGCCATCGAAAGCGAAATGTCTGCGTGTTGATAGCGAGCCTGTTTTATGTAAATTTCTCCCATACAAAAATATGCAAAACCTATGTCGCCAGAATTTTGTGGCGCATTTGCAAGGTACAGTTGAAAAAACTCAAGTGCTCCCGCGTTTTTGTTCAAATAATATTTTGCTTCGGCAAGAATTTCGATGAGGCGAATGTCGGTTGGACTAATTTTTCTCGCTTCAATCGCTCGCGCTTCAGCTTCTGCATATCTCTTTAATCGAACTAGACTCCAACATATAACGCAATATGAATCTATGTTATTTGGATTTTGTTGCAATTCCATTTCGCAAATGGCGATTGAATCTGCAAAACGCCCCGCGCGATACAGAGCGAGCGCGTCCGCCTTTTGAGAAAACGCTCCAACGCATGAAAAAGCAAAAAACAAAAGGGCTAGAATGATTTTTTTGCTCGTTTTGACAGCCATTTTTTTCTCCTTTTTGATTTATTCGATTTTTATGCTTCAGTCGGCATCGAGCAACGACCTGAAAATTTTGCGCCTGAATCGATGACGACTTGCTCGGAAATGATGTCGCCCGTAACTTTTCCCGTGGAAGACACGTGGACGAGTTTTTTTGCGTCGATATTCCCTTCAACAATTCCTTTTACAAGTACTTGCGATGCGCGGATTTCCGCTTTGACGAGCGCACCAGAATCAATCACGAGGTCGCTTGTAGCATTTATTTTTCCAGAAACGATTCCGCGAATCATAAAAGGCTTTGAAAATTGAATATTTCCAGAAAACGAAATATCTTCTGCAAGAATGGTGTCGAAGTCGTCGTCTTCAAAATCAAGAATGTCAGTATTTTTTACTTCAAACATGGTTCTATGCTACCGATTTTTTTTGCAAATTTCAACGAAAAAAACGTGAGAAACCGTCCAAAATCAAAGAGCCTATTTGAAATATAACGAAAAATAAATTCCTCAACACGTGTAATCTGTGATATAATTTTGCATTATGATTGCTTTTATTTCAAATTTATTAAAATCGCTTAACGCAAATACAAATCCTGGCGAAATTGCGCACGGAGTGGCGTGTGGACTTTTGCTCGGATTTTTGCCAAAAGACAATTTGCTCTGGCCGCTTGTGTTTATTTTCCTTTTTTTTATAAGAATAAACAAACCTGCCTATCTTATATTGCTTGCCGTGGGAAGTGCGCTCACCGCCTCGCTTGACCCCACGTTTGACGTTTTGGGCTTGTCGTTTCTTACCTGGGACAAAGTTCGCAGTGCATACGTGTTTTTGCTTGACATTCCGTTCGTCGCTTTTACAAAAATCAACAATTCGGTTTTAATCGGAAGTTTACTTGGCGGACTTATCGCCTATATTCCGATGTACGCTATTGCGAGAGTTCTTGTGTACGTCTGGAGAAAATGGGGAGTCATTCTTCTTAGAAAATCAAAACTCATAAAAGTCATATCGCAAGTGCCTCTCGTTTCAAAAATCGTAAATCTCGTAGGAGACAAAATATGAGCCAGAAAAAACAAGACAATCAAGAAACCGAACAAAATCTCGAAAAAACAAACGAGGTCGTTCCGATTTCAGATGAATCAAATGAACTCAAAGAGAAAAAAGAAAAAGTCGAAAAACGGATTCCAAGGAAAAAATTTCCGTCGCTGATGAAAAAAGCCATGACAAAAAAGGCGTTTGACAAGCGGATTTTGAAAAAACTGTACATCGAAGACGACCGCAATTTTGTAAACACGCTTTTTTCGGAGCAATTCAAAAAAGGGAAAAAAGAAAAGGAATTGGTGCGGATTCCGTTGGACACGCAAATTACAAAGCGCGATTTTAAGCGACTGAAAGTTCTTACAAAACAAATCAAAAAAAACAAAGGACGAGTAAAATTTGTGCCGCTCATTGCGTGCGCGTCTTTTATTGTCGCTCTTGTACTCGTAATCAGCGCATTCAAAAATGTCGTTGCAAAAAAAGCGATTGTTGGCGCGTGCGAAGCAATTTTTTCTGCAAAAACGGACGTTCAACGTGTTCGCGTAAAACTGTTGGGGATTTCGCTCAAAATCGACGGACTTGCAATCGGAAACAAAGATAGCGTGATGAAAAATCTCTTTGAAGCCGAAAACATCACGCTCCAAGTCAATCTTACGCAAGCACTTCGCGGAAAATTTGTAGCCGAGGATTTGAGCGTTTACGGAATGCGATTTGGAACTGACAGAAAAACGAGTTGCGAACTTCCCAAAAAAGCGGAAAAAGAAAAAAAGAGCATTGCCGATAGCGCGTTTATGAAATCTTTGAAAGCAAAGAGCGACAAGGCTTTAGACGATTTAAAGTCGCAGGCGGAATCGCTGCTTGGCGGAGGCAGCGTTGACGAAATCGTGGCAAATATTCAGTCGCAACTCAAAACACCGCTCGCCGCTCAAAACGCAAAGGATGGCGTTCAAGCACTTTCTGAAAAATGGAAAGAAAAACCCGCCGAAATGAAAACGCAAGTTGACGATTTTTCCGAAAACGTGAAGGATTTGCAGTCGCTTGACGTAAACTCAATCGCAAAAGGCGCGGACATTCCAACTCGCGTTGCTGCCTTAAAAGATGCGATTGAAAAAATCAGCACGGCGATTCAAACGGGAAATGAACTAAAATCATCGTTTGAAAAAACGATTTCAGAAGTGAAAGAAGACGCAAAAACGGCAGCCGCGCTTTCGGAGGGCGTTGTAAAAGCGGCAGCAGACGATACGGCTCTTGCCCGCGGAATGGTCGAAGGAGCGGTTGACACCGTAAAAAACGCAAAGCAGATTTTCACACACGCGCTCGACACCGTGGGATACGATATGCTCGGAAAGTATTATCCTTACGCCAAAAAAGGAATCGACTACGCGCTTCAAATGAAAGCGAATGCGGCGGCAGAAAAGGCTGCAAACGGTGGCGAAAAGCAAAAGAAAGAAAAGAAAAAGAAGGAAGAACGCGGGCGGCTCAAAGGAACTACGATATGGTTTTCAAAAGAATATCCTGGATTTTTGATAAAAAATATCGCGGCTTCGGGCTACACGGATAACGAAACGGGAAAAGGATTTTCAGGCGCAATCAAAGAACTGACGAGCAATCAAGATTTGCGCGGGCTTCCCACAACGGCGGAAGTGCAATTTGACATCGGAGCGATAAACCACGCTGGAGATTTGACGGTTGACGCGCGTTCGTATTCAAAAGAGCCTTTGATTTCCGTGGGATACACAGGACGCGGTTTTACGGCGGCAATCGACGGCGCGAATATCGCAAAGGCTTCTGGAGTGCCTTCAATAAACGGAACGGCGGAAATCTCTTTCAAAGGAACGGGCGGTGCGGACGGATTTTCTGTATCGGGAACGGCATCTTTGAATCCTGTTACGCTCACAACCGACGGATTTTCAAATGAACTCATAACAAAATATTATAGGCAAGCACTCGATACGGTAAAAAATCTTCAAATTGGATTTAGCGCAGGCTACTCGGAAACGAACGGCGTTGACCTTTCGCTTTCTGGAAATTTTGCGGACACGTTTGCAAACGCAATGAAAGCCGTTGTTGAAAGCGTTATGGGAGACGCGCGGGCGGCGGCGGCTGAAAAAATCAACTCGCTCATAAACGATGAATCGAACGAGGTTGTAGCAAAAGCAAAAGAATTCCTTGGAATTGAAGGCGACATCGACGTTCAAAATGGCGCACTCGACACCGTTCGCGCAGCCCTTGAAGCAAAAAAAGCGGAACTCGAACAACAAGTCGAAGAGGCAGCCAAAGCAAAAATCAACGAGGCAAAAGAAAAAGCCACGGAAGAAGTGAACAAGCAAGCGGAAGCGGCAAAAAGCAAAGCCACCGACGCAATAAAAAGTAGCGCGGGAAATCTTTTGAAAGGACTAAAAAAATAAGGCAAAAATGTGAGCGGTAACTCGTTATCGCTCAAAATGCCGCCTTCAAATCATCAAAAATGTGCAGACAAAAGTGAAAAATGAGAAATAATGAAATTCTTTCACAAGCAGAAATCGACCAACTTTTAACTGCGATAAGTGCAAGTAGCAGCAATTCACATTATTTTCAAAACAACAACGATTTTTCGGAATTCATCAACGGAAAAAAAAGTGTCAAAGAAGAATGTTGGAAAAAATATTGCTTAAAAGCCGCTGGAATTGAACTTGAGCGCGCACAAACAAAAAAAACGGAAATCAAAAATGCTCAAAACAAAATGGAAGATAAACCGTTTTATCGTTCAAACATAATCAAGCAACAAAAAAGCGATGATTTTGATATTGATTTTGATATTGATTTTGATATTGATTTTGATATTGATTTTGAAACAGACGATGACGATTTTTTTCTTTCAGATTTTGGTCCTTTGGACGTTTTTGACGATGAAATAGTTGATGGTGAATTAAAATCTAAAAATGAATGGGAAGAGTTTTATGGAAACGTAGAAACGCCGCAAGAATTGCAAAAAAAATGGGCAATCGCAAAAGCGCGCGCAGAATGTTGCACGGAAATTTTGAAGCGAGAAATCAAAAAAATCGAACCGAATGTAAACGTTTCGATTTTAGACGAAGCGCAGCGAATGCATCGAGGAAATTACGTTTCACGTTTAACGTTGGAATCTGAATGTGGAAAAATCGAGTTTCGCGCCTCGCGTCCGCTCAAAGAGGGAGAGCGCGATAAAATCGAGATTTTCAAAAGTTCAGAAAGTTTTATTTCTTGCACAATCCCGCTCAACTTTGAAGAAGTTGAAAAAAATGCCCGTTTCATTCTTGACATATTTTCTTCGCTTCCAAAAATCAAGGAAGAATCGGAAAAAGAAGCGTCAAAAAAGATAAAAGAAGCCGAAATATGCGATATGGCGATTCGTGCACTCATTTCTGAAACGGACGAAAAAAAGTGGATATTGGAAACGTTTGTTCAAGGTTTTTCGATTTTGACGCTCGCCGAAGAAACAAAATGGAAATTAGATATTGAAACACAAATAAGAATCGAACACGAAACCATAGACGCGCAAGAGATTTTTGAAAAAATCAAAATCGGAAAAGAGCATTTGAAAAAAAGCATCGAAAAGGCGACGTTTTTGTACGGTATTTTTGAAAATCTCAAAAACGAAGGAAAAAATCGCTCATTTTCGTTTTCTGCTTACGAAGAACATGCGGAGGCAAAAATTTTTTCGGAAAAGAATTCGGTGGACATTGAGATTTTTTTTGATTCAACTCCGTCGATTTTTCAAAAAAAAGAGGAAATTGAAAAAAATCTCCGTTTTGATTGGAAACGGCTCGACGATTTTTCGGAAAAAGACGCAAAAATCAAACAGTTTTTAGAAGAACATAAAAAAGAGAAAAACTGGCTTTGGAATCTCAAAACAACAAAAGACGAAAATCGCGTTCTCACGCTTTTTTTGCCGCTTTCGGTTGCAAATCCAAGAAAAGAAGTCGTTTTAACAATTCAAAAGTCTGAAACGGAAAATCTTTCTGCGCTACAAAACCGAATTCTTTTGGAGTGGAGTCGTCTTTCTTAAAAAAAACTAAAAACTCAAAAAGGAAGGAAGACCGCCCGTCCAATCGTGAAAAACCTCGCCTTGAATGAGCGGGCGAACGAATTGTTCAATTTTTTCGGAAACAAAGCCGTTTGTAATCCAGTCTTTTGGAACGGTGCGCTCTTTGTTTGCGATTTTTTCGACTTCGCACAAAACGGTTTCGCACGAATACGGATTATCCGACACGCGGCGCAAAATGGGCACGACTCCGCTTTTTCCTTCAAAGGTGGCGCGGACGGCGGCTTTTCCAAGAGAAAAGGCTTCGTTCATGTCGGTTACACTCATGCAGTGGGCGGCGCACCGTTGCACCGTGGAAAGTTCTATTGAACGGCATTTTATGCCAAGTTTTGAAGAAACAACTTTTTCAAGATATTTTCCCGCGCCGCTCAACATCGAGTGTCCAAAAGCGTCTTCTGCGCCGTCGCCTCCCAAAAGAGCGCACACGAGTTTTCCGTCGGCACGTCTAATTCCTTCGCTTATTACGGCAACAACGGAGTTTTTTTTTGAAAGGACATCTTTTACCTTTTCCAAAAAATCGTTTTCTGAAAAAGGCGTTTCTGGAAGATAAATTAAATCCGCGCCAGGCTGTTCGTTTGACTTTGCAAGAACGGAACTTGCGGCAAGCCAGCCAGCGTTCCGCCCCATGATTTCAACGATTGTAAGCGAAGGCACGTCGTAGACATTGCAATCAAAAGCGATTTCTCGAACAGTCGTGGCGATGAATTTTGCCGCGCTTCCAAATCCCGGCGAATGGTCGGTTTCCGAAAGGTCGTTGTCAATCGTTTTTGGGATTCCCACAAAACGCACCTCGCTTCCCGTTTTTTTTCCGTAGCGAGCGAGTTTTTCGATTGTATCCATTGAATCGTTCCCGCCAATGTACAAAAACGAATCGACTTTGAGGGAAGCCATAGTTGAAAAAAGTGCGCGATAGACGGATTCGTCTTTTTCAAAATCGGGGAGCTTAAATCGGCACGAACCTAACGCCGAGGCGGGCGTTCGTTTGAGTTTTTCGATGTCGTCTTCCGTTTTTAGAAGCACATTCAAATCAACGCTCGAACCGCCTAAAAGCCCTTTAATTCCGTTTTTCATGCCAAGGATTTTTTTACAGCCTCTTTTTCGAGCCTCGCTGACGCAGCCTGCAAGACTTGCGTTTATAACGGCGGTTGGTCCGCCCGATTGCCCGATTATCACTCCGTCCATATTGTCCTCCAAAATCAAACAAAAAAATCATAGCAGAAAATCGAACGAGAAAAAACTACGCAAAACGATTTCTCGCTCTTACACAAAAATCAAAAATTCTCTAAAATTGCAAAATCTAACGAGCAGCGAAAGCATAAGTCCAGTTCGGATTTGTGCTTTCGCTTTTTTTTTCAAAAAACAAAAACGAGAGGAAAAAAAAATGAAAGATTTTGATTTAGGAAAAGAAAAAATCAGCCGCCTTATAAAGCATTTTTCTGTTCCGTGCGTCATTAGTATGCTTGTTGCGGCTTTGTACAACATCGTTGACCAGATTTTCATCGGTTGGAGCGAAGCGGGAGCGGCGGGCAATGCGGCCACAAACATCGTTTATCCGTTTACAGTTCTTGCGCTCGGACTCGCGCTTTTGATTGGAGATGGAAGCGCGGCAAATTTTAGCCTTGAACTCGGAAAGCAAAAAAAAGAAAACGCAAGCGCGGCAATCGGAAATGGATTTTTTATGCTTTTGATTTTTTCAGTCATTTTGTGTGCCGTTGGCTCTGTTTTTAAGACAAAATTTTTGTTTCTTTTTGGAGCAAATCCCGAAGAAGCATTGTGCTTTCAATTTGCAAACGACTATTTTTCGATTATTTGCGCAGGACTTCCTTTTTACATGATTGGACAAGGCATAAACGGCTCAATTCGCGCGGACGGCTCTCCAAAATACGCGATGGCTTGCACGATTTCAGGCGCAATCGCAAATCTCGTTCTGGACCCGATTTTTATATTCGTCTTTGAACTTGGCGTAAAAGGCGCGGCAATCGCAACCGTCATCGGACAAATCATTACGTTTTTTATGAGCGTGCTGTATCTTTTTCGCGCAAAAAATTTCAAAATCTCCACAAAATCCATGCGTCCGCGCCGCTCGATTATCCGCCGAATTGTTTTTGTTGGAATGGCATCGCTTATCGTGCAACTTTCAATCGTCATCATAATCGGCGTGAACAACAATTTGCTTTCAAAATACGGCTACGAAACGTTTTCTAGCACGGGAAAAGCGTTCGGCTCAATAATTCCGCTTGCGGTCGTTGGAATCGTGATGAAAGTTTTTGGAATCGTTATTTCCGTGGTGATTGGAATAAGCCTTGGCGGGCAACCGATTATAGGATTCAACATGGGCGCACGCAATTTTGAGCGCGTCAGAGAAACAATCAAAACGATTTTGCGCCTTGTTTTTGGAATTGGAGTCGTTTGCTTTTTGATTTTTGAGTTTCTCCCCGATGTGGTGATTGCGATTTTTGGAAAAAACAACGCGGTGGAGTACACCGAATACGCGCGGCTTTGCATTCGCATATTTTTGGGCGGAATCATTCTCACCTGCTTTATAAAATCCAGTGCAATACTGTTACAGTCGCTCGGAAAAAGCGGAAAATCAACGTTTCTCGCCCTCCTCCGCGACGTGATTATATTCGTTCCAGCGTCTGTCATACTCGCATTCGTTAGTCATAACATAACAACAATGCTTTGGAGCGCGATTATAAGTGATGTACTTTCATTTATAATCGCTTTGATTTTTATCATTCGAGAAACGAACAAAATGAAAAACTAAAACGGTTTGAAAAAAAACGGTGGTTTCGACTTCGCTCAACCACCATTTTTTTTCCTCAATCACTAGCGTTTTTTTTCAATCGCTATTTTTTTTAACTGCAACGTTTTTTCAAAAATGGCGTTTTATTTTCCTTTTTTCATTTGGCGGACGAACGTTTTTACGCCTTCTGCCACAAGGAAAAGCGCGAGAATCGCCATTGCAAAAGCAAAAACGAGTTGGAAATAATGCCCCCAGGCTGGGTCGCCAGTTCCAAAATTTCCATTAGAAATAACAGAAAACTGTTTAATCACCGTGATGACAAGTTGCGTAAGCGTTGCAAGAAGCATAAAACACATTGGAATTACAAACATTTTGTTGTTTTTTCCAACCTCGCCAAGCCAAGCGGCAACGGCAAGAAGCGCGATTCCCGCAAGGAGTTGATTTGCAGACCCAAAAAGTGCCCAAATCGCGCCGAGTTTTAATCCGCCGAGTACGCAGCCAACGATTACCATAAACGACGTTCCAACGAGCGGATTTGCAAGGATTTTTCGGATTGGACTTTTTGCGTCTTTCCAGGTCGGCTCGTCGTCTTTCAAAAAAAGTTCGCTAAACATAAAACGCGAAAGCCTCGTTGCACTGTCAAGAGACGTGAGCGCGAAGACAGAAACGGCAAGCGTAAGAAGTGCGCTAATCGTGTTGTAAACGCCACTTCCCTCTTTTCCAAACATCGTTGCAATTCCCGCTCCAAAGGCTGCCGACGGAGAACCAAACCCTCCAGACGTATATTTTGAGTAAACCATTCCGACTGCGATAAGCGAAATCACGCCGAGTGCGCTTTCGATGAGCATTGAGCCGTATCCAATCGGTTTTGCGTTTCGCTCGTTGTCGAGTTGTTTTGACGAAGTTCCAGAGGCAATGAGAGAATGAAAGCCAGAGCAAGCACCACACGCCACCGTGATAAAGAGCGTTGGAAAAAGCGTTCCGCTTTTGTTTTGAAAGCCCGTAAAAGCAGGAATTTCAAAATTCGCACTTCCAGAAAAGGCAGAAACAAAAATCCCTAAAAGCGCGATTATCATCATTGCGTACAAAAGAAAACTCGAAAGATAATCGCGCGGCTGAAGCATAATCCAAACAGGAATCAGCGAAGCGATTGCAATGTAAAGTCCAATTATCACAATCCAAGTCGTTCGGCTCGCAGCAAGCCCAACATTCAGTCCAAGCGCAACGATTAAAATAATCGCGCAGATTCCGCCAATCGTTGCAGGAAGTGTCTTCACGCCCAGTCGATTCGTAACAAAACCATAAAGCACGGCAAGCGCGATAAAAAGCACAGAAATCATCGCGGTTGTTTGATTGTTCGAGGGATTTTTAACAACGCCCAGCAAAGAATCAGCCGTAAAAAACGTTCCCGCAACAACGTTCACAAATGACGCGATAACCAAAATCAAAACGAGAAGCGCAAAAATAATAAAAAGCCGTTTTGACGTTTTTCCCATCGATTTTTTGATGATTTCGCCGACGCTCTGACCGCCGTTTCTGATGGACGCAAAAAGAGAGCCAAAATCTTGCAAGCCTCCAAAGAAAATGCCTCCAATGACGCACCACAAAAAAACGGGAACCCAACCAAACACCGCCGCTTGAATAGGTCCGTTAATCGGTCCCGCGCCCGCGATTGACGAAAAATGATGTCCCATCAAAACGGCAGGCTTTGCGGGAACGTAATCAACGCCGTCGCTCATCGTTTCAGCGGGCGTTTTCTTTGACGGGTCAATCCCCCATTGCTTTGCAAGATACGAGCCGTAAAACACGTAGCCACACAAAAGCAATACGATTGCCACAAGAATAATACATAACGCTGTCATTTCCTTCCTCCTGATTTTAAGGAAAAAACTGTTTATTTTTACGAGGCAAAAGCCCCGTAGATTACGATTTTTTATAAATCCATTTTTTGAATTGATTTTTGAATCGATTTTGAAACATCTTTTCCGAGTCGATTAAAAAAAACGCGCGAAGTCGATGTTTCCAAAACGCAAAGACGAAAATCGCTCCAGCCTTTGAGCGAAAAGCAATACGATTTTGAAAAATGGAGTTTTTTGCAGATTTTTTGCGCTTTTTCGTCCACGGTTTTTGAAATAATTACCAAAAGTACGTCGGAATTTCTGTGCGAAAAGTGCGGTTTTACGCGAGAAAGACCACTATTCCACGCTTGCATTGAAAAATCGCGCACGGTTTCTTCGCACAGATGTTTTGTTTCGCAAAAAAAGACGTATTCGTTCGACTCGCTTTCCGCAATTCGCGCAGAACGCACAAAAACAAATTGCTCTTCGTGGGAACGAAAAATCGCTTCGGCAAAAAACGGCTTTGAATCGCACATTTTCACATCATAGAATTGTTCAAACAGTTTTATGATGTTGTCTTTTATTTTTGCGTTTTCCTCAAAAGAATCGCTCGAATTTTCGCTTTCCATATTTATTCGATTTGTCCCGTGAGTTCCAAAGCCTTTTGTTTTACCGCGTCAAAAAGAGAATTTGGTTCATTTTTGAATTGAGAGATAATTCTCACAAAAACACTTCCAGCCACAACCGCTTCAACGGCAGAAGAAAGCGCGCGAGATTGAACACCGTTTGAAATTCCAAAACCGCCGTAGATTTTTGAGCCACCGCGAGCAACTTTTTCCAAAAAGTCGATTGTTTTTTCGTCGATTTTTGTGTCGCTTCCCGTAATTCCCGTGCGAAGGGCGGCGTAAATGTACGGAAACCCCGAAGAGGCAAGCAGAGAAAGTCGCTCGTCGCTCATGGAAGGAGCGGCAACGGGAATATTTATCATGCCGTTTGAAACGCACGATTTTGTAAGACCTTCGTCAAAATCGAACGGAAGGTCAGGAATAATCATGCCAGAAACGCCAGCGTTCGCCGCTTTTTCGCAAAAATGCTCAACGCCTGGCGTGTACACGAGGCTTCCGTAACTCATCAAATAAATCGGGATTTTGGGGAATTCTGCGTGAACGCGAGAAATAAACGAAAGCCCGTCCGACGTTTTGTAGGCGCGAGAAAGGACTTCGGTACACGCCGTTTGAATCGCAGGACCGTCCGCGCTAGGGTCAGAAAACGGAAGCTGAATCTCAAGAATGTCCGCGCCACCCGCCACCAAAGCGCGAGCCGCCGTAAGCGCAAGCGTGTCGGAAGGATACCCTGCGACCAAGTGCGACATCAGTTTTATTTTTTGCATAAAAAGCCTTCTTTTGTTTCTATTTATAGAAACACTCTAGCAAAAATCCCCTCCGCGTGTCAACTGTACGAATTGAAAAATCAGACAATTTCAAAACAACTCTTTTTTTTAGAAAAAAAACAGTGGCGAAAGGTCGATTTTTTCTTTTGATTTCGGGTATAATCGAATTTCATTTTTACGGTGGGGGATTTTTCAATCTATGGAAGAAGCAAACGAACAAATGCCATTGGATTTTGTTGAAAAAGATTCGGAAAAAAACATACAGGGAAAAAGAAAAATCAGCAAACGGTTTACTGGAAGAACGACGGGAACGCTCAGATTGATTTCGCTCGTTACCATGGCGATGAAAAAAACGAATTTTGAAGAAGACAGCACAAAAACGTTCAAACTCACCGTTGAAAAACTCAAAAATTATTTTTCGCTAAACGAAATACAAGTTATTTTATTTTGCTCTCTTTTTACGCTGTACTTTGATAATACGGGGCGACCCGTTTCGTTTTACAATATTTCTGACTTTTATAATTGCAATCCGCTGGTGCCACTTCAATATTATCCAGAACTTGCGGGAATAATCGAGCGCGGAATTTTGGAGGAAGTCGAACACGAAGACAGCACATACGGAAAGCCGTTTTACAAAGTTCCCGATTTTGTGGTGGACGCGATTCTCTCCGAAAAGCCGATTCCGCCAGCAGAAATTCAGCAACTGCGGACGATGCAAACGTTTTTGCGCCAAGTTGAGCGCGCGGGAGATTCCAGAGTCGATAACGGGCAGAAAATTGGAATGTTGTACTCCGCAATCGAAGCGAAGGAAAAATCGCACAAAAATGTCAAAACTATCGAAAATGTCAAAAAAGTTCTTCAAAAAATACAAGATAGAGCGATTTTGTACGACATTGCGGTGGGCATGGTGAATCACATAAACACGGAAGTCGATTTGATGGTGCTTGTAAACAGAAACACCGATGACAGCACGTCGCGCCAGCAAATTCTTGAGTCATTTATGGACGAAAGCCACGTTCTTTTTTCTCTTGAACTCGTGCAATTTGAAAATAAAGCCTCGATTATGGATTCTACGGTTTCGCTCACGGACAAGGCGTTTGAACTGCTTTTGGGCGAGGAAGGAAAATTTTATCAGAAAAAAATCGGAGACAAGCAACTCCACGCGCCCGAAAAAATCCAAGAAAAAGAACTCTTTTATATGGAAGAAAACGCTCGCGAAATCGAAAAACTCACAAATGCGATTTTTGACGACAATTTCAAAAATTTGCAAAAACGACTTCTCGAAAAGAAAATGCCGCGCGGAATTTGCACGATTTTTTACGGCGAACCTGGAACGGGAAAAACCGAAACGGTGTACCAAATGGCACGAAAAACAAATCGCGCGATTCTTCACGTTGACATTGGTTCAATGCGCTCGCAATGGTACGGGGAAACGGAGCAAAAATTCTCAAAACTCTTTTCGGATTACAAAAAACTCTGCGAAAGCGCGGAAAAAAACGACAAGCCCGCCCCCATTCTGCTTTTTAACGAGGCGGACGCGATTTTTGGAAAACGAGTGGAAATCGTGTCGCAAGGCGGTGGCGGTCGAGTTGACAACACGATTCAAAATATTCTTCTTGAAGAAATGGAAAAACTTCCAGGGATTTTGATTGCGACCACGAATCTTGAAGGAAATCTTGATTCGGCGTTTGAGCGACGATTTTTGTTCAAAGTGAAATTTCAAAAACCCGATACAAGCGTAAAGACAAAAATTTGGAAAAGCAACTTGCCGCACTTGTCAGAAAACGAGGCGAAGACGCTTGCAAAGGATTTTCCTTTTTCTGGTGGCGAAATCACAAACATTGTACGAAAAGTCGCGTTGGACGAAATTCTCACGGGAAAAACCACGCCTTTTGATGAAATCGTTTTGTATTGCAAAAGCGAAAAAATCAAGAGCGGAAAAACAAGCGTCGGCTTCAAAAATTAAAAGCGTTTCAAAATATCGTGGTTCTAAAAATAACCGTTTTAGAACCACGGTTTGTGTTATCGCGCGTCAAAAATGTACGTCATGCTTTGCTCTTTTCCAAGAATATCCGAAATAACCACGGTCAACTCGTTTCGCCCGCGCGGAAAAGTAACTTCGCCGAGCAAAATCGAATTGTCATCTGGATACACTTCAGAAAGAGCATGAAAATCGCGTCCTTTTACAGAAAATTTTCCATCGCGCTCGTAAACGGAATCGTAAGACAGCCCTTCGACCGCAACGCCGTTTATATAAATCACACTTTTGTACGGAACTGCAACTTCTTGTCTGTCATTGTAAATGAGATACGTTCCTGCGTTGAGCGCGTTTGTGGTTGAAAGGCGAAACGGCATTTTTGCGCGATTTACAGCGGTAACATTTGCAAGAACGAGCGGAAGTTCCCCGCCAAAACGCGGCATAAGAATGCGAGGATTTACAAAACTTCCCGCCTTTACGTCAACAACTTGAAACTCAAGACACGAACTCCCCTCTTGCCAGGCAGAATTCGACGTTTCACCCAAAGAATCGCCCGCTTTGACATCTCGAATCGAAAAAATGTCTTCCACGCTGTCAAGATTTGCGTACACAGTTACCATGTCGTCAACGTGGGAAATAATTGCCGCATTTCCCAACGTGCTTTCAAAAAGTTCGCTGTTCGAGTGCTCGCACAAAACTGCAACAAGCCGCCCGTCATCGCTCGCCTTGACTCCTTCCGTATCAGAAAAAATGAGCGACGGACTGATTCTGCCGCCACGCTTTTGCGCAAAGTACGAAAAAAACGAATCAGAAAGAATATGATTTTGCGGCCAATCAAACGCAACCGCTCCGCTTGCAAGTGCAAAAATGGCAGCAACCGCCACTTTTAATGATTTTTTCATACTCCCCACCCCCGTTTATTTATGCTTTATATCTATTCTTGAAATCTTTGAGTCGTGTCCAACAAAAAGCGAACCGTCTTTTACGGCAATAAAAGCGTGCTCTGCTTCAAATGAAAACGAGCCAGAATACACGTCAAACGGCTCAACAACGCTCACGGTAAACACGCCACCATCGCGACTCAACACAAACGCCGTGCCGTCTTCGTCTTCTTGAATCGAAAGGATTTCGCCTTCGATTGCGATTTTGGAGTCCGCGAACGTTTTACAATTCACGATTCCAAGCCCGTCAGCGTAACTGTAATAAACGGACTCTTCGTTTTTGCTGAATTTTACGATAACTTGTCGATTCGTTTCGTTTTCAAGATATTTGTGAAAAATAATGTCCGCTCTGCCGTCTGCTTTTTTTGCAATCACAAAACGCTGCTTGTCTTGTCCAGAAACCGAGGCAACAAGTTCTCCAGATGGACTGATTCCCGCGCCAAGAATAACAGGATACTCGCTTCCGCCTGGAGAAATTGAATACAAAACAGAGCCGTCACTTCCGTCAAACGCAACAAGCCTGCCGTCTGCAAAGCCCGCGAGTACGCCGCCTTCCGAAGAAGAAAAAGCCGTAATCGGTGCCCGTCCTTCGTGCGTCCAAATTGCTTCTCCGTTGTATCCGATTCTTGAAAAAGACGCGCCGCCTGGAAGAAAAAGAAAAAGCGACGAGGACGAAAAATAAGGAAATCCCGTTTGCTTTATTCGCATTGATTCTTTTCCCGTTTTTTCAAAAACAGGAAAATCCGAAGAATGAGTGCCGTAAAGCGTGTAAAAATCTTCCGAAACCGCTGCCTTGTAAGAAAATGTAAAATATGAAAGAACTGTGCCGTTTTTTGTAAAATATCCAGCAGTTTGCCCCAATTTATAAGGGATTGCCTCTACAAACAATTTTGCTGCCCCGTCCTCTTGTTGAAGCCGCTCAAGCACACGTTCATTGCGGGAATTTTTGTCAACGTCAATCGTCCAGGCAGGAACAAAATGGATTTCGCTTGAAAGCGGACGCGCGGCAAAGAAAATGTAAAGCACACAAAGCAAAATAATTATTGCAATTATAATTCTGCGTTTCTTTTTTCCGTAATCGGGGCTGTGATTTTGAACTTTTTTCATTTATTTTTCCTTTTTAAGGATTTTCAGAAAAATCCAAAAAAATATCAAAAAAAATAATTCGTGGTATAATAGACTTGTTCTGAAACAATCTTTGAAAATTATAAAGAATTCGACGTTCTTGTGAAATAGAAAAAATCAAAAATGCAAAACGGAGTACCCTATGACAGAAAAAATGAACGGTGAAACGATTTCGTTTCTTTCGGAAAAACTGAACGAACAGTTTACAAATGAAAAGGCAAAAGAATTGCTCATTTCGCTTTTTGAAAACGCGCTGAGTGCCGCGTCTTTTTCGTATTCGCCATATTCGCATTTTCCTGTGGGAGCCGCGCTTTTAACGGAAAACGGAAAAATTTTTACGGGAACGAATATCGAAAATCGCTCGTTTGGACTGACAAATTGCGCGGAGCGAACGGCGATTTTTAAAGCGGTAAGCGAAGGCGAAAAACGATTTGTTGCCGTGGCAATCGCGGCTCCAAAAGCCGACTATCCTGTAGGTCCGTGCGGAGCGTGCAGGCAAGTTTTGACCGAGTTTTTGCACGGAAAATCCCCCGTGATATTTGGAAACAACAAAACGTCCGTTGAAATAAAAACGCTCTCGGAGTTGTATCCGTTCGACAGCCTTCACGAATTGGCAGAATAACATTCGTTTTTGGAATTTTTTTTGCGTTTCAAACTATACGCCAAATGTGATTTTTCTCCATGAATCAAAACTCGCTTTTACGATTTTTTGCAGAACTTGACAATAAACTGCAAAATTTGCAAAATATTCATCAAGAAATCAACAAAAAGTAAAAAAAGTTGGAGTTTTATCATGGAAGACGACATTCTCACAATCAAAGAGGTCGCAAAATATCTTCGCGTTTCAGACCGAACTGTGTACGACTGGGCGCAAAAAGGCATGATTCCCGCTGGAAAAATCGGAACGGCTTGGAGATTCAAAAGAACCGAAATAGAAAAATGGATGAACGAAAAACTCTCTTCGCCTGCTCAAAAAGAAAATGAAGTCCAAAAAATCATCGTCAAAAATATTCTTTCACCGGACAGAATCCTTTTTATTGACCATATAACAAAACAGGACGCGCTTATCGCGCTCTCAAATAATCTTGGAAGCGCACCGCAAATCAAAGACAAACTTGAGTTAACGCAAGAAATTCTAAAGCGCGAAGAACTTATGTCAACGGCAATCGGGCGCGGAATCGCAATTCCGCACGTTCGTCTTTCGAGCGTTACGGATTTGGTTATGAGCGTGGGCATTTGCCAAAACGATATAATCGATTTTCAAGCAATCGACGACGTTCCCGTGCGCATTCTCATAATGATTGCCGCTTCAAAAGAGCAACACAAATATTATCTTCAAACGCTCTCGTTTTTTTCTGGAAAACTCAAAAAGAACGAAGTACGCTCCGCGCTTCTTTCGAGCAAAAATGAGCAAGAAGCGTACAAAATCCTCACGGAAGGCGAATAAATTTCTAAAACGGAAATTCAACGGGAATCCAACGGCTTTTATCCGCTTGGTCTCTGGCAATCATTCCAAGCGTTGTGCCTTTTGCCGTGGTATCGCCAACAAGATATGTTACGCCGTCAACGTCAAACGCCTGCCCCATTTTTCCGTCCAAAGAAACTCCCAAAATTGCGTGAGAATACGCCACGCTCACAAAAAAGCAACTTTGAATTCCCGAATGTTTTAAAAGAACTGCGGCAAGAAGACTTCGACTGTCGCAATCAGAACCGTTGTCAGTTAAAACACAAACGATGTTAGAAAAATCCGCTTTGTCAGCCGCTTCAAGATTTCTTGCATATTTTAAATTTTGCGTCCATTCAAGAATGAGGGCTGCCAATGCCGCGTGCGGATTTTTTTCGTCCATTTCCAACGTTTTTGATTGCAAAGATGCAACAATGTCAAACGCCACGCGCTTTGTTCTTCCAAGGCTATCGCGCATAATCATGCGATAAAATCGTTGCCAAGACGCAATCGCCTCTGGAAGCGCGTTTTGTGCATAAATCAAAAATAATTTGAACTCTCTGTCAATAACCGCTTGATTTGCTTTGGAATCCTCTTCAAACAGTTCTGTTTGGATTTTTTCGCCAGCGATTTCAAGGTTTAGCGGCATTTTTTTCTTTTGAGGAAAGAAAAAACTCGTAAGGATTCCACATTCGCGGCTACTTCCTGCGTCCACAACGATTGAATCGATTGCGCTAAAAGGAACGCAATCGCCTTCGCTCCAAACCGATTCTGGAAGAAAAGAAAGGGCTACAAGTATGGATTCTTTTGCGGGAAGCGGAATCGAAGCGGCATAGCCGCGCTGTTTTTCGTTTCCAAACGCTTCCGTTTGATTTTCAATCACAAACTCGCTTACGGCGCACGGAAGGCGATGCCACGTTAGCGAAGATGTTTTTTCTTTTGCACCAAGCCGAGAAAGCGCAAAAGAAAGAGCCGTCTGCGCGTCTTTTTGCTCGGACGATTTGTAAACGCACAAAATAATCGTTGCGGGAAAATATTTTTGCTGAAATTGCACGCTATCTTGATTTTCCGTCATGTCAAGAATCTCAAAACCTTCAGGAACGTCAAGCGAGTAACCAAAAATATCCGACGTAACAATTTCTGCAGAAGCAAAAACCGAAATAAAAATAGTGGCACAAAAAGCCGTGATTTTACGAAAAGCCTTCATGTGTGATATTATAAGGGAAATATGAAAGAGATTCCAATTCTTTATGAAGATGACGAGATTTTTATAGTTGACAAGCCGACAGGCGTTGCCGTTCAAGGAGGCGCGGGAATTACGCACCCGCTCGACGAGGAACTTCCCAAAATACTTAGAAAAAAAATTTTTCTCGTTCACAGACTCGACCGCGACACAAGCGGACTTTTAATCGTTGCAAAAAATCCTGTGGCGGCTTCAAAATGGAGCGCGTTGATTTCTGGAAAAACGGTAGAAAAAGAATACGAAGCCATTTGCTTTGGAAGTCCGCTCATAAACGGAAAATCGGAGCAAAGCGGCACGATTTGCATCCCCATCAAAAAAGGAGCGCGAACGCTTTTTGCAAAAACCGAATTTTTTGTTGAAGAAACATGGTCAAAAATCCTTGACGAACAAAAAATGGAGTTTTCGCGCGTGCGGCTTTTTCTCAAAACGGGAAGAATGCACCAAATCCGCATACATTTAGCGGCTGTTCACGCGCCAATAGTCGCTGACGACAAACACGGGGATTTCAAAAAAAATAAACTTGCTCGAAAACTCGGCATAAAGCACCTGCAACTTTGCGCGAGAAGGCTTTTTATTCCGATTGGAGGAAAAAAAATCAAAATCGAAGCCCCGATTCCTGCGCATTTTTTCAAAAACGAATGCTGACGAAAAACACAAAATCGCCTAGATTTTAAGAATAGGTCAAATGAAAAAAAGGAAAGTCTATGAAATTTTTACACACAGGCGACTGGCATCTTGGCAGAACGCTTTATTCTGAATCGTTGTTGGAAGACCAGCGGCATTTTCTAAAAAATGTGAGCGAAGAACTCAAAAATGCGCAAAAAAACGCCGAGCCTTACGATTGTCTTTTTATTTCTGGCGACGTTTACGACCGTGCGATTCCTTCGGTTGGAGCGGTTTTGCTTTTTGATGATTTTTTGACCGCGCTCGCAACAGATTTTCCGCGTCTTCACGTTTTTGTTACCGCGGGAAATCACGACGGAGCCGAGCGTCTTTCATTTGCCTCGCGCTTTTTGGAAAAATCGAACATTCACCTTTGTTTTGGAACGGAACATCTTTCAAATGCTGTCATCGTAGATTCTTGCGCGATTTATCAGATTCCGTTTCTTATGCCAGGCTCTTTTAAGGACGGCGCGGAAAAAAGTCAGCGCGCCCTTTTTGAACGCGCAACGGCAGAAATTCGAGAAGCGCATCAAAAAAACTTCCCTACCCTTCCAAGCGTTGTTCTTGCGCACGCAACGGTGTTTGGAGAAAACAATGACGAAAAAAATCAAATCGGTACGGCGGAGTCAATTTCGCCTTCGCTTTTTGACGGATTTTCATACGTTGCGCTCGGACACATTCATTCATTCAAAAAAATCACCGAACGAATGTACTATTCAGGCTCTCCACTTTCGTACACATTTGACGATGTGTCAAAAAAAGTGATGATTTGTGGCACAATCAAAATCGACAATTCGCTTTCAATCAAAACGATTCCGATAGAACCGCTGCGCCCCGTTGTTCGGTTAAAAGGCGCGTTTAGCGATTTTTACAACGCAGACGAATCCGAAACAAAAAAATACGAACAGTGCCTCGTGGAAATCAAATGCACAGACGAGCAAGTCGTTCAAATGCCAAAAGCGTTGCTCGAAACAAAATTTCCGCATCTCCTTTCGTTTTCGCGCGAAAAAGCCACGTCAACAAAAGAAAATTCCGATTTTGTTCTCAGACGAAATCTCATTGAGCGACGAAACGAAGCGAGCCACGAGGAATTTTTTTCAACGTTTCTTTCAGAATTATACGGAAACGATTTGAACGAAGACGACGCAAAAGCGGAAACCGAATTATTTTTGAAATTTTTGAACGAAAACCTCGATTAACGGAAAAACAAAGGAAAAAAAATGAAACCAATTCGACTTTTTATGAAAAATTTTGGTCCTTTTGTGGAATCCAAAATCGATTTTTCAACGCTTTCGCCGATGTTTTTGATTACGGGAAAAACGGGTAGCGGAAAAACGGCAATTTTTGACGCAATAACATACGCGCTTTTTGGACGATTTTCAGGCGGAAGGCGAGTTCTCAAACTCGAACATATGGTTTGCGATTTTGCAAAAGACGGCGAAGAATCTTTTGTGGAATTTGAATTTTGTGCGGGCGGAAGCGTTTTTAGAGCAAAACGAACGCTTCCCACAAAATCAAAATCTGGAAAAACAACGCGAAATGCGGAACTTTCGCTCGAAGAATTCGACTCCGAACAAAAAAAATGGAAGATTTTTAAGGGACACACGACAGGGCAACTCGACGCAATTATAAGCGAAGAAATCATTGGACTAAAATACGACGAATTCAATCAAATTGTGCTTTTGCCGCAAGGCGAGTTTTCAAAATTCCTAAAGGAAAAATCAAAAGACAGAACGGAAACGCTCAAAAAACTCTTTCCCGTTGACGCGATTACTCGAACAATCGAAAGCGTGCGAGAAAAAAGCAAGGACGCGCGGGAAAATCTGTCTTTTCTTGAAAGTAAAATTGCGGAAATGGAAAAAAAAATCGGTTCATTGGACGCACTTTCTGAACAAATCGAACAAATCGAAAAAGAATCAAAAGACTGTGACGAAAAATTGCAAATCGCTCAAAAAGCAAAAAGCGAGTCGGAAAACGCGCTTCATTTTGCAAAAACGGAAGGCGAAAAAGCGCGAAAACACGAAGAAAGCCGCAAAACGCTTTTGGAACTTGAGTCTTTTTCAAAAGAAATCGACGAAGACGAAAAAAAACTCGCGCTTTCATTAGAAGCTCTTTCGCTTTTTCCAAAATTAGAAAAAAATCGGAGCGCAAAAACGGCGGCACAGGACGCAAAAAACGCGGAAATAGAAAAATCGGAAGCGGAAAAAAACGCAAAAGACGCTTTTGAAACGTTTGAAAATCAAACGGAAAAAAGAGAAAATCAAAAAAAGCAGTTGAAAAATGACGAAAAAGAACTCGATTCTCTAAAAGAGGTGTTCAAAAAAATCGCTGCAATAAAAAAGGCAAAAGAGCAAGCAGAACAAGCGGAAAAAGACGCGCAAAAATCCTTGGACGCGCAAAATGAAGCGCAAAAAAAAGTTGAAACGATATTAAAACAGATTTTGGATTTTTCGGACGATGAGAAAAACACAGACGCGCGAACGGTTTTGCGTTTTCTTTCTGAAAAAACAAAAAAAGCGGAAGAACAACTCAATCAAAAAAAGGAAGAAACAAAAAACGCGCAAAAATGTTCGATTTTGCAAAAAAAAGCAAAAGACGCAAAAAAGAGCCTTTTGGAAGCAGAAGAAAATCGAAAAAACGCGGAAATTCATTTTTACGCAACAAAAGAAATCCTTGACCATCTTTTGGCGGAAGAAGAAGAAAACAAGCGAAAAAATTCCGCCTCGATTTTGGCGCATTTTCTAAAAGACGGAAAAGAGTGTCCCGTTTGTGGTTCAAAAGTGCACCCTGCGCCCGCTCATTTTGAAAGCACGAGCCTTTCTGACAAAATCGACGCGCAAAAAATCAACAAAGAAAAAGCCGAGGAAGCGTTTTTGCTCGCTTCAAAAAATGAAGGCGCGGCAAAAGAAATCGAGCGAATCGCGCGGGAAGAAGCGCAAGCGCAGTTTTTAATTTGCTCAAAAAGCGAAGAAGCGGCTTTGAAAGCGGAAAACGAAGCCGAAAAAATCGCGCTCGACGCAAAGAAAAACGAGGAAAACGCGCTCTCTCTTTTTGAAAAATTGTCGGAGGAAGAAGAAACGCTTTTGAAATTGAAAGAACAGTATACGACTTTGAAAGCAAAAAGCAAAACGGCGCAAACGATTTTTCTTGAAAAAAAAGCGGAAGCGGGCGAATGGACTGACGATGAAAAACTGTCTTTGCAAATTGCAAAACTCGAAGAAGCGGTCGAAAAAAATGCAAAAGAAATAACTGAAGCCGAAAAAAACAAAAAAGACGCAGAACTTTTGTGGACAAAAGCAAAGACAGAATACGAAAGCGCAAAAAAAGTGGTGGCGGAAACGGCAAAAGCCGAAAAAATCGCGGCGGATGATTTTTTGTCCGCGCTCTCTCGCTCGTCTTTTTTGGACGAAGAACAACTTGAAAAATCGATTCTTGAAAAAGACGAAGAAACAAAAATCCGACAAAAAATCGAAAAAATCAAAACGGAAACGCAAAAAGCAAAAACGATTTTTGAATCAACGGAAACGCAAAAATCGGAAGCCGAGTTTTTGGAAATCGAAAAAGTGGAAACGGAAAAAATCGAAAAACTCCAAAAAGAAATCGACTATCTCATCGAACAAGCAAAGCGCGTTTTTGGCGAAAAAAAAGAAGCGGAAAATGCAAAAAGCGAGTTTGAAACTGCGCAAACGCAAATCCTTGAAAAGCGAAAAGAAAACGAAGTGCTTATAAAACTTGCGCGTGATTTGTGCGGCGAAAATCCGCTTAAAATTCCGTTTGACGCATGGGTTCTTTCGATGCACTTTTCGGAAGTTATCGATTATGCAAACGCGCGATTTTTGAATCTTTCGGGCGGGCGATACCAATTCAAAATTGAAAAAACGCGGACGGCGGGCTTTCATGGGCTTGACATTGCAATTGAAGATTTTTTCACAGGACTTTCTCGTGACAGCGCAACGCTTTCGGGCGGAGAAACGTTTGAAGCGGCAATCAGCCTCGCACTCGCGCTCACGGACGTTGTGTGCTCAAAAAGTGGCGGCGTTCGACTCGATTCGCTTTTTATTGACGAAGGATTCGGTTCGCTCGACGCAGAATCGTTGGACAGCGCACTCCTCACGCTCAAAAAAATCGGAAAAGAGCGAACGGTCGGAATAATATCGCACGTGGAAGGAATGAAAACGGAAATTCCTTCGCACCTTGAAATCAAAAAAGGAAACGCGGGGCGCTCTGTGATTCAAGAGCCGTGAAAAACCGTGCGTTTTTAAGATATTTGGGTAATTTCGGTTGAAAGAGCAAGAGTCCCGCCCATCGCTCTCCAAGTGTGTTCCACGCGCTCAAGAATCATTTTGATATTTTCTTGCTCCGTGTGCATCAAAATCAACAGAAATTGCCCGCGGGAACTTTCCGTAATAACATCGCTTTGCCGAAGCGACGAGCGCAACGCATCAAAGAAAAGGGAACTTTCGGATTCAAGGATTCCAGAGCCGTTTTCGTTTTTGAGAGAAAGCGTTATGAGCCACGAAAGAGTTCCGTAATTTGCGTAAAGTCGAACTAAAAATCGGTAAATCGTTCGGAACGATTCGAGCGGAACAGGATACGCGCCGCGCTCTTGCGCACGCTCTTTGAGGATTTGCATTGCGTCGCTTAAAGAAGAGCCTTCTTTTGCATTCATCGCAGAATCTTGCGCGCTAAAAAAATGAAAGCCGTGCTTTCCGTTTCGTTTGACTTCGTAGAGCGCTTTGTCCGCTTTATCAAAAAGCGTTTGAAAATCCGTTCCGTCGGCGGGAGAGAGAGCGCACCCAATCGACGCGCCTAACGGAATGGCGCAGTCTTCCCCCAAAAATTCTTTTGCCGCTTCCAAAATGCAACGATTTATGAAGCGCGATTTTTTGTCAATGACAATTTCTTCTTTTACGTCGCGACAAAAAACGATGAACTCGTCACCGCCGAGCCTACCGATTATGTCAGAAGAACGGACGACCGCTTGCAAAATTTCAGAAAAACGCACGAGAATTCGGTCGCCTGCGGCGTGTCCGTAAATATCGTTCACGCTTTTGAAACTGTCCAAGTCCACAACCATAAGGATTCCCGCGCAATTTCCGCACAACTCCCCGATTGCTGCTTTTGAACTCGATTTGTTCAAAAGTCCCGTCATCGGGTCGGAAATGGCAGCGCGGCGCATATCAACAGCGCGAAGAATGTTTCCAACGCGACGCAGAAGCACGTCGGGACGAAACGGTTTTCTCACAAAATCAAGTGCGCCGTTTTCAAAACCGAGGCTTTCCGTTTCTTCGGCGGTGTCGGCAGTCATAAACATAAACGGAATGAGTTTTCCCGTCTTTTTATTTAGTTTTTTTTGCAGTTCGAGTCCCGACATTCCAGGCATTCTTAGGTCGGAGAGAACCATATCGGGCTTTTTTTTCTCAAAAATCGAAATCGCTTCAGGACCAGAAGAGGCGCAAAAAACGTCGTATTTTTCGGAAAGAATATGCTCGGTCATCGTCAATGAAACCGATTCGTCATCAACAACCAAAATCTTTTTCATAAAATCGTTTCTGAAAACTCCCTTAAACGAGAAAATACGGAAAAATAGTAGCATAAATAAAAGAAAAAGAAAACGAGCACACACACTTTCTCGATTTTGTGTGGAACAGTTTGTTATCAAACAAGTTATTTTCATTCGCGGGAAATGTGTGTATAATGGGAATCGTTCGGAATAAAATCTGAACGATTATAATTTTCTAATTCTGCATTTAACGTATGGCGGATTCAAACGGGACGGATTCAAGATGGAAACAAGAAAGCATGACAAGGATTTTTTTAGAACGGTGCTTGTGGTGGACGACGAGGCGGTAAACCGCGAAATGCTCGGAGCGATTTTGGAGCAAGATTACGAGGTTCTTTACGCGGAAAACGGACGCGAAGCACTTTCGCAGATTTATGCACACAAAAAAGAACTTTCGCTCGTCCTGCTTGACCTTCTAATGCCAGAAGTTGACGGATTTGCAGTGCTTGAAGCAATGCAAGCGGATGAAGAAATCAAAGGGATTCCCGTTGTTGTTCTTACGGCGGACAAATCGAGCGAAATAAAAAGCCTTCAAATGGGAGCGGCGGATTTTCTTACAAAACCCTACGACCTTCCAGAGGTGATTCTTGCGCGAGTTCGCCATTCAATCAATCTTTTTGAAAGCGAAAGTCTTATTCGCGCAACGGAACTTGACGAGTTGACGGGGCTTTACACAAAAGACTTTTTCTTTGAATACGGTCACGAGTTTGACAAGCATCGAACGGAAACGGTCATGGACGCAATCGTCATAAACTTTAACCGATTCCACATCATAAACGAACTTCACGGACGCGCTTACGGAGACAACGTTCTTCGAGCCATTGCAAGCGAGGTTTTTCAACTTGCAGAAGGAGTCGGCGGAATTGCCTGCCGATACGACGCGGACACGTTCTACATTTATCTCGTTCATGCAGAAAAATACACAAAACTCCTCGACAGAATCAAAACGAATCTCACCGAATATCTTTCAGAAACGGAAATCCAGTTGCGAATGGGCGTTTTTCAAGATATTTACCGCTCGGTTTCTTTGGAGCAGCGTTTTGACCGCGCACTGCAAGCCTGCAACTCGCTTAGGGGGCAATACGGCACAAACGTTGCCGTTTATGACAAAGAAATGCGGGAGCGAGAAGTTTTTGTCGCGCGACTTCTTTCTGATTTTGACAACGCGCTTTTGAGCGGACAATTTCACGTTTTTTACCAGCCAAAATACAACATCAAAGGGCAATTTCCAGTTCTTTCTAGCATGGAAGCCTTGGTGAGTTGGCAACATCCTGAGTTTGGGAGGGTTTCTCCTTCGGATTTTATTCCGCTTTTTGAGAAAAATGGTTTGGTGCAAAAACTCGACCGCTACGTTTGGAAGACGGCGGCGGAGCAAATCAAAAAATGGCGAGACGAACTTGGCATTACAATGCCCGTGAGCGTGAACGTGTCGCGCGTTGACATTTACGACTCAAAACTCTTTGATTTTCTCACAAAACTCACAACGGAAAACGAAATCAATCCAAAGGATTACCTGCTTGAAATCACAGAAAGCGCGTACACGGACAATTCCGAGCAAATCGTTTCCGTGGTGAATAAACTTCGCGAAGCGGGATTCCGTGTGGAAATGGACGATTTTGGTTCAGGTTATTCGTCGCTCAATATGCTCACCACGCTTCCGATTGACGCGCTCAAACTCGATATGGCGTTTGTGAGAAATATTGCAGGCGGTTCAAAAGAAATGCGAATGGTGGAATTGGTGCTTGACATTGCGCGGTATCTTGAAGTTCCCGTTGTGGCTGAAGGCGTGGAAACAAAAGAGCAGTTTGAACTTCTCAAAAAAGCGGGTTGCGACGTAATTCAAGGATTTTATTTTTCCAGGGCAATTCCGCCAGAAGCCGTAAGTCGCCTTATGAAACAAGGCGTTCGCGGTTAAAATCAAAAAAAACGGAGCAAAAAAATGATTACGATTGACGCATTAAACGAGTTTGGAGCAGACACAAAAGAAGGACTTACGAGGTGTTTGAACAAAGAAGATTTTTATATCCGAATGATTAACCTTGGATTAAAAGACGCACGATTTGAAACGCTTGGCGAGTCTTTGAAAGAAGAAAATTGGGAAAGCGCGTTTGAGCAAGCGCACGCACTCAAAGGAGTTCTTGGAAATCTCGCGCTCACTCCGCTTTTTAAGCCTGTTAGCGAACTTACGGAAAAACTCCGCGCAAAAGAAGCCTGCGATTACCAAGCACTTTACGATGAAATGATGAAAAAACGAACAGAACTTTTGGTTCTATAACAAAAAAACAACCTAAGCGAGAACTCCACTGTCGCTTAGGTTGTTTTTTTATGCCTAGACTTTTTTCCGTCTATGAGCAAAGTGAAAGCCTTTTCTTGTGGTATTTTTGCAGTCCGTTCAGTGCCCAACTACAAAGATAAAACAGGCTCTTAAAAAAAGAAAAATGCAGCACTGTGCGATAAATGCGCCATTGCGGAACAATCATCTTCCATTTTGAGGCTGTAAGCGAGTCGCTTCTCATGCGATAATCTACAAGAATGTCGGGAAAGCCGACGCAGGTTAGTTTTTGGCTCAAAATATCTAGCCAAAACACGTAGTCATCGCGCAGGCTGCGTAGCGATTTTCTAAAAAACACGTTCTCGTGTAATCGCGCCTTCACAATAATCGCTGCCGACGGAAATATCGGGCAATGCAACAGCAGTTTCTTAAAGTCCCGCGTTCCAGGGCAAGAAAAATCTGGCAACAGCCGCTCCGTGCAAGTAGCGTTCATGCGACGGTAGCCACTAAAGAAAATCGCCGCGTTCGTATCGGAGGAGGCATGAATATGAGCGAGCATGGTCTCCAAATAGTCGTTATGCCACACATCGTCCGCGTCCAAAAACGCAAGATAGTCGCCAGAAGAAAACTTTATCGCCATATTGCGCGCTTCGGCAGAACCAGAATTTTCCTGTAAAATATATGTAATTCGCTCGTCCTGCTGCATATATGATTTTATGATAGCAACAGAATCGTCATGGGAGCCGTCGTCTACGATAAGAAGCTCCCAGTTAGTGTAGGTTTGTGCGCGGACAGAATCAATCGTCTGCGAAAGGAAACGCGCGCCGTTGTAGCAAGGCGTAATAATGGAAACGAGTTCCGTCTGAATAAAATCGTTGCTCGCCCCCCCTTTTTCCGTTCGGAGCGCGTTCTTTGCCTCAACCGAAGCCGCGAGGGAAGACTGCTCTAAGTTCACGCCCACGCCGTCAATCTTAAAAATGCTCGGAGATTTATGCTGCATAACTCATCTCCTCGCACGGGCGGGCAAAAACTACTCTACAGTTGTACCCCCCCCCGTCAGTTTTTCTAGTATCGCAAAGCATCTCGCCGTATATCGCAGCCATTTTTGAAACGGAAGATTCCACGGCGTACTTCTTTGCTTCCGTGATGTTCCGAGCGCCCATTTCAGTACGGAGCGAGGGATTTTTGTAGAGCAGGATAATCGCGTCTGTCATCTCTTTTTCTGACCACGGACTAAAAATAAATCCTGTTTCCTTGTCGCGCACAAGCGAGCGATGCCCGCGGTTGTCGCTTGCCACCACGGGGATTCCGCACGCCATAGCCTCGATTATGTTCACGGGAAGCCCTTCTCGCAGGCTTGCGGAAAACGCGATGTCGCTTATCATCGTCAGCTTATCAACATCAGGGCGGTAGCCCAAAAACTGCACGGTATCAGAGAGATTTTCAGCAGTCACATACTCCCGCACAGTCGGCAGCGTTTCTTTTCCGATGAGCAGAATTTTCAGACTGGGGATTTCGGATTTCAGCTCATGCACTTTCCGAACGAGCATAATCTGGTTCTTGTTTTTGTTGAGTTCCGCCACCACCGTGATGATGAAGTCATCATCAGAATAGCCCAGTTCAGTTCGCAGCGCGGATTTTTCTTCCGCAGAACACGGGTGGAAGCGCGAAAGGTTCACGCCCACACCGTCAATCTTGTAAATCTCAGAATGATGCCTTTGCCTTCTCATAATCTTCCTCGTTAATCGTCACAATCACGTCGGTGCAGCGCGAAAGCCATTTTTCCATGGGGTAATACAAAAGCCAGTTCACGAGTGGCGCGCCCCTGTAAAAATGGAAGCCGTGCGCCGTGTAGATGACCTTGATTTTGTGCTCCCGCCAGAGTTTTTTTGCCGCAAGTCTGCCGATAACGCCGCCCATGGGAGTGTGGCAGTGCAGTATGTCGTAGCGGTTTTGGAGCAGCAGTTTTTTAAGCTCGCGCAACGCCCTAACGTTTTTCAGGCTGAACGGGCTTCGCGCAATGGGAATCGAATACTGATTGTCGCAGTCTAAGACCTGCTCCTCGCCCGCGGAGCAGTAGTCCACCTGCCAGCCCTGCTCCTTGAACCAGCGCATGTACGGGCGGTTGAACTTTGAGAAATTGGCGGTGTTTGATAAGAAAAGGACTTTGTTCATGCAGCCTCCTCCAAGTCATCATTGACTTTTGCTACTTGCTGATTTACAGTATAAATATAATCAGTTTTTATAGGAGGTTTAGCATGATGACCGCAATTCAAATTCCTATTGATGATACGCTCTGGAACGATGCGGTAACCGCATTCCAAAAGCGTGGGACGAATATTTTTGATGCAATAAAAAATTTTCTCACGCACGAGGTGGAGTATGGAGGAGAATCCGTCGACTGGGAATACAAGACGCTTGAAAACGGTAAACGCATCCGCTGTGTGCCAACGGACGCGCCTAAAGGCTGGCTTGACAAAATGGCGGAAACCATTCCGCCTAAAACTGACGAAGAGCGGAAGAATTTCGACAACGTGCTGGCGTCTTTCCGTAAAACCGCACAAGAAAACGGTATTTCGGATATGACGATGGAAGAAATTGATGATGCAATTGCGCTTTGCAGGGCGAAAAAGTAACCCATGAAGTATTATGCCGTCATAGATACCAATATACTCATTTCCGCATTGATAAAAGAAAATTCCGTTCCTGCGAGAATTATAGATTTCATAAAGGGAGAAACAATCATTCCTCTTATTCACGCTGACATTCTTGCGGAATACAGGCGCGTACTTCATTATGACAAATTTTCTTTTTCGCAAAAGCAGATTGATGACATTGAGGAAATCTTTATTCACTATGGAATTAGTATTCCGCCTATAAGAACTGATGAGTTCATGCCTGACCTTAGTGACGCAATTTTTTTTGAAGTGGCTCTTGGCGCACAAAAATTTACGGATTCTGCCTATCTTGTTACAGGTAACAGCAAACACTTTCCTGTTAAGCCATTTGTGGTAACACCGCGCGAAATGCTGGAGATTCTTGAAAAGAACAGTTGATTTCATGCTTCCACCTCAATCACGTTTATAAAATTTCTGTAAAAATTTTCCTTTGAGAACCGTTTCGCAAACTCCGCGTTTTCCTCGCCCGCAGAGCAGTAGTCCACCTGCCAGCCCTGCTCGCGAAACCAGCGCATATACGGGCGGTTGAACTTTGAGAAATTGGCGGTGTTTGAAAGAAAAAGGATTTTGTTCATGTGTCATTCCTCATATTTTTTTTAGAAAATACGATGTAACAATGTATGCAAAAACGGGTGTTTTAAACGAATATTTTGAAGAGTTGACCCATTAAAGTGGCAAAAAGATACTATTCCTAACAATTTTCGCCGAGTTTCACCTATTTTCCAAAATTCTTTTGCACGATTTTTTACTTTTTGAGAAAAATCGGCACTCAATTTTTTTCCTTTTTTCTTGTCGGTAAAAAGAAGAAGTAAAATTTTATAATGCGCCTTTATGAGAAGTGCGATTTTTTTGTTTTGCAAAAAATCTATAATTTTCATTTTTTTCATAAAAATCCAAAAGCGAATCAATGACTCGCTCATGCTGTTCATATCGCTCTACCATTTTTTCATCGGAAACGCTTTGATTTACGTTTCCAACCAAATAGTGATAAATCTCCAAATCCTCAAAAATAATAGTGTTACTTGCGCACACAGCCTTTACAATATACTCATAATCAACGTAGAAACAATGCTCTAAAACAGAAATCTCGTTTTTTTGCACTATTTCAGTTTTAAAAATACATGTATGAAGCGATAAATACGCAACGATTTCTTTTTGATTCAAAATCGTGTCTAACGTTTGCAGTTCGCTTTTTTTTACATTAGCGGGAAGAGGAAAAAGCCGACTTTCTGACGAGTGCATTTCGACTTCACGCTTTTTTGTGCAAACGATGTCGGCTGTCACCGTCTGTAGAATTTCTAGTAATTTGACAAGATTTTCCGTACAAACCCAATCGTCGCCGTCAACAATAAAAAAATACGTTCCCCGCGCTTCGCGAATTCCTGTGTTTATGCAACTTCCGTGTCCGCCATTCGTTTTTGAAATAACACGCATCATGTCAGGAAAACGCGCTACCGCTTCCTCGCACATTGCCTTTGTTCCGTCGGTCGAACCGTCATCAATAAATAGAATTTCCAGCTTGTCAGAAAAACGAGCATCAGAATACCTTTCGATTGCCCGCGCAATAAAATGCTCTACATTAAATGCAGGAACAACGATAGTCAAAACTTTCATGCAGCCGCCTCCATCGAGCAATCAAAAAGATACGAGAGTCTTCAACAGAAAATCTTTCGAGTGCTTTTATAATAGCAGATTTTCAACGAGAGTTCTATGTACAAAACACCGTTTTCGTAGCGGTTTGAGTCTATCTTGCCCGTTTTGCAAAAATTCTTATAATGGGCGTATGACGCTTTCTTCTCTATTGTTTCCAAAAAAAAATATCTGTACAGAAACCGAGTTGTATTTCCACGCAGATTCAGCCACCTATGACGAAAGCAGAAAAGAACTTTTTATCCCAAAAGGCGCGACCGTTGCCTTTGATTCCTACTTCAACAGCTTTCCCGCTTCGCAGTATGCTCGTTACACAACATTGTCGCACATTGACATCGCGCTTACGTTTTCAGGAAAAGCAACGGTTTCGCTGTGTGCCGCCTCGCTACAGCACGGGGCGATTAGCGAGCGCGTTTTGCAAGAATGTAGCGCAGAAGGCTCCGTTACGCTTACAGCATCGCTTTCTGATTTTGTTGACGCTACCATCTTTTACCCCGTCATACACGCGCTAGAGGACGTGCGCATTACCGCGGGGACATGGACTTCCTTGATAGAAGAAACGGAACGGAACGTGCATCTTTCAGTCGTTATCTGCACCTATCGCCGCGAAGAATTTGTATACCGAAACATAGCCGCACTTCCTGACAGCACCGCCGATTTTGCGAGCGTACTTGTTATCGACAACGGACACACGCTTGACGCGCAAAAAATCGCGCGACCGTTCGTAACCGTCATTCCGAACAAGAACCTCGGTGGCTCAGGTGGCTTTACGCGCGGTATTATGGAAACGCTTTTGCGACGCGATGCGTTCTCTCACGTGCTACTGATGGACGACGACATCACCTTTGAGCCATCGCTTTTAGCGCGCACCCGTGCGTTTCTTGCCGTGCTACGTCCCGAATATGCCGACTACGCGCTCGGCGGGGCGTTACTGAATCTTGAAAAAAAGTATATTCAAAGTGAAAATGGTGCAGATTTGAAACTCTTGAAGTCAACCGTTTTTGGAATGAATTTCGATTTTCGAGAAACAAACACCATAATCAAAAATATGAAAATAAATTCACCAATGTATAACGGCTGGTGGTTTTGTTGTATGCCGCTAAAAGTGCTCAAAAAAGATTCTCTTCCCTTCCCATTTTTTATTCACGTTGATGATATGGAATTTGGAGTTCGTTATTTTTGCAAAAGAATCATCTTGATAAACGGCATCTCCGTCTGGCATCACACATTTGAAGAAAAAGTCTCGCCCGTCATAAATTACTATAATGTACGAAATGGACTTATAGCCGAAACCGTAACAAGCGGCATGTCCTTTCCAAAATTTCTGTTTGTGCTACTAACGCGCTACGGAAAACGCCTTTTGACGCTCCCCTATGCCGTTGAGTTTATGACGCAAGCACTTCTCGACTACCTTAAAGGCCCCGACTTTCTGCTTGGAGTCGACGGCGAAGCACTCAACACGCTCCTCCGCGAAAAACAAGCGTGGCTAGAAAAAAAACATCGCCCTGCTTTCTATTATTATCTTTCCACCGCTGGAAATCTGTTGCGATTTTCCGTGCTTTTCATCGCAAAACGAAAGACTATCCTGCAATATCGCACGCGATTTTCTGAATTAACCAGTTGGAAAAATTGGTCAGCGCGGCTAGGACTCTCAGAATAAAAAATCCGCAATAAATCAAAAAATCGTCTTGACAATTTTATATTTGATACAATACAATTTGATTAAATAAAAGATTCTGGTGGTTTCGACACTGCTCAACCACCGAAAGATGGAGGCAAATTATGGCAATTTACGATTACAAAGTTTTGGACAGGAAGGGAAACGAAGTTTCAATGGATTCATTCAAGGGCAAGGTTTTGCTCATCGTGAACACGGCGACAGGCTGCGGCTTCACTCCGCAGTACAAAGGCTTGGAAGAATTGTGGCAGAAATATCATGACAAAGGCTTAGAAATCCTCGACTTCCCGTGCGACCAGTTCGGCCATCAGGCTCCGGGCGACGACGATGAAATCCACGAGTTCTGCCAGATGAAGTACAAGACGAGCTTCGACAACTTCAAAAAAATCGAAGTCAACGGTGAGAACGAAATTCCGCTCTACACATTCCTGAAAAGTCAGAAAGGATTCGCGGGCTTCAGCGGAATCAAAGGCGCGCTCATGAACACTGTCGTCGGCAAAATCGACCCAGATTTTAAGAACAACGCGAACATCAAGTGGAATTTCACAAAATTCCTCGTTGACCGCGAAGGAAATGTCACCGAGCGATTCGAGTCAACCGTCGAGCCGAAAAAAATCGACGACAAAATCGCGGCTTTGCTGTAGAATGGTACGGTGGTTGAGCCTGTCGAAACCACCGAAAACACAAGCGTTGTCTGCCTGACGGAAGTCAGACCGCTTCATTCCTACGCGCTGGTGGTTTCGATACGCTACGCTACTCAACCACCACGCAACGGCTACGGCTACGCCGCCCATGCAATCCCTAACGCGAGGACTCTATGACTGAAAAAGAAAAAATGCTTGCGGGCGAGTTGTACGACCCGAACGAAGAGGAACTGCTTTTGCTCAGGCGAAAGGCGCACAAATTGTGCCGAGAATACAATCTGCTCGACGAGACTGACGAAGAGCGCGAAAAGATTCTTGCTGAGCTGCTTCCGAATCGCGGGAAAAATCTTACTTTGCAAGGACCGATTCAGTTTGATTACGGAGCGTTCACCACTTTTGGCGAAAATTGCTACGCGAATTTCAACTTCACCTGCATCGACTGCGCGCCCGTCACGATTGGCGATAATGTCTTTTTCGGTCCTAATGTATCAATTCTCACGCCGATTCATCCGCTCAGGTGGCAGGAACGAAACCCGTTTGTGCGAAAAGACGGCGTTCTTACGGATAGAGAATACGCAAAGCCCATCACAATCGGAAGCAACTGCTGGATAGCGGGCGATGTGACAATCTGCGGCGGCGTAAAAATAGGCGAAGGAAGTGTCATCGGCGCGGGAAGCGTGGTCACGAGAGACATCCCGCCGAATGTGCTTGCCGTGGGAAATCCGTGCCGCGTGATTCGAGAAATTGAAAATTAAAAATCGCGTTTCATATCCTCCCCCCCCCCTCGCGCCAATGTGAGATTTTTGATACAATAAATCCGTTACAAAATGTCAATTATTCAAAATGAGGTTTTCAAAATGAAAGAGATTTCAAATCTGCTGGGTTTTCGGCCAGAAATCAAAGTCGTGGACGCAACGCTTCGCGACGGCGGACTTGTGAACGATTTTTTCTTTCCTGAAGGATTTGCAAAAGCACTGTACGAAACGAACGTCAAGGCGGGCGTGGACTACATGGAGTTTGGCTACAAAGCGGCAAAAGATATGTTCGACGTATCAAAATTCGGTCCGAGCAAATTTTCTGACGACGACTACATTCGCTCGATTGTGGGAGAAAACAACACGTCGCTCAAAATTGCGGTTATGGCTGACGTTGGACGCACGAATTTCCGAGAGGACATTCGTCCAAAAAACGAATCGCCCGTTGATTTAATTCGCGTCGCCACGTATCTTCACCAAATCCCTGGCGCGATTGAAATGATTGAGGACGCGCACAACAAAGGCTACGAAACGAGTTGCAACATCATGGCGATTTCCACGGCGCAAGAAGGCGACATTCGCTCCGCCCTTGAAATCATTGGAAAATCAAGCGTGGACGTGATTTACATCGTGGATTCTTACGGCTCTATTTATCCTGAGCAAATGGCTCGAATCGCTGACCTTTACTGCGAGTTTGGCTCAAAATACGGAAAGAAAATCGGAATCCACGCACACAACAATCAACAACTCGCGTTTGCAAACACAATCGAAGCGTGTGGAGATGGCGTTGATTGGCTTGACGCGACTTACGCTGAAATGGGACGTGGCGCGGGAAACTGCGCAATGGAACTCCTTTTGGGATTCCTCAAAAATCCAAAGTACAACATTTATCCCGCTCTTGAATTCATCGAAAAAAATATGAAACCGATGAAAGAATCTGGCGTAAAATGGGGTTACGACCTGCAATATTTGCTTACGGGACTTTTCAATCAGCATCCGCGGACGGCGATTGCGTTCACAAAAGAAAATCGCAAAGATTTTTCAGAGTTTTTTAAGGAAATTACTTCGCAAGAGTAAGCGTTTTTGAGAGGGAGCGAGCGCGTTTCCTCTCAAAAATCCCCTTTTATTAAAAAAAACAAAAAAAACGGAAAAAGAAAATGGAAGTCAAGGAACTGTACCGCGAAATTTTGAACGAACATAACATGAATCCAACTCACAGACGCGCACTTGAAAGCGCAACGCTTGAAATGGAAGGCGTAAATCCGAGTTGTGGCGACAAAATAACGCTTCAGGTTTTGATAAAAGACGGAAAAGTGTTAGACGCAGGGTTCGTGGGAACGGGTTGCGCGGTAAGTCAAGCAAGCGCAGACATGATGATTGACTTGGTTCTTGGAAAAAGCGCGGAAGAAGCACTTAGGCTTTCAGACATTTTTACAAAAATGATTCGCGGGGAAGCAAGCGACGAAGAAATCGAAGAACTTGACGAAGCGGCGGCTCTAAAAGACATTTCGCACATGCCTTCGCGCGTAAAATGCGCTCTTCTTGGTTGGAGAACAATGCGCGAAATGCTTTTTGAAAAAAGCGATGGCTCAAAAATCAAAGAAGGAAAAAATGCACACGCAGAATGTGGCATTTGATTTTCTCCAAAGTGATAAAACGCGCCGCGCCGACTCGTAAACTCGATTGCGTTTGCTTCCGAAAATCATACAAGAGGTGATTTTTGTATGACTGCTCTTATACGGCTTGTGTTCGTCTGTTCAAAAAATATTTCCCTTTCGCCAATGGCTGCCCAAATTTTCCTTCATCTTTTGAGAAAACAAAAACTCACAGAGCGATTTTCCGTTGACAGTGCCGCCTTAGATGCCAACGCGGACACGGGACTTTGGCTTGAACCTGGCGCAAAAGAATGTCTTTTAAAAGCAGGAATCGACTCTGGTTCTCACACGTCAAAGCGCATTCAATCTCAAGATTTTGAAAAATACGATTGGATAATTTGCATGAACGAAGCGGGACGGCGACGCTGCCTTGACATATTCAAAAGCAATGCGGTTTATGTAACGCCAAACGACGTTCGACGAGTATTCAAAACCGACCCCGCTTCCCCCTACTCTCTAAACGGAATGGTAAAAGCGCGCGTTTGTTGCCTTATGGACTTTACAGGCGTTCCCCGCGACATAATCGACCCGCTTGCAGTTTCTAGTAGCGCGGGAAATTGGAGAAGCGCGTTTGCAGAGATTTCGCAAGGTTGCTCCTCTCTACTTTCGCTCTCTCCGTTCATTCCTTCAAGATAGATTTTTTTGATTTTTGTGCGGAATTTTTTGTCAATGACAGTTTTTACAATTTCCGCACGATGTACAAGACGTGCACGAAGAATCCGAGGATTTCAACGAATCAAAAACGAGGGCTGACAAAACAAAATTTTTTGCAAAAATCGGATTCGACGGAAAATAAAGATGCGGAAAACCTGCAACGATGTTTTTTTCGTGATTTTGTTTACAGCACACACGAAACGTGCGAACTGGCTCTGCAACTTGAATACAATTCCAATTTCTTCCGTCGGCGGCAGTCGCCAAAAAAGCGTTTCCGTTTTCCGACGTGTCAAAATGATGAAATTCGTGGGCGCGGATTTTTTCGCCTTTTTTGCACAAAAACGAATCTTCGTTTGCACACAACTCAATATGCCCAAAACGAACGAGCGAATGTGCGTCAAAAAAAGTTCCAGAAAGCAACCCCAGCATTTTCAAATACAAAAAACCGCCACATTCTGCAAGAGTCGGTCCGCCAGAGCGAACAAACGCGCGAATGGAATCGGCACAAGCGCGGGATTCTATGAGTTTTGAAGCGAATAATTCAGGATAGCCGCCGCCAATGTAAAGCGCGCAAGAGCCAACGGGAACGCACTCGTTTTTGAGCGGCGAGAAAAATGCAATTTCAGCGCCTTCTTTTTTCAATAAATCAAGATTTTCGCGGTAGTAAAAGCAAAATGCTTCGTCGCGCGGAACGGCAATTTTTACCGTTGTGGCTTTTTTTTCAAAAACGATTGGTGCTTTTTGCGTTTTTTTTACAGATGATTGCGCAATTTGTAGAATTTTTTGAACATCAAGCGTTTTTTGTGCCGTTTCAAAAAGCCGCTCGATTTTTTTGTCAAAATCAGGCATTGCTTCGGGCGTAAAAAGTCCCAAACGGCGCGACGGAAACGCGATTTCTTCGTCAAACGGAAGAAACCCCAAAACGGAAACATTGCATTCGGATTCGATTTTGGGAGCGATTTTTTCGTAGATTTTTTTTGAACAGCGGTTCAAAATCACGCCAGAAACGAGCGAACGGTCGCCGTTTTTTTCGCGAAATCGGGTAAATCCTTCGATTTTTGCACAAATCGAAAGCGCGCTCCCCCTCGCGTCAAAGACAAGAACGGCGGGCGCACAAAGCACGCTTGCTAAATGCCAGGCACTCGATTTTGTGGAAAAATCAGTTCCATCAAAATATCCCATTGCGCCTTCGATTAAGGCGATTTTTTTTCCTTCGGAGAGAAACGACGCATTTTCAAGCACGCCCTCTTCTCCAGAAAAAAAAATGTCAAGATTTCCCGATGCCTCTTCCAAAAGAACGCGAGAATGAAGTAACGGGTCAATAAAATCAGGACCGCACTTAAAAGAAGCCACGTTTTTTGAGCCAAACTCGTGCGCAAAAAGAGAAAGAAGCGCACACATTACCGTTGTTTTTCCTTCGGAGGAAGAAGGCGCGGAAATCAAAATACGCGGAATTGACAAAAAAGAATCAAAAGCCATTTACTCTGCCATCAGTTCTTCGAGATAATCGTTGCTCCGCTCGCGCTTTAGAATGATTATCGTAAGGTCGTCGTCGCGACTCACGCCTTCTGTAAACGAGTCAAGCGAATCTATCAAATCTTCAAGAATCGAAAGCGCGTCTTTTGGCGCACTGCTTTGAAGCACACTCCGAACGCGAGAAAGTCCAAATTCCTCGCGATTTTTGTTCATCGCTTCCACAAGTCCGTCCGTGTAGCAAATAAAAATATCTCCGCGAGCCATTTTGAACTTTATCTCTGGAAACGAAACGGCAATATTGACAAGACCTATCGCTCCGTATTGCGATTGCCCTTCTCCGTGGGCGATTTCGCGCGTTGTGCCGTCAGCAGCGGAATACAAAACAGGATGCGGATGCCCCGCGTTCGCCATTTCAACAGTACACTCGTCATCAGAATCAAACTCGCCAAAACGCAAAAGGATTCCCGTAAGATAATTTTCAATGTCGCCCTTTGCTTCAATAATTTGCTCGTTTATGCGGTAAAGAGCGGCGGAAACACTTTTTCCGTCGCCCGTGCAGTCTTTGAACGCGCGATGAACGATGTGTTTTGCAAGCATTGTTATAAGAGAAGACGAAATCCCATGCCCTGAAACGTCAAAAAGGGAAATGCCTTCAAGATTTGAGTTTGTGTGATAATAATCGTAAAGGTCGCCAGACACTTTTGCAGCGGCTTTGTAACAAATGGCAATATCCCAGCCCCGAAAAATAATGTCTGGAGCGGGGAAAAATTTTTCTTGAACGATTGAAGCCATTTCCAAGTCGATGTCGTTTCGTCGAATTTCGGCAAGGAGTTTTTCGTTTGCCTCTGAAAGACTTTGCGTTTTTGCGCTCACTTCTTTTCTCAGATTCAAAGAAAGATATTCGTAGCGGGCAAACACTTTGTTGTACCGAATGCTCATAAAAAGCAAAAACAAAAACACAGACACTTGCCAGCCAAATATGGCAAAATATGGATTGTTGGAATTTTCAAAAAGCACGCGGAACGTAAAATCAACGGCGCAACAAATCAAAAATGGCGAAAATCCCAACATCAAAACGAATGCGCCCCCGCGCCGATTTTTGTTTCTCAATGCCTTTACGAGTTCAATGACGGCGGGAATTAACTCGCTCACGCTTGCAACCAAAAAATACGGACACGCGCTCATAAGCGAATTGTAGTCTGGCATTGCAAGCGTCAAACACGAAAGCACCAAAAGAATAGAACACATTGCAACGATTGTCTGTTTTGGAATCGTTACTTTTATGAATTTCATCAAAAAAAGGCTAGCAAATGTGCAGACAAAATAAAATCCAAGGCAAAGCGTCGATTTTATAAGCAAAAGATACGAAACGGGACTCGTTGCGTACCACGGGATTTCGGGAAGAAAAAACGGAGTCAAAAAAACGACCGTTGAACAATTCAAAAGCGCAAACGCAAGATTTGACCTGTCTTTTCTCCTCCAAATAAAAATGGAAAGAAATATAATAACCGCGCAAAGCGTCCAGCCTTCGCAAATCAAAAATATGCGAGTATACCAAAACCCTAAGCGCGAGGATTCGTTGACGGCTTCGTCGTAATCGCAGACAAAAATGTTTGAAGAAATGTCACCTCCGCCGTGAACCCACACTTTTATCAAAATCGTGTTTACGCCGTCGTCGCGCACCGCAGAATCAGGAAAAAGATAGCAATGCGCCGCCCACAGCGCACTTCTTTCATCTGGCGGAAAAGAGCCGTAACCGCCCACATACACGTCGTTGAGCCACACTTTGTCGGCAAAATGAATGTAGCCCATAACGAGTCCCAAACTTTTGAACTTTAGGCGGTCTGGCACGCGAAACCGAGCGCGAATCCAAACAAAACTGCCCTCTCGCCCCACGAGTTTTTCGAGCGTGCGAGAGCGACTTGCGTCCAATGGCTTAAAAACCGAACGAGGTGCCGAATAAACGGTGTCAGTTTCGTCACATTCCGCCCACTCAAGTTTTTCTCCAAGAAAAATTCGCTCATGCTCTTCGTCGGATTCAGAATTGAGATTGCAGGAAAAAAAAGAAAAAGAGAAAAAGAAGAGAAAAATCGAAGTAAACAGACACCTCATACAAAAAGTATAGCAGAAAACGCAAGATAAGAAAAGTTTTCAAAAAAAGCGGAAAAAGCAGAAATTTTCGTTTTGGCTCAAGTCTAATAGATTTTTTTTTCCAAAAAATTTATATTGGATTAAACCTATTTGGAAAACAAAAAAAAATGATACTTACGCTTGACGTGGGAAATTCCACGGTAACGGGAGGCGTGTTCGACAAAAACACGCTCGCGTTGCAATTTAGACAAACGACAGACAAAAATTCGACTTCAGACGAAATCGGCATTTTTTTGCGTTCGGTGCTTCGCGAAAACGGAATAAATGCCAAAGAAATCACCGACGTGGGAATTGCGTCGGTCGTTCCGCCAATAAATTACTCGCTTTCAAGTGCGCTGATGAAATATTTTGAAATTGAGCCGCTTTTGATTCAATCAGGAATTCGCACGGGACTAAAAATTCGCTACGCAAATCCAAAAGAAATCGGAGCCGACAGAATTGCGGCGGCAATTGGAGCCGTGGAGCGTCATCCTGAAAAAAATCTTGTTGTGGTTGACATGGGAACTGCCACAACGATTGACGTTGTAACGCGAAACAAAGAATATTTGGGAGGCGCGATTATGGCAGGACTAAAAATCTCCGTGCAAGCGTTGGCGAGCGGAACGAGCAAACTTCCCACAGTTGAAATTGTGCGCGCCGAAAAACCGTGCGGTCAAAGCACAATCGAGGCGATTCAATCGGGGATTTTCTACGGAAACGCGGGTGCGATTCGGGAACTGGTGCGCCAATACGAAAAGCACATTTTTCACGGAGAAAAACCGTTTGTGATTGCCACGGGCGGTTTTGCGCGCACGTTCGAGGATTTTCGATTATTCGACGAAATCGTGCCAGAGTTGGTTCTTCTGGGAATCAAAACCGCTCTCGAACTAAATCGCTAAAAATCGTAAAAAAATCGTAAAAAAATCTTGGAGGAAAAAATGCAAATCGAGGTTTTAAAATCAAAACTCCATCGGGCGACTGTTACGGACTCGCAACTCAATTACGAAGGCTCGATTACGATAGATTCCGCGCTGCTTTTGGCTGCTGGAATGAGAGAATACGAAAAAGTTGACATTTACAACGTTACAAATGGCGCACGTTTTTCAACATACATCATAAAGGGAGGCGCGGGCGAAATCTGCTTGAACGGAGCTGCGGCAAGAATGGCTCAAAAAGGCGACAAAATAATCATCGCTTCTTATTGCTGGCTAAGCGAAAAAGAAGCAAACGGCTGGCTTCCGACCGTTGTCCTCCTTGAAGACGGGAACAAAATAAAGAGTGCGGGAAAAAAGAAAATCGAAGCGGGGAACGTCGTTTCTGAAAAGAGCGAAAATCGCGGCAGTTTTAAAGAATCGGTGTTAAACATGGCAAAAAAAGGCTGGAGCGTCGAAAAAATCGCGAGCGCGTTTCACACCAGCGCGTCGGAAATCGAACTTATCCTTGAAATGGGCGCGACGGGATTTTGAAACGGTGCAAAAAAAAGCAATCCGTTGTAAAATGACGATATGGATTATCTTTTTGGAATCGTGCTAGGCGGAAGCAACAACGTATTTGACGTTGAATGTGACGAAAACGGAACAAAAAAAGTGCGGTCGTGTTCGCTCAAAAGCAAGCGACTCAAAGTTGAAACGCGCTACTACAATCCGCTTGCGCCTGGCGACCGAGTTGAAATCGAGCGCGACGGCGAGGAAAAAGGGCAAATAGTGTCGCTCGTTCCCAGAAAAAACGAGTTTTCAAGATGGAACGTAAAAGGACGCGCTCCGCAACTTTTGGCGGCAAATCTTGACAACGTGTTTTTGGTTACAACCCCTGACGAACCACCGTTTCGTCCAAAGTTTTTGGACAGGGAACTCGCGCAAGCCGAACGCGAAAATCTCAACGTGGTGATTCTGGTAAATAAATACGACCTTCCGTCTGCGCAAAATGCAGATTTTCAAAAACGCCTTTCGATTTGGGAAAATCTTGGCTACAAAGTGCTTCGCGTTTCTGCAAAAACGGGCGAAGGACTTGAAGAATTAGCGTCGCTCATCACGGGAAAATTGTCCGCGCTCGTCGGTCAAAGCGGAATCGGAAAATCATCGCTTGTAAACGTTTTGGACAATTCTTGCGTGCTCAAAACGGGCAGCCTTTCAAAAAAATACGGGCGCGGCTCGCACACAACCACAAAAGGAAGTTTGATGCACTTGCACTTAAACGAGTCAATCGTGGGCGGAGTGCAAAACGTGTTTGCGGACATCATTGACACGCCAGGCGTTCGGCGATTTTGCATTCACGGAATTGAAGCCGACGACCTTGCGTTTTTTTTCAGAGAACTCCGTCCGCTCATTGGAAAATGCCGCTACGGAATGAAGTGCAGACACAAAAACGAGCCAGATTGCGCTTTTTTGGAAGCGGTCAAAAATGGAAGCGTGAGCAGTGAACGATTTGAAAGTTGGAAGCGGATTCAAGACGAAATTCGGACAGGCTCCTGGGAAGATTAAAAAACTATGACCGAAGAAAAAACGCTCGAACACCTTTCATTTTTTAGAATAAGAGAAGAAATTGCCAAAAAATGCGTCAGTTTTGAAGGCTCTTTGTTTGTAAAAAACATCGTTCCGCTCAAAATCAAAGACAAAGACGAAATCGCAAAAAGAAAAAAAATCTGCGCAGAATGGCTTTTGATTTTTTCGTCGCAGTCGCCTTTTTTTCTTTCTTCATGGGAAACCGTTTTTGACGCAGTAAAAATGCTCAAAGTCCAAGGAAGTACGCTTTCGGTGGAGTCTTTTTACGCGCTCAAAACGTTTTGCGATTCGTGTCTCACGTTTGTGTCGCTTGTGAGAAAAAATTGCAATTCGCTTTCGATTCCCGCGCTTACAAAAGAGGCGGATTCTCTTCCGTACCAAGTCATTCTTGAATCAGAGCGCGAGATTTCAAACATAATCGATACAGACGGAAAAATGCGGGATTTGCCCGCGCTTTCTGAAATCAAACGAAAAATCAGCCAGATAAAATCAGAAATCAACGGGGCGATTAAAAAAATCACGTCGGATTCAGCGATGAATAGTATTCTTGAAACAAACGTTCCCGCGTTCAAAGAAAACAGACTTGTGGTTGCAATAAAATCAAACGAGCGCGGGCGGATTTCAGGAATCGTGCATGGCGTTTCGGCAAGCGGAAAAACCGTTTACCTGGAACCCGAAGAAGCGGTCAGAAAAAACAACGAACTCCTTTCCGAGGAATTTCGTCTTCGAGCCGAGGAGCGAAAAATTCTTTCCGCGCTTTCTCAAAAAATCCATCCGTTTTACGATTCGCTCAAAAACGCGCTTGAAAAAATGGCTTATCTTGACGCTTTTTGCGCGGCGGCAAAATGGGGAAAAGAAAACGACGCTATGATTGTGCAAAGCGTTAGCGAAAAGCCTGCGCGTTTACTTTTTGCGCGCCACCCGATTCTTGGAAAAAACGCGATTCCAATCAGCATTTCGTTTTTGCCCAAAAAAAAGATTTTGATTTTGACGGGCGCAAATGCGGGCGGAAAAACGGTCGCCATAAAAACGTTCGCGCTTTTGTCGCTTTTAAATCAAGCAGGTTTTCCCGTAACGGCGCAAAGCGAAACGAATCTGCCGTTTTTTGACGACGTTTTTTCTGACATCGGAGACGAGCAGTCGATTGACAATTCGCTTTCGACGTTTAGCGCACACATGAAAAATATTTCGGGTGCTCTACAAAACGCCACCGAACACTCGCTCGTGCTTTTGGACGAATTGGCAAGTGGCACTGATTCGATTGAAGGCGGCGCGATTGCAATGTCGATTTTGGATTTTTTGATTGAAAAAAAATCCACGGTTTTAGTTACAACGCACAACGGCGCACTCAAAAAGTACGGATGGACAAACGAACAGTGCATGAACGCAAGCGTCGAATTCGATTCTACGTCTTTTCGTCCAACGTACAAAATTTTGGAAGGCATTGCAGGCGAAAGTCGCGCCATTGACGTTGCGGCAGTTTCGGGGCTGCCTGAAAAAGTCATTTTGGGCGCAAAAAAATACACGACCGAAGAAAGCGCGGATGTGAGCGTAATCATAAAAACGCTTTCAGAAATGCAAAAAGAAGCAGAACATCGACTCGAAGCGATTTCTGAAAAAGAGAAAAAAATCGCTCAAAAAGAAGCGCGGATGTTGGAAAAAGAAGCGGATTTTTTGGAGCGCGAAGCGCGATTTTTGGAAAAAGAAGCGCGAAACGAAAGCGATTTTGTTCGCGCGGCTCGCTCAAAAATCGAAAATCTCGTTCGGGAATTGCGCGAAGGCGAAATCACGCGGGAGAAAAACCTCAAAGTCCGTGCGCTCGTGGACGATTTGACAAAGGAAGCGCGAAAAAAACAAACGGAATCCGAAGAAAAAAGACTTCTTTTTGAAGAAGCAAAGAAAAAAAGCGAAGACGCGCTCATTATTTTTGAAAACGGGATGAAAATCTCAAAACAAACTGAAAAAGAGCGCGGAAAATCGGCAAAAAAAACAAAATCTCGGACAAAAAACCGCGACGCGCTCAAAATTGCAAAGCAAGCGATTTCGGAAGAAGAAATCGAAGAAATCAAAAAGGGGCAAAAAAAAGACAAAGTGCTTTTTCAAAAAGAATTGATTTTTGAAAGTGGCGTTGAAGTTTTGGCGGGAAGCGCAAAAAAACGCGGGACGCTCATTAGAAAGGAAAGCAGCGGCAAATGGCTCGTTTCAATTGGGATTCTTAAAATGACATTCAAAGAAAAAGATTTAATTTTGCTTGGAAAACCGCAATTTGAAAGCAAAGCCGATTACACCGTGGAGTTTTCTGGGAAAAATGAAGCCGGGATTTTTTCAAAAGAAGGCGATTATCCGGCGTTTGAACTTCGGCTCATAGGGCTTCGCGAGGAAGAGGCGATGAAAGTGTTACGGCGACAACTTGATTTGTGCGCGATTCGGGATTTTCACGCATTTTCAATAATCCATGGAAAAGGAAACGGCATTTTGCAGCAAGCCGTCCACGATTTTCTTTCGCATTATCCTTCTGTCAAGGATTTTAGATTCGCGCCTCCAGAAGACGGCGGATTTGGAAAAACATACGTGGAACTCGCGTAAATTTTTGTTCGATTTCAAAATTGGAAAAAATAATTTATAATCGACCTGTTTTTAAAACAAAAATTTTTAAGGAGAAAAAAAATGAGCACACAAAGGCTCAAAACGCATCTTCCAACGATTGTTGCGTTGATATTTACGGCGGCGATGCTTGTGGGAACGTTCGTTTGGTTTCAACAAAATACGGACGAAATGATAAAAGGCACAACGGAATCGTTTCTTGAGATGAACGCAAAAAGTCAAGCGGCAGCTTTTAATACAAAACTGTCAAGTCAAGTGGAACTGTTGCACACGGCAGCGCATTATTGGGAAAGCGACGAATATGCTTTTAGTTCCGACGAAGAAACAATGAAAAAAATCAACGATGTGCAACACCTTGAAACGTACACAAACATGATAGTTGCAAACGCTGACGGAAAAACGTTTGAAGGAAATGGAAAAATCTCCAATGCACAAAATGCCACTTGGTTCAAAACCGCGATGAACGGCGAAACGTACATTTCAGAAATTCAATTTGACAGAAACACTGGAGAGCATATTTCGGTCGCGATTCCGCTTTTCAAAAATGGAAAAATAATCGGAGCGATGCGCGGTTTATTTTCCACGAACGTTCTTTCTTCGCTCATTGAGGCGGTTGGATTTCAAGAAAAATGCACAAGCGTGTTGCTTTCCCGCGATGGCTCGATTCTCGCCCGCTCCGCGTCTTCGGAATTGCTCACGTCAAGAATAAACAATTTTTACGACATTGGAACCGAGTGGGGAATCCGAGGAAAACTCACGCTTTCTAGCATAAAACTCGATTTGCTTGCAGGAAAAACGCTCACGATTCCGTACAAAACAGGCTCTCGCTCAAGAATCGCGATTTTGACTCCCGTGGGCGTAAATAATTGGTATTACGCGGTCATTATTTCTCGCGACGTAATCGACAGGCAAACAAAAACGCTCTCTGGCTACCTTTTTATTGTTATTGCAGCGATTTCGGTGGCGTTTGTGCTTCTTTTTATCACGATTTTGAATCTGGTGCAGCACAGCAGAACGGTCGAAAACGCAAACGAGCGGTTCAAAATCGTTACGAATCAAACGCAAGCAATCGTTTTTGACTACGATTTTTCAAAAAAGAACATGGAATTGAACGGAAATGTCAAATTCATTCTTGAAGACGCAAAAGAATCTTATTCGGGCGACGAAATTCTTTCCATTATTTTTGAGCGACTGCATGATGACGACTCGATGTTTATTAACGAGTTGAAGCGTCTTCGCTCGTCAGCAGAATCGAGTGTTGTTCGAGAGTTTCGGCTCAAATGCGCCGATGAGCGTTTTTATTGGCACAGGCTCACGGGCGCGGTGGTGCGCGGGGCTGACAACAGTGCGCTTCGATTTGTGGGAAATATCGTGAACGTTGAAGACGAAATCAGTAAAGAGCAGCAATTAAAAAAGCGTGCCGAAATCGACGCGCTTTCGGGGCTTTTGAACAAAGGCGCGTTCACGCAGCACGTTTCCGAAATCCTCGAAAAATCCACGGACGAAAATCTCTACGCTTTTTACATAATCGACCTCGACAATTTCAAAAAAGTCAACGACACGCTGGGGCATATCGTGGGCGACCGCGTTATTTCCGACGTGGCGCAAAAACTCTGCACGGTTTTTAGCGAAAACGATTTGGTGGGAAGAATCGGCGGGGACGAGTTTGCCGCATTTTTGAAACTTTCTGATTCAGGAAAAGCACTCGGAAAGAAAATCATTGAAGCAAAGGCAAGCGCGATTTGCAAAATCGTGGACGAGATTTACACCGACGGAAAAAACAAAGTGAACATAACGTCAAGCATTGGAGTAAGTTTGTTCCCTGCAAACGGAAAAAAATTCAACGACCTTTACACAAGCGCAGACAGCGTGTTGTATCTTTCAAAAAACGGCGGAAAAAATCAGTACCATATTTGTGAATAAATTTTGAAAGGGAGCATTTGCTCCCTTTTGTTTTAGTACTTGAACGCGCTTCCGCCAATAAACTCGCGGATTATCGACTGACTTGGAACGTAATCCGACGAAATTGCGTTAAATTGCGAAAGGAATCGCAAAAGGCGGCTCGCCTCCGTGTACTCTGCTTGCGAAGGTTTTACCGCGCGAAGAGCTGGTTCCACGTACACTTTAAGAACGGGAAGTTCGTAATCGAGCGCGGTGTTCAGCACGGCATCGGCGTTGTTTTGGAACGGAAAAATGTGCAATCGCTCGCCTTTTTGAACGCTCTCCCACATTCCAATCGTGGCGGCGGCACTTTTCCCTCTAAAATTCGCGTCGCGGACAATTCGGCGAATGAGTCGATTGTCGCTCGTGGGAACGCGATTGTGGTCGTCAAGGTTCAACTGCGTAAGCGCAGAAAGATAAATCTTGAACTTGAGTTCAGGTTTTACGAGCGGCGTGAGTTTGTCGTTCAAACCGTGGATTCCTTCCATAATCAAAATGTCGTTTTCCTCGATTTTCATTTTCTTTCCCGAAAAAAATCGCTCGCCTAAATCAAAATTGTAACTCGGCACTTCGATTTCTTTTCCGCTAAAAAGGTCGAGCAGATTTTGATTCAAATACGGAATATCCAGCGCTTCAAGACATTCGTAATCGTAATTTCCGTTTTCGTCTTTTGGATTTCGCTCTCTGCCAACGTAATACGAATCGAGCGAAAGAACGTGCGGACGATAGCCGAGGGCTTGGAGTTGCAACGCGAGTTTTTTTGCCGACGTGGTTTTTCCAGAAGACGAAGGACCTGCTATCAAAACGACTTTTACGCTTCCGTGATTGTGGATTTGCTCCGCAACACGCGCAAAGTTTTGCGCCTGAAACGTTTCCGTAATATCAATAAAATCGTTCATTTTTCGCTTTGCGATGATTTCGTTGAGCGCGGCAGCCGACGTAACGCCAACGCGCTGTCCCCAGGCTTTATAATTTTTGTAGACCTCAAAAATTTTGGGATTGTCTTGAAAATCAGAAAGTTTTTTTGGTTCTGAAGAAGTCGGAAAACGAAGCAAAAATCCTTCCCCGTACTGCTTCAATTCAAAAACGGAAAGAATTCCTGTACGTTCAACGAGTGGACTAAAATAAACGTCCGCAAAATTTTCAAGAGCGATTCCGCCGAGTCGATTCAAAAGAACGCGCGGCTTACAACGATATTCAAGTTGCCTTCGAGTTTCCGTAAGACCGAGTTTTTCCGTGATTGCACAAGCCTCGTCATAAGAAACGTGTTCCGTAAAAATCGGAAGGTCTGCCGAAACGAGCGAGCGCATTCGCTCTTCAAGCGAAGAAATCTCCACGGCAGAAAGCGGAGAATCGCGGTCAAGCGTGTAGTAGTATCCGTAACCGAGCGAATGACCAACCAACAGTCTAAAATCTGGGAACAGTTCGTGAGCGGCTGCCGCAAGTACAAAGCAAAGCGACCTCCGATAAATCTCCGAACCGTCTTTGCTGTTAATGCGAACAGGCTCGATTTTTGCATTTGTTCTAAGCGGTCTGCAAAGCGACATCACTTCGTTGTCAACTTTTAAGGCAACAATGTCCGACGGAGAATCGAACCAACCAACAACCGAACTTCCTTTTGAGCGAAACGAAACTTCCCGCGAAGAACCGTCTGGGAATGTCAATGTAATTTTATCCATTCCTCAATTTTACACCGAATTGTTCGTTTTTTGAAAAAAAATCGTGCGTTTCTACTTTTTTGCGCAAAGCGTTACGAGCCAAACGGGATTTTCGGCTTTCATCAACGTAACGTTTGCGCTTTTTGGAACGGAGGAAGAGGCAACCGAAATCTGAACCGCCGAAAAAGAAAGCCCGCGCGAATCCGCGATTGAGCGACATCCTGCCAACGTTTCCACGGTGATGCACGAAACCACCGTCCGAACAGATGGATTTCTCGAAAACGCTTCGTCCAAAATCTCAAGGAGTTTTCCGTTTGAGCCTCCCACAAAAACCGCGTCTGGAGTTGGAAGCAACGCAAGGATTTTTGGTGCTTCTCCAAAATGGAGCGTCATGTTCAAAGCGCAAAATCGAGCACGATTTTCTTTTGAAACCAAAAAAGCCGCCTCGTTTTTTTCAACCGAATGAACACAAATGCGCGCGCTTCGAGCAAGGTCAACGGAAATCGCGCCGCTTCCTGAGCCAATGTCCCAAAAAACTTCTCCGTCACACGGAGCCAAAAACGACACGGCGGCAGCACGAACAACGCGCTTTGTCATTGGAATCACCGCATCTTTTGAAGAACCGCGAAAAAACGCTTCGTCTGGAAGAGAACCAGCGTGCAAAACGACGTTTCCGAGCCGCTCAACTAAAACCACAGAAAGCGAATCGTCCTCAAACTCTGGAACAAAAAAAGAGTCTCCCTCGCCTATTTCAAATTGTGTTATGGATTCATCAGCATAACTCAAGCGACTTCCCACGAACATTTTTGAGCGAACGCGATTTTCGCACAAAAAGTGAGCGATTGTTTTTGCGCTCACGCTTCCACCCGTCAAAAAAAACGTCTTTTTTGAAAACGCAATTTCCATTCCAATGTCGCAGTCAGTTCCGTGGGCAGAAACGAGATTCCAATCTTCCCAACTTTGAAAGAGTTTTGCGGCAAAATATTGCACCGAAGAAATGCCTGGAACGATTTCCACGCGCCATTCGTCCGCCAAAAGGATTTTTTCAAGCGACTTTGCGCCAGAAAAAAATCCAGAATCGCCCGAAAAAACCGCGCAACAAACGGCGTTTTCTCCGATTTTTTCTTTTTCACGCGCAAAACGCTCAAATTCTTTTGCAATTTCCTCGCTGCTAAACGAAGCGAATTGCTCGCCGTTTATCAAATCCGTTCCAACACACTCCAAAACGCGCTTTGCGCCAGCAACAAGAGCCGAAGATTCAACGCATTTTACCGCTTCCAACGTCAAAAACGAAAAAGAACCAGTTCCAACTCCCACTAAAAAACACTTTTTCATCACCCCTCCACTATTAAAACACTCATATATTGCTCTTGTATTATATTTTCTGGCAAAGTCAAAAGGTCATCATTAGAAAAAATGAGTTCGTCCGCGCTTCCCACGTGAAAAACAAGATGCGAATACGAAAGCCGCCCCGCCGTTTTGATTTCTTGAATAATTTGTGGAAGATATTTTTTCATTTTTATAAACGCCTTTGCGCCTTTTTCTGAAAGGATTTTTGGAATCTCGTTTGACAAAAACGCGCGGTCGCCCGCCGTTACAAAAAGGCTTTCCGAAGAGCCGAGGTCAAGGCAGAGCGCGGAAAAAGATGCCGAAATGCTCGATATTCCAGAAACGAATCGAACGGGAAATCCATCATTTTTTACGAGCCGCGCAATTTTTGCCGCCGTTGAGCAAATCGAAACGTCGCCGATTGTAAGTAGCGCAATATTTCCGACTTTGAGCGCGTCTTCGATTTTTTCTTTTGCGCACTCGTATTCGCGTTTTGAGATTTTTTCGTCTTTTGTCATTGAAAATAAAAGCGGCTCGCACTTTTTTTGAGATACATCGACTTGCTTTTTTACAAAATCAAACGCTTTTGACGATTTTTTTGTGCTCGGATAAAAAATGGTTTCGGAAGAACAAATCGCCTTTTTTGCTTGCTCTGTCAAAAAATCCGAAGAAGACGGACCCGTTCCAATGGCAAAAAGCGTTCCGATTTTTGTCTTTAGAGAACTCGATTTTGAATCGCTCAATTCTTCTTGATTTTTCATGTAACTAGAGTACCGCAACTTTTTGAATCGTGCTAGAATCTTCCGTATGTTTTCAGATGACAAAACGCCGTCGCTTTCGCGCCTTTCAAAAAACGTGTACGTTCTGCCACTTTCAACGAACATCGGAGTTATTGCAAAAAAAAATGGCGAAAAAACAGATGTTTTTTTGATTGACAGCGGAAACGATGATTTTTCAGCAAAAAAAATACTCGATTCAATCGAAGAACAATTCCAAAACGCAACGATTCGCGCAATTATAAACACACATTCGCACGCAGACCATTGTGGCGGAAATCCTTTCATTCAAACAACATCAAAATGCGAAATATGGACGAGCCGCGGCGAAGCGTATTTTATGGAATATCCTGAAATCGAAACCGCGCTCATTTGGGGCGGAACGCCCGTTCACGACATTCGCTCAAAATTTTTAATCGCAAAACCAAGTCACGCCACAAAAATCCTTTGCGACAAAGAAAAAATCGCGCTTTTTGACGGCATAACGCTTGAAGCCGTGTCGCTTCTGGGGCATTATCAAGACCCGCTCGGCTTTGTTATTCACGACGAGGATTCGCGGAGCGTTTTTTTTATGGGAGACGCAATCAGCGGGCGAAACGTGATAAAACGATACTGGATTCAATACCTTTTGGACGAGAAAAAAACAAAAGAATCGCTCAAAAAAATCCAAGAAATCAAAGCGGATTTTTACGTTCCAGGGCACGGCGATTTTGTAAATGAAATCGAGGGGCTTGTTGAATTGAATCTAATCGCGCTTCTTGAAACCGAAGACATGATTTTAGACGAACTCAAAACGCCAAAAACGTCCGAGGAGATTTTGAAAGCGGTTGCCGACAGAAACGGGATTCGGCTTGGTTTGAGCCAATTCGTTTTAATCGGAAGCACGTTGCGCTCATACCTTTCGGGACTGTACGAAGACGGAAAAGTTGCGTTTGAACTTGGCGCAAGCCGAATGCTCTGGAAATTAAAAAAATAGCGGTTTTGATACAGAAAACATTATCTATTCAGAAACGATTTTGAGTCCTGCGCTCGTTCCAAGCCGTGACGCGCCTGCTTCTAGCATCAAAATCGCATCGGCTTTGGTGCGGATTCCGCCGCTCGCTTTTACGCCCATCGACTCTCCGACGGTTTTTCTCATAAGCGAAATCGCGTGTGCCGTGGCTCCAGAAAAAAGCGGATTTCCGTTTTCATCTTTTTTTGACGCAAAACCCGTACTCGTTTTTACAAAATCCGCGCCCGCTTCTTTTGCGATTTTGCAACATTTTACGATTTCGTCGTCGGAAAGGAAGCACGTTTCCAAAATCACTTTTACCAAAACCTCGCGGTCGCCTTCTGTTTCCACGGAACGACTCGCGCAAACAACCGCGCTTATTTCGTCCAACAGTTCATCCCAAAGTCCATCTTTTACAAGACCGAGATTTTGCACCATGTCGATTTCGAGTGCGCCCGCACTCACCGCAGCCGCCGCGCTCGTGGCTTTGTTGTCAATCGTGTCCGCGCCAAGCGGAAAACCAATGACAGTGCAAACTTTTACGTCGCTTCCAAACAGTTCCTCGGCACAAAAAGACACAAAAGACGGATTTACGCAAACGCTTGCAAAACGCGCCTTTTTTGCTTCCAAACAAAGCGTTTTGATGTCTTCTCTTCGCGCAAGCGGATTTAAGTTCGTGTGGTCGATTTTTGCGGCAAGTGAAAAATCCATAAAATCCTCCATGATTTCGTTAGTCTTTTTTGATTTTTCAAACAATTTTAATAATTATCCCACTTAAAGTCATCAAAATCTTTGATTTGCTCTTGCGCACTTCCTCGAAACGATTTTTCGAGTTTTCGGACTGTCAGCGGCTCTTTTATGCAATACACAGGATTCAAATAAAAATACGCAGAATACAGCGTTCTTTGCTCCCTGCTTTGAAACGAATTGTCATCGATAAAAAAAATCCCCGCAAGAGAACGAGAAATGTCGCACACGCGAAGCGAACTGTTAGCGTATTGGCGAGAGCAACTTGAGGCAAGACTTTTGTCTTTTGAAAGTTCAAGGAACGTTCTTCGAGCAAGCGCACGATAAAAAATATTGTTGAATCCGCCAAAATCCACGACTTCTTTGTTGAACCAAGGATTTTTTACAACCGTAATTACAGAATATTCATCATCGAGGAGTTTTTCGCCGTAATCGAGAAATTTTGTTCTGTACGCCTCAGCCATTGCATACGGAGAATATTCAGAAACCGTAGAAAGAGAGCCAGAATACTCGATTTTGAACCTAAAAAAAAGCCCTGATTCGTCAGAATAATCAAAACTCCGCTCGCCATGCGAAACCGCGCTTTTTAACGCTTCTTTGATTTTATTTTTTTGCTGCCCCAAATGCGCTTTGACCTCAGAATAATCCACGCTCGAAAGATTTGTCGCACCAATCAAAATCGATTTTTTGAGCGTAGCGCGCGCAAATTCTTCAATATCCAAAAAAATGCTATCGAGGATTTGCAAATGAACAGAATTGAACGATTTTACATCGGTAAAAATACGAGTTTGGCGACTTTCAAGCAAAATATCGATGTCGATTATCTCTTTTCGCCCGTTTTGAGCGGCAACGGATAATGTGTGCTCGCGCACGGGAAGCCGATTTATGTACGAAATTTTTTGGAGGGCGGGAAATTGCGAAAAAAAATCAAGCGCAACAAGTTCCGAGTAAGGTCCTGCCCACCCCCACTCTTTTGCTTCGGCAATATTTTTGACGCGCTCCGCAATTTCAAAAAGAGCCGCGCGATTCGTGGAAAATGCGTTACAAATGCGCGAAAGCCGTTCTTGAAAATTATAGGCAAACAGCCCCGGATTTTTTGTATTGAGCGGAGAAATGCAACTATTCGTGTTCGCTCGTGCGCGAATGTGCTTTTTTATGCCAAAAACGCGGAAAATCAGCCTTTCGATATTTTCAACGTCCGTCATCAAAAAATCCTGTTTTTTGATTAGAGCGACTCGTTTTTGCCCAAATCTTCCAAAATCGCCTTTAATTCATACGAAAACGAATAAAGGTCGTTAAAAAGCATTTGATTTTTTGAGGCGCAGTCGGCAAACAGTTGCACCGTGCCTTTGCTCACATCTTCCGCTTTTGCGACTTCTGCAATCATGCCGTTTATGTGCCGAACGTTATCCGTAATGCTCTCGCCGATTTTTTCAACATTCGCGTTGTTTTCGGAATTGAGTTTTCGCATCGTGTCGAATTTTTTGAGCGTGTCCTCCGCCTCGTCTGTAAGCGAATGGAGCGAAGAAGCGTTTTGCTTTGTTCCGTTTTCAAGTTCACCGATTGCATCGGTGAGCGTTCCAACGTTTTGCCTGATTTTTTCGGTCGTCTTTTTGGTGCTGTCCGAGAGTTTTTTGACTTCGTTTGCAATAATTCTAAAACCCGCGCCCGCGCTTCCCGCGTGAGCCGCTTCAATGGAAGCGTTGAACGACAAAAGACTCGTTTGCTCAGAAATATTTTGGATTTCTTCGATGAGTTTTGAAATTCCTTTGGTTTCTTCATGAAGAGCCTTGAATTTACTGACGTACCGCCGATGTTCCTCTTCGATTCTAAAAACGCTTTCGCGAAGAGAATCAATCGCGTCGTAAATCGCTTGCAGTCGCTTTATATTGTTGCCCGCGCTTTCGGCGATTATTTTTGCATCCTGCTCCATTTTTCCAGAGGATTCCAACAATTTATCGAGCGATTCTCGCTGCCGTAACATTGCCTCCGCCTGAACCGAACGGTCTTTTGCATACGCACTCAAAAACTCAGAACCGAGCGCGTCTTTTGCAAGGTAAAAAATCATCTGAGAAACGGCATCAAGCCCACTTTTTATGAGTTCTGCGTCTTCCATAAGAACCTCCTTGAACATTTGCGCTTTTACTCGCCGATAACGAGAGAAACGAGCGTTTGATTGCAATGAATACGCCCAAGTTGCTCGCCGTAGGCGGAAAAGCCTGCAAAAGTCGGGAACGTCGATTTGTATTTTTGAATTATTTTGTCGGAGATTTTCATGCGCTCAAAAGCGAGCGTGCGAGTTATGCACGTCATAAGGAGCGCGAATCGCGGATTTTTTATTGCTTCTTTGATTCCTGAACACGTTTCGTCGCATTTTTCGAGCGGATTTCCGATTTTCATCAATTCAAGCGTAGAATTCGGAACGACTCTCGCAAAAAGCGAAATTTTTTTGTCTGGCGTAAATCCAGCGAGGGCTGCAATATGGAGTGCGCCGTTCAAAAATCGTCCAAACGGATTTTCAAACGTCATACTTTCCGCTTGAGATTCAGAAACTCCGAGTTTTTCTGCATACACGGTCTTTGCCGCCCTTCCGTCAAAACGCGCAATGCACCTATTTACAACGTCGCTTTCCGTAACAAAAACGCTCTTTCCCGTGGGATTAAAAATATCTTCTTGCCGAATGTCAAACGGACAACTCGTCTTTACGAGCAAAAAAGCCGCTCCGTTTTCTGTACATTCTCCGTTCGCACTCACAAAAGTCCGCGCAACGTTTCCTGTAAATCCCGCCGTTCCGCCCGCAAGCAAAAAATTGTCATTTTTTACTGTGGCGTAAAAATTGGTCAAAACGGTTTCTTCGCCGTTAAAAACGCCGTTTATAAAAGCCACGGCAAACGCATCTTTGTGTGAATTTTGGTCGGCTGTGCGAATCCCCGTTTCTTTGAGAGCGGCTTCGATTTTTGCTCGACTTGCAACAGGGTATCGGCTTCCGTGTTCCACCAAAACCGCCTTTACTCGCGTCCGCGAATCGTTCAACGTTGTAAGAACGACCGTATCGTTTACAAATCCTTGCGGAGTTACTTCGCCCGCCGTCGTCGTTCCAATGACCTCGCTTTTTGGAAAACGCGCCTTTATTTCGCGCGAAAGAGTGGCAAAATCGTATTTGACCGCCGCAAAAAACACGACAGCCTTGTAAGAATCCGCATTTTTTTTGAGTTTTGAGCAAAGTTCATCGACCGCAAGCCGCGCGTCATCTTTCCTCGAAATGACAACTTCCTGCTCCATTTTTTCCTCCACTCTTTTCCGTCTTTTTGATTTATATTTTATATAAAATCTGATATTACCATGATTTATAAAAAGGTGCAAAAAAAAAGCGTTATTATTTTATTTGACGCATTTTTGTAAGCGATTTTTTTTATCGATTTTTTTTATCGTACACAACGCCGCCGTTGGACATTCCCCCGTTTTTTTCTATACTTTTCTCTCGCCATGAAACAGTGCAATCGATTTTTTGCGTTTTTTCGCCCACGCCTTCCTTCATCAAGAACGTGCGCCCGCGTTTTGGGCGGCTCGTGTCTTTCCGCCATGCTCTTCGTCCTTTTTGCCAACGCGTACATCGTCCTTTCCGTGTGCCCGTATATTTTCGAGAATCTGGAGGCGGTGCCGCGCCGATACGCGGCGATTGTCATGGGGGCGCGGGCGTACAGCGACGGTTCGGTTTCGTTCGTGTTCCGGGACCGAATCGCCGGGGGCGTGGAACTTTTGGAAGACGGCACGGTTCAAAAAATCCTCGTATCGGGCGACCACGGGCGGAAGAACTACGACGAAGTGAACGCAGCCCTTTCCTACATCAAAAAAATGCACGGCACGGACGAAAGCCTTGTGTTCCTTGACCATGCGGGGTTTTCCACCTACGACACGATGTACCGCGCCCGCTCCGTGTTCTGCGTAGACGATGCCGTCATTGTCACTCAAGCGTTCCACATCTACCGCTCCGTGTTCATCGCGCGGAAACTCGGCATGAACGCCGTGGGCTTCATCCCCGAAGAAAAAAATCCGTTCCGAAAAAGCCTGAAACTGCACTGGGAGGCGCGGGAAAGCCTTGCGCGCGTCAAAGACTTTTTCTCGGTTTTGTTCCATGCAAAGCCGACGTTCCTAGGCGAACAGATTCCGATTACAGGCGACGGGCGAGAGACGCACGACAAGGGAAAATCAATTTAATGCGAAGTGGACTACGCCACGAAAAACACGATTTCGTGCCGCAAAAACAAAAGGACGCGCTTCACAAAATGCCTGCCGCGACAAGATGGCTCATCAATTTGATTTTTTTTCATATTGTTTCCCTGTTGATTTTAGGATTTTTGTCAGTTTTTGATTCCAAATCGTTCTGATTTTTTGAAATTTTCTATACACGGAAAATGATACAAATCAAAAAAAAATACGCACGTGCGCTTTCTGCGTGTGCGCACTACACTTTGCACTGCCAAAAAAAATCGCGTTTTGTGCTACAATTCCGCATGACTTTTCTAAAATCGTTCGCGCTTGCATTCAGCACATTTTCCACGCTTCCTACTCCGCGCGTTGAATGGAACGAAAAAAACATACGATACATGATGTGCGCGTTTCCGTTTGTGGGCGCGGTGATTTCGCTTTTTTGCGACGCGCTTTTTGTTTTTGCCGTTTGGCTTTTGCACACGGACGGGCGCACAATCTCGATTCCGTTGTGTGCGCTTGCGTTTACGATTCTCCCTGTTTTTGTAACGGGCGGAATCCATCTCGACGGATTTATGGACACGAGCGACGCTTTGGGAAGCCACGCTCCCCGCGAAAAAAAACTCGAAATCTTGAAAGACAGCCGAGCGGGTGCGTTTGCGGTTTTGTCGTGCGTTTTGTATTTTCTTTCGTATTTTGTTTTTTCGTATGAATTGTTTGATTCTTTTTTTGGAGCAAAATCAGCGCACCGATTTGAAAATTGTTTCGTTCGATTTATGGATTTTTTTCCCGTTTCGTTGATTTTTTTTCAAAGCCGACTGCTTTCCGCACTCTCCGTTGCCACGTTTCCGATTGCAAAAAAAAGCGGGCTTGTTCACACTTTCAAAAGCGCGAGTGCAAAACGATTTACGGCTTTTTGGTGCAGAGGCTGGTTTGTTGCCGTTTCAGGTTGTGCCATTTTTTTGTTCGGAAAAAGCGGAATTGCCGTTACCGCCTCTTCGCTTGCCGTTTTTTTGTGGTATTTTGTGCTGACAAAGCGGAATTTTGGCGGAATCACGGGCGACACGGCAGGATTTTTTGTGCAAATGAGCGAACTCATCTCGCTTGCGACATTCATTTTTGCGTAAATCCGCGCGCTTCAAGCAAAATGCGCTGTGCGTTCGCTTCCAAAATCGCTTCCATTTCGCTTTCTTTTATATTTTTGACTTTTGCCATGTCGCTCACCACGCGCCGAATCAAAAGCGGGGAATTGTCAATGTTTGTGATTCCGCGTTTTTCGCACAACCACGGCTCTCCCGTCGGATTGTCGGTTTCAGAAAGCAATAATTCCGCGGGAGTCATGTTCAAAAATCGCTGAATCCGCTCTGAATATCGCACTTCGCAACCGAACGTTTGATAAAACCCGCGCTCACAAAATGTGCGAAACGATTTTTCGTCGCCGTCGTACCAATGAATAATCGGCTTTGCGTCGGGAAAATCGCGCAAAATCTCGCAAATCCGCGCTTCCGCGCCTTTTGTGTGAATCACGGCGAATTTTTTGTTCCGATGGCAGTGGTCAAGGCAACAAAGAAAAACCGTTTCTTGCGTTTCGTGCGGAATTTCCGTTTCCCATTCAAAATCAAGTCCGATTTCGCCAATTATCGCGCTCGATGAAAAATACGGCTCTAAAAATGCAGAAAGTTCGCCCTCGTTTTGCGGAAGATTTTTGCAATACGAGGGATGAACGCCAAAAGTCGGAATGATGAAAGCAGGAGCGCGTTTTGCGATTTCAAGATTTTTGCGCCAAGAGTCGATAGCGCAACTTGCCGAAAGCGTGAGGATTTTGTTTTGCACAATGCAATCAACGGCAAGTGCGAGCGATTTTTCATCGTATTGGTCAAGATGCGTGTGAAAATCAACGAGCAAATCAAAATCCTTTTTTCAAGCAATAGACTATTCGATAAATGCGCTAACGCGCAGATGCCATGATTTTTGCGTCATGTATATTCGGAACGCTTGCGCGTTCCTGACGAGTTTTCGTTCCGAAAACTCGCGGATTTAATCGGCTTTATTCATGATTTTCGCATCATGGATGTCTTTATTTGCTTCCAGTCGCTCAATCTCCGCGTGCAAAAAGTCAAGCCACTCGTTCGGGCGGAACACGGGGCTGGTGATGAACACATCTTTGTCGCCGCGACCGCTCATGTTGATGATGATGGCTTGGTCGCGCGGGATTTCGCGGGCGATTTTGATTGCCGCCGCTCCCGCATGCGCGCTTTCGAGCGCGAACAAAATGCCTTCGTTTTTGGCAAAAAAACTCACGGCTTCAAGCGCGTCTTTGTCCAAAACCGAAGTGAATTCTACGCGACCGCTTCTGCCGAGTGCGGCAAGTTGAGGACCGATGCCGCAGTAGTCAAGACCTGCGGAAATGCTTCGCGTGGGAAGAGCCTGTCCGTCCGCGTCGAGCAAGAAACGCGATTTGTAGCCCTGCAAAATGCCATCGCGGGCAGCGTTCCCGGTCATGCGGCTTGCGTTTTCGCCCACATTCGGGCCGATTCCGCCCGCTTCTGCTCCGATAAGACGCGGCTCTTTTTCATTGATGAACGGCTCAAAAAAGCCAATTGAGTTTGAGCCGCCGCCCACGCACGCGACCATCGCGCCAATTTTGATTCCGCGCTCTGCCGCCTGCCGCTTCACCTCGCGCCCGATAACGCTCTGAAATTCGCGAACGATGTCGGGAAAAGGAGCGGGACCGAGCGCGCTTCCCATAACATAATGCGTGCTGTCGGGATTTGCCGCCCAGTCGCGCATGGCTTCGTTTACTGCGTCTTTGAGCGTACGGCTTCCCGAAGTGACTGGGTGAACGCGCGCACCGTAGAGTTCCATTGCCGCCACATTCGGCTGCTGTCGGCGCACATCAACTTCGCCCATATATATAGTACAATCTAATCCAAGTTTTGCACACGCCGCCGCCGTAGCCAAGCCGTGCTGACCCGCACCCGTCTCCGCGATAATGCGCTTTTTTCCCATACGCTTTGCAAGCAAGCACTGCCCGAAGGCGTTGTTGATTTTGTGCGCGCCGGTGTTCGCCAAGCCTTCGAGTTTGATGTAAATCTGTGCGCCTCCAAGCAATTTTGTTGCCGTGGGAGCAAAATAGAGCGGCGTTTCACGCCCGATGTAGTCGCGGCGGATAATGTCAAGTTCGTCTAAAAATGCTTTGTCCGCCATCGCTTCGGTAAAAGCCGCTTCAAGCTCGTCGAGCGGGCGCCGCAAAACTTCGGCGACATATTTTCCGCCAAATGTGTCAAAAAATCCGTTATCTGAATGGGTGGTTGCATTTGCCATAAAAAACTCCTTTTCGTCGAACGGCGGTTTCGACAAGTTCAACCACCGCGTCGTGTTTCTATTTATAGAAACATAGTATCAAAAAAAAACTGCCCTATCAATAGACCGTTTTGAAACGGAACGCTCCTCAAAAAAAAATTTAAGAGCGATAGGGCTTTGTAAAAAGATAAAATCGCGGGGCGCGGTAATCGATGTGCCATTTTCCGTTGTAAAATCCGTTTTCGTCGGAAACAGGATTCACAAAAATCACGTTCAGCGGATTGTCGCTCCTCAATTCAAAGAAATCGCTCGTCCATTCTTTTTTTATCTTTTCAGGAAGCGAAAAACCTTCCGCGTCTTCTTTTGTCGTGTAAACGGAAATCTTAAACTTTCCCGTTCCCAAAAAAACGTGCGCTGCCATTCCGCCCAAAAGATACGGTTTTTTCTTAAATCTTGAAAACTTACCCTTTTCGCTCACAAACTCAAACCAAGCGGGGATTTTTTCTGAAATGTCCTCGCCGTTTTCATTTTCGATTTTGATATAACAGCGAAGGTCGTTTATGTTTTTTGAATTTTCAGGGCGATAAATTATGAGCGAAAAACCGTTTTGAGCACAAAAGAGCGCGAAAAGAAAAACGAACACTTTTCTCATTTTTGCCCTTCCAAAAGAGAATCGAATAATGCTCGCATTTTTTTTGCCGACTTGATTCCAGGGCTTTCTTCAACTCCGCTCGCGCAATCTATCAATTCTGGATTGAATTTTTTTGCAATTTCAAAAACGTTCTTTGGATTTATTCCGCCAGCAAGCCAGAGTTTTCCAAAACGCGCACACGCGCTCACGGTTTCCTCCGCGATTCGCTCACCCGTACCACCCTCGCATTCTGGCACAAACGAATCAATCAAAACGCGCGGTTCTCCATTTTCAAAAAGCGCGGAAACTGCAAAAGCATCTTCTTTTTTTGAAACGCGAAGTGCCGAATAGCGCGGAATATCCGCCCAAGCCTCATCGCTCATTTTGGGAGCAGGATTTCCGTGAAACTGCACTTTCCAAAAAACTCCGCGCCGCGTCAAATCAAAAACCGCCCGTGATTCTTCGCATTCTTTGTCAACGATTACGGCAACGGCTTTTGGAGCTTTTTCTCCAAATCGATTTTTGACTTCGGAAATGATTTTTTGAGCGTTTTCAGGCGTACAAAATCGCTTTGATTTTCTGTGAAAAACGAATCCTATCATGTCCGCGCCCATTTCCGCTGCCAAAAGCGCGTCTTTTTCTTGCGTAAGTCCGCAAATTTTTACAAAAGGACGATTTTTTTTCAAAAGCGTCGAAAACTCCCGCCAACTTTTTCCGTTTGCGTTTTCGCCCGTTTTTTCAAACGCGCCAACGAATTCTTTTGCCCTCGTTGGATTTTTTGCAGCAGCCTCGCCGAGCAATATAGCGTGGAATCCAAGCGAGGAAGCAAAGGAAGCGGCTTCGGGAGTCAAAATTCCGCTTTCAAAAACGAGGCGAGATGAGCCGATGTTTACGATTTTTTCAAAAAGAGAAGCGGGAATGAGCGTGTCTATGGAAAAATTTTTCAAATCGCGCGAATTTACGCCCGCAACAACAAATTTTTTGTCAACTACGGAAAGAACTGCCGCAAGTTTTTCAAGGTCTTCTTCTTTTCGCACTTCCAAAAGAATGTTGAGATTTCGCGCAGCGCAAGCTTTTGCCATATTGCAAATCGTCTTTTCATCGAGAATGCGAGCAATCAACAAAACCGCGTCCGCCCCCGCGCGATACGATACGTCAATGTCTTCTTCGCAAAGCAAAAAATCCTTTCTAAGCAAAGCGGGAATCGGTGTGCCCATTTTTGCACAAAAAGAATCGAGAGCAGAAGCCGCGCTCATAAAATCCAAAAGACTTCCCTTAAAATAATTCATTTCCGTAAGGCAAGAAATTGCTTTTGCCCCCGATTCTGCGTATTTTATTGCAACAGACGCGGGGTCGAGAGCGGGTGCGATGTCGCCTTTACTTGGAGAAGCGCGTTTTATTTCAAGAATCGCGCCACGCTCCAAAAGAAACGGATGAATTGGTCGCTGCCTTTGTTTTGGAACGTCAAAGCCAAAATCGTAGCCGAGCCGTTCAATGTCATTTTTTCGCTTTTCGATTATCTCAAAAAGAATATTTCTCATAACGTTTTTCCTTTCTGTGCGTTTTATCTAAAAACCGTTACATTCTATCGAAAAATTCGCCATAATGACATAGAATGTGGAGAGAATGGAGAAAAACAATGAAAAAAATCGCAGCACTTTTTACAATGACGTTATTTTCAATCGTACAACTCCACGCTGCTCAAGGAATGTCGATGTGGTCTAGTGCAGGAGAGGTTACAAATCCAGACCAAGTTGTGCGTCGCCCCGTAAAAAAAGCCGAACCAAAAAAAGAAGAACCCAAAAAGGAAACGACGCCGCCAAAACAAGAAACAAAGCCGACTCCCGCGCCAGTCGCAAAAACGCCAGAGCCAGAGCCAAAAGTTGAACCAAAAACAGAGGAACTGCCAAAAGACGAATATTCGCGATCTGTCGGAAATCTCAATATATCAAAAGATACGTTTGAATCGGACAAAAAGGAAATTATGAGCATGATTTCCGAACTCGCACTCATTATGAAAGACAAAAATTATAAAAAATGGCTCGAATACATCGACCACGATTCACAAGCGTATTGGTCAAAACTTGCAAATCTCCGAAAGGCTCAAAACAGAATGCCAGTAAAAGGCATTCAGTTGAAAAGCCTTGAAGATTATTTTAAGTACGTTTTTGTTCCCGCCCGAACAAATCGCACCATTTCCGAAATCCGCTACATTTCTGAAACATACGTTAAAGCCGTTGAAGTGCAAAATGATATGGATTTAATTTATTATTATGTTAAGAAAAATAACGGAAAATGGATTATAAATATCCCGCCATTAGATTAGTTTTCAAAAAAGGGGGGCAACGACAGCCCCTTTTTTTTGTCTAATTATTCGGTGGTGTTACAGAAAGTATGCTGAGATCGGTGGTCCTGTAGACCGAAGGTCGTATCGAAACCACAGAATCAAGCAATCGGAGGTTTCGACACGCTCAACCACCGCATATTGCTTACAGGTCAGCATACATTTTGTA
>CALFJF010000020.1 GCA_937877535.1 uncultured Treponema sp.
AAAAAAACAAACTAGATTTAACGAGTTCAAAATCGCGCAAAACAATGCGATTTTGAACTTTTTTTTGTTTCAAAGATTTTCTCTAACATACGACAGATGATTTTTTGTTCAGGCGACAAAACGGTGCATTTTTGATATAGTGAACTCGTTTGAAACGAATTCCACATTTTGAAAAAAGAAGAGCAAAGTCAAAATTGTTGGATTTTTTGAAGGAGAATTTTATGGAACAAAGATACGTTCTTTCGGTATTGGTGGAAAATCACGCAGGCGTTTTGAGCCGTGTTTCGGGATTGTTTAGTCGTCGCGGGTTCAACATCGACTCGCTCACGGTTTGCGAAACGTCAAATGAAGGGCAAAGCCGAATGACAATCGTTGTGAACGGCGACGAGTACGTTTTGGAGCAAATCGAAAAGCAACTTTCAAAACTCGTAGAAGTGATTTCGATTCGTCATTGCAAAAAAGAAGAAACGTGCGAGCGAGAAATGGCTCTCATCAAAGTGAGTGCGGAAGGCAGTTCTCGCGCAGAAATTATCCAAGCGTGCGATGTTTTTAGAGCGCACATCGTTGACGTTTCTCCAAAATCCGTCATAATCGAAACAACGGGAAGCGAAGACAAACTTTCAAGCCTTATTCGCTTTTTGGAGCCATTCGGAATCCTCGAACTCGTAAAAACGGGACTTACCGCAATGGGGCGCGGCGAAGAAGTAATGAAATGAGAAAAACAATGTGAGCGGTTCAAGAGATTTTTTGATTAGAACCGCTTTTTCTTTTTTCTCATATTCCCGTTATGTTGCTAAACTATTTTTTGTAACAAAACCCGTTTTTCAAAAGGGAAATAAAAATGGCATTTGTAAAAAATCTCTTTGACAAAAATTTCATCGAATATGCTTCTTACGTTATCCGCGACCGCGCAATTCCAGACATTGAAGACGGACTAAAACCTGTTCAGCGCAGAATTATGCACACGCTTTTTGAAATGGACGACGGGCGATTTCAAAAAGTCGCCACCGTTGTGGGGCGCGTGATGAAATATCACCCGCACGGAGACGCTTCAATCGGAGATGCGCTCGTTGTGCTTGCAAACAAAGAATGGTTTATAGAAAAGCAAGGGAATTTTGGCAATATGTACACGGGAGACCGCGCCTCCGCCACGCGCTACATTGAATGTCGCGTAAATCCGCTTGCGCGAGAATTTTTGTACAATCCTGATATTACAAATTACGTTCCGAGTTACGACGGCAGGTCAAAAGAACCAACGGCATTCCGCGCAAAACTTCCGCTCGTGCTGATAATGGGCGCGGAGGGAATTGCCGTTGGAATGAACACAAAAATCTTGAGCCACAATATTCGCGAAGTCATTGAAGCGGAAAAAAAATGCCTTTCTGGTGAAGATTTTGAGATTTTTCCTGATTTTCCGACGGGCGGACTTTTGGACGTTACAAATTACAAAGACGGCGCGGGCAAAATCGTAACGCGGGCAAAAATCGACGTTTCCGATGAAAAAAAAATCGTTATCACGTCGCTCCCATACCCTAGCACAACGGAATCGCTCATCGCGTCAATCGAAAATGCGGCAAAAAACGGCAAAATCAAAATCTCGTCGATTCACGATTACACGAGCGACCACGTTGAAATCGAAATCAGGCTTCCGCGTGGAGTGTACGCCGCCGACATTGTGGATTCGCTTTACGCCTACACAGATTGCGAGCAGTCAGTTTCGTGCAATTTGCTTGTGATAAAAGACAATATGCCTGTACAAATGACTGCGACCGAAGTTATAAAACACCACGCGGGTCAACTTTGCACGATTCTAAAAGATGAATTGGAATTTGAGAAAAACAAACTCACCGAAAAATTGCATTTACGAACGCTCGAACGCATTTTTATCGAAGAGAGACTCTACAAAAAAATAGAGGAAATGAAAACGCAAGAAAGCGTTTTGAACGCCGTTAGAACAGGTTTTGAGCCGTTCAAAAACGAGTTAATCCGAGAAATCTCCGACGACGACATTGAAAAATTGCTTTCGATTCCGATTCGGCGGATTTCTTTGTACGATATGGAAAAAAATAAGGCGGAAGTTTCGGCGATAAACAAGCGGCTCAAAGAAATCGCGCGGCTTTTGAAAAATCTTATAGCGTACGCAATTTCTTGGCTCGACGAAATGCTTTCAAAAATTCCGCCGGCCGCAGCAAAAAGAAAAACAATCATCAAAAAATTCAGCGCGGTTGACGTAAAAGAAATCGCAAAGCGCGACACGCCACTGCGCTACGACGACAAAGGGTATCTTGGAACGCAAGTTTCTGGCGGAAAGGAAGTTGTGAGAGTTTCGCCGTTTGACAAAATTTTGTGCGTTAGAAAAAACGGAATGTACTCCGTAACAGACGTTCCCGAAAAAATTTTCATCGGAAAAGATGCCTGGCTCATCAAAATCGCGGAAAAAGAAGAAATCTCAAAAATCCTTTTTACCGTGCTTTTTAGAGACCCAAAAACAATGCAATCTTACATAAAACGCACTCGTATTTTGACGTGGATTTCAAATCGCGATTATTTTTTGGCTCCAGACGAAATGGAAATTTTGCACATCGACACGCGAAACGAATTTGGCTTTACGCTTTTGTACAAAAAACGCCCACGGGCGCAAATTCTTTCGGAGGATTTTAGAGCGGAGCAATACGAAGAAAAAGGAATCAAAACGCAAGGCGTGCGACTTTCTGCGCGGGAATGTGAATCCGTAACCGTGGAAAATGGGGAACTGTTCCCGACTGAAACAACGTAAAACAAAAGGAAACAAAATGGAAAACGTACAATTAAAAGCCCTTCGAGTAAGACTTGAATCGGTGGCAAAAAAAAATATTGGAAAAATCGTCTACTCGCTTTTTTTAACATCGATTTTGCAGTCGATTTTTTGTTATTTTTTGGTTTTTCCGTTAGTCAAAACGGCAAAAAATGCGGGCGCAGGCGATATGTTGTTTTTTTTGATTTTCTTTGCGTTTTCAACGATTTGCCTTTTGTTTCAATTCGGACTGCAAACAATGCTTCTAAGAATGACGCGGAGCGAGTTTGTAACGCTTGGATTTTTGTTTTTTGGCATAAAAAAGCCGCGCCTTTCGCTTCCTGTCATTTTGCCAATGGCGGCATTGCTCACGTTTTTTTTGGCTCTCACTCGTTTTTTTTGGTTTCGATTCGCCATTTTCTATTTTCCCGCTCCAAAAGTGGACGAAGACGTTTTCAATTTGGAAATTTGGAAATACGCATTTTTCGCTTGTTTTTTTGCCGTCCTTTCGATTCTTTTTGTGGTTCTTCCGTTTGCGCTCACCTTTTTAAGAAGAACTGACAAACCGCACAATTCCGCGCTCGATTCTTTTTTGTTTTCGATAAAAACGCTTTTTCCCAAAAAAATCGGAAAACTCGTTTTGCTCGCGCTGTCGTCATCGTGGAAACGACTTTTGATTTCGTTTGCGACGCTTTTTATCGCGCTCGGTTCGGCGCAGTCTTCAAAAATCGTTTCGATGCTTTTTGATTTTGTGTACATCATAAACATGATGACCGCCGTTGCAAAAATCTCGTTGAGTTCGCCCATTTTGTACGATTCGCTGACGAACAAAAACAATACGGGAAGAATCTTATTTTTGGAGGCATGACAACATGAAAGTTCCTTCAGAAAATGCGGTTTTTGAGCAAATGATAAAAGGCTCTCGATTTCTTTCGGAACTTTTTTGCGTAACATCTCAAAACGAAGCGAGAGAAAAAATCAAAGAGCAGAAAAAAAAATATTCTGACGCAACGCACGTTTGCCATGCGTTCATAATAGGCTCAAAAGCGGAAATTATGGGAATGAGCGACGACGGAGAGCCGAGCGGAACGGCTGGGCGACCAATGCTTGACGTTCTCAAAGGAAGCGGGCTTACCAATTCGTTAATCACAATAACGCGCTGGTTTGGTGGCACGCTTCTTGGAACGGGCGGACTTGTAAAGGCATACGGAGATGGCGCAAAATCGGTGATTTTGGGCGCAAAAACCGAAGAACTTGTTGAAAAAACGGCGTTCAAAATCGAATGTGGCTACGCAGAACTTTCGTTTGTAAAAAAAATCGCAGAACAATTTGAAGCGTCAAAAATCTCGGAAAACTTTGGCGAATCGGTTTGCGTTTTGGGAAAAATCGCTTCAGAACAATTTGAACAATTCGCTTTGGCAATATACGATAAATCAAACGGAATTATAAAAGCAGAAAAAATGTAGAAACGCTACAAAAATCAAAAGGAAAAAGCGCGATGAAAATTGCTGAAATCACAAAATCAATATCGACTTTGCCAAAAATCGGGCAGGCAAAGGCTTCGCTTTTTGCGAACCTCAATATTTTTACGGTTTCGGATTTGCTTCAGTTTTATCCGCGAACTTACGACGACAGAACAAAAAAAACGTCGATTTTTGAGAGCGTCCGCGAAGAGGCAAAAACGGCGGCGCACACAATCGCGCAAGTTACGCGCCACGAATGGTTTGGCTACGGAAGAATGAAGCACCTCAAAATCATCGTTACAGACGGAAGCGCGAGCGGCGAACTTGTGGCGTACAATCGTCCGTGGCTCGAAAAATCGCTTCCAGTCGGCTCAATTTTCGCACTTCACGGCGAGTTTTTTGAAAAATACGGCTCGCTGCAATGCTCCGCCTTTGATACGGAAAAAATCGCCGACACGGGAACTTTGAAAGATTTTTTTGACAGCCCCGTTCCAAACTCAAAAATCGTTCCGATTTACCGCCAAACGGAAGGGCTTACAAGCAAAACGATTTCTCAGACAATTTTGACCGCCTTTTCGATTTACGGCGGCGCAATCGAAGACGAATTGCCAGAAACCGTTATAAAATCGCGCTCGCTTTTGAAAAAAATCGATGCGTTGCAAAAAATTCACGCGCCATCTTCGATGTTTGACGTGGAAGAAGCAAGGCGTTCGCTTGTTTTTGAAGAATTGTTCTTTTTTCAAAAAACGCTTGCCGAACGAGCCATTTCTCACAAAGGTCACTTGCCGACTCTTGACGCTTCGCACATTTCTTTTCAAAAAGAAGTTTCCGACGAGGATTTTTTGAGTTCGCTTTCTCCGCGCCAAAAAAATCTCCTTGCACGGCTACCATTTTCTCCAACGAGCGACCAAAAAACGGTGATTGTGTTGATGAATCGCGATATCGACAAAAATTACGATTCGAGTTTGAACGGCGGAAAACCGTTTGCCTTGCGCTCGCTTTTACAAGGCGACGTTGGAAGCGGAAAAACGCTCGTGTCATTTTTTGCCGCCCTTCGCGTGCTCGACTACGGAAGCCAATGCGCTTTAATGGCTCCCACGGAATTGCTCGCTCGGCAACACGCGGAAAATGCCGCAAAATTGCTTGATGCGCTGGGAGTTCGCACGGCGTACCTTACGGGAAATCTCAAATCAAAAGGTCGCACCGCGCTTCTTTCTGCACTCAAAAATGGCGAAATCGATTTTGTAATCGGCACGCACGCGCTTTTTTCAAAAAGCGTCGTTTACAAAGATTTGGCACTTGCGATAATCGACGAGCAGCACCGATTTGGCGTTTTGCAGAGAGCCGCGATTTTGCAAAAAGGAAGAACGAGTACGGATTCGATTTTTAGAGAACCGAATCTTTTGATGATGAGCGCGACTCCGATTCCGCAAACGCTCGCGCTTACCATTTTTGGCGACCTTGACGTTCTTACAATAAAAACGATGCCGAACGGAAGAAAACCTGTCAAAACGTTCCTCGTCAAAGAAGGAAACGAAGCGAATGCGTATGAGGCGGTTCGTGGAGAGTTGCGAAATGGACGGCAGGCGTATTTTGTGTATCCCGCAATCGAAGTGGGCGAAGACGAAAAAAAGAGCGCGGAGGAAATGTTCGCGTTTCTTTCACAGTACGTTTTTCCAGAATTTTCCGTCGCGCTTGTTCACAGCAAAGTCAGCGAGGACGAACAAACGAACACGCTCAACGATTTTCGGGCGGGAAAAATAAACGTTCTTGTGGCAACAACCGTTGTGGAAGTGGGCGTTGACGTTCCAAATGCCACGTGCATCGTAATCGAGCAAGCGGACAGATTTGGACTTTCCGCGCTTCATCAACTCCGAGGGCGCGTGGGACGAGGAGAGGCGCAATCGTATTGTTTTTTGATTTATCGAAAAAATATCACAGAAAACGGAATTGAGCGCATGAAAGCACTCCACGACACAAACGACGGATTCAAAATCGCAGAGGAAGATTTGCGCCTTCGAGGTCCCGGAGAAATTACGGGAACGGCGCAAAGCGGCGACCTTGAATTCAAAATTGCGGACATTTCGCGCGATGAAAAAACGATGGAAGAAGCGCGTGCCGACGCATTTTCACTCGTCGCCGCAAAATCGCCATTTTACGCAACGTAAGCGGACAATTTTTTTACGCGACTCGGAAGTCGAATCGTTGAAATCGCGTGTTTTTCGATTTGTCGAATTCGCTCTTTTGTAAGTCCAATTTCATCGCCGACTTCTTTTAACGACATCGGTTTTCTGCCGCTTAGTCCGTAGCGAAGGCGCATAATTCGCGCTTCTTTTGGAGGAAGCGAGGCAAGGGCTTCGTCGATGTCCTCTTTCAAAGATTGCTCGATTGCTTCGGTTTCTGGCGTTTTGACTCTTGAGTCGGCAAGCACGTCCGAAAGCGAAAGTCCGTCCGATTCGCCCATTTTTGGAACAAAATCAAGGCTTCGCATTTCTTTTCCAACGTTCAAAAGAGAACGCACGATTTCTTCTTCAAGACCGAGCATTTCAGAAATCTCAGAAATTTGCGCACTTTCGCTTTTGTTCGTTCCGATGAGTTTTCGCACCTTTTCGATGTTCGCAAGGTCGTTCGCGCGGTTCACAGGAAGCCGAATTTCATGCCCGTACTCGTACAACGCCTTCAAAATCGACTGGCGAATCCACCAAACTGCGTAAGAAATAAATCGAACGCCCGCGCTCGCATCAAAATGATTTGCCGCCTGCACCAAACCCGCATTTCCTTCGTTTATCAAATCTTCAAGTTCCATTCCGCGATTCATGTATTCTTTTGCGATTTTTACCACAAAGCGCAAATTCGATTCCACAAGACGATTTTTTGCTTTTTTGTCGCCACGAGAGACTTTTTCAACAAGGGCGAGTTCTGATTGTGGGGTCAAAAGTGGTATTTTGTTAATTTGCTCAAGATAAATCGAAATTCCGTCGTCTTTCATGTTTTTCTCCTGTTTTTCTATGAAAAATAAAAAGCAAGTCGCGTGCCAAGAATTTTTTTCCTCAAAAAAAGAACAAATCTGAACGATTTTTGCGAAATTTCTTTGCCGTTTTTGAAAAATTTTATTATCTTTGAAAACAAGAGCGGAGAAAGTGCCACAAAAAGCGCGTTTTTCGTTCAAAAGTGTGTCTTTTTGACACGATTTTTATGATTTCATACAACGGAGGATTTCAAAATGAAACTCAAACCACTTGCAGACCGAGTACTTTTGAAGCAGGACAAAGCGGAAACAAAAACCGCAAGCGGAATCATCATTCCAGAAACAGCGCAGGAAAAAACGCAGACCGCAACAGTTGAAGCGGTTGGAACTGGAACAGAAAAAGAAAAAATCACGGTAAAAGTGGGAGACCGCGTTATGTACGATAAATACGCAGGAACGCAGGTCAAAATCGACGGCGAGGACTATCTTATCGTGAAAAACGCCGACATCATCGCGGTTGTAGAGTAAGTTTTCCGAACAGGGCACGTAGACTTTATAAAAAAAATCGCAGGTTTTTACAAAACGTGCGATTTTTTTTTGCGATTTTTAACAATTTTTTTGAAATTACGAACAGATTTAATCTGTCATTTTTCTTTTTAGAAGTCGAGCGTCGGCGTTTTGCGGGTCAAGCGCAAGACTGTAATCAATTGAAATCCGCGCCGATTCAAGTTCTCCAAACGAAAATTGAAGGTCGGAAATTCGGTACAGCACTTTTGACTTTGTGTAAGAATCTGCGCATTTTCCAGCAGCAAGTCCGTAAAGCGAAAGCGCGTCCCGCCCCTCTCCAATGCTTGAATAAATCATTGCCAGATTGACCGCGCTTGCCGCAGAAGCGAGCGTTGAAACGTTGTCAAAACTACCGCCATTTTCGCGTCCTTCGTTTACAACGTTACCAGATTCAAAAAGCACAAACTCATAAAGACGCTTTGCCGCCTCATAATTTCCATCGATGAGAGAAAAATAAGCGGCAAGTTCAATTTCCCACACGTTCATCGAAGAAACGTTTTGCGAAACCTTCTCTCCAAACGCAAGTCGCACAACGCCTTCTGGCACGTTCTCCCGTGGGACGCGATACTCGCCTCCAAATATGTCAACCTCAGAAACGTTCTCGCTCCGCTCTCGATTTGTTTTGTCGCGCATTGCGTTCAAATATTTTGCATTTATGTAATTCGCAAAAAGACTCCGCGCCTCTTCTGGAAAACCGTAAGAAATGAGTTTTTGCACAGAAAAATAAACGAGCAACGACGGATACAAATTGACTCCCGATTCGTTGAGTTCGAGCGTGCGCCAAATCTCGGCAGTCCGCGCCTTGAGCGGAAGTTCACTGTTTGCGCGAAGAAAAAGCGAAATTCGCTCAACGATTAAAGCGTCAAGTCCGTCGGGCGCGTCTTCTGATTTTCTAAATCGCTCTTCAACTTCCGAAAGTCGCTGAATCGCATCGGAAACGAGAAAACGCGGTCTTTCGTCAAATTCTCGCATTTTGTCGGTTCTGAGAGTCGTTTTCCGAAGCGACTTTTCTAGGTCGGAAATGTGGACTGGCTGCGAATCTTCCCAAGCGATTTTTCCAAACGACAAAAGGGCAGGCACAAAAGCGTCGTTTTTTTCAAAAACCGCCATGAGCAAATCCCACGCCCGCTGATATTGCCCTTCGGAGTACGCCCAAAGCGCACTGTTCACGCGAATTATATTCAAAACGTCGCTATCAGAAACATTTGATGACTCAAGTTCTCGTTCAGAAAGCAATTGTGAGCGCGATTTTTCCGCAAGTTCCAACTCGTTTAATTTAACGTAACAATCGGAGCGGAGGGCTGCCACTTCTTCAAAATAACTATCCGACGAAACTTTGTCGAGATTCCAAAGCGCAATGTCGTAATTTCCCGCATCAAACTGAACTTTTGCCCAAAACATCGCCTCTTTTGACGGCAATTCCGCATTTTTTGAAATCAGACTTTCTTCCAAAAGCGAGGCTTTTAGATAATCGCCAGAAAAAAGCCGAATGAGCGCACCGTTCAAAAGCCAGCGCGAATCGCCCGTTCCCACAAATATGTCATTGTAAATCGGGAAAAATTCCTCGGAAAGAAAAACGCTCATGTCGTTCGCGCCGCCGTTCTTTTTTACGCTTTGCTTCAAAATCGCCTCGGAATATATTGAGCCAAATTGCGTTCCCGCGAGTTTTTTTGCATTTTTTGCAGCCGCGTCGATTTTGTTGTTCCGAATCAAAAATTGTCCCCAAACCGCGCACAATTCAAGATTATCGGGGAATTTTTTTACAGATTTTTTGAGGATTTTTTCGGAAAGCCGTTTTTCTCCAAGTCTTTTATACCGTTTGTAGAGCGAAAGCCTTGAAGACGGCGTGTATGCGTATTTTTCAGCCTTTTTGAGTTCTTTCAACGCTTGAGCGTTTTGACCTTTTGATACGAGTTTGTCAGCGTTTTCAATGGAAGCAGAAAAAGAAACTCCGCCATCGTCGCGGTTACACGAAACGCATACAACCGCAACAAAAAAAGTCAAAGCAGCGATTCCAAAACTACGCCGCGCCACTCGTCTTGTCAAACATGGAAAAACCATATTTTCGACCTCCGCTCAAAATCCCTTATCCTTCATTATCGGCGAGTTTTTCAGATTTCTTGTTGCTAAGATATTTCCGAATATTGTCGAGCATTGCGTTTATAAATTTGAACGAATCCTCTGGTCCAAACTCCTTTGCTATGTGTATCGCCTCGTCGATTATGATTGACGGCTGAACATCGCTTTGATAAAGCATCGAATAAATCCCCAGACGCAAAATCGACAACGAAACTTTATTGACGCGCTCAAAATCCCACGTTTTTAAGTGTTCTTTTATCAATGTATCGATTTCGTCGAGATGCTCCACGGTTCCCGAAACCAAAATACGCGCAAACGTATCGCCTTCTTTGGAAATCTTACGATTTTGCGTGGACGATTTTTCCGAATCGGGCGGCTCTCTCCATTCAAAAGAAAGCGCGTCCTCAAGGGAAATTTTTCCGACTTCAATCGAATACAGTGCCTGAAACGCAAGAATTCTGCTTTTTCGTCGTGACATAATTCCTACCAATTAAGGAGTTTTTCGAGTGCTTCGCCCGTTTTCTTTCGGTCAACGTTTTCTGGCGTATCAAGAGATTTCGTAAGGTCGTTTACCGCAAGAATCAACGCTTGATTTTGCTTTTGTTGCGTGAGGTTAATCTTAATAAAATCATATACCGTTGTTGTAGTATCAGGCTGAACAAGGTCAGACAAAGAAAGCATCTTTGCAGCATATTTTTCACGCACAACGTAAAACTGAAAATCGTTTTTCGTTTCATTGAGCGACGAAATGTAACCAACGTTTCGTCCAAAAAGTTCATTCAAATCAGCGGGGGAAATTCCAAGTTGAGCCGCGTGTTGCGCAGATTTGCTGATTAAAAGGTCGCCACCTTGATACGTTCCGTCGTTCGCAGAAGCCGCCTTGATAGAATCGTAAGTCGATTTTTTGTCCTTGAGGTCATTGAGCATTTTGTTCGCCTTTGTTCGCGCCGCCTCAATGTCGCTCTCGCCATCGCTTTTTTTAGGAACAACGACCAAAAAAATCTTCACCATATCGTTTTGCACAAAATTCGCTTTGTTTAACTCGTAAAAATTTCTGATTTCAGAATCGGTCGCCGCGACTTTTGCTATCTCGCTCTGTTTTTGCTGAAGCACAAATTGTCGCGCAAGCAGTTGATTTTTCAAATGCGCCTTGTATTCGTTGACGTTCATTCCGACTTGTTGCTTCATAAAATCATCGAGCGAAAGGTTCGTTTGCGCTTTCACGATTTCGGCAAACTCCGACTCGGTAACTTGCCTGCCGACTTGCTGGCTCAAACTTTTGAGAAAATATTGATTTACCTGTGTGTCGGTGAGTTGAAGTCCCGCTTTTACGGCTGCCTGCGTGATGAGTTTTTCGTCTATCATTGCGTCTAAGATTTCTTTTTTTTGATTGACGGAAAACGTTTGAACGTTGTTTTGTCGCTGATACATTTCCACGCGAGAACGCAACTGACGCAATGTAATCGTTTCAGATTTGTTCAATTTCACGACTACGAGCGGTTGCAAATCCGCCTGCGAAAACGCGCAGATTGCAAAAGAAAACAAAAGCGATACAGCAAGTAAAATTTTTTTCATTTCTTTTTTCCTCTTAAAAAGACAAGAACAAACTTGCCCTCAAAATAGTTACTGTCATACTGAACAACAATTCAATGACCACGTTTATTGCGCGTCCAACGGAAGTCCGCCTGAAATCACCGCACGGATTCGGCGCACACCGGCACTTGAACTTTGTTCTTTTTGAATCTTGAAGTCGCCGATTTGAGCCGTGTGCTGAACATGCGGGCCGCCGCAGACTTCCTTGCTGAACCAGTCAGTTTTTGGGTCGCGCCCGATTGTGTAGACTTTGACATCTTCGCCGTACTTGTTCGTAAAGAGTGCGCGCGCGCCGCTTGCCTTTGCCGCTTCAAGCGACATGATTTCCATTGTAACGGGCAAATCTTCCTTAATCTTTTGATTTACAATATCCTCGACCTGCTGAATTTCTTCTTTGGTCATTGGTCGCTCAAAAGTGAAGTCGAAGCGCATTCGCTCGTTGTTGATATTGCTTCCTTTTTGTGCAACTTGGTCGCCCAAAACATTGACCAACGCCTGCTGGAGCAAATGCGTTGCCGTGTGGTATTTTGTGGTGACCTCGCTCTGCTCTGCCAAACCGCCCTTTGCCTTTCCCGCGTCGAGCGATTTTGACGCTTCCTGATGCTTTCGCTCTGCCTCTTTAAAGCCCTCGACATCGACCGTAAAGCCGTTTTCCGCGCCAAGTTCTTGCGTAAGTTCAAGCGGGAAGCCGAAAGTGTCGTACAATCGGAACGCAACTTTGCCAGAAATCTCTTTTTTGGGATTCTTCATGAGGTTCGGAAGGAGCTTTTGGAATTCTGCTTCGCCGTTTTTAAGCGTAACGCGGAATTTTTCTTCTTCGGCGGTGAGTTCTTTCTTGACTTTTGCCGCATTCGTTTCAAGCTCTGGGTAGGCGATTTTGAAATTCTCGATGACGACATCGGCGATTTCTGCCAAGAATGCCTTTTCGATTCCGAGTTTCATTCCGTGGCGAACGGCACGGCGAATCAATCGGCGGAGAACATAGCCCGCACCAACTCGGTCAGGGGTTACGCCGCGCACATCGCCAATAATGAACACAGAAGCACGCGCATGGTCAGCGATGATTCGCACTGACTTGTCTTTTTCTTCGTTGCTTCCGTAAGCGTAATCAGAAAGAGCCTCGATTTTTGCGATAATCGGCTGGAACACTTCGGTAAGATAGACAGATTTTTTGCCCTGCAAGATACAGTTCGTGCGCTCCAAGCCCATGCCAGTGTCAACATTCTTTTTTTCGAGCGGAACGAGCGTTTTTTCATCGATGCGGTTGTACTGCATGAAGACATTGTTCCAGATTTCCATCCAGTTTGCGCTGTCTGTGCCTTTGTTTGAGCCGACGGGAGGCAAGCCCTCACCCACCCAGTAGAAAATTTCGGTGTCAGGACCGCACGGACCTGTTGGACCTGCCGCCCACCAGTTGTCGCTTGCTGGAAGATAGGCGATTTTGTCTTCGCTCATTCCGTTTTCTTTCCAGTAGCCCGCCGCCTCTTCGTCACGGGGAGCGTTTTCATCGCCTGCAAACACTGTGACGGAAAGTTTTTTGGGGTCAAGCGCAAGCCAATCTTTGCTCGTTAAAAATTCGTAAGAGAATGCGATAGATTCTTTTTTGAAATAGTCGCCGAGAGACCAGTTTCCGAGCATTTCAAAACAAGTGAGGTGGCTTGGGTCGCCCACTTCTTCAATGTCGCCCGTGCGGATACACTTTTGGTAGTCAGTGAGTCGCGTGCCTGCCGGGTGCTTTTCGCCGAGCAAGTACGGAACGAGCGGGTGCATTCCCGCCATTGTGAACAAAACAGATGGGTCATTTTCAGGAATCAAACTCTGTCCTGAAATTTCAGCATGATTCTTTGATTTAAAAAACTCGATGTATTT
>CALFJF010000021.1 GCA_937877535.1 uncultured Treponema sp.
CGGAGAAGGGCATGTTTTTCCCCTTCCTCACCTAAAAATTTCAAAAAACCAAAAATCTGACTCTTTCTAAACATCTTTTTCTTAAAAAAAACAAAAATTCAAATTTGCCTCTATCGCGCTCAAAACGGCTCATTTTCGCATTCGGGGTAAAATTACACGAAAAAATCGAGAAACGCGCTCCTAGACCCCTCTACGACGCGGAGAAGGGCATGTTTTTCCCCTTCCTCACCTAAAAATTTCAAAAAACCAAAAAAATCGGGTGGAACGCAAAAAAAAATGCCTGCCAAAAAGCAGACATTTCGTTCTTCCGCTAGGACTCGAACCCGGACTAAGAGCACCAAAAGCTCCTGTGCTACCGTTACACCACGGAAGAATGTGCTCAAAAGCGTTTGTGAACACGTTTTATTATTGCTTGCCATTTTTTTTTTCGCAAGTACCGCCGTCGATTAACGCGCTCATTTTCCGCTATGCTTTTTTTCTGCGGAGAAATTCAAAATGTCAGACGATTCCAAACAAAAATCTTTAGACGCTCGCAATAAAATCAAGGCTTTGATTTCTGACGGCTCTTCATTTCTTGAACGCGATGAAGCACTGCGGGCGATTCTTTTAGCTTTTGCAGCAGGCGAAAGCGTTTTTCTCTACGGACCGCCTGGAACGGCAAAATCGCTTTTGGCAACCTGGACAAGCATGATTTCTGGAGACGAGCGCGCATTTTCTTGCCTCATGAATCAATACACGCAGCCTGACGAACTTTTTGGACCTGTTTCCATCGAGAAACTCGGCGAGGGCGTTCGCGAAGTTTTAACGCAAGGCTATCTTCCTTCGGCGCGCGTTGCGTTTTTGGACGAGATTTTTAAGGCAGGTCCTGCCATTTTGAACACGCTTTTGACAATCATCAACGAGCGGACATTCAGAAACGGAACTCAAACTGAATCAGTCCCCTTAAAAATTTTACTGGGAGCGTCAAACGAACTTCCTGACGATGACGCAGGACTTGAAGCGCTTTACGACCGCTTTTTGATTCGTGTGGAAGTCCGTCCGGTCAAAAAGCGAGAATCGTTTGCGCGGCTTCTTGAAGGCAAAGCGGGACTTCCTCCGCGTCCCAAAAATCCAATCACAGACGAAGAACTCACAGCTTGGAAAGACGGCGCGAGCGAGATTTTGGTTTCGGACGCGCTTTCGGCGTTTTTATTTTCGCTCAAACTCCGACTCGACGAGCGCGGGATTTACGTTTCCGACCGAAGATGGGCAAAGGCGGGCGGCATTTTGCGCGTGAGCGCGTTTTTGAATGGGCGAACGGTTGTTTCGCTTTGCGACGCGCTTGTTTTGGGAAACGTGCTTTGGACTCGTCCCGACGAACTTGCCGACATCGCAGAATGTACACGCGCCTCGATTTCCGAAGAAGCGGTTTTTGAAAGTTTTTCAAAGGCGCAAGAACTCCGAGAGGCACTCAAGGTGCTTTCTGAAAAAAAATGCCAAAGCGATGAAGCGTTCGACGAGTTTTCAAAAGAGCTCGACGAGTTTTTGAAATCCGTACGGTCGTTTGAGGAAGCGGCAAAAGAAGCCAGAGTAGGCGGCGAAGATTTTTGGGAAAACGTTTTTTGTACGCTCAACACGCCGTTTGAGCGCACGCTCATGGCTTTGTGCGTTGACATTCTTTTGGATTTTCTTGAAGGCGCAACGCACGAAGCCGAAAAATTGCGCTTTTCTCGCCGTCCAAAAGTCCAAGCGGTTCTTGATTCGGCAACTCCGACCGTGATTCTTCGCGCTGCGGACGAGGCGATAAACTCGGCTCTCAAAACCGACGAAGCAAAAAATCAAAAAGACGAAAGCGCAGCGCAAGAACCCGACGCAAAAAAAACGCGGCTTGCCGCCTTTGGAAGCGCGATTCGCGGCTTTTTTCCGTCCGCGCAAAAATCAAACGCGGAAGACGAGGCGAACTCGTTTGAAACGCCTGACGATGTTCCAGAAATCAAAAGCGAGGAACTCGATTCCGAAATCGCGGAAACCGAAGAATCGAGCGAGCCTTTGGAAAAAAACGAAACGGCGGGCGATTGGTCAAATCCGCTTTCGCAGATTCGTTCGTTTGGCGAGTTTGTGCAACTTTCGGGCTTTGAGTTTCGGGGAGATTCTGGCGACGACCGCTATCGCTGGAACGGAAACCGAAACAACGGCGAAGCCTGGTGGAACGTTGGAAGCCGCTTTAATCGCTTTTTGGAAGACAGAGCGTCCGTCGAAAAAATCGAGTTGGAATGTTCAAAACGCGGCGCGGGCGTGGGCGGAAAATATCATTGGGTTTACGCGGTCTGCTACATCTTTGAAAAAAACGACGGTAAGTTTGACGAGCGAACGTGCCAAGAACTCGAATGGCTTTCTGGCTCTGCCTGGCCAATTCTGCAAGACGCGCTCAAAGAGGCTTTGTCATGAACAAAAGCGCACGGCACGCGCTCGAATCTCATCGCGCGCTTCTTGAAGATTCGTTTTTGTGCGCGTTTCCGTCAGAAACGCTTTTTCCGTCCGCGCTCTCTCAATTTTGCGCTTCTCTTTCCGAAGGCAAAATGCAAGAAGAAACGAACGGCGGCGTTTTTATGCCGCTCGTTTTGGAACTCGGAAACATTGCCGTGGAAACGGGCGCGCTTTCAGGAATCCCTGAAGGCGCGATTTTGCTTGAATGTGCGATTTTTGAGCGGATTCTTTCGGTTGCGTTGCCCGTCAAAAAAATCGCGCCCGATTTTTCAAACTCGATTCTCGAAAAATCAAAAATCGAGCGCGAAAGCGATTCTTTTTCAAAAAATCTCGTTTCGCTTTCGTCGTTCCTTCGCGCGTTGCGCTCGCTCAAACTCGAAAAGGCGGATTCTCGCTCGTTCGGAAACGGTTTTGGAGATGTGGCGTGCGGCGATTTTCTCCCGTCGCACGGAAGCGCGATTGAGCGATACGCGCGGATTTTCCGTACCGACAAAAAACTCCTCGCGCTTTCTGAAAAAATCGGCAAGCACGAAGAAAATCCGTCAGCGCACTCGCGCCCAGTAAAAAACAGCCGCCCCGCGGTAAGTCGCGACGGCGTTTGGTTTTCGGACAGCATTCCAAACGTGCTTTCTTCGGAACTCGCGCTCAAATCAAATCCAAAAACGCGCCTTGAGTTTTTGCGGAGATTTTCAGAGCGGCAACTTTTGTGCTGGAAGCCCGCGCCCGACCGCGCCGCTTCTGGCGGAAAAAAACGTGGACGTGGCGCAGCAATCGTTTTGCTCGACACGTCTGGCTCGATGCACGGCATAAACGAAAGCGTGTCAAAGGCTGCCGCGCTTTCCGTGATAAGTTCGTGCGTTTCAGAAAATCGGCGCGTTTTGATAATTTCGTTTTCCGTGGAGCGCGAAATCCTTGAAGTTTCAAAGTCCGACCCAAAAACGCTTTGCAAAATCGGGGAGTTCGTTTCGCAATCGTTTCATGGCGGCACGGACATTTCGGGCGCACTCGACTCGGCGATTGGCGCGATGACAAAAAATCGACTTCTTGAAAATGCCGACATTCTTTTGGTGAGCGACTTCAACGCTCCGCCCGTTCAAGAAAAAACAGAACAACTAGTCAAAAAGGCAAAAGAAAACGGAACTAAACTATACGCGCTTCTACTGGGAAATGGCGACTGTTCGATTTTGCGGTACTGCGATGAAATTGTGCGCTACGGAAAGGAGCGTTTTTTGTGAAAGAAAAAAAGTTATGTGGATTATACATAAAAGTTTTCATTTTTTTTGATTTTTCTTTCAAAATTTGCAAATTTTTATATTCATTACATAAAAGAATTTTGATTTTTTTTCGTTTTTTTGCAAAAAAAATAAAATTTTTACCCCTATTATCAATAATAATTTTTTCATGCGCTCGTTTTGAATCAAACAAAAAACCAGAAATCCGTGAAGAAAAAATCGTGCAAGAAAATCCGTTTTCATCTTCAAAAATAGAGTGGACAGAAGTTGACGTTTCTTTTCTTTCGGAATTTCCTGTACAAAGCGCGGTTTTTGTTCGCGTTACGGGAAAAGACGCGGGCGGCGAGGAAATCGCGCGCTTCGTTTCCAAAAATCAAGCAGTTCCGATTTCGCTTGACCTTTCCGCGCTCGATTTGGGCGGCGAAGTGGGCGAAAAATGGCTTTTTGGCTCAAAGTCGCTTTTGTTTTTGGTGCTTCCGCCCGGAAAATACGGCGCGTTTTCGCTTTCGCTTTGCGAACATCTTTCTGAAGTGGAGTTTGCGGGCGCGGGCGATGTGGAACTTTTTTCGGACGCGCTTTCGTTTTGCCCGTCGCTTCGGCGCGTTTCATTTTCGCCTTCGGCGAGCCTTGAGCCACGTGCGCTTTCTGAATGCGCTTCTCTTTCGCGCGTGGATTTTTTCGCTTCTCCAAAAAAAATCGCAGAAGGTGCGCTTTGCGCGTTGCCCTCGCTTTCGTTTTTTGAGATAAACGGCGCGGGCGATTTTTTTTCTGAATCGGGCGCGATTTATGAAAATCGCCAAAAAGAAGTCGTGCTTTTTCGGTTTCCAGAATCTTGGAGCGGTGGCGTTCTTTCTTTGAACGAGCGCGTTTCAGACGTAACGCCTGAAGCCGCGCTTTCAATTTCAAAAAGCCGCGTTTCGCGTTTTGAATGCAGCGAAAATTCAAAACTCATCACGGTTGACGGCGTTCTTTATTCGGCGCGTGGAACGGAACTCATTTTTTATCCAAAACTCAAAGAAGAGCGCAATTTTTTAGTTCCGTCGAGTGTGCGAAAAATCCGCGATTTTGCGTTTTGCGAAAACGAGTTTTTGAAAACGATTGTTTTTCCGCCCGCTTTAGAAGAAATCGGCGCACTCGCGTTTTCGCGATGCACGAGTTTGTTGGCGGCGGAACTTCCGCCTTCGTGCGAAAAAGTCGGCGCGGAAGCGTTTTCGTTTTGCGCTTCGCTAAAATCGGCGGCGTTTCTTTCAAAAAGCGCGGACGTGGGCGCGGGCGCGTTTCGCGAAAATGAAAAACTCGAAGAATTGACGCTTTGCTCTCTTTCAAATATTCCGAGTTCTCTTTGCGAAGGCTGCCGCTCGCTCAAAAAAATCAATATTCCAAAGGGTTGCCAAAAAATAAACGAGCGAGCGTTTTTTGGCTGCGAAAAACTTTTGGAGATTTTTGTTCCTGCGGGCGTTGAGGAAATTGGAGCCGAGGCTTTTTCGGGTTGCGAAAATCTTTTGGCTTTGGAACTTCCGATTTCTTGCAAAAAAATTGGGGCTTGGGCGTTTTCGCTTTGTTCGGCTTTGCGCTCTGCGCCAATTTCCCGCGTAAAAGAAATCGGCGCGTTTGCATTTTCTTCGTGCGCGTCGCTTTCTCGCGTGGAAATTGGCTCTTCGTGCGTTTTTGTGGGCGAAGGCGCGTTCCGCGGTTGCGAAAAACTCCGCAGAATCGACGTTCAAAGCGGCAGCACGTCTTTTAGAAGCGACGGCGGCGTTTTGCTTTCGTTCAACGGCGCGTCGCTTGTGGCGTATCCTGCGGGCGCGCGGGAAGAATCGTTTTCGATTCCGATTTTTGTTACAAAAATTGAGCCGAGCGCGTTTTCGGGAAATCGATTTTTGAAGCGCGTAAAAATCCCCGCAGGCGTTGAAGAATTAAAATACGATTCTTTTGAAGGTTGCGTTTCTTTGGAAGTTGTTTCGATTCCTGGAACCGTAAAAAAAGTTGGCGCGGGCGCGTTTAGAAATTGCGCGTCTTTAAAATCCGCCGTTCTTTCTGAAGGCGTTTTGGAATTGGGCGCGGAAGCGTTTTCTTCGTGCGCGTCTTTGGAAGCCGTTTCGCTTCCACGCTCTCTCAAAAATGTGGGCGAAGGCGCGTTCAGAGATTGCCAAAAACTCAAAAGAAATTCGTCATAATCTCATTTTTTGATTTTTTTTGGAGAGACAGGAAAAAAATATGCCCTTCTCCGCGTCGTAGAGGGGTCTAGGAGCGCGTTTTTCGATTTTTTCGTATCGTTTTACACAGAAATCGAAATTGAGCCGTTTTGAGCGCGATAGAGGCATATTTGATTTTTTGAAAACGGTTCGATTTTTTTGTTTTTTTGAGAAATTTTGATACCGAAAAACCTATATTTTTTATTACAGATTTTTGACAAAAAAGAGAAATCGCCTACACTCTTTTTTCCCGCCACTCAAAAAGGGAGAAAGAAACGTCGCAAAAATCAAGGAGAGCGAATGACAAAAACTATCGAAGGCACAGAAAACCTGTTCAAAATGGCGCAGCGCGGAAACGTGGAGGCGCGAAAGAAAATTGTTTTGGAAAATCTGGGGCTTGCCTACTCGGAAGCCGCAAAATCTTGCTACAGAAATCGCGGGCTTGAACTTGAAGACCTGCGGGAAGAAGCGGTCATGGGGCTTTTTCAAGCAATTTCAGGATTTGACACAGAAAAAGGGCTTCGATTTTCAACGTATGCGATTCCGTGCATTCGGCACGCGATTCTTGAGGCACTCAGGAAAGCCGAAATCGTTGTAGTTCCAAAGGATTTTTCAAAAAAACGAGCAAGCCTTGCGTGCGCGCTTTCTGAAAACGAAAACGTTTCTTTGTCCGTGGAAGAAAAAATAAAAAAAGCCACGCGAGCCTCTTTGGTTCCAGAAAAAAAAGCGACGTTTTATCTTTCGATTTTGCCCAAAGGCGAAAGCCTTGACGCGGAAAACGAATTCGACGGGGAATCAAAAACAAAATCGGAACTGCCTTCGCGCTTCAAAACGCCTGAAGAAATGTTTTTCCAAAAAGAAACCGAAGTCGCCGTGCGCACCGCGCTCAAACGCCTGAGAAGGCAAAACCCGCGGGCGTTTTACGTTCTTTCGCAACACAGAGGATTTTTTTCTTGCAACGGAAGCGGGAAGAGTTTTTTAGAAATCTCTGCCACGCTTGGAATGACGCGCCAAAACGCCTGCGCCATTGAGCATCACGCGATAAGACTTTTTTCGTCGTATCCAGAAATCAAAAAATTGCTAGGCTGATTTTCAAAAAGAAAAATCCGCCTTTTGGGGCGGATTTGAAAAATGCAAAAAAAAGCCCGCAGCGACCTACTTTCCCACCTTGCGGCAGTATCATCGGCGATGAGGGGCTTAACTTCCGAGTTCGGAATGGGATCGGGTGGGACCCCCTCTCTATGGCCACGGGCAATAATAATCAAATTAAAATAAACGAAATCAGTAGGTTTGAGAAGGTTTCTGCGATTGCTCGCAGTTGGAAACGATAATATGGCCAAGCCTCACGACTTATTAGTACTGCTCGGCTGAACGCCTCGCGACGCTTACACCTGCAGCCTATCAACCTCGTAGTGTCCGAGGAGTCTTTAGGGGAATCGAGTTCCCAGGGAAATCTAATCTCATGGCCGGCTTCCCACTTAGATGCTTTCAGCGGTTATCCGTTCCGAACTTAGCTACCCGGCACTTACCCT
>CALFJF010000022.1 GCA_937877535.1 uncultured Treponema sp.
GATTTCATAGTGCCTTAATCATACCCGATTCGCGTGCGATATGAAAGACGAGCGTGTGTGTCGTCGAGTTCGATGCGGCGGTTTTTGGACATTTCCAAAAAAGATTCCTCACGGTCGATTCCCAAAAAATTGCGGTTAAGCAAACTTGCGGCAATGCCAGTCGTCGAGCTTCCGCAAAATGGGTCTAAAATCCAATCCCCTTCTTTTGTGCTTGCCAAAATAATGCGGGCGAGAAGCGGGAGCGGTTTTTGCGTGGGGTGCTTTCCGCATGATTTTTCCCACTTTGCGATTGCGGGCAGAGTCCACAAGTCTCGCATCTGCGTTCCGCCGTTGATTTTCTTCATCAGCTCGTAGTTGTAGTAATGCGTGACCTTTTTGTTTTTTCTTGCCCACAAAATAAACTCTGTAGAGTGGGTGAAAAATTTGCACGAAAGGTTCGGCGGCGGATTTGTCTTTGCCCAGGTGATGCAGTTGAGAATCCTAAAATCCAGCTCATTGAGCATCTGCGCCACGGAAAAAATGTTGTGGTAAGTACCGCTCACCCAAATCGTGCCGTTTTCCTTTAATTTTTCACGGCAAAGCGAAAGCCACCTGCGGTTGAATTCGTTGTCTTTTTCAAAGCCCTGCGATTTATCCCAGTCGCCTTTGTTCACAGAAACCTGTTTTCCGCTCTGAACGGAAATTCCGCCGTTTGAAAGAAAATATGGCGGGTCGGCAAAAATCATGTCAAACTGAAAATTGATGTTCGGAAGCAAATCGAGGCAGTCGCCGTGTGCGAGAGTGAAATCTTTGTTTTGCGAGCGATAGTAAGCACGGATTGACATTTTACGACAGTACGAGTTTTCCGTTTTTCACGCAGACTTCTTTGCCACATTCGCGGCAAAAGATTTTTTCGCCATCGATTTTTTCTGAACGGCAAACTCTAAAGTCGCCATCGGCAAAAGTCAAAACATCGTATTGGTTCGGTTCGGAAACAAATTCTTCGCAACCGCAATTTGGGCATTTTTCCATAGTTTACACTCCTAAAATTGTATAGCGACCTGACTTTACAAGGCGTATGCTGTTGTAATCGTTTTCGTCAGAAAATTCATATTGCCACATGTTGTACACGTTTAAAGCGGCATCTCGCTCAAAAAATACAGGAATAACTTTTTTCTTTGTAATCGACTGCCATTGGCGGTATGGATAGAACAACTGGCGGATAATCGTGTTTTCGACCGCCGAATTTTTCGCCTCTATAAGCACGATTTTGTCTTTGCCCTCATATCCTGCGTCAACTTCGGTTTGTACGCTCTCCGCCTCAAGTTGAATTCCTCCGACCTTGAATGAGAATTTCGGCGTGTATTTTCGTCCGCGAATGGTCAGAAGCAATGTCGGGTCATTCATAAAGGTGCGGATAAGCGATGAGGCATAGGCAAAATCAAGATGCTGCATCTCAGAATCGCCGACATCAGAACTGTCAAGATGAAAATCGAGTTTAGAATTGTATGTTTTGACTTCGCTCGTAATCGGCGGAATGTCGATGTAGCCTTCTCCCTTGCAAATCGCGTATTCTCCATTCCGTGTCGGAAGGATAAAAAGCCCATGTTGTTGAAAAATAAGCGGGCGGGACTCGCGCGTGTCTTGTTTGCACAAAATCCGAACTTCTTTTTCCGCCGTTTTCTTGAAATCTTGGCAGGAACGCTTTATCTGCTCCGCGCTCAACGGAAAATATGATTTGCCAAAATCATACTGGAGAATGTTGTAATCGTCAAAAATCTTTTGCCATGACGCACTGTTTGCCATTTTTTTCTCCCTAAAACACGCTCGCAATGTTTGAAATCAAAAGTTCGCTCACCGCCCCGCGCTTTTTTGCGTTGGAATTTATCATTCTTGAAGCAAAAATCCGCTTGATTTCAAAATGCGAATACAAATCATCAAAAAAATTGTCGTTTTCATTCACATTTTTTGGGTCGGAATTGCTCGCAACGACTTTCGCGCCTTTTGCACAGATTTCTTCGATGAATTTTCCAAGCGCAATCTGCTCCTTGTCCGAAAAGCCGTTTTCGGAATATGAAGTGAAAGCCTGCGTTTTGTTGAGTGGGCGGTAGGGCGGGTCGATGTAGACAAATGTGCGCTCGTCGATGAAATCTATGCACTGTGAATATTCGCCCGTCCGCACCTGCACATTCTGCAAAAGTTTTGAGCATGCCCGCAAGTTCTCCTCATCGCACAGAAGCGGATTTTTCGCACTGTTGAACGGCACATTGAAAAGCCCTTTTGCGTTCACGCGGTAAAGCCCGTTGAAACAGGTCTTGTTCAAAAAGATAAAGAGCGCGGCTTTTTCAAGTAAAATGTCATTCCGAACTTGATTCGGAATCTCTTGTTCAGATTTTTTCATTTGGGGTGCTGAAGCAAGTTCAGCATGACAAGCGTTTCCGTTGATTTTGAGGCGGTTGTAGCGGTCGCGCTTTTCGTAAAAGAAGGCTTTGTTTTCTTCTGTCGTGTGCGATTTGTAACTTTCTTGCAAATCTGAAAGCATTTCAATCAGGTTTTCGGGATTGTCACGAATCTGAGCGTAAGTGTTTATGAGTTCAGCGTTGATGTCGTTAATCAGCACTTCTTTCGGGTGAAAATTTGAAAGAACATCAAACAGTACCGCGCCTCCGCCCACAAAAGGCTCGCAGTATTTTTCGATTTTGGGAGGATATTTTGCCCTGATTTCGTCCAACAACTGAGTTTTTCCGCCAGCCCATTTTATGAACGGATGCGCCACGACCATGTTTTTATACTATCTCATTTTCCCAAAAGATTCCATATTCCTCACTTTCCCATCTCCTGCATGATGTACCCCATGCCGCGCACGGTTTTTAGCACGCTGTCGCCGAACTTGGCGCGGAGGTGTCGCACATAGACATCGACGCTGTTTTCTTCTATATAATAGTCTTCACCCCAGACGGTTTTGATGATTTCATCGCGGGAGAGGATTTTGCCGACATTTTCCAGAAAATATTTGAGTAGCAGGAATTCGTTTTTGGAAAGTTCCGCCGCCGTGCCGTCAAAAGTCACTTTCATTTCGCTTGCTACCATTTCAATCGCGCCGTTTTTGAGCGGGGCAGATTTTGCGCCCGAATTTTTTTGCGTTCGGCGCAAGACCGCGTTCATTCGGGCGAGCAGTTCTTCGATTTTGAACGGTTTTGCAATGTAATCGTCCGCGCCGCTGTTCAAGCCGTCAACTTTGTCAATCGTCTCGCCGCGCGCAGTCACCAAAATCACGGGCAAGTCCGAATCCAGCTCGTTCCGCACCTTGCGCAAGATTTCAAGCCCGCTCAGTCGGGGGAGCATGACATCGAGCAAAACGAGGTCGGGCTTTTCGCTCTGGATTTTCTCAAAGCCCTCTCTGCCGTCCGCCGCCGTCACGACCGAAAATCCCTCGTGGGTCAGCTCCAGCTCGGTGATGTGCGAAAGTTCCTTGTCGTCTTCTACAATGAGGATTTTTGCCATGTTCGTGCCTCCCGTGAGTATTTGCAGAATGAATTTGCTTCAAGATTTTTGATTTCCGTCGGATTCATGATTTTTCCGTCGTAAGAGCGGAGACCGACAAGTTTGAGCGTGAATGTGCCGTCTGACTTTGGGGCGGTGAATCGCAGCATGTGCCTGTTTTTGTTGAAAAGAAATTCCGTTTTTGGCGGAAGTTGCGTTTCATTGATGAAAATGTTGTGCGCTTCGACCGAATTTGAATCCAAAGCGTCATTGAAAAAAATCGAAATCGTGAGAAAATCGCCCGTTTCATCGACTTTGACTCCGATGGCAGTAAAGTTCCCGTCTCTTCGCGGCATTCGCCGTCCGTTGAAATTCATCGGTCTGTCAGGCGAAGGTCGTTTTGGAGGCAGTTTTCGTGCGGCAAGTTCGCTAGAATCAGAAGAAATGCTTTGCGCGAAGGCTTCCTCTGGGGAAAAAAACGCAAAAATGAGAAAAATCGACGCAAAAAACAAAATCGTTTTCTTCATTAAAGACAGTATAGCACGCAAAATCACTTTTCTGATGAAATTTCTGCGACTTTTTTCTGAAAATTCTTTCATCTTCGCTTCATTGTCGCTTAATGTTCCCTTCCGAGCAATGCGCTATAGTTTGTATTGTCAGCAGAACGCTGGCAGAAATAAAAAAAGGCTGAAAAATCATGCCTTTGAGGAGAAAATTATGAAAAAGACAGTATTCACGACAGTCGCAGTTGCGGCATTGGTTTTCGGTTTGGGAGCAAATTCGGCATTCGCAAAAACGCCCGTCCGCACAAATCCGTTTAATCGCCCCGTGGCAGTAAATTCTGAAAAAGGTTTCCCGAGCCGCGCCCCAAAAACGAACGGACTGAAAGACGGAACGCATTTTGCCAAAAATCCCCGTCAAAATCCCCACGCGCAGCCAAAAGCCGACTTGCTCGGAACGGTGAGCACCGTAAACGCGGAGACAAAAATCCTCACGGTCAAGGATGCGGACGGAAAGGAAACGCAGGTTCATGTCAGCCCGCTCACTCGAATTGGCTCGCTTCCCACGGAAGAAGAGCGCAAGGCGGCGGCAGAAGCCAAAAAATCCGGCGAGAAAAAAATCCCCGCTCAGAACACGCTCGCGCTTTCAGATGTGAAGAGCGGTGATTTTGTCGTTGTCAAAAAAATTGACACCGAGACAAAAACGCTCGAAGCCGCACGGATTATCATTGCACGGGAAAAATAAGAGTATACTACGGGCGCAACCGCCGCTACTACGCTTCGCTTCGTGGTACGGCGGTCGGGCTTTTCGCGAGCACTCTTGTTGTCGTGCTCGTTTGGGTTCCGCTATCGCTTCATTGTCTACGGCAACGGCTTCGCCGCCCCTACTATCCCTTGCGCTACTCATTCCTACGCTCTGGTGGTTTCGATACGGTCGCTTCGCTTCCTACTCAACCACCGCTGTCGCTTCGGAACTGCTTCTCAGGTGCTGCAATCCCTTGCGCAAATCCTGTCATGCTGAACTCGTTTCAGCATGACATCAACTGGAGGCACTTTATGAAACTAAAATCAATTTTTTCGCTGGCACTTGCCGTGCTGCTGGTTTCGACAAGCTCAACCACCTCGCTCTTCGCCGCGACCAAATACAGCACCAATCCCGACGAGTGCGTTGACGGCGTGTGCTTTGTGCCGCAGTACGCTGACGACGGAAGCCAAAACTACGCCATCGTCTCGCCGGTGGGCTACCACGATGTTCCGATGATAAGCCAAGCCAGGCGGCTCGACTCGCTCAAAGGAAAGACGATTGCGCTTGTGGGCGGCTCGTTCATGGCGGTGACGACGCACAACGAGCTGAAAAAATGCATCGAGCGCGAATTTCCCACGGCGAAAATCTATATGTTCGACGACATCGGGCAGGCAGGTCCTTATTCCGTGTTCGGTCAGACCGAAAAGACAAAGGCGTTCCAGACGCGGCTCAAAGAACTCAAAGTTGATGCCGTCATCGTGGGAAACTGCGGCTGCGGGCTTTGCACAACAAAAGAAACGGGCGACTCGATTGCGGCGGAGTACATCGGAATCCCCACCGTCACCGTTGCCGCGCCCACTTTTGTGGCTCAGGTTCATTCAACGGGCGTGAACCGCGGCGTTCCCGTCCTGCGCACGGCGGAATATCCCGGCGCGTTCGCCTCGCACTCCACCGACGAGCTAAAGAAAAACGCCCGCGAAGTCTTGTGGCCGCAAATTAAGACCGCGCTCACCAGGCAGATTACGAAGGACGAAATCGCCCAGTACGCGCCGGAGGGCAAGCGACCCGCCGACGAAATCATCTACTACGGAAACTACGACGAGATTCAGGAATACATGGCGGTGAACGGCTGGACGGACGGACTTCCCGTTGTGCCGCCGACCGATGAGAAGATTCAGGAGTATTTGCAGTTCACGCCCTACAAGGCGGCGGACATCCTCGGCACATTCGCGCTCGCCTACCGCGAATGCACGGTCTACACGGTGGCGGCAAACGCGGTCATGGCGGGCGTTCCCAAAGAATTCATGCCGATTTGCATTGCGTTCGTTGCGGGCATGAATGACAGCGAATGGCGAAAGCCGCTCGCAAGTACGCACGGCTGGACTCCGTTCGCGTTCTTGAACGGACCGCTCGCCCGTCAGCTCGGAATCGACAGCCAGCAGGGCATGATTAGCGAAAAGGCGAACAAGGCGCTCGGCCGCTTCATCGACCTTGCCATGCTGAACATCGGCGGCTACTATGTTAAGGAAAACCGCATGGGGTCTTTCGGCTACCTCACTCCGTTCACATTCAGCGAGGACGACGAGGCGTGCGCGAGAATCGGCTGGAAGCCCTATCATGTGCAGCAGGGCTACGACCTGAACGCTCACCCCGATTACGGCGGGAAGTGCGCTCGCCTGGGGGAACAATGTCACGCCAGCCATCGACGACGCGGAAAAAATCATGCAGATTATGGCGTTCGACATCACCGAAAAGCAGCAGAACGGCTTGGGGAACACGAAACCGCAAGTTCCGCGCACGGTTTTCATCACCGAGTATGTGGCGAAGGACTTGGCGAAAGAGTACAAGACGAAATCTGACCTTGAGGACGCGCTGATTGAAACCGCCCGCCGACCGCTCGCGCTCCGCACCTACGCGCACTATTGGGCTGCCCCGGGAAGCCAGCAGTACAAGCGGCGCAGTTTTGACGAGCATTATGACATGCTTTCCAAAGATGAGGCGGAGCAGGCGAAGATGACCCCGACACCCGAATGGTTGAAGCCGATTGTGAAAGACGACGAGATTATGACGATTGCCACGATGAACAAGGGCGACACCGCGTTTTTGGTCACGGGCGACGCGAACCGCAACAAAGTGCAGGTGATGCCCGGTGGCGGATTTGTCACGACGGAAATCAAACTGCCGAAGAACTGGAACGAGCTTGTTGCGCCGCTGGGCTACGCGCCGATAGAGGATTTTTACCTGACGGCGAGTTTCAACACTGACGATGGGAAGAAGGCGACGAGCGCGGGCAAGAGCAAAAAGCAGCCCACGGCGGAAAAGCGACCGACCCGCCCGCAAAAGCCGAGTGCGCCGATGAAAAAATAGCGCATTTGTGCTACATTTTGTGGAAAAATCGAAAATTCAAGGAGACCGCTATGAAAAAACTCTTGACCATTCTCGCGCTGCTCGCCGTTGCAACGCTCTCGTTCGCGCAAAAATCGGGCGTTGCCCCGGGCGATAAAGTTACTTTCGCTTCCAAAGACCTGAACGGCGCGGAAGTGACGAGCGACATCTTCGCCAAAAACAAAATCACGCTCGTGAACATCTGGGGCACCTTCTGCCCGCCGTGCATCCGCGAAATGCCCGACCTTGCCCGCCTGAACGACGCGAACAAGGCGAAGGGCGTTGCCGTCGTCGGAATCCCGATTGACATCACCGACCGCCTGGGCAACATCCTTCCGCGCACCAAAGCCGACGGCGAGGCAATCATCGCCCAGACCGGCGCGAATTACACGCACATCGTCCCCACCAAGGACATGATGAGCGGCCTTTTGAAGAACATTCAGGCAGTTCCCGCAACTTTTTTCGTTGGCAGCGACGGAAAAATCATCGGGCAGATGTACCTCGGCGCAAAAAGCCAAAAAGACTGGCAGAAAATCATCGACGACTTGCTTTCAAAGCAGAAATAGGGCGCTCCCCGCCTTGCGGCGGGTCGGGTGTTCCGTGGCTCGCTCACGCTCGGTGCTACGCACTGTCGGCAAGCCGCCACCACTTCATACCCTAGCGCGTGAAAGCACAGCAAGGAAGTCGGGTACCACGGAAAAATCACAGATTTTTCCGAGACTCGCTAAAAACTCACCTCGTGAGTTTTTTTCCCCCCCCCCGCAAGCGGGGTCGCTCGCTACCTAGCGCGTGATTGTCAGAGTGAGGGCGTTAGCCCGAACAGCGTTAGCGAGTTCCCCGTGTGATAGATTATCACACGGATATGTTTGCATGGGAGAGTCCTGCTAACGCTACGCGGCTAACGCCGCTAAGGATGGAGGTATGTGACGAAAAAGAGGAAATTATGGTTTTTCTGAAAAAGCACCCTAAAATCATTGCAAGTATCTTTCTCATCTTCGGAATCGCGCTCGTTATTGCGGGCATCTTCCGTGGGGAAGTCGCCGCCGTACTCGGCAAGGCAACGCGCATCTGCCTTGAATGCATCGGAATCGGCTGATGAAAAACGCACTCTCTTTTCACAGAAAAATCCGCCTTCTCGTGCAGGCGTGCTTTGCCGCGATTTCTAACGGCTACATCAAGGGCTTTGCGCGCGGCGAGATTTTTACGGGGGCGAGCAAAGCCGTCTGCGTTCCCGGCATGAACTGCTACTCCTGCCCCGGCGCGTTGGGCGCGTGTCCGATTGGCTCGCTCCAAGCCACGCTGAACGCCCGCGAGTACAAAATCTCGCTCTATGTGGCAGGGCTGCTCGTCATTTTTGGAACGCTGCTCGGGCGGTTCGTGTGCGGATTTTTGTGTCCGTTTGGGTTGGTGCAGGATTTGCTCTACAAAATTCCGTTCGTCAAGAAAATCCGCCGCCTTCCGGGCGAAAGATTCCTTCGCTATTTCAGGTTTTTCTTTCTCGCCGTGTTCGTGCTGATTCTTCCCGCGTTCGTGGCGGACTTTACGGGCTTGGGCGAACCATGGTTCTGCAAGTGGATTTGCCCCGTGGGAACGCTCGAAGGCGGAATCCCGCTCGTTCTGCTCAATTCTGCAATGCGCGGGGCGGCGGGATTCATCTTCCGCTGGAAACTCGCCATTCTCATCGTCACGCTACTTTCTTCTATAATAGTCTACCGCCCATTCTGCCGCTATGTCTGTCCGCTCGGCGCGATTTACGGCGTGTTCAACAAAATCTCGTTCTACCGATTCAAAATCGACACGGAAAAATGCACGAAGTGCGGCGCGTGCCAAAAAGCTTGCAAACTTGACATTCCCGTGTACGAAAATCCGAACAGCGCGGACTGCATTCGCTGCGGAGACTGCAAGGTATCTTGCCCGCATGGGGCGATTCTGTAAAGTGCTATAAAAAATGCCACCTGCGTTTACAGTGCAGATGGCATTTTCTCTCAATCAGCAAAAATTAGTTGTATTCCGGCTGGACTTTCTTTCCGTCGAATACCCAGTCTTTGAACTCGACTGTGAGCGGCTTGTCGTTTTTCCAGTATTTCTGCAAGTCTGAACCCGGCTTGGTGTCTTCGTCAGTGTGGATGAAGTAGTTGTTCTCAGCGGGGCTGTGGATGATGAATCGAGCCGTGTAAGTGCTTGCCTTGTCCAAGTTGATGTTTGCACCGTAGTGAGGACCGTCAGAAGCGTTCATCTGCATGAATGTGCCTTTTGTTGCAACCGCACCAGTTTTTTGGTCAACGATTTCATAGTCAACGGTCAAGCCCGGAACGAACTGGTCAACAACGAATCCGAGGTCGTTTTCCATAGCCGCGATGTCAGCCTCAATGTGCATTGTAAAATCCGCGCCCTTTTGCGTATTTCCCTCACCCGATTTCATATCAACGGCCTGAAAATACACGCCGTTTACTGCGAGGAAACCAGCCTTTTGCTCGTCACCGATGTCATGCTCAACAAAGCCACCCTCATCTTCTTCCGCCACTTCCTTTGCAGCAGAAGAGGTTTTTGGCTCATCCTTTTTCTTTGACCAAGGCCACGCGAACAAAACGCCCGCAACACACGCCGAAACAACAAAAAAAGACAATGCTTTTTTCATAAAAAACTCCTTGGGTTTTTTAACCCTATTTTATTTTGAAGAAGATTTCTCTTCGTTCTTCCTTTTTGAAAGTATATGACCAAGCACGAGGCTCGCCACAATCACGAGAATCGCGATTCCCTGCGCGATAAGCGACTCGGCGTAAGGGTAGATTCCCAAAAGCGAAATCGTCGGAACGCCGTCAACCAACTTCGGCTGAATCCAAGCCGCATCCACGAATTCGCTGATTCCGCCGCCAACGAACGCGACCACCATCACGAACATCAAAATCGAAGTCGCCATGAAGAACGGCTTTAGCGGAAGTTTCTTTCCGGTCAGAATTATCGCCTTGTAAACGAAGACCAAAAGCACCACCGCGATAATCATGCCCAAAATGACCGCCGAGACCGTGCCGTTTCCATCGCTTCCGCTGAACATCGCCTGATAGAACAAGATGACTTCCGCGCCCTCACGGAACACCGCCAAAAAGCAGGTGAACGCAAGGCTGAACATACTGCGGCTGTCAACCGAAGTCTGAATCTTTCCTTTGAGGTAATCCGACCACGCCTTTGACGAAGCCTTTGAAAGCATCCAGTTTGAAGTGTAGAAAAGCACCGCCACCGCGATGAACATCGTGACTCCCTCAACGACTTCCTGCCCCTGTCCGCTCTCAAATCCGAATCTCGTGAGTCCAATTAAAATCAATGCCATGACGATTGAAGCGAAAATTCCGATGACCGAGCCTTTGTACACTGTTGGAAGATTGTTCTCGTTTCCGCTTTTGCGAAGATAGGCGATAATCGCGCCCACGATAAGAATCGCCTCAAAGCCTTCGCGGAGCAAAATCAAGAGCGAGGCGACCACGGTTGCCCACCATTGCGCCCGACCTTGTTTTTTCGTCAAATCCGCCGCCGTTTTTGAAAGCAAATCCGAAAGTTCCGTAATTGAAGCGACCACGGCGGGCTTTGAGTCTTTTGCAAGAATCATTGATTTTGTTTTATTGTAGAGAGAAACAATTTGCTCGTCCCGCGCGTTTCCGAGCGATTTTGCCACATTTTCCTGGAATTTCGACTTTCCGTAGTAGCGGGCATAAGCCTTGCGGAATTTTGGCTCTGCCGTAACGACTTTGCCGTCAGCGTACATATTCGCCGCCTCGCTGAACTCGCTTTCAAGGACTTTCGCCAAATCCGTCCATGACATATCGGGCGGGTCAAGTTTTTCGGCATCTTCAAAAAGCATGGAAATGAGCGTGTCGGCTTCTTTGCGCACTTCATCGTTCGGCTTTCCAGCGCGCATCGCTCCCTTTACTCGGCTGAACTGAACTTCCACATTTCCCGCGCGGCTTCCACCGATTCGGCTCTGCGTGTTTCGCTCGAATCCGTCAACTTCGTAGTGACCGAAATAAGCGTCGTTCATTCGCTCGTAGCCGCCGTTTGCGTTCCCGCTAGCGTAAATGGAATATGCGTCGTCAATAATCGACTGCATTTCCGTGGCGACCGATTTCCATGATTTATCTGCCGCAGAAACGCCAAAAATCAAAGTACAAGAAACAACAAATGCTAGAAGAAACTTACGCATAAAATCCTCTATTTGAAAAAGTTAGCATAAACTACATTTTTATATAACTGACAAAAGTTTGAAACAGTTAGAAAACTTTTGTTATCAAATGCTAACCAGAAGATTCTAAAGAAATGTTAGATTTTACACAATACAAAAAGATTCAAAAAAGAAATTTTTATTCAAAATGCAAAAAAAAAAGAAAGCCTGTCGATTTTTTAACAGGCTTTTCTTTACAAGGCTAAAACCAACAACGTTGATTTTTGAAATATTTTACTATAAATGAAATAAAAAAGCACCCCTTTTTTAGAAGAAAGTGCTTTTCGTCGTTCACCCGACCGCCTTAAAACTAGCGGAGAAGCGAGAGAACGTTCTGGCTGTTCTGGTTCGCCTGCGCAAGCATTGCGATTCCAGACTGCTGAAGAACCTGATTCTTCGTAGACTCAACCACTTCCTTCGCCATATCGGTGTCGCGGATGCGGCTCTCAGATGCCTGAAGATTCTCTGCACCGTTGTTGAGTCCAGCAACAGCCTTCTCAAGGCGGTTCTGATACGCACCAAGGTCAGCGCGCTGTTTGTTAATCTTCTTGAGGCTCTCGTCGAGAGTTCCGATTGCGCGGTTAGCGGTTTCTGGAGTTTCGAGAGAAATGATTTCCTCGTTGCCAATAGAGCGGATTCCAAGAGCAGCAGCAGTCATTGTGCCAATGAAAGCCTGAATTCTCTGGTCCATATTCGCACCAACGTGGAACCACATTGAAGCAGTAACGCTGTTTTCGCCAGTTGAGCGGGCAAAGCGTCCAGTGAGCATATTCATGCCATTGAACTGTGCCTGTGAAGCGATTCGGTCAACCTCAGCAACAAGAGCAGACACTTCAACCTGAATCTGCATACGGTCTTCGTCCGTGTAGATTCCGTTTGAAGACTGAACGGCAAGCTCGCGGATTCTCTGAACAATGTCAGTTGTCTCCTGGAGGTAGCCCTCGGTCGTCTGGATGAAGCTGATGGCGTTCTGAGCGTTCTCTGCAGCCTTGTTCATGCCGCGAATCTGCGCACGCATCTTTTCAGACACTGCAAGACCAGAAGCATCATCACCTGCGCGGTTGATTTTCAATCCCGAAGAAAGTTTCTCCATATTCTTCGAGTGATTCAACTCCGTGATTCCACCCTGCCGCTGCGCAAACATCGCGCTCATATTGTGATTGATAACCATACAATATCTCCTTATAAAAATGGTTAATTCTCAACAGTTTTAGAACTGTGTGGGCTACACCCTACATTTATAAATTTCGGAAATGGAAAATCGGACTTTAGAAAAAAAGAAAAATTTTTTAAGAATTTTTAAAAGTAATGAAATCTGCTTACAAAATTCAGTTTCAAAACAGTTTTTGAATTCGTAGATTTTAGCGGCAACAAACCGAGCAACCTGTAATCATAACGTGTTTTTTTCCATCGGGTCGATTAAAAAGCCGCGCCACCAGTTCGCCGTCCGCCGAAATCGATTTTCCGCAAACGGGGCAACGGCGAACGATTCCCGCTTCTAAAACGGGATAGCAATGCGGGCAGCCTTGCACGGTCATTCGCTGATGTGGCGTGTTCATTGGGCGGAAAATTTTTGAATGGAGATTTTCGCCTTTCAAAAGTGCCGAGCCGCAAACGGGGCAGTTTACAAAAACGGTTTTGCCCTCCCCCGCTTTTGTTTTTGAATCTTTCTTTTTTGAAAAAAATCGCGCGGCAAACGAAAGAGAGGCGAGAATCAAAACGATTCCCAAAAAAAGAAAAACGAACTCCATTCAAAAATCCTTATCGATTAAATCAAAATCAAAATCATCAAATCGCGCCTTTGCGGTACGCTGCCAAAAGTTCTTCGAGTTCAGCGATTTGCTCTCGCAACTCTGAACCGCGGTCGGTGTCAGCAACAAAATGACGACTTGGAAATTTCTCAACTTGAATCGTGTCGCTCACAATATCGCTGTCGGTTTCAATGACGCTTTGACTTCCCGTAAATTTTTCGTGAACGACGAGTCGCAATCCGTAAGAATTGCAAACGAGCGTGTAGCCCGCAATTCCCGTTTTTTCGTGATACGCGGCGGCAAAACCGCCATCGATAATGAGCAATTTTCCGCCACATTTTATCGGAGAATCGCCTTTTTTGACTTCTTGCGGAACGTGTCCGTTTACAATATGAGCGGTTTTTGTGTCCAAGTGAAACTCCGCGAGGATTTTTTCCACAACTTCAACGTCTTCAACTTCGTCGTAATAATGATTTTTCTTTTCGCGACTCGCTTCTTTGTCGTCAATGAACATATTTTCAAAACACGCCATTTTATCTTTTCCAAAAAGCGGAGAGCGCGGACCTGTCCACAAATACCAGAGGATAAGTTCGCCTTTTTCCTTTTCTTTTGAGCCATTCGGAGCAAAATACCCCCTTCTCGCCCAGAGTTCCAACTCGTCATAAAGAGCCTTTCCCGAAAAATCGCGTCCAAAAAGCCTAACCGTAAGGAAATTCCCGTCAGAGTCGAGCGGCATACAACCGTGATAAAGCAAATTCCCGTTGAAAACTTTGTACAAATTTCCCACGCGATACAAAAATCGAACGTGCCGTTGCAATTTTTCGCAATGCGTAAACGAATAAACAAGGCGCGAAAGCACCGCCTCCTCGTCCAAAGACAGTTTTGCAGGATTTTTTGGGTCAACCGTGGGCATATCAATGGAAAAATCTTTCACGTTTAATTGCCACGATTTTCCTTCGATTTGCACGCTTTTTTTCTCAAAATCGATTTTGTCAAAAATGAGTCTGTTTTCCATTCCAAATTCTGGATTTTCGCGAATAAGAGAATCTTCAAGTTTGAGTTGCATGATTAAAATCGCGCGATGAACGGCTTGCCTATCCATTTTTCCGTATGTCTTCATGCAAAATGTTACGAGTGGCGTAAGATTGATTCCGTATCCCTCTTCCAAAACATCAAGATTGTTATACCGAGCACACAGTCGCACCACATTTGCAATGCACACGAGACTTCCCGCAGCCGCTCCCATCCAAACAACATCGTGATTTCCCCACTGAATATCGAGCGAATGATAAGAAAGAAGCATATCAAGGATTTCGTGAGGACCTGGTCCTCGGTCAAAAATGTCTCCGATTATGTGCAGATGGTCGATTACAAGACACTGAATCATCTCGCAAAGAGAAATGATAAGTGCCTCCGCCGCCCCGATTCTGATGACCGTTTGCAAAATCTCGTTGTAATACGCCGCTTTATCTTTAACTTCTTCCTTTTCCGTGATGAGTTCTTCGATAACGTAGGCAAAATCGTCGGGCATGGTTTTTCGGATTTTTGAGCGCGTGTATTTTGACGAAACGCGCCGAAGCATTGCAACGAGCCTGTGAAGCGTTACGGTGTACCAATCGTCGATGTCTTCTTCGGTTTGACGAACGCGCTCCATTTTTTCGCGCGGATAATAAATCAACGTGGCAAGAGCGCGTTTTGTTGCAGCCGTTTCCGTGTTTCCAAATACTTCGTCGATTTTTGTGCGAATCGAACCAGAACCATTTTTAAGAACATGAGAAAATTGTTCCGCTTCCCCGTGAATGTCCGTCAAAAAATGCTCCGTTCCCTTTGGAAGCGAAAGAATCGCCTGCAAATTAACGATTTCCGTGATAACCGCTCGCTCGTTCGGATATTGTCTGGCAAGAATTGAAAGATATTTTTCGTGCTTCATGCAAAAAGTATAGCACAGGATTGTTCACTTGAACGAATTGATTTTTTTTGGAGAAATTAAAAGAACGTTTTGAAAATGCACGATTTTTCTCAATTTCCATACTGCAAAAGAAACGAATGAATCGGCAAAAACCATTCTTCGTCTTTTTCTTTTTGCCCTTCGGAGAGAAAACGCTCAAACATACCGGTCATGTATTCTCGCACCGCAAAAGCCGTTTCTTCCGAAATCTCGCCACGCCGAAACATCGCCGAAAGAAACTCTCGCGCGTCTTTTTGAGAAAAAATGTCAGGAAAATTTTTTGTAGCAAGATACAGCGCGGCAGGAATGCAATTTACGCTGTGTTGTTTTACAAAAAGCACGGTTTCTGTAATTTCAATCGCGCCGTCGTAAATTTCTTTTTCCCAGCGAGCACTTTCTTCTTCCGTAAATCCTTCGGAGGCAAAAACCGAGCGATAAAATCCAAAAGCGAGAGCCATCGTTGCAACATGCAAACTCGGAACGCACAAAAAATGCGGGTCGAGCGCGTGCATTTGGCGAAATTCGCGCATGGCTGTAAAATTCGGACGATTTGTTGTGGTGAGCCGAAAACGATAAATCTCGCTTGAGCGAACATACAAAAGCCGAAATCGCCTCATCCACGATTTTGTCAAAAAACCCGCTCGCCACCAACCGCACCGCTGCACGAGCATATTGAGCGGGCGTACCCACAAATTGATAAAATCAAGATAAATCGAAACTTTTTCTGGCACAAACGGAATTTTTTCGTCGAGCGGATGGTCAACATGAACGACGGGGATTTTCAAAATGCCGTATTTTTCAAAAAATTGAACAAAGAAAAATTCGCGAATAATAACCGCAAAACAGCGAAAATTCGTAAAAATCGTGCGCGGATGAAACAACACAAAAACGTAAGAAAACCACGGATTAAAACTTTTGAGCGTTCGCCCCAAAAGTCGCTCGCTCCGCCTATTTGATTTTGATTTTTTTTCCTTTTTTTTGAACATAAAAAAAGTATTCCGCAAAAAACAAAAAAAATCGAGATTCGCACACAAAATCAGCGTTTTTCAAAAATCCACGACCATCGCGTTTCCCTCACAATTCTACTATCCAATCGAATCGGATTTTATTAAAATAAACTCGCTATGACAAAAAAAGCATGTTTGGTTTTGGCTGACGGACACGAATTGTGGGGAGTCGGTTTTGGAAATGAAGGTTGCGTCATCGGGGAAGCCGTTTTTACAACGGGAATGTGCGGTTACATCGAAACGCTCACCGACCCAAGTTTTTTTGGACAAATCGTCTGTCAAACGTTTCCGCTCATCGGAAATTACGGAAAAATCAGAGCGGACGCGGAAAGCGGAAAAATCCACGTGCGCGGCTACGTTGTTCGAGAATGGTGTAAAAATCCGTCGAATTTTCGCTGCGAAGGCGACCTCGATTCTTGGCTCAAAGAGCAAAATGTCATCGCACTTTCTGGAATTGACACGCGAAGCCTCACAAAAATCCTCCGCGAGTCTGGCGTGATGAACGGCATGATTATTTCTGGAGATTCAAAAGAAGCACTCGAGGCGTTCGATTCGCTCAAAAATGCAGAAAAAAAGGCGCGACTTCTTGAAAAAATCCGCGCGTACAAAATTACAAAAGCCGTGGAAGCGGTTACAAAAAGCGCGGACGACGTTGAAAAAGACGCAGAAACCGTATTTCGCGAAAGCGCGGCGTACAGAGCCGTTCCCGTTCGCGCCGACGGCACAAAGGAAACAGATTCCGCGCGGGCAATGGAAGCAGGGCGCGGAAAAAAAGTCGTCCTCTTTGATTTTGGAGCAAAAGCAAATATTCGGCGGGAACTTCTAAAGCGCGGGCTTTTTGTTGAAGCCGTGAGCGCACAAACGAGCGCGACGGAAATCCTTTCAAAAAATCCCGACGGAATCATGCTTTCAAACGGACCTGGCGACCCAGCCGAAAATACTCAAATAATAGAAGAAATCCGCTCGCTCATAAAAAGCGGCATTCCGATTTTTGGAATATGCCTCGGTCATCAACTGCTTGCGCTGGCAAAGGGCGCAAAAACCGCAAAACTCAAATACGGACATCGAGGTGGAAATCAGCCCGTAAAATATTGCAAAAACGGCAGAGTTTACATTTCGAGTCAAAATCACGGCTACGCGGTTGAAAACTCGTCACTTCCAAAAAACGCCGTTTTGAGTTTTGTGAACACAAACGACGGCACGTGCGAAGGAATTGTCTACACCGACATTCCCGCGTTTAGCGTGCAATTTCATCCAGAAGCCTCGTCAGGACCGCAAGACACAAGTTTTTTGTTTGACGAGTTCGTGCGTCTTATAAATAATCCTGCGTATTTTAAGGATTTTAAGGCAGAATACGCGCGCGTGGACGCAATCGCCACATTTGGAAAAAGAACGGCATAAAAACGCTTTTTGGTGTCGTTTTAATTCCTCCAAAATGACACCGTTTTTCTAGCGACACGATTGCGCGATTTGTGCTATACTGTTTTTATGCAAATCATACCAGTCGCAAGCGGAAAGGGAGGCGTTGGAAAAAGCCTCTTGTCGGCAAATCTGGCGGTCGCGCTCGGGAAAGCAGGAAAGAGCGTTGTTCTCGCAGACCTTGACCTTGGAGCGTCGAACCTGCACCTCGCAATCGGGCAAAGTTCCCCAAAACTTGGAATCGGAACGTTTATCACGGGCGAAACGAAATTCGAGGACATCATTCAACCGACGGATTATCAAAACGTTCAATTTATAGCGGGAGATTCAGAAATTCCAGGGCTATCTTCGCTCAAATTTGCGCAAAAAAACGCGCTCATAAAAAAATTTCAAGCGGTAAACGCAGATTATCTCATTTTGGACCTTGGTGCGGGAACGCATTTGACGATTCTCGACCTTTTTTTGCTTTCTCCGCAAGGAATCATCGTAACTGCGCCAATGCCCACCGCAACGATAAACGGCTACCTTTTTTTGAAAAATGCCGTTTTTCGACTTATGGCGGCAACGTTCAAAAAAGGAACAAAGGCTTCGGATTATTTGAATCGGCTCAAAAACGACTCGGCTTCTCTTCAGCGGCTCTATATTCCAAAGTTAATCGAAACGATTGCCGAAATCGACTCCGAAAATGCCGAGCGATTTAAGGCGCGACTCAAAAAATTCCGCCCGCGGCTCATTATGAACATGATTGAAGAGCCAAAAGACGCTGACAAAGCGCAAAAAATCCGTCGCTCGTGCCAACAATATTTGGGACTTGAAGTTGAATCTCTCGGCGTGATGTACCGCGACTCCATGCAGGACAAGGCTCTTTCGTCGCGTCTTCCCGTTTCTGTTTACAAACCAGGTTCCGTGCTTTCGCAAGCGATTTTTAGAATTGCAGAAAAAATTTTGCAAAGCGAAACGATTGCGTTTTCCGACGGCGGCGCGGATTCTTTTGACATTGCCACGGAAGAAGCAAATGAGGATTTTACGGCAAAAATGTCGTTCGTGGAAGATTTGGTCGGCGCGGGTGCGCTTTCTGTTACAGAACTCGGAGAACTTGTAAAGCAGCAGCAATACGAACTCACGCAACTCAAAAAAGAAAACACGCTCTTAAAAAGCAAAATTGTAAAAGCCGCACAAGCGGGCTACAAGTTTTGACGGCGCAAAAACGCAAAAATAGGAACAGACAATGAATTTTTTGCCACTTTACATACAGTATCCATCCTGGATTCATCCAGAGATTTTTCCTGGAGTTCCGATTTTGGGGCTTGTGCGCTGGTACGGACTTATGTACATTTGCGCATTCGCCACGGCGTTCGCGATTCTAAAACGGAACTTAAAAGAAGGCGCACTCGATTCTTACGCAAAAGACGGCACGCTTCAAAAAGCAACCGAAGACGATATTTTTAGTTTTATTGCCACGGGAATCGTTTTTTTGCTCATTGGAGCGCGCGTTTTTTCAACACTCGTCTACGACACGTCAGGCGATTATTGGAAAAAGCCCTGGCTCATTTTTTGGCCGTTCCACAACGGGCGTTTCACGGGACTTGCTGGCATGAGTTATCACGGAGGCTTTATTGGCGGGCTTTTTGGAATGATTTTTTGGTGCTTTAGGCACAAACGTCCGTTTTTCAAATGGGCGGACGCAATGTGTACGGCAATCCCGCTTGGTTACACGTTTGGAAGAATCGGCAATTTTATGAACGGCGAGTTGTACGGCAGAATCACAACCGCGCCTTGGGGAATCGTGTTTCCAGCAGTTCCACGAAGCGAGCGATTTTCCGCGTCGATTGAATGGGTTTCAGATTTTATGCAAAAAATCGGCATGAATCCAACGGACGCGCTCGTAAATCTTCCGCGCCATCCAAGTCAACTCTACGAAGCGATTTTTGAAGGAATTTTCCTTTTTGCGATTTTGTGGATTTTGCACAAAAAAAAGCCGTTCGACGGATTTTTGGGCGGACTTTACACGATTGGCTACGGCACGGTGCGATTTTTCATTGAATATTTCCGAGAGCCAGATGCTGACATCGGTTTCAGAAATTCAGAAAACCCGATTTATATGTTTACCTCTTTTTCTGACATATCAACTGGGCAAATTCTTTGCGCACTCATGATTTTAGGCGGAATCGGCGTACTCATTGGAAGTTTTATTTTATCAAAAAAGCGAAGCGCACATTCGTGAAAAAAAGGGCGTGTACTACGCCCTCTTTTTTTGCACTATGGAATTTTAAGAGCCAAAACTGATTTTGTATCCAACAGAAAGTTGAAAACCGAACGGACGAGCAATTTCTAAGTCGTCTGCTTTTATTGCGTTCAAACCGATGTTAGAGCGCACATCGACAACAATCGAGCCAGAACCTACAAAAAACGACGCTTGCGCCCCCGTAATGATTCCCACAAGAACCGCAGTGTCAATCGAGGCACTTTCTTCAAGTCCCATAGCCTCAGCCGTGAGGTCGCCAAGCACAAATCCAAATTGCAGTCCCGCCAACGGAGAAATCGTAACAGTTTCATTTATCACAATGTCATACGAAATCAAAAGCGGAATATTAAGAGTGTTGTAAGACAAACTGCCGTCGGCAGAAACGCTTCCGCTTTTCATTTCAAACCCTACAACATTGTGCGTAAAACCAAGTTCCCCTTGAAAAGCCCAGCCGTTTGAAATCGGAACGTGCGCAAAAAGCGCAAAACCGCCACCTACGTCAAACGTTGCCGAAACATCTTTGTCAGACTCCCCTTGAGTAAACGAATATTTGAAGTCGTCCCCCAAAGACGATGTGCTTATTTGCAAGATACCGCGAAAACCGATGCTTTGCGCAAACGAAAAAACGGTTGCCAACACAAAAACGGTAAAAAGTGAAATGATTTTCTTCATAAAAAATCCTCCTTAAAAAAAGTCGGAAAATAGTACCCCCCCCCCCTGTATTTTGTCAAGATGAAGTTTCAAAATTGCATCTATATTCGATGTTTTTTTGATGCCGTTTTTGCCAAATCGGTTTATTTCCTAAAATCTAAAAGATATGATATACTGAATTTGTTGAGAGAAATCGGCAGGTTTCCTCAATTCCAAAGGAAGAAAGAAAAATGCCAAATCCAAACAGCAAATTGGATATATCAAAAATACGCATGGCGATACGGGCGGGAATCCCGCTTTCGATTACAACGTACACCCTTCCGCACGAAATGTCCGAGTATATGGAAGAAGTTCTCGCGGCGTTCCTTTCTGAATTAAATCAAAGTTCCATGAACGAATATTTGAAATATTGCCTAAACGAACTCGTTACAAACTCAAAAAAGGCAAATACAAAGCGAATTTATTTTAGAGAAAAGGGTCTGAATATTTTTGATGACGCAGAATACGAAGTTGGAATGAAGCATTTTAAGGAAGATACGCTCGGAGACATAAAGCGGTACATGGCAATGCAACGAGCGGCGGGACTTTACATAAAACTCATTTTGCAAACGCGAAACAACAAAATAAAAATGGAAGTCCGCAATAATTCAGAAATGACGCTCCGAGAATACAAGCGAATCCACGATAAACTTTCGCGGGCGCAGCAATATACGAGCGTTGACCAAGCGATGTCGCAAATTTTGGACGACAGCGAAGGCGCGGGACTTGGAATCATAATTATGATTTTGATGCTCGAAAAAATCGGGCTTACGGAAGAAAATTACCAAGTTGTTTGCGAAAACGGCGAAACAATTACGCGCATTATTCTTCCGATTAACGAAAAAACGCAAAAAGATATTTCGGTGGTTTCGCACGAGTTTGTAAAAATAATCGACGAATTGCCACAGTTGCCAGACAATATTTCAAAAATCCAACGCCTTATTTCAGACCCAGACGTAAAAATGAGCGAAATCGCAACGCTCATTTCAAGCGACGTGTCGCTCACAACCGATTTGTTGAAACTCGTGAACTCGGCTTTGTTCGCGCTTGCAAGTCCGTGCCACTCAATCGTGGAAGCCGTCAAAATGATAGGAATCAGAGGAGTCAAAAATCTGCTTCTTTCTGTTGCGGCAAAAGGCACTCTTTCAAAAGACGGCGGAGGCGGTCGCGAACTTTGGACACATTCGCATCAAGTCGCATTTTACGCATACAATCTCGCGCGGAATTTTTATCCCAAAGACCCCACAATCATTGAGGACGCTTACGTTTGCGGACTTTTGCATGACATCGGAAAAATCGTTTTTGAAACAGCGCATCCAGAAATCATGGAGCAAATGAAAGAAATCTGCGAAAGCAAAAATATTCCATCGTCGGTTTTTGAACGGCTTGTTGCGGGCGTAAATCACGGAGAAATCGGTGCACTCATTGCAGAAAAATGGAATTTTCCCGATGTCATCGTTTCTGCGATTCGACACCATCACGAGCCCGATTACGCGCCAGAGCAATTCAAAAAAATCACAAGTTTAATTTATCTTTCTGATTTGATTGCGCATTACCAAACGGGCGAAGTGGATTTTTACCAATTTGACAAAGACGTGCTTGCGCTTTTTCACATCAGCACGGAAGAGCATCTGCAAATGATTTCGGCAAAACTCGGTTCGGCGTTTGTTTGCTAAATCGCTTTTTCCCCGTTTTTCAAAATGGACTCGCTCCATTTTTGCATGAGAATCCCGAATGCCACGCCCACGTTCAGCGACGCTTTTAGCCCCGTCATTGGAATCGAAACCGTGCCATACGTTGCAATTTTGAGAGCTTCTGGACTTAATCCCAATTCTTCCGAGCCAATCAAACAAATTCCGCGAACGGGAAAATCAAATTCGAGAATTGAAGAGCCGCCCGTTTCAAGCGCGAAAATCGGAAGATTTTTTTCTTTTGAAAAAAGAGTGAGTTCTTCAATGGATTTTTTTTCAAAACCGATTGTTTTTATGCAGCCCATCGCGCTCCGAACGGCTTTTGGATGAAGTGGGTCGGTGCAAAAAGGCGAAAGAAAAACGCGCTCGGCGCCCATCGCCTCCGCCGTGCGAAAAATCGAACCAACGTTGAATGGCGAGCGAATATCCTCGGCGTAAACGAACAAATCTTGAAAAAATTGCCGCTCTAAAACAGTCCCTTTTTTTTTGTGCGGAGAAATCACCAAATCCCATTCCGCGGGAAACGTGCCCAGAGCGGCAAGCAGCGCGTTTCTGGCAAGATTGCACGCGCGTTTTTCCGTTTCTGCGTCAAAAGGTTCTGCACGGCAAAGCGAGCGCAATTTTTCGCGCATTTCATTTGGAATCAACGAATCTTCGGAAACGATTTGCACGATTTTTTTTGTATACTCGCTCCGAGGCAAAGACGCAAACGAATATTCCTCTCCCGCGTCCGCGATTCCTGCGATATTTCGTTCAAGCGAGCCAAGCGTTAAAGCAAGTTTTCGCCGTTTTTGCCCGCTCGAAAGCGTGTTCAATTTTCCAGGCTCTATCATACAAATTCCTTGATACTTTTCACCATTTTTGGACGTGATTTTGAAACAAACTCGGCTGTGGTTTCGACTTTGCTCAACCTCCGAATTATTCGTTCAAACTGCCGAATTATTCGTTCAAACTGCCGATTCAAAAAAAGAGGCGCACTTTTTTGTGCGCCTTCTTCCGTACATCGTTTTTTAGAAAGCCGTTTTGACGAGTTCAAAAAGCGTATCGCTGTTCATGCTTCTTGGAAGCGAATTGACGTACTCCAAAGAAGCCGCGTCTTCTACGGCAAGGGAAAGTTGCTCTATCGTTACGTTCAAATCTTTGAGCCGCGCTGGAAGATTCGCCTTTGCAATTCTCATTCTAACCGTTTCCGCGAACGAATTTGCCGCCTGCTCGTCCGTGTCATCGGAATGAGAAACGCCAAGGATTCGAGCGAGTTTTGCAACACGGTCGAGTTTGAACGTGGAGCAATCCGCAATCACATAAGGCAACAAAATTGCGGAAACAAGCGAGCGCGGGATTTTGAACCGAGCGTTCACGCACAAAGAAAGAAGCGATGCCGCGCCAATCGCACTCGTTCCAATTGCAAGAGAAGCGAGGCAGCCGCATTGCGCAAGCAATTCCTCTTGCGGAGTTGTAACCAACGTTGCCGCGTCGTCGCCTATCAAACGCATAAACTCGGCGGCTTTTTCGGCAAGCATATCGCTAAAAAAGTTTGCCCGCTGCGAAAGATACGCCTCGGTGATAAGGCAAAGCACTTCCATCGTTATTGAATCGATTTGATTTTGAGAGAGCGTTACGTTCAGATTTGGGTCAAAAATAACAAGTTTGCCGAGCGAGTTTTTTGCCGTCATCAAACGAGTTCTTGACGAGCGAGAATCGATAACGGGAATCAACTGCGTAAAAATCGAAAAATCTCGAATTGCCGTGGGAACACAAACAAGCGGCAGCGGCTCGCTTGAAGGAAGTGCGCCGTCCACAAACGAATAAAAATCCGCGCCCAAAATAACGTCGGGAAGTACGCTTGCAACCGCACGAGCCACGCACATCGTTTTTGTGCCACCCGCCGCAATGACTGATTGCAAATGCGCGTCTTTTGCGATGTTCAACGCGGCTTCAATAGTTTTTGTTGTAACTCCTTCAGAAAGTTCGTCAAACACAAAAAACTCAACGTTTCTGTCAGAAAGCGACTGCTTTATTTTGTCGGCGATTCCGTTTTCCTTTAGAATCGGGTCTATAATCAGCATAGCGCGCGTTCCGTATTCAAGTGCAAATTGCCCAACTCTGCTTGCCGTATATGAACCGAGCATTATGTTAGATGAAACTTTGAACGTAAAATCAGCCATTTTTATTCTCCATTATCAATTATCAGTTTTACCATTTTTGATTTTTGAACAAAAACAAAAAAAAGACGGAAATATATTCCGCCTTTTTCGTTCCTCGCTCGCACTTTGCCCCTGATTTTGCAAAAACGTCCACAAAACAGAGTGCAACGAATCACAACCCGTAGGCAGACATAATAGCATCCGCCGTTGCCGCAATCCGTTCTGGATTGAGGTAATTCGGGTCTTTGATTTTCTCCTTTATGGAGGCGACTAGTTCTGACCTTACGTCTGGAGTTTCTTCCGCGACCTTATCCAAGTAGTACTGCTCCGCCGCGCTAACCGCCTCGTCGGACAGACTGATGAAATCGCCAACAGAAATCCCTACAGACTTCTCATCCACGCGACGCGCATTTTGCGCAGTGTTCAGAGGTGTTACCCCAATGCTCGTATCAAGTTTATTCAACATCATATCGACCTGCCCTTCTATACTTTAATTATCGACGATTTTCTCAAAAAGTTGAGTTTTTTTATCGCCCGAAACAAAAACCGAAAATTCTCCCAAAATTTTTTCCCGCGAAGAAAACACGCCAAGTACTTCGCTTGCTTTTCCGTCAACGATTTCTTCGTGGATTTTTGTGAGTTCCCGTCCCACAACAATCCGCCGCTCCCCGTCGATTTCTGCGATGTCTGAAAGCAACTTCACGATTCTAAACGGAGATTCGTACAAAACGAACGCCTCGCCACGCACCAACAGTTCTCGAACGCGACTTTTTCTTTTTCCCGCTTTTGGCGAAAGGAATCCTTCAAAAACAAGCGTTTTTCCGCCTTCGCCCGAAACCGAAACAAGCGTAGAAAACGCGCTCGGTCCTGGAATGGGAACAACCGAAAATCCCGCGCTCCTCACGCGAGAAGCAAGCACGGCTCCGGGGTCGCTCACGCCCGGCGTTCCTGCGTCGCTCGCGTAAGCTATGTCAAGTCCTTCCTTTAATTTTTCGATTATCAATGCCGCGGCTTTTTCTTCATTTTGAGCGCGACACGAAATCAGCGGCTTTTTTATTCCAAAATGATTCAAAAGCTGCATTGTGTGCCGCGTGTCTTCCGCAGCAATGATTTCAACGGTTTTTAGCGTTTCCACCGCGCGAAATGTTATGTCGCCAAGATTTCCAATCGGAGTTCCAACGATAAAAAGCGTCGCCATTTTCTAAGTTAAAATTGTTCAGAAATCCGTTTTCCAAACAAGTTCTTCTCCAAGTTCAGTATTATAAAATATTTTTATAAAATTTAACAGGGGGGATTTTTTGGCGAAATCTCCAAAATCGAGCAAAAATCCGAAACGAGCCGAACGAGTTTTTCTTCAGAAAGCGCGATGTCTTCTCCCGCGCGAATCGCGGACTGTTTTTCTGAAATAAAATCCAAAAGAAGCGAAAAAAGCGAAATAGAAAACAGTTCGGCAAGACTTTTTTGCTCGGAATCTGCGATTTTTTTGATTTTGCCCGCGCTTTTTAACGCAGAAAACGCCGTGTTTGTTTCAAAAAAAAGCGAACGCTTGAACGAACGAGAAATTTCTACGCTTTTTGACGAAAACAATTTTGCGTTTTCAATAAACGAGAGCGCGAGAAAATGCGGACTTTTTTGAAAAATCCTAAAAAAACGCACGCACATCGTGCAAAGAAGCGACCGCGCGGAACGGCTTTTTGCGCCACTTTCAACGTTTTTTGGAACAAACGAAACGCCAAAAAGAATCGAAGAGCAATAGTGAATGGTGTCCGCTTCGATTGCCTCGCGGTTCGGATAATAATTGTAAAGCGACGCTTTTTTTATTCCCACGCCATTTGCAATATCAGAAAGCGACGTTCCAACGATAGTGTTCCGAAAACTCTCTTCAAGAAACGCGGCAATTATTTTTTCTTTTGAAATTTTCTCTCGTTTCATCGTGAATTTATCGGCACAATTCGCCATTTTCCCGCGAACTCAAAAAACTCAAAAAAGACTTGTTGACAATCAACTTTTTTTTTGTAGAGTACTCCAATATTTTTATTTAGGAGGATTTTCTGTTATGAAGAAAATCATTGCGCTTGCCGCAGCGATTGTTTCGTCCGTGGCTTTGGCTTCCGCAGAAATTGCCGTTGGCGCACGCGGAATTTTTCAAATTGGAGTTGGCTCAACAATCTCTGACGATTTCAAAACCTTTATGACGTCAACTGGAGCAGACATGGATTCTTCCGTGGGATTTGGTGGCGGATTTGCACTTTTTGCACACATTCCAGTCGCTGGAGGACTTGCAATTCAGCCAGAACTTGGATTTACGCACAATTCAATCGGACTTGATATTGACGTGGCAGGGCAAAGTGTTGACGGTAGCCTTTCTTGCAACACGCTCAACATTCCGATTCTCATTGCATACGACATAAAAGCAGGCGACGGTTTTACAATTTCTCCGTTCGTAGGTCCTCAAATCGGAATAATTCTTGGCGACGTTTCGTTTGAAGTTGACGGAAACGACGCAGGCGGAGACGTTGATACGTCGGTGCTTTTTGGAATTCTCGTTGGAGCGTCCGCCGCGATTGAAGCTGGTCCTGGCGCACTTGTTGCGGATTTAAGATACGACATCGGAATCAACGCAATAAAGAGCGTCATTGACATGGGGACTCCAAGAGGTTTGCAACTTTCGCTCGGCTATCAACTGCAATTCTAATTTTTGAGTTTTCAAAAAACGCCCGTTTTTGAGATTTTTGAAAAGCGGGCATTTTTTTGCGCGTCTTTTTCCCCACTTGCACATAGTCAAATTTTGTTTGAAAATATATAGAAAAAAGTTTAGGGGGAATTTTGTACACACGAGAAATATCCGCAGTACCAGACTCGCTTGTTTCTAGCGGAAAACCCGTGTTTGGTACGTTTTCTGGTTGCCCCTCAAGACTCGACATAAAAGGCGTAAAAGCACCGTTTACGGGCTTGCCGCTTCCTACGATAATCACAAACTGCCGAATCAAAAGTTCCCTTTCGTTTTTATTTTCAATCGGTTCTTACGTTGGAATGGTAGATTTTTTAGACCAAAAGATTTTCGGTTACGCAGAAGTCGTTTTTTGGAATCTTGAAAACGGGCGGAAATTTTCGTACAAAAAATTGATGGGACCGCGCAGAAGATTCATTCCGCACAATATGTTGCTCGGATTTTGTTCCACGTTCAAAAGAAACAGATACATAAGAATCAGTTGGGACAGAGCGAGAAATCGATTTTCCGCGATTTTTTCGATGAAAGGCGACGAAGCGCGTCCAACCGTGAACGCGGCTTTTATTGCGCATTATTCCGAAGAAAGCATGAACGAAACGCTCACCGTAGTTCCCGCGCCCACAAAAAGAAGATGCGCCGCGACTTTTTTTGCAACTCCCAAAATCCACGGCTCGCTTTCAGTGGAAGAAAACGGCGTTACCCTCCCCTCTTCGATGAAAGATGCCGACGGCGAGGCGTTGCTTTCAATCAGTCGAATGTACTACGCTTTTGAGCGAAAACAAGAACTTGCCACCGCTTCAGGCATTTTGGAAGGCGATGAAAAAAAGCGACTTTCGTTTACGCTCACGGCTCTTCCAGCGGGACAAGTTGACGCAAACAGTCTAAATCCGAATTTTTTGTTCATCGACGGAAAATGCACTCCGCTTCCGCCCGTTGTTATTACGCACACAAAAGGGCTTGCAAAACAATGGATTATCCAAGATTACGAAAACATGGTGGATTTAACGTTCACGCCCAAAGGTCATCATTTTAGAGACATATCATTTGTGATAATGCACTCGCGGACGAACACGCTCTACGGCACGTTTGAGGGCGTTCTAAAAACAAAGGACGGAGAAACGATTGCGCTCCACGATTTTCTTGGAATTGTGAGAAGTCAATCGCTCCGCTCGTAAATGGCAAAAAATCAAAAAGGAGTTTATATGGCAAAAATCGAACAGAGTTGGGAACCAGGAACGCTCGACAGAACAAGAAAAAATTTAGGTTCAATGAGCGACGACGAACGAAAGCGCATGACAAAATTGCTCGGCGGCGAAATTATGGACGAAAAATCCGCGCCGATTGATTACAAATCGCTTCCCAAAAATCAAGTCATTTCAAGAAAATCGACTGGAAAAGGCGCGAACGCAGGCTCTCTCTCGTCGTCTTCGTCAGCAAATTCCGCTTCCGCTCCAGAAAAACCAAAATTTCGCCTTCCAGAACTCAGCACAAAAGAGCGACTCCTTTTTGACAAACTTATGATGGATTCCGATTACAAAATCAAAACGAGTTACGGCGTTTTTAATTTTGTGCTGCGTTTTACAAAGGCAAACGAGCATTTGCGGCAAGGTTTTGTCGATTATCAAGTTACAAAGTGCATTGAGCATTTGTCGGAATTTGTGATGACAATAAAGTCAATCGTGCAACTTGCGCCCGAATCGTACAAAGAACTCATAATGACGGCGGACGATGACAAATACGTTTTGCTCAAAAAAATCGGAAGTTGGTCGCTCAAAGACGTGAAATATTTTCAAGCGCAAATTCAAGCGCACCCAGAACAAACGACCGTTCTTTCAACGGAAGGCTTTATTCGCGCGGTTTATCGCCTTTTGCTTCAGATTTTTTACATCGGAGAAAACAGAGTCGCGGAACTGTTTAAGGACATTTTCAACGACCTTTCGACGCTTCCTGGCGCAAATAAACGAAAACTCTCAACGCTTTCAAAAACGGCGGTGCAAGAATGGTTTTACGTTTACTCAAAAATAATTCAAGGATTTTATCCGCTTTTAATGCGCCTTTGCTCTTCGCATTTTGATTATTTCCCTGACTTTTTTACAAATCAAACGCCCGCAATTCTTGGATTTTTGGGCATGAACAAATATGATTTAATGCTTCCAAATCGAAAAAAACAAAAAAAAGAAGAAGAAAAAGAAAGCGAAGAAAAGACCGAAGAAAAAACCGAAGGAGAAGAAAAGAAAAGCGAAGGCGAGGATTCCCAAAAAGACAACAGTTACGTTGATTCTGGATTGAAAATCCTTGAGCAACTGTTTCCGCAAGCAGGATTTTCAAATTTGGACTCGCATCCCGATATGTATCCGTATTTTGAGCCGCTCTACCAATTCTACGACGGCTACAATCTTCTTTCGCCAAAAAATCCACTGCAAGTAACGATTACGCTTTTGCGAATTACAGAGGATTTTTTACGTGGATTTAGAAACATGAATTTCACCGACGAAATCGAAAATTTCAGCGGGAACGATAACGAAAAATTCTCCACGATTCTAAACGAGTGGGCACTCTATCGCGAAGTTTTGTTTGAAAAGCATTATGGCGACCAAATCCGCGAGTTTGTAAATCACGAATATTCCGCTCCTGGCGATTTTAGAAAATCGCAATACGGGCTAAAACTTATCACAGAAATGCTTTGGCAGACAAAATATTATTTTTTGCCACATTTTGAATTCCAGCAGTTGATTCTTGAACGCCCCAAAAACGACAATCCGTACACGCCGCTTTGTTTGAGAACAACGATGGTGCGAAAAGTTCTTTCAAAACTCGCGCGAAACATTGCGCAAGCGGAAGAAAAAAAAGGCTCGGTTTCTGGCATTACGAATCCGTGGGAACGCTATCGATTTGACATTCAAACGCCCGTTTCAAAGCGGCTAAACGTGATTTTGGGCGCAAAGAAAAGCGACGCAGAAACGCGCGCAACAAACGCAAATCTGCTCAAATACACGCTTTGCGTGATTTCCGTTTTGGATTGGTGGCTCAACGACAAATCAAGTCCTGCGTATTCGATTGACGAGCCGACGATTTACAGGATTTCCCCAAAAGACGGTGCGCCAGAGTTTTCCGCGCCAGAACGACACGACCAAAATGAACTTTTTACGCGCACGCTCAAAGCCTCGCTTGCCAAAAAAAATGCCGAAAACGCAGGCGCAAAGCAAGGATAAAACTTCAAAGCAAAATTATCGTCGCCCCCGATTTTTCATCGCGGGGCGCGTTTTTTTGTGGCAATGGAACTTCGATTAAGTCGCCGTTTGAAACGGTTTTCGCGCCCTGCCCCACGGCAAGAACAAGCCCTTCTTTTGAGCAAGCGTATCTGCCGATTTTTCGCAGAGGAAGCCGAATTTCGTCGCTCGCAATTCTGAGTTTGAGCGTTTTTTCGTCTTTTTGTTGCGATGGTTCGATTTTTCGAGAAATCAAAAAACTCAACGTTGCTCTTTCTTTGTTCAATCCTGCTTCTTTTGAAATCGAAAGCAATTTTTTTGGAGAATCGCTCGTGGAAAAGCCAAAATTGCACCATTTTGCATTTTTCCACGCCTCGCTTTTTTTGCTTCCAGAGCGACCTTTCATGGGACAAGAAACATCGTGCGGACACGGAGCAAACGGAAAAAAGCCTTGTTTCATAAGGCTTTCGCGCATGAGCGAAATAAACCGCGCCGATTTTGGCTCGCCTGGCTCAAAAAGGAAAATCGACGAATTTTCATTCAAAAGATACGAAGAAAGCAACGAAGCGTATTTTTTTGAAAGAAAATCGGAAGGAAGAAAATCGTTTTGGACGATTTCGTTAAAAACGTTTGCGCAAAACAAACAATTCGCTTTTTCGCGGATATTCGTTCCAAGACTGTCGCACACTCGAACGATTTTCCACGGCTCTTGATTTTCCAAAACGGTTTTGGCACAAACGGCAAGAAAAAGCTCGTTTCCAAAAGAAAGTGCACCTTGCGAAATGTCAACGCAATACCATTTGATTTCTTTTTTTCGCAATTCTGGACGAGCAAGCCAAAGCGCGATGGGAACGGTCAAAAGTCCGCTTCCAATGTCGATTGCAATAGATTTTTTAGGAAAATCAAACGCGCTCGGCGGAAGATTTGAAAAAAGCCGCACAAGCCGCTCAAGATTCCACCACAAAAAATAATGCGCATACGCACTCGTTTCCGAAGAACCGTTCATGTACCCCACGCGCCTTGACGAACGCTCGTCGGTGAGCAAATGCGAAAGCGAGCGGATTGCAAACGGCAGATTTTCGCGCTGTTTTGAATTCATTTTGCGAACGGAAAAAATCACCTCATCAAACGAATCAAGGATTTTTGCCGCGTCTTGAGGAATTTTTGCGCGGTCAAAAAGAGAGCCGTGCAAAACAAAACGCTGTTTTTTCGCCTTTTCATTGCCCGTCAAATCGATTCTCCCATTTTTTTCGGCTCGCCTTTAATTCCACAGAAACGGGGATTTTGTCAAATCCCAAATCTTCTCTGATTCGATTTTTGAGGTACGTGACGTAACTGTCTGGAACGTTCTCTGGACTTGTGCAAAAAATGCGAAAAGACACAGGATTCACGCCCGTTTGAGTCATGTAGCGAACCTTAAAATGAATCGCTTTTGTGGCAGGCGGCGGATAGCGCAAAAGCCAATCCGAAAGAGCGCGATTGAGCGCACTCGTTTCAACGCTCTTTGTAAGTTGGTTGTAAACTTCAATCGAAGTCAAAAGCAGATTTTTGATTCCGTCGCCCGTGAGCGCGGAAATTGGCAAAATCGGCGCAAATTTCATCTGCCCAAACATTATCCGCATGAATTCTTCTGTTTCTCGAATGACTTTGCGCCCTTTTTCTTGCGTGTCCCATTTGTTCAACACAAAAATGATTCCGCGCCCGCGTTCAAACGCAAGCGAACAGATTTTTTTGTCTTGCTCGGAAAGCCCTTCTTCCGCGTCAATGAGCAAAAAAACAATGTCAGTTTTGTCGAGCGTTTTTATGGCGCGATTTACAGAATAATACTCGACGTTTTCTTTTACACGCGATTTTCTTCGGATTCCCGCCGTATCAAGAACTCGAAAAAAATGTTCAGCAAACGCAAAAGAACCTTCCACCGTGTCGCGCGTCGTTCCCGCGTAATCGCTCACGATTGAATTTTGAGAATGTGTGAGTCGATTTGAAAGCGTACTTTTTCCAACGTTCGGTTTTCCAAGAATCGCGATTTTTATAGGCTCTTTTTCGTCCTCAATTTCGACTTTTGAAAAATCCAAATTCAAAATGATTTCTTGCGCAAACTCGGAAATGTGGTCGCCGTGACTTGCCGAAATAAAAAAGATTTTTTCAAAACCGAATTTGAGATAATTCCAGGAAACGTCCTCGCCTGTGCCGCCTTCGCATTTGTTTACGCCAACAACGATTTTTTCTTTGAACGGACGCAAAATGTGGATGATTTCCTCGTCCTCGCCCGTTATTTTTCCCGCCTCCAAAAGAAGCACGATTTTGTCGGCTTTTTTTATCATCGAAAGCGATTTTTCCACAACGAGCGCGTCCAACTCCGCTTCTTTTGTGCCACTTTCGCGGTCGATTTTATAGCCACCCGTATCCATAAGCCTCACGGGTTTTCCCAAAATGAGCGCGTCCGCTTCAACGGGGTCGCGCGTAACGCCAGGCGTGGGGTCAACGATTGCAACTCGTCGATTCATAAAACGATTAAAAAGCGTGGATTTTCCAACGTTCGGTCGCCCCGCAATCACAACGAGCGGCGCGTTTTTGAATCTTTTTCCAACAAAAAGCGAATCGTCAAAAAGAGTTTCTTTTTTTTCTTCAACGCGCGTTTTTTTGCGCACAGCGGGTTTCTTTTTTTTGGGTGTCATTTTTTTCCTACATTTTGAGATTCTTTTTTTTGAGTGGCGATTTTTTGAAGTTCCGAAATCGAATACCGAGAAAGAAGTTCTTTTATTTCGGTGATTTTTTGCGCACTCATGCTAAATGTGCGGATTCCCAATCCCGCAAGAACGAGCGCACTTTCGCTTCGTCCAGCCATTTCTCCACAAACCGAAATGTCGATTTTGGCATTTGCCGCCGACTCCACGGTTTTTTCAATCAGCCGCAGCACCGCTGGATGAAATTCGTCGTAAAGCGAAGAAACTTGCGCGTTTTCGCGGTCAACGCCAAGCGTGTACTGCGTAAGGTCGTTCGTTCCGATTGAAAAAAACGCACTTTTTTTTGCAAGCAAATCCGAAATCACCGCCGCCGAAGCCGTTTCAACCATTATTCCAATCGGAATGTCGTCTTTGAATTCGGTGCCAGAATCCAAAAGTTCTTGCTTTGCCTTATTCGCAATTTCAAGCGATTTTTCGATTTGCGACACGCCCGTTATTAACGGCAACATGATTTTGAGATTTCCGTAAACCCCCGCGCGAAAAAGTGCCTTAAATTGCGTTTTTAATTGATTTGGATACGAAAGGCTCAATCTTATTGCGCGAAGTCCCATAAGCGGATTTTTTTCCTCCGCCGACGAAATTTCCGCCACGCCGATTATTTTGTCGCCACCCGCGTCCAGCGTGCGAATCGTTACGGGCTTCTCGCCCATTGTAAGAAGGACTTTTTTGTACGCGCGAAACTGCCCTTCTTCGCTAAAAGCCACGCTTCGAGCATGAGCCGCGCTAATTCCTTCGTTCTCTTCTTCCATAAAAAGGAATTCTGTTCTAAAAAGCCCGATTCCGTCCGCGCCTTCCCGCGCAGCGTTTTCCGCTTCTTCGACCGTGCCAATATTCGCCATGATTTTGAACTGAACGCCGTCGCGCGTTTGCGCCGTTTTTGTTCTAAAAAGCGAAAGGTGCTGTTTTTTTTCTTGCTCGGCACTGATTTTTTTTCTGTACTCGTCGAGCGTTTCGCCGTTTGGTTCCACCACGACCTCGCCCGCATTTCCGTCAACAACAACCAAATCGCCGACTTTGATTTCCTCGGTGATTTTATGAAGCGCAAAAACGGCAGGAACTCCGTAACTCCGCGCAAGAATTCCCACGTGACTTGAAACACCGCCTTCAATCAGCGCAATGCCTGCGATTCTGCGTTTTGAAAGAATGAGCGTGTCGCTTGGCGAAAGCGAGCGAGCAACAATGACCGCGCCGTCTGGCACATTTTCGATTTTGAATGGATGATAATCGAGCAATTCGTCCAAAACGCGCCCAAAAACGTCCCGAATGTCTTGCGCTCGCTCCGAAAGATATTCGTTGCCGCTCGCTGCCAAAAGTCGCGCAGATTCTTCCGTTTTTTGATTCAAAATCCACGCAATATTTTTGTTATTTTGAGAAAACGCCTTTTTCACCGAACCAATGAATTCAAGGTCGTTGAGCATTAAAAAATACGTTTCAAGAATTTCGCGCTGCGCTTTGTTGTCAAACGCGGCATCCATTTGCGCCGCAATTTGCGTAACAACCGAAGCAACGGAAGCATCAAACTTGGCAAGTTCCGCCACTCTATCGCTAGAAAGAATCGTATCTTGAGGAATTACGCGCTTTTGCAATTCTGGCACAACAAACGCTCGTCCAATTCCAATTCCAGTCGATGCGGAAATTCCCAAAAACAAATTCATAATGAGTTGATTGTATAGTTATACGACAGTTCCTGCAACGGGTTTTAGAAATTTTGATTTTTTTCGTAACCGAACAAAAATCGAACCGTATGTTCTGGTCGAGTTCCGTAATAAAGATACCCATACATCGCCGTTGCCGCAACGAGGCTGCGCCCGTACCCGCGCGTTTCTTTGAAATCAAGGGTTTCAAGAAACAAATCAATCGGAAGCGAGTCTTTTTGCGAAGAAGTACGCATTTTTTTCCATTCGCGATTTGATTTTCTAAGCCAAGCGCGAACGTTTGTAAGCCCGCCGTTGTACGCAAAAAGAGCCAAAAGCGGCACGTTTCCGTCCACGCGCAAAATCAGCGACGAAAGATAATGGCTTCCCATGCGCAGATTCGTTTCGGGGTCAAAAATATCCCACCCTTCTGGAAGATGCAGTTTTCTCGCCTCGTCGTTTGCCGTGGCTTCCATAAGTTGCGTAAGCCCGCTCGCTCCAGCAGAACTCGAAATTCCAGGTTCAAAAAAACTTTCCGTCCGCACAAGCGCGTACAAAAGTGGCTCTGGAATCGAATTTTCCTCACAAGAAGCAGAAATGAGTTCCAAGAAAAAACGCGGATACACCAAATGCAACAATTCCTGCGGAATCTCGCCAGAAAGCGAATTTTTTGTTCGGTCGGCAATTCTAAGACTTTGGAGGTTGTATTTTGAATCGTTTAACCCGCATTTATACAAAAACGAACTTGCAGAAATCGAAGACTCAAGCGAAATATTCGCACGATTCAAAAGCCATTCAGGATAAATGCGAGCAGGAAACCCAAACGTAGCATAGCCAGAAAGCAAAACGTCGGCAGGAGATTTTTTCGTTTCTTCGAGTTCGGATTTTGGAGCAGGCTCGATTTCGACGTTTTTCTTATTTCTCAAAATCAAATCGAGGTCGCTTTCAGAAAAAAACGAACCGATTTCTCCGGCGCGATTTTCTTTTTCGATTTGTTCGATTCTTTCGATTGCGCAAACTTTATAGTAAACACTCGCATTTCTTGAAAGGCAATCAAAAAAAATATCCCGCGCCACATCCGAAGCAGTCGCCAATTTTTCTTCCAAAAGACGCGCCGAAATATATGCGAATTTTCCAGCCGCCTCGTCGCTCATAAAATTGGCGGCATTTTTCCAAACATCAAAAAAATCTTGCCAAGAAAAAGTCGAAAGCAGTTGAAACGAAAGCGTCTGAAAAAAATCGTCAAAATATGCTTTGTCGCTGATTTTTGAACCGTAATCGCGCAACGTGGAAATGATTTCTTTCACGCCACTTTTTAATTGCGACGAAAGCAAGTACCACAAGCAATTATCGAATTTTTTTGAGTCCGTTGTGGAAAGAAGAGCCGCGCGAAATCGACTTTCTGCCGCCTCTTTCATCGAATTTCTGTCGCACAAGCGAGCGGCGTAAAAACGCGTGTAAAAAGACTGCTCGTCAGAAAGCCTACGAGAAATCGTGTCTAAAACACGCACGGAATAAGACGCGCTGTCAGTTCCGTACAAATGCGCTTTTCCAATGTCGGAAAGAATTTGCTCGTCAAAAAAAAGCGGCACTTCTTTTTTGAGCGGAAGCGGAGGCAAATCCTCGCTTTGCTCGTCGTCATTTTCCTCAAAATCAGTTTGAAGCGCGCGATTTTCGTAAACTTCAAAGATTCGCGGAAAAAGACGATACGCTTCGCGATAATCGCGATGATAAACGAGCACGCGAAAATCAATCAAAAGTTGCTCGTCTGTAACGGGAAGTTCTGCATTTTCAAATTCAACACCTTCAAAATAAGTTGGAACTTCGTCTTCTGGCACTTCCTCGTCGGGATGCGCTTTTTGCCATTCAAGTCGCCATTCTCTTTGCCGCTCTTTGATTTCCGATTCGTAGCGAGAAAGCGCTAGCGATTGCTGCTTTTGAAAATTCGTGATTTTGTTTGAAAGAAATTTTTGATAAAATTCCAGATGGTCTGCTGAAAGCGGGCGCGAAACCGACCAAACATAATATTCATGCTCAAAACGGCTGTCATTTTTTTGGAGCATCGAATTCAGGCGGAGTTTTACGAGTTCGTTTGGAGCGGTCGCAAAATCAATCGAATCGGTCATCGAAATGAGCGCGGAAAATTCGTCTTGCTTAAAAAATTCCCGCGCCGCCGTCAAAAACGCCGCGTCATCGCCGTATTTTTTTGCAAGAAACCGAGACGCTTCGTTTCGCTCTGAAATATTTCCAATCATCGTAAGGCTTTCCGCGCTTCTCCTTGCAACGAGAGCCGTTCCACTTTCGCTATCGCGAGCCAATTTGAAAAATCGCTTTGCGTTTTCCTCGTCGCCGTTGTCCGCCGCCTGAAGTCCAAGAAAAAAATACGAATCGTCTCCAAATTGCTTTTGCGTTGAACTTGAAATCGACATTCCGCACGAAAAAACAATCAAAAAAACGAAAAAAATCGAGAAAAATTGAGAAAAGAAAAGGTTTCTTTTTTTCATACTCACAAAAATTCACAAAAACGACCCGCATTATGCGGGTCGCGATTTTCAAAAATCACTCCGAAGGAACAAGCAAATCTTTGCCAGCAACAATAAAATCAGGGTTTGGAATGTTGTTATAATCTGCAATTACAGGATACCGCCACGGATTTTTGTAATACGTTTCCGAAATATCCCAAAGCGTGTCGCCCCATTTTACATGATGTTTTATCGCATCTTTTTTCGTTGTGAGTTCGGGTTTTGCAACGGGAACGACTTTTGAAGCGTCGGGCGCAATCACGATTTTGTCTTCTTCCGCGCTTGGAGCGGAAACGGAACTCGGAACAACGGACGAAGCGTCAGGCTCAATTACGATTTTGTCAACAGTATCGCCTTGCTCGTTAGACGGCTCGATTTTTTTCGCAACTTCAAGTTCGGCGGGCTTTTCTTCGGTTTTTGGTTCGATTTTTTCCGAAGATTCCGCCGCTGTTTTTTGTTCTTGTTCGCCCGAAACGTGAGGTTTGGAAGAAATCGGCTCTTCTTTTTGAGTTTTTTGAGAGTCGGAATCCGAAGCAGAAAGAGCAGCCACGTTTTCGCCATCCAAAGAAGATTCTGGGCGTTTTTCGTCCAAAGGCGCACTTGAAATCTGACCATCGATTTTTTGGTCAAGCGCACTGAGCGATGTACTTTCCGTGTTTTCGTCGCTCGTTTTTTCGGTTTCCGCTCCATTTTCCTTTTTTCCAAACAGATTCGTGATAAAAGTCGGCATAGAAATCGAACTTTCCGTTTTTTTCAAAACGTTGAATCTTGACGGGAAAATAAAAAGCAATGCGGCTGCCGCCAAAAGACAAAGCAAAATCACGATTATCACCACAATAATCGGCGCGGCAGAGCGTTTTTCTTCTTCCATATCGTCCTCTTCACCAAACTCGGCGGTCGCCGTGCGGTCTTTATCGTACAAATCTGAAAAATCCATCGAGTTGAACGGGTCGTCTTTTGTTGCCCCGCTAGAAGAAGCCTTTGGAGGCGCGTCAAAATCGGGCAAATCGAACGAATCAAATGAATCGACCGCTGAATCAGCCGCCTGATTTTCTCCACCCGTATCAAAATCAGGCAAATCAAACGAGTCAAACGAATCGACCGCGTTGTCGGCTTCGCTGTTCTCCGAAGACGAATCCATCGCGTCAAAATCGGGAAGGTCAAGCGAATCAAGCGATTTTTCCGCCGATTCTTCGACGGGTACATCAAAATCGGGAAGCGAGAAATCTTCATTTTCGGGCGCAACCGCAGGCTCTTCTTCGCTCGATTCCGCGCTTTCTTCTGCTGGTGCGTCAAAATCAGGAAGCGAGAATTCTTCGGTTTCGGGCGCAACGGTCGGTTCTTCTTCGCTCGATTCCGCGCTTTCTTCTGCTGGTGCGTCAAAATCAGGAAGCGAGAATTCTTCGGTTTCGGGCGCAACGGTCGGTTCTTCTTCG
>CALFJF010000023.1 GCA_937877535.1 uncultured Treponema sp.
CTCTTTCGCTCCACGAACTGAACATCCGCTCAATCCCAATCAACGCGCTCATGGCAATTCCTGGCACGCCGTTTGAAAACATCACTCCGCTCACCGAAGACGAAATCTTACGCACAATCGCGATGTTCCGATTCATCAACCCCGAAGCGAATATCCGCCTTGCCGCAGGGCGCAAACTGCTTTCCGAAAACGGCAAAAAAGCGTTTGAATCGGGCTGTTCCGCCACTATTACAGGAAACATGCTCACCACGAGCGGAAGCACGATAAAAGGCGACATCGAAATGCTCACTAGCATGGGACGAACGATAAAAGCACAGAAAGGCACAACCTGCGACTCATGCGATTGCTTCTCAAACTGTGGAGATTCTTGCGCAAGCGACTGCGATTCAACATACAGCAGCGATTGCGCGTGCGATTGCTCAAACGACAAAAATTGCGCATAATTCAAAATGTCGAATGTCGCATTTTGAAAAAAGATTTTTTGCAATTCATCTGTCAACGAGGTTTACATTCCTTTTGATTTTTTTGATTCTCTCCGCGAACGCCTTTTGTCAAAGTGAAGAAAATTCTGCTTCCGCAGAGGCAGAATTTTCAAATTCCGAAGAAAACGAGGTCGTTATCACGCATTTGTGGTCGCTCGACTTTGCGCTTCTTGCCACACAACTTACGAATCTTGGAATCGGCATTGGCGTTCAGTACGAGCGGCAGATTGTTCCGCATTTTGCACTCAAAGGATATTTTGGTCATGCGGTCATCAACACGCGCTACGAAGATTATTATTGCGTTACGGTGAGTTTTGGCGCGTTCACGGAATGGTATCCGCTTAGTCGGCAAATGCGAAAATTGTACGTTGGCATGGGCGGTTATTTTGACTATCTTGGCTACGTAAGCGATGAAAGTCAAAATGAAGAGAGCGGCACGATTCTTTCGGTGATTCCGCAAATCGGCTACAAATTTTCGCTTCCCTGGCATCTTTTGCTCGACGTTCACTGCGGCTACAAATATGCGTATCAGACAAACGGCGAAATTTACGGCAAAGCAGGCGATTATCTAAAACGCGGATTTCAGTATGGACTAAGTTTGAAGCGCGTTTTACAGCAATAAAATCGAGCGAGTGGCATTTTTGCGTTTTTACTCGCTCGATTTTTTTGCAAAATGAACAAATCTTTCGATTTTTTTATTGCCAAAACAGTTCCGATTCAAACGAAACGCCAGCGTCTGTTTTTCCCGAAAGCGAGATTTTTTTGGAAGCCGCGTCGGATTTTCCAAAAACGCGGAGCGTTTCGCCGAGCATTGCTTCTTTTGCGTAATTGAGCCGAAAATCGCAAAAATCGCGCGAAAATTCGTCTTCTGGAAGTGCGTCAGAAATAAACGCGCCGTAACGAGAGTTTGTTGTGTGCGCGTTTGCGTCGATGTCGCTGTGCCGAATCTCGCGCTCACTCCACAGAACGCTTCCTTCGGCGGGGACAATTTTTCCCGCGGGAAGGCAATTATGCTCGCTTTGAAAATCGGTCGGCTCACGAAGATTCATTTCGTTGAATTTTTTGACTGGAAGGATTCTGCGAGCGTTCAAATCAACCAAAAGCCACGTGCTGATTCCGCTCACGAGGTTTTCGCCCTCTTTTGAGTCGATTTCGTAAGCGCGAACAAATTGGAGCGGCTCGCTTTTTTCTTCCCATGTCCGCACACAAATGCGCTCGTTTTCGCGCGGAATCCTGTGAAATCGAAACGAACATCGAGAAACCAAAATCGCCACGCCACGCGAAGCGAGAACTTCGCGACTCATTCCGCGTGCTGCCCAATCTTCAACCGCCGTGTCAGACGTAAGGCGCAACAATTCCGAAAGCGTCAGTTTTTTATTCGCCCCACATTGCGAAAAATACACCATCGATTCATTGAAAAATTCCATCGTTCCGTTCTTTTTTTCGTGCCACTGCCTAAACTCTGCCATATTTCCTCCGCAATTCAAAAAATCACCTTGATTTTACATGATACAACCAAACCGCCCGTTTACGCAAAAGGTCGTCATTTTGAAAAAGCGGTAGCGGAAATTTTGGCAAGCAGATGTTTCGCTACGCGCAACATGACCGCATATTCCCGCTTTTCCGTGGTGCGCAAAGAAACTCGGTGGTTGAGCAAAAGAACTCGGTGGTTGAGCCTGTCGAAACCACCATTTTCAAAAAATGAGAGTATCACGTTAGATTGATTTTCTGCTACAATAGATGTATTCAAAAATCTCGCTTTGATTTTAAGGAAAAAAAATGGCAGATTACCACACATTCCCAGCCGCTCCAGAAGGAACTCCAGAGGCGAACTTTGTTCATTTGCACGTTCATTCGGATTATTCGCTTTTGGATTCGTGTGCGAGTATCGACAAATTGGTGGCAAAGGCAAAAAGCCTAAACATGAAGGCTCTCGCGCTCACTGACCACGGAAATATGTTTGGTGCGCTCAATTTTGAAAAACTGTGCCACGTAAACGGCATAAATCCAATCGTCGGTTCGGAATTTTATATTACGGAAAATCACAACGTCGATAAACCAACTCGATACGGCTCAAAATATTTTCACTTGATTTTGCTCTGCAAAAATCAAAAAGGCTATGAAAATATGTCTTGGCTTTCGAGCAATTCGTTTACGGACAAAAACAGTTTGTATTACGGAAAACCGAGAATCGATTTTGAGATGCTCAAGGAGCGGCACGAAGGAATAATTTGCCTTTCTGCGTGTATTGCGGGCGAACTTCCGCAAATTCTTTTGAACGACAAAAACGCAGACGCGGAGGCGGAGGCGTTTGTAAAAAAATATTCTGAATTGTTTGGCAAAGACCATTTTTACATTGAATTGCAAGACCACGGACTCAAAGACCAAAAAATCGTAAATCCAAAACTCATCGCGCTTGCAAAAAAAATGAACATTCCGCTCGTTGTTACAAACGACATTCACTACGTTGAAAAAGAAGACGCGGAGGCTCAAGATGCGCTCCGTTGCATTGGATTCAAAAAAATCCTCACAGAACCGCATCAAACAATGGGCGACGGGCTTTCCGAGTGGTATTTTAAGACCGAAGAAGAAATGCGTTCTCTTTTTCCAGATTTGCCCGAAGCCTACGAAAACACGGTAAAAATTGCGAATATGTGCGACCTGACGATTCATCAGTATAGCACGCCAGAACTCAAAAGTTGTCTTCCAAGATTTGAGCTTCCGTTGGAATTTCGCACGCACGGCGACGATTACGAAAAAAATCAAAACGATTTTGTGCGCCACATCGTCGAAAAGGGACTGCGCGACCGTTATGGAGAAATTACGCCAGAAATTCGCGCCCGTGCAGAATACGAACTCGGAATCATTTTCAAAATGGGATTTTCGGGCTATTTTTTAATCGTTTGGGAATTTATCAACTGGGCAAAAGAACACAAAAAGCCGATTGGTCCTGGGCGTGGCTCTGGTGCGGGGTCGCTTGTGGCTTACGCGATGACGATTACGGACATTGACCCGTTCCGATTCAAACTGATTTTTGAACGATTTTTGAATCCTGAGCGCGTTTCCATGCCTGATTTTGACGTGGACATGGACTTCGATTTTCGGCAAGACATCATCGAGCATACGCGCACGCTCTACGGAGAGCCGCAAGTGGGGCATATCGTAACGTTTGGAACGCTAAAGGCAAAGCAAGTTATTGCGGACGTGGGACGAGTTTTGGGCATTCCGCTTTCCGAAGTGAATATGCTCAAAAGCAAAGTTTCAGAAAATCTTAAAGCAACGCTCAAAAATTGCTTTGAGCCAGCGAACGAAAAATTCCCCGACGGTGGGCAACTTGCAGAATTTCGGCACGACCCGCGCTACGAACGGCTTTTTAACATCGCAGAAAAACTCGAAGGTTGCAAAAGAAACACGGGACTTCACGCTTCGGGCATGGTGATTGGACTTACGGCGTTGCCAAATTGGGCACCCGTGTTCAAAGACGCAAAAACGGGCGAAGTTGCCGTGCAATACACGATGGACATTATTGAGCCGTGCGGACTTGTCAAATTCGACTATCTTGGACTCAAAACGCTCTCTTTGATTCGCTACGCCGAGGAAATCATAAATCGCCACAAAAAGCCTTCCGAGCCAGAGTTTGATTGCTCAAAAGTAAGCGAAACTGACAAAAAAACGTTCGAGTTGTTTTGCCGAGGAGATTCGGTTGCCGTGTTTCAATTTGAGTCGCCAGGAATGCAAAAGATTTTGCGCCAGTTTCAGCCAGAAAAACTGGAAGATTTGGTCGCACTCAACGCGCTCTATCGTCCGGGACCAATGGATTACATTCCAAATTACATCGACGGAAAATGGAAGCCCGAAACGGTGCATTATCCAGACCCGTGTTTGGAGGACATTCTCAAAGAAACGTATGGCGTAATGGTTTATCAAGAGCAAGTTATGCAAGTTTCTCAAAAAATCGCGGGATTTTCGCTTGGCGGCGCGGATATGCTCCGTCGCGCAATGGGAAAGAAAAAGCCAGAAGTCCTCATGGGTAAAAAAATCGAATTTGAAGAAGGCGCGGTAAAGCAAGGTTTTTCAAAAGAACACGCCGACGAAATTTTTGAAATTATGATTCCGTTTGCGGGCTACGGATTTAACAAATCTCACGCGGCAGCGTACTCGGTTTTGGCGTATCGAACGGGGTATCTAAAAGCGAATCATCCCGCTGAGTTTATGGCGGCAAACCTTACAAACGAAATCTCAACGACGGACGGACTTCCAAAATACATTGCCGAAGCGCGTCGCATGGGAATTGCGGTTGACCCGCCCGACGTAAATCGAAGCGCGGTGCGATTTGACGTAATCAACGGACGAATCGTGTTTGGGCTGCTTGGAATAAAAGGGCTTGGCGAATTGGCGGCAAACGAAATCGTTTTGGAGCGAGAAAAAGGCGGCGCGTTCAAAACGTTCATGGATTTTTTGCTTAGAATGATGGAACACGCGGATTCTTCTGGGAAACGCGCGATTACCAAAAAAGCCGTTGAGGTTTTGATAAAAAGCGGCGCGTTCGATTCTCTTGATAAAAATCGTCCAACGATGCTTGAAAGTCTTGAATCCGCGTTCGATTATGCGGAAAACGTTGTGAGCGGCACGGGAGAAGGGCAAATCGACCTTTTTGGTGGCACTGACGAAAAAACGTTTGTGGAATACGAGTTTTTAGAAAAAGACGACATTTCAAAAATCGAAAAACTCAACATGGAAAAAGAGTTAATCGGGATTTTTCTTTCGGGGCATCCGCTCGACGATTACAAAAAAGCGATTGAAAACGCAACGCTTTCTTCGCAGACAATCGAGCGGCTCACAAAGGCGGAAAAGGCTGAAAAAAAACGGCTCAAAGACAGCGGCGCGGGCTGGGAAGTGATGAAAGGATTTGGAAAAACGCACATTGCCGTGGGACTTCTTTCGGAACTCAAAGAATTTACAACAAAAACGGGAAAAGTCATGGCGTTTGGAAAACTCCGCGATTATAATGGCGAATTTGACCTGACTTTTTTTGAGCGAACGTGGCAAGCGGTAAAAGGAACGCTCAAAATCGAGCAAGTTTACGCTTTTAAGGGCAAACTCGACTCAAATCTTGAGCGCGAATCAAAATCGCTCATTGTGGACGAGGTGATTCCGCCAGAAAAAGTCGAAGAAAAGGCGACAAAAGAATTGCACGTTTTGATAAACGCTCCAAAATCCTCGGACGACCACGACTTTTTTTCGTTGAAAGATTTTTTGTACGGAAATCGAGGTCCTCTTGCCGTTTTCTTTCACGTAGACGAAGGCAAATCGTCTTACACAATTCGCGCGTCGTCGCAAATGACTGCGCCCGCAACAAAAGAGTTTTTGGCAAAACTCAAAAGCGAGCCGATTGTCCGCGAAGTGTGGACTGCGTAAAATTGAATAAAAAGAAAGGCGCAATCGCCCTTTCAAAAAGGAGAACGTATGACTTTAAGTCCTGTTATTGTTAGCATTTTTCCGTTTGTTTCTGGCGCGATTTCGCTGTACACGCTTTTGTGCCTTGTTCGCATTTTTCTTACCTGGATTCCCGAAGCGGAGCGAAGTGCGGTTGGAAGATTTCTTTCTCGAATCTGCGACCCGTATCTCGATTTGTTCAAAAAACTCGATTTTTTGCGCTTTGGAGCGTTTGACCTTTCGCCGATTGTTGCGCTTGGCGTTTTGTGGGCATTTTCGTATCTGCTGAACGCGCTTTCCGCTGGTTCTTCTTTTTCGCTTCATCTTTTAATCGAAGTTCTTTTGGGACTTGCATGGCAAATTGCGTCGTCGGTTTTGTGGATGTTTTTGATTTTTTTGATAATTCGACTTATTGTTTTGCTCTTTTCAAAATCGACATACGGAACGATTTGGGACCAAATTGACCGCTCGATTTCTCCGATTTTGTTCAGAATTGCCGCGCCGTTTTATCGAGGAAAACCGATTTCCTTCAAAGGCGCGCTCATTATTTCCGCAGTTACAATCGTCGTTTTTGAATTGATTGGAAGATGGTGCGTACAATTTTTGGTCGGCATCGTGCGTCTAATCCCGATGTAACAAAATTTTGGTGGTGTTACAGAAAGTATGCTGGGAGCGGTGGTCCGGTAGACCGAAGGTCGTATCGAAACCACCGTAGCGTAAGAAGATGGTGGTTTCGACAAGCTCAGGCCACCGCATATTGCTTACAGGTCAGCATATATTTTGTAACATCTCTAAAATTTTTATAAATCATCACGCTTTTTCAAAATGTGCAAAACATTGCGAGGATTTTGTACAATTTTCAGAAAAAATGCAAAATTTTCAAAGATTTTCTATCAAAAGAGGGTTGAAAAAAATTTCAAGATAATGTATTCTCTTTTTCAGCAGCAAGAAATGCGGTCGGATTATTTCCACCCAGTAGCCTCCGCGCAGTTTCTCCTCCTTTACGCGCGGGGGTTTTTTATTGCCAAATACCGCAAAGAAACTCAATTTTAGGACAGGTCGCTTTTTTGACATGGAAACAATGATTAAAAATATGTTAAAATGAAATCCATGAAGGAAAAAATTGACCTTCCGCTCAACTACGCGGGAAAACTGTTCAACTCAAATCAAAAACCATTTTTGAAAACGTACCTCCTCGATTCGCAAAAAGAACGCCCGCTTGTTCTCATTTGTCCTGGCGGCGGTTACAATCATCTTTCTACGCGGGAAGCCGAGCCTGTCGCGCTCCAAATGAACGCGATGGATTTTCATGCGGCGGTTCTTTCGTATTCTCTTGCGCCAATGGAATTTCCTGCCGCCCTGTGCGACCTTGCCGAAGCGGTTTCGCTGGTGAGAAGAAACGCAAAAAAGTGGAACGTCGATTCGTCTTCAATAATTGTGGCGGGATTTAGCGCGGGCGGACATCTTGCAGCTTCGCTTGGGTGCTTTTGGCGGTCGGGGATTTTGCAAGATTTGCTTCCGTACAAACCAGAAGAAACCCGCCCAAATCGGCTTTTGCTGTGCTATCCCGTAATCACGGCGGACAGACGATTTTGCCACGAAGAGTCAATCGCGAATGTGCTTGGAAAAAACAATCTTGACCTTCGCGACGTTGTGAGTCTTGAACTTCACGTTGATGATTCGTTTCCGCCGACTTTTCTTTGGCACACGGTTTCCGACGAAACTGTTCCTTTGGAAAATTCGCTGTTCTTTGCGTCCGCCCTCCGAGAAGCAAAAATCCCGTTTGAGTTTCATGCGTTTGAGCGCGGAAGTCACGGGCTTGCCCTTGCCACAAAAGAAACCGCAAAAAGCGACGGCTCGTGCCAAGAAAAAGAATGTTGCGTTTGGCCGGCTTTATTTAGAAATTGGCTTGAATGTTAGATAAAAACAAAAATCGATTCTGTTACAAAAATCAAAAGGAAAATAAAAATGGAAAAAGAAATCAAAGAAAGAAAAGACGTTCTAGAAAGCGACAAATGGGATTTGACCACGATTTATAAATCCAACGAAGAATGGGAAAAAGACATTTCAAAAATCCCAGAATTGACAAAAGAAATCGCGTCGTACAAAGGCAAACTTTCAGAAAACGCGGGGACGCTTCTTTGCGCGTTAAAATCGCTTGAAACGTTGTCGCGCATTATCGACAAAGCGTGGAATTACGCTTCTCTAAAACTTTCCGAAGACGAAGGAAATCCCGATTCGCTTGACCGCGAAGGCAGAATCACGATGGCGTATTCAAAAATGCAAGCGGAGATTTCGTTTTTTGAGCCGGAACTTTTGAATATTCAAGACGAAAAAATAAACGAATGGATTTCTGGAAGCGATTTTGACGATTATCGCATTTTTATAAAAAAAATCCTTCATCACAAAGCGCACACGCTTTCAGAAAAAGAAGAGCGACTTCTTTCGCTTGAAATGGAAAGTGCGCGCACGGCAGAAAATGCGTTTGGAATGCTTACAAACGTTGATTTGCAATTTGAAAGCGTAACCGTTGACGGCGAAAAGCAACCGCTCACGCAATCGACTTACGGCGTTTTTTTGCAAAATCCAAACAGAGCCGTGCGCGAAGAAGCCTACAAAAAATTCTACGCGGGCTTTAACGCACACGCAAACACGCTCGCTTCTCTTTACGCGGGAAGCGTGAATCACGACGTTTTTGTTTCTCGCGTGCGCGGTTATTCGTCGTCGCTTGAAATGGGACTTTTTTCAGACAAAGTTGACGAAAGCGTTTACCGCAATTTGATTGCCACGGTTCACAAAAATCTTCCAGACCTACACCGATATTATTCGCTTAGAAAAAAAGTCCTCGGACTTTCAGAATTAAGACACTGGGACGTGAGCGTTCCGCTCGTGAAAGGCGTAAAAATGACCACAAAATACGAAGATGCCGTTGAAATTTGTCGCGCGGCTCTTTCGGTTCTGGGAAAAGAATACACTGATACGATTTCTAACGGACTTTTGAACGGGTGGGTTGACCGCTATGAAAACAAAGGCAAGCGGAGCGGAGCGTTTTCGTCTGGCGCGTACACAGGCTATCCGTACATTCTTTTGAATTACAAAGAAGACGACATTCGCGACGTTTTTACAATGGCGCACGAAGGCGGACATTCCATGCACTCGTTTTATTCGGCGCAGTCAAATCCGTTTATGCACTATTCATATACGATTTTTGAGGCGGAAGTCGCTTCCACATTCAACGAAGAACTCGTTTTTGAGTATCTTTTGAAAGAAGCAAAAGACGAGTCCGTCAAAAAATATTTGCTTTCGATGAGGGCAGCCGACATTGTGTCAACGCTTCACAGGCAAACGATGTTTGCCGAGTTCGAGCTTCTTGCGCACGAAAGCGTTGAAAACGGCACGCCTCTTTCCGCCGACGTTTTGCGAAAAATCTATCGTTCGCTTCTTGAAACATATTTTGGTCCTGAAATGATTTTTGAAAAAGAAAGCGATTTGGAAGGTTTGCGGATTCCGCATTTTTACGGCGCGTTCTACGTTTATAAATACGCCACAGGAATTAGCGCGTCGCTCGCACTCGCTTCAAGAGTTTCTTCTGGAGGCGAAAAAGAGCGCGAAGATTATTTTAAGTTCCTTCGTTCTGGCGGAAGCCGCTATCCGATAGAAAGTCTGCGCATTGCGGGCGTTGACATGGCTTCAACGACTCCCGTTCAAAGCGCGCTCAACACATTCAAAAAAATCGTCGAGGAATTGGAATCCTCGCTTTAGAAAAACGGAGATATTACATAAAGTATGCTGACTTTGTGGCGGTTTCGATAAACTCAATTACCATTTTTAGCATACATTTTGACATATCAAAAACGCCTGCCTTTTTTCCGTTCTAAAACGGCAGGCGTTTTTTTCCGATAATTGATTTGGATTTTATATCATTTTCTGAGGTTCATTTTGATGACAAAAGCAGAGTTCTACACGTTTTTCAAAAAAATCCCCAAAGCAGAGTTGCATTTGCATTTAGAAGCAGTCATCGCAACGAACACAATTCAGAAATTGTATAAAAGGCGAAATCCCGCTCTTTCAGACGAAAAAGTGAGCGAAGAAATCGAAAAACTTTTCACGTACTCAAATCTCGACGGATTTATAAAAGCGTACTTGCAAGTTCAAGATTTGTACGATTCGGAAGACGATTTTGACCTTGTTTTTGAAGACCTCAAACAGTACATCGTTAGAAATGGCATTTCATACACCGAAATTTTTGCCGCTCCGAGCGCGTTTATCAAAAAAGGATTCGATTTTTCGAAGATGGTTCAAAATTACCAAAAGAACGTAAAAAAAATCAAAGTAGAAACGGGCGTTGATGTGCGGATTTTGATTGACGTGTCGCGGACGTTTGGAGAAGAAAATGCCGAAAAAAATCTGCAACTGCTTTTGGCAAATCGCATTCCTGAAATTATTGGAATTGGACTTGGCGGCGCAGAAAGCAAAGGTCCGTGCCGCGATTTTGGAAACGTTTTTGAAAAAGCGCGGAAAAATGGACTTTTTGCCGTTGCTCACGCGGGCGAGGACGAAGACGCTTATTCCGTTTGGGACGCGATAAACGTTCTAAAAGCCGCGCGAATCGGACACGGAATCACGTCGATTCAAGACGAAAAACTTATGGAAACGCTTGCCGCTCAAAAAATCCCGCTTGAAATTTGCCCCACGAGCAACGTTTTTACAAAAAAATACGTCAAACGCATTTCTGAGCACCCCGTTCGCGCGTTTTTTGACCACGGAATTCCAATCACGCTTAACACGGACGACCCGCTTTTTTTTGGCGTGGAACTGCTGGACGAATATTGGAATGCGTATTCAAAAATAAAATTCAAAAAGGCAGAACTCAAAAAAATCATTTTGTGTTCGTTTGAATCCTCTTTTCTGTCCGAAGAAGAAAAGTCGAATTTTAAGGAAAAAGTCGAGGAGTTGTGGACTTAAAAAATAGCCAACGGAAACGAAATCAAAATCTTCAAGTTGAGCGTGTCAAAAATGGCTTTTGTTTTGACACGCTTTTTTCGTTTTATTGCAAATAAACCATCAAAAGCATTATGTCAGAATTACGGATTCCAGAAATTCGCGCGGCTTGACCGAGCGTGAGCGGGCGCACCTTTTCGAGTTTTTGGCGACTTTCCGCAGAAAGCGCGGGGATTTTGGCGTAATCGAAGTCGCGCGGAATGCGGTATTTTTCCATTTTGTGCATTTTTTCCACGCGGGCATCTTGCTTTTCAATGTAATATTTATACTTTACATCTTCCGAGGCAAGTTCCCAAACAAGTGGCGGAAAACCCTCGTTTTTTGCAGACGGATTTTTTGAAATGATTTTTTCGGCTTCCAAAACAAGAGCGTATTTTTCACGCACAAACTCGATTTCCTTGTTGGATTTTAAGCCCACGTGAAACGCTTTTTCTGCAAGTCTTCTGTCGGCGGTGTCGTGGCGAAGTTTTAGGCGATATTCGGCACGCGCGGTGAACATTCTGTACGGCTCTTTTGTTCCAAGCGTTACCAAATCGTCGATGAGAACGCCGATATACGCTTCGTCACGCCCCAAAACGAGCGGCGAAAAAACGGGGATTTTTTCAAAATCGCTTGATTTTTTGAGAAGATTTTTTAGATTTTGCTCGATTTTTTCGATTTTCTCACAAAATTCGGCTCGCTCCGAGTCAGAAAATCTCGGCGGAAACGAAAAACCGTCCATGCTTGCACAAAATTGACCGAGTTGTTCGTTCGCCTCAACGAGTTCTCCAAAAAGGGCGCGATGGGCGCGCGCGTAAAGTCCCGCATTGATTCCCGCCACAAGCCCTTGCCCAGCAGCCTCTTCGTAACCGCTTGTTCCGTTGATTTGACCCGCGTTAAAAAGCCCCGCAACGCGCTTTGTTTCCAAAGACGGAAACAGTTGCGTCGGCTCAACGTAATCGTATTCCACCGCGTAGCCTGGGCGAGAAACGTGGCAATTTTCAAATCCTTCAATCGTTCTCAAAAACGCATCTTGCACTTCCTCTGGAAGCGAACTCGAAAGCCCGTTCAAATAAATCTCGTCTGTGGAAAGACTTTCTGGCTCCACAAAAAGTTGGTGGCGAGTTCGGTCAGAAAACCGCGTTACTTTGTCTTCGATTGACGGGCAATAGCGCGGTCCTGTTCCGCTTATTTTTCCAGAAAAAAGCGGCGAGCGAGAAATATTTTTTCTGATGATTTCGTGAGTTTGCTCGTTTGTGTAGGCAATAAAACACGAAATCGTCGGTCGCTCGATTTTTTGCGTTGAAAAAGAAAACGGCACGATTGCCTCGTCGCCTGCTTGCTCTTCAAAACGCGAAAAATCCACGGACGAGCGCAAAATGCGAGGCGGCGTTCCCGTTTTGAGTCTGCCCAAAGAAAATCCGAGGCGACGAAGCGACTCCGAAAGAGAAAACGCCCCGCTTTCCCCCAATCTTCCACACGGAGCATCGTACTCGCCGATAAAAATCCGCCCACCTAAAAACGTTCCCGTTGTAAGCACAATCGAACGCACGGGAATCACGCGCCCGCGTTCTGTAAAAAGTCCAATGACACGTCGCCGTTTTTCGCCTTTGGAGGAAAAATCCGACGAAGGCAGATTTTCGCCGCTTTCCGTTGTCAAAATGGCGGCGGCGGTGTCCATAAGCGTAAAAAGGTTTTCCGTTTGCTCCACCGTTTTTCGCGCAATCTGAGCGTAGAGCATTTTGTCCGCTTGGCTTCGTGGCGACTGCACGGCAGGTCCGCGACTTTTGTTTAACATTCTAAATTGAATCATCGATTTATCGATGAGTTTTGCCATTTCTCCGCCGAGAGCGTCGATTTCTCGAACGATATTTCCTTTTGCGATTCCGCCGATTGACGGATTGCAACTCATTCGCGCGATTGAATCGATGGATTGCGTGATTAAAAGCGTTTTTTGCCCCATTCGCGCACAAGAAAGAGCCGCTTCGATTCCCGCGTGTCCACCGCCCACAACCGCCACATCATACCAATCAAAAAATCCAGTCATAAAAATAATTTTACCGTTTTTGACAAACTCGGAAAACTCGGAAAAAGAAAAACTCTCAGTTGAGCGCACTCAAAATGACTCGTTCATCGCACTTTTCGTAACATATCTTGATTTTTTTGCTATAATAAATCTATTCGGAAAACGCTTTTCCGCAAAAATCTTTAAGGAGAAAAAAATGAAAATTGCACTCATCAACGAAAACTCTCAGGCGGCAAAGAACGCCGTCATTTTTGGCGCACTCAAAAAAGTGGCGGACGCGCACGGATTTGAGGTGGTGAACTACGGAATGTACGCGGCGGACGACAAAGCGCAACTCACCTACGTGCAGAACGGGATTTTGGCGGCGGTGCTGCTGAACTCAAAGGCGGCGGATTTTGTGGTAACGGGCTGCGGCACAGGAGAGGGCGCGATGCTCGCGCTCAACAGTTTCCCCGGCGTGATTTGCGGGCACGTGGCAACGCCGCTCGATGCCTACACGTTCGCGCAAATCAACGACGGCAACGCGATTTCGCTCCCGTTCGCGCTCGGCTTCGGCTGGGGCGGCGACTTGAACTTGCAGTACATTTTTGAAAAACTCTTTTCCGAGCCGTTTGGTGGTGGCTATCCGCGCGAGCGCGCCGAGCCTGAGCAGCGCAACAAAAAAATCCTTGACGGCGTGCGCGCACAGGCATTCCGCCCGCTTCCCGACATTCTCAAAAGCCTTGACCGCGACCTTGTGCGCGGCGCACTCGCAGGCGAGCATTTTAAGGAATACTTCTTCCGCGACGCGAAGGACGAGAACATCAAGTCGCTCGTAACGGAACTCCTCGGATAAAAATTAAAAATCAAAAAATCACGAAAAAAGAGCCTGTCGATTTTTTTCGGGCAGGCTTTTATTACACGCCTTTTTTCAAAACGACGGTTTCGTTACAAACGTACGGAATCTTTTGCGCAATTTTGCTAAAATATATTTTTGCATCAAGAGCGACTAAGAAAAAAATACTATACTAGATTTGGAAAATGAAGTTTCAAAATCTGATTTATTCAAAAAAATCTACAAAGAGGGAAAAAATGTCGAAAGAATGTGGAAAGCGGCGCGTGGTAATAACTGGCGGAGGAATTGTGAGCGCGCTCGGAAACGATTGGGCGCAGGCGGAAAAAAGTCTTCGCGCGTGCAAAAATTTTACGCGCTTTATGCCAGATTGGGAAAAAAAATGGCCGCTGATGAATACGCGCCTTTGTTGCCCGGTGGATTTTTCGTTTGACGCGGGAAAATATGAACGGCGGAAAATTCGAGGAATGGGACGAATTGCGCAAATGGCTCTTGTGGCAACGGATAATGCGCTCATTGACGCGGGTTTTCCCAAAGAATCGCTTTCGGACGGACGAACGGGAATCGCCTACGGCTCTTCAATGGGAAGCGTTGACCCGCTTATGGATTTTTACACGATGCTCGTTACGTTTGAAACAAGCAAAATCGGAGCGACAACGTATATTCGGGCAATGCCACAAACGGCTGCTGCAAATCTTGAAGTCTACTACGGTCTAAAAGGGCGCATTTACACAACGAACACCGCGTGTACTTCGGGAAGTCAAGCAATCGGTTATTCTTATGAAGCAATAAAATTCGGAATGCAAGACGTGATGATTGCAGGAGGCGCGGAGGAATTTTGCCCGATTGACACTGCGGCGTTTGACACGCTTTTTTCAACGTCCACAAAAAACGACACGCCGAATCTTACGCCGTCTCCGTTTGACAAAAATCGAGATGGACTTGTGGTGGGCGAAGGCGCGAGTACGCTCATTTTGGAGGAATTTGAACACGCAAAGGCGCGAGGCGCGAAAATCTACGCCGAAATCGTTGGATTTGGAACAACGACCGACGGAACGCACATTACAAGTCCAAATCAAGAAACGATTTCCCGCGCGATTGAACTATCGCTTTTGGACGCAGGCATTCCGCAAAGCGAAATTGGCTACGTGAACGCGCACGGAACGGGAACAACGCACGGCGACATTTGCGAAAGCCAAGCCACATTTGCAGTTTTCAACCGCGACGTTCCGATTTCTAGCGTGAAAAGTTACATTGGACATACGCTCGGCGCGTGCGGCGCACTCGAATCGTTCCTCACGGTCAATATGATGAACGCAAAATGGTTTCATCCCAATCTCAATCTTACAAGCGTGGACGAAAAATGCGCTCCGCTTGGATACATCACGGGAAACGGAGCAGAAATCGACACCGAATACGTGATGAACAATAATTTTGCGTTTGGAGGCGTAAACACAAGTTTGATTTTCAAAAGAATGTAAAGATTTAGCGGAATCTATCGGTGGTTGAGCGTGTCGAGGTGGTTGAGCGTGTCGAAACCACCATAACCGAAAACAGGCATTTCGACACGCTCAATGTCCGTGCTAAAGATTTAGCGGAAAGAGGGGGATTCGAACCCCCGGTACCTTTTGAGTACGCACGCCTTCCAAGCGTGTACCTTAAACCACTCGGACATCTTTCCAAAAGAAAAAAGTCTGTCATTCGACAGACTCAAATGAGACTGACACGATTCGAACGTGCGACCTCCACCTCCGCAGGGTGGCGCTCTAATCCAACTGAGCTACAATCTCAAAAGGACGGAGGCGACAGGAGTCGAACCTGCCCGGCCCGTAAGGAACCGACGGATTAGCAATCCGTTGTAATACCGCTATACGACGCCTCCAACAGCGTAAAAAATGCTGTTAAACGGAGCGGGAGGGATTTGAACCCCCGGTACGGTTGCCCGTACGTCGGTTTTCAAGACCGGTGCATTCAGCCACTCTGCCACCGCTCCAAAGGAAATGCTCTGTAAAGATAAGCGATTTCGCGTTTTTGGTCAAGAGGTTTGTTTCGACAACACAAAAATCGCTTTTAGTTTGCTAAAATGCGCGGCGCAAACTTTCGTGCGTTTTGTAATACGCTTTTTTGCTTTCGTACATCGCTTCGTCGGCACGAGCAAAAACCGTTTTTGTGCCGCGGTCGATTTGTGGGTCAAACGTTGCCATTCCTCGCGAAATCGCAAGTTCGCCTTCGTATTTGTCGTTGTCCGAGTTGAATGATTTGAGTTTTGAATCGAATTGCGCGTTTTTTACCACAATTTCAGAATCTCCGATGCTTTCTGCCAAAACAACAAACTCGTCTCCGCCAGTGCGGTACACGCAATCTTCTCCAAAGACCGACTTCAAAACATCCGCCGCGTCTTTGATGAGCATATCGCCCGCCTCGTGTCCAAACGAATCGTTCATGTGCTTGAGTCCGTTCACGTCAAACACAAAAATGGTAAAATCCGCCATATCTTCAGAAATTCGCCGTTCGAGTTCTTTGATTTTGTCCAAATACGCCGCTTTGTTTCGGCAGCCCGTCATTGCGTCAGAATACGCGAGCGAGTTTATGTACGCGATATATTCTTTGAGTTCGCGCGAAATTTTACGAATGGAATGAGCAAGGGCTTCAATTTCGTCGTCCGAGTGAAATTCGATTACGGTGTTCAATTCTCCGCGCGAAATCCGCGAAGCGTTTTCAGTCAAATCTTGAATTGGTCGAATAATTTTGTTCGCGATTGCGTTTGCAAGAAAAAGGGAAGTCAAAAGCACCAAAATGAGCAAAAACGACATTTTCCAAAGCATATCCGATTGGAGTTTGAGCAATTCTGTTTCTGGAACGGAAATCGCAAGGAGCATTTCGTTTTCCATTCGACTAATAACGAGCCGATGTTTTTCGTTTTTCCAGGTATAAGCGTAATTTTTGCTCGTTTCAATAAATTCGTCAGAAAAAAACGCGCCCAAATCCAACAGTTCCTTGAAATTCTTAAAGTCGCCAATAGAAAGTCCGTGCGGAAAATCGCGATGATACAACAGATTTCCTTCTTTGCTGACCAAAAATCCAAAACCCGATTCGTAATTCAAATTATCGATGAGATTTCTGAGCAACGCCATGCTCACGTCCATGCCAACAACGCCAATGAAAACGTCGCCTTTGTACAACGGAATCGCAAAAGAAAGCGTTTCGGTGGAATGTTCAACATTTAGATTTGGAAGCGGACCTAACCAGCGTGCGCTTTGCGCTTCCTTTGCTTTGAAAAAAAACGCCGTGTGTCCAACGTCGTTTTGCTCAAATTGAGAAAGGTTGTATGGAATCCGAGTGAGCGAACCGCTCCCGTTGGAAAACGTTCCCGCAGGATACGCCGACGGATTTAAAAAATAAACGCTTTTTGCAAACGGGAACGATTCTGGGTCTGGGCAAAAATAAATCGTTTTTGAGTATTTTCTAACTGGCGCGGGTTGTTTTGCAAGTGTCGCAAAGGATTCCATAAATTGTTCTGCGTACGATTTGTCAGTTTTGAGTTTTTCTGTGTCAACGTTCGATAATACAAAATTTTCAAAAACGTGCACCGCTCGTTCTACCGCGCCAAAACACTCGCTCAATTCTGACGTTTTTTGAATCGAAAGGAACGAAAGAGCCTGCCCCGCATGATATTCGATTGAATGATGAACGTAGTAAACTGCTACCGCCAAAGTAAGAAAAAACACAAACGCAATCGCACCAAGGTACGAGCGCATAAATCGAGAACGAATCGATTTCATTTTTTACACCACTAACCTTTTTTTACGCCGTTTCCGCCCATCTCTTTTACAAGATAGCAGAGTTGAGCGGCTCGATAATAATTTTTTTTGATTGTGTCAGAGATTCGCACTTCCGTAAGACCAACGGAAACCGTAACGAGTCGTTCCGCTTCAACATTTTTTACGAATTGACGACAAACCGCATACGCGCTATCCATCGGAAGTTCAAACAAAACCAAAAATTCGTCGCCGCCCCAGCGTAACGCCATTCCGCGGTCGTTCAAAAGCCTGAGCATATTTTTCACCACGGAAATGAGCGCTTCGTCGCCGTTTAGATTGTCGTTTGCTTCCTTAAAATAGTCGATGTCAAAAACGGCAAGACAACGATAGCGAGTTGTGTTAAAAACGCCCCGCTCGCCAAACATATCTTTGAAAAAATTGCGATTGGGAAGCCCCGTCAGAGAATCGACTTCGCCTTCGTTGCCTGAAAAAGTGTGTTTTCGCGCAGTTCCGTTTCGATGCGCCATAAAAAGCGCGACAAGTCCAAAAATCATCACGAACATTGCAAAAACGTAAAACGAAGTCCGCGAAAATCCGTCCCAGGCTTTTTCGCGCCGAATGACAAACCACCAGCCAAATTCTTCAACGTAATTTGTTACCGCAAATCCGCCACGTCCGTATTGTGTTCTGTGGAATTCGCCATTTCGTCCAACCGTCGGAATCAAATACGAAAGGGACGCAATTCCAAAATCTTCAAAGTTTGAACCGAGTTTTACGACTCCGTTTTCGTTTACCAAGTTGATTTTTACGCCATATTGCTTTTCAAGTCCGCGGATAAACGAAATGATGTTTGACACAGAAAGCGAGGGCGCAATGACTCCAAGAAACGCCCCGCCGCTGTCTTCAACGCGAACATTAAAATACATCGTGGAAGATTCGGAATCCTTTGCGACATACACTTCTGAAAACTGACGAACGCTGCCGTTTGAAAAATTGGCAAACCAAGTGTCATGCGCGTCATTTTCTGGATTTACGATTTTGTGAACCCCGTCGTCTCGGTAATATCGCCGCGTTGCGCCAGAAACGAGCGTCATTTGCGCGTAATCGAATTCGTTTTTGATTCGAGAAAGATACGATTTCATCGTTTCTTCGTCATTTTTGAGTTCGCTTTCGTTTTTCAAAAAATCGATAAGAAATTCGTCGCGCGCTAAAGACCTTGAAACAACAAGCGGTTCGGCGAGTTTTGAAACAAGCGTATTTCGGATATGAGCGGCAAGGTAAGTGTCGGCGGAATCTTGTCTTTTTATGGAATTTCGGACAAAAAACAAATGTGCAAACGTAATAGTGGCAATCGAAACGCACAAAATCGTTGCCGCTATTGTCGCAAACGACGTTTTCATCACAGTTCCTCGCGCATTTTCCTGCATAGAATTTTCCTCACAAAATCCAATAAATCAATTTTGAAACGCCAAACTCAAAATCGATTTAATAAAAGTAAAAAGACTCGTTTGCGTGTTCAAAATCGTAGCAAAAAACAAATGCTTTGTCCATTAAACGCAACGCATTGACGGGAATCGAAAAAGTCTTTTTTACTTGTGCGTTCCGTGATAAAATGGAAAGCAAATTTTCGGGATGTTGCATTTGTGTCATTCCGAACTTGTTTCGGAATCAAGATGCTGAAACAAGTTCAGCATGACAAAGTGTGCCACCCTTCCTTTTGGAGCAAAAAATGAAAAAATTCATGGACAAAGACTTCCTTCTTGAGACGAAAACTGCTCAGAAGTTGTTTGAGGCGTGCAAAAACGAGCCTCTTTGGGACTATCACTGTCATCTTATCCCCGCGCAGATTGCCGAGAATAAAAAATTCAAGAATCTCACGGAAATCTGGCTCGGCGGCGACCACTACAAATGGCGGCAAATGCGCACTTACGGCGTAACCGAGGACTACATCACGGGCGACAAACCCGACTACGAAAAATTCCTCAAATGGGCGGAGACGATTGAGCATCTTATCGGAAACCCGCTCTACCACTGGACTCATTTGGAGCTTCAGCGATATTTCGGAATCGACGAGCCACTTACGGTCAAGAGCGCGCCGAGAATCTGGGAAGAGGCGAACAAGCTTTTGCAGACCGACGAACTTTCAGTCAAGGGAATCTTCGAGAAATTCCATGTCTACGCCGTGGGAACGACCGACGACCCGATTGACTCGCTCGAATACCACAAGGCAATCGCCGCGGGAACTGCACCAATCGGAAAAATCAACACGAAAGTGCGCCCGTCTTACCGCCCCGACAAGGCAATCAACATCAACCTTCCCACATACAAGGACTACATCGCCAAACTATCGGAAGTTAGCGGAATCCAAATCAAGACTTCTGACGATGTAATCAAAGCCCTCATCAACCGCTTGGACTTCTTCATCGAGAACGGCTGCCGGGCGAGCGACCACGCGCTTGAATATCCGCCGTGCAAGCTCGACACCGACGCAAACATCGATGCAGTCGTCGCGCGCGCGCTGAACGGAGAGGCGATTTCTGAAGCCGAGGCAGAGGCGTACAAGACGAAAATCCTCGTCGCGCTCGGCCGCGCCTACGAGCAGAAAGGAATCGTGCAGCAGTGGCACATGAACGCAATCCGCGACAACAACAAGGCGATGTTCAAAAAACTCGGACCTGACACGGGATTCGACGGAAGCCACGACAAGCCGATGGCGGAAAATCTCGCGGGACTGATGAACCTCATCGAAGAAAAGGGCGGAATGCCAAAAACGATTCTCTACACATTGAACCCGAAGGACTACTACTCAATCGGAACGATTATGGGCTGCTTCCAGGGCGGCGGCATCAAGGGAAAAATCCAGCTCGGAAGCGGCTGGTGGTTCTGCGACCATCGCGACGGCATGGAGCAGCAGATTAAAGTCCTCGGAAACCTGGGCATGATTCCCGCGTTCGTCGGAATGCTCACGGACTCGCGCTCGTTCCTCTCGTACTCGCGCCACGAATATTTCCGCAGAATCCTCTGCAATGTAATCGGTGGCTGGGTCGAGAACGGCGAATATCCCGACGACGAAGAAAAGCTGATTCAGATTGTCAAGGACATCAGTTTTGGCAATGCGTTGGCGTATTTCGGAAAGTAAGGTAAAATGTGGTGGTTGAGTAGCGAAGCGTATCGAAACTACCGCTCAATCTAACGACCGTCAGTTTTGCTGGCGGTCGTTGCATTTCTCAAAGAAGGAGCATTTATGACTGACGCACAAAAAGAAAACCGGGCGGTGGGGGCAAAGCCGCCGATGCGCAGGGCGGTCGCGGTTGCCGCCTTGCTTTTGTGCGCGCTCCCGCTCCTTTTCGCCGAGAACGTGGCGAGGCGCGGCATAGGGAAGTACACCATTCCGAGAGGATTTGTGGAGGCGCGCAAATGGTCGCAACGCGCAAAGGCCTTCTACGTCGCGTCGGAGGACAGCAAAAAGGACGGCTTCGTGAACAACATTTCCATCGAGGGTGGAAAGAACCGCTACACGGTGCAGGACCACGCCCTGTTCAGGCAGGCCATTTTAAGGCAGCTTTTGGCGCAATGCACCGAAGACGAAGTGCTGACGGCCGACGGCAGCCACACAAAGAAAGGGTACGTGCTGTACACGTTCGTCATCCGCCCTTCGGACGAGTCGCTCCAAAAGAATCAGGACGCGGCGACTACAAAGCAGTATTACATCATTGCAAGGGACAACGCATACATCCTTGTGCATGAAACGACGCGCGGCGAGTCTAAAAAGATGGACGAGGCCGCCATGGAGTTGGTCAACTCCTACGAGCCTCCGAACTAACCGCCGACTGCTCGCGCATTTTCGGACAGCCCATGCTTTGCAGCAGCTCAATGATTAGACCTGTTCGGAATCCGGAGATGTTTCAAAATGTATGCTGATATTACAACTCGGTCATTCCGAACTTGTTTCGGAATCTCATTCTTTGAAGCAAAAATGTGCTTTAGAAAAGATGCTGAAACGAGTTCAGCATGACAATTATTTTTAAAAGCATACTTTCCGTAACACCACCAAATCTTTGTTGAACCGTGCGGTTCGGATTTCAGGTGATTTCACGATTTGCCTGCTTCCATGATACAGTGTCCGCGCATTTGCCATGCCGTCAATTATACGACACTTCGCAGATTCGTGCAAAAGCCGGACAGCGCCCGACCAGTTCTCACAGCGAGTCCAAAAGGTGCTTCAGCTCGCCTTTGAGCAAGGTGTACTTGAGGAAGTAGTTTTTCTGCGCCTCGGCGCTCTCGTCGGGATTCTGCACGAGCGACTCCACGGTCGTCCCGAGCGCGGCAGCGATTTTTGCGGCTTCTGTGGCTCTGGGTTCAGTTCCCGCCTTGCGCATACTGGAGACCGTCGTCTCAGACATTCCCATTTTGTGGGCAAGCCATCGGTACGAGGTGTTCTGCTCCTTTCGCAACGCTTCAACATTTTCCCAAAAAGTCATGCTTCATTATAATCCGACAGAAATTACTTGTTCTCGTAGTTTTCGCTTGAATAATTCGAGTTTTCAGAGTATAAAATAAGGAACTACGAATTTTCGGAGTTTTAATTTTAAAAACTTCAGTTTTTAGAATTATTCTTCTGTCTGCGCATCAAGCGAAGGCTTGATGGCGGGTCACTCCGAAAACTATGTAGTTTTTGGAGTGACCCCTATGCTTTTCAGTTCATTTGAATTTATCTTCCTTTTTCTGCCGATTACGCTTTTCGGCTATTTTCTGTGGGGAAAGAAGTCGGTTCACGAGGCGAATGTGTGGCTTCTTGTCGCCTCGTTTTTCTTTTACGCATGGTGGGATGTGCGCTTTTTGCCGCTTTTGCTCGCTTCGATTTTGGCGAATTTTCTCATCGGGCTTGCGCTCGGGCGGTTTCGGTTCAAAAAAATCTTTCTCATCGTTGGTATTGCAGTGAACCTCGGCTTTCTCGGATTCTTCAAATACGCTGACTTTTTCATTCAGACGATGAACCGCGCGTTCCGCACCGACTGGAATTTCCTTCACCTCGTGCTTCCGCTCGGCATTTCGTTCTACACTTTTCAGGCGATTTCGTACATCGCCGATGTGTATCTGGGAAGAACGAACGCCGAAAAGAGCCTTGTGAACCTCGCGCTCTACATCTCGCTTTTTCCGCAGCTCATCGCAGGCCCGATTGTTGACCACAAGATGATGATTCCGCAGTTTTCAAGCAAAGAGCGGCACCGCTTCAACGCGGAGGGGTTTTCGGCGGGAATCACGCTGTTTTCGCTCGCGCTTTTCAAGAAGGTCGTCATAGCGGACTCTCTTTCGCCCGTTGTGGCGGACATTTTCGGGCGCATTTCTTCGCTTTCGATGCTAGATGCCTGGGTCGGCGTGATTTCGTACAGTTTCCAGCTTTACTTTGACTTTTCCGCTTACTCGGAGATGGCGATTGGGCTTGGAAAAATGCTCGGCTTCGACTTTCCGACGAACTTTGACTCGCCGTATCAGGCGACTTCGGTGATTGACTTTTGGCGGCGGTGGCACATCACGCTCGGAAGCTGGATTCGGAACTACATCTACATTCCGCTCGGCGGGAACAAAAAGGGCGGGAAGCGGAAAATGCTCAATCTTTTTGTGGCGATGACGCTCTGCGGATTTTGGCACGGTGCGGGCTTCCGCTACATCGCCTGGGGAATGATGCACGGCGGATTTTTGGTCGTAAACCACTGGTGGCGGAAATTTTCCCGCGCGCACACGCTCCATCTCCCGCGGATTTTTTCTGCGCTCTTGACTTTTGGCTGTGTTACTGCCGGCTGGGCGGTGTTCCGTGCGCCGAGCCTCCGAGACGGGCTTAGGCTCATAAAGCGGATGCTGAACTTTCACAGATTCGCGCTTCCTGCCGGCGGGAAAATCGAGAACCTGCTTTCGTTCCTGCATTATTTCAAGGTGCAGTTCGTGAGCGTCCCGACCTATCCGTTCGCGTTCTTGCTCTTGCTTTCGGTTCTCTCGTTCTGCTTTCCGAGCGCGCAGAAAATCGTGGCGGAACGATTCCGCGCTTCTTGGAAATGGCTTTTTGCAACGCTCGCCGCGCTGTTCTATTCGCTGTACACAATGGCGGGCAACGCGAACCTGTCGGAATTTTTGTATTTTCAGTTTTAGGATGGAGCGTCATGCTGAGCAAAGCGAAACATCTTTTTACCAATCGGTCAAATTTCAAGTTTTGAGCTAGCGGTCATTGAGCCTGTCGAAATGACCAAACCGTTGACCGAAACGATGATATGGTGGTTTCGATACGGTCGCTAGCGACCTACTCAACCACCGCATGGAGGAAGAAATGAATTCAAATCGCTACACACACTGTTTTGTCGCGCTTTTTTTGATTATCGCCGCAGTTGCACTAGGACGCTTTGTCCTGCTTTCCCTCGTTCAGTATTCGTATATGGACGGCGAATTTCCGTGGTGGATGCAGCAAAAGGATTATGTCCACATGAAGAGCGACAAACAGGAAATTATTTTCTTGGGCGACAGCCGAATGAAGGCGGGAATTATTCCCGAAAAGGTGTGCGAGAATGCCTACAATCTTGCGGTCGGCGGCGGAACGACGGTGGAGATGTATTATTCGCTGCGCGATTATCTGCAATTTCACCCGAAACCTGAGATGGTGGTGATGGGATTTGCTATTGTTCATTATGTGGGGGAAGGATGCTTTACGAGCCGAGACTTGTACTTTCATTTTCTTCCGCTCAAAAATCAGTTGGAAGCGCAATATATCGGCTACAAAAAATGTGGTTGGCAGTTTTCAAAATTCAAGGCGAAGGTCATTGACACACTCAAATACGCCTTGCTTTTTCCGCAGAAATACTCGGCTTCATGTATCAACAGCAAATTCAAGCGGGGAGAATGGAACCGCTCCCAGTTTGAGAAAAATGCGAAAGACAAAGGGCACATGTATTTTGGAATGAATGAGAGCGATGGGAATTTCAATGGAGATGCGGGAATCAATTTTATTCTTGATGCGCGAAATGATTTCTACATGCGAAAAATAATAGCCCTGTGCAAAAATCATGAAATTCCATTCTTTATAGAACAACTTCCAATGAATACCGTAAGTTGGGAGAAATTGCAAGAAACAAACTGTTATCCGTCACTGAAAAACTATCTCAATTCTCTTGCGCTGGAAACAGGAATTCCCGTTGAACTTGCGATTCCCTGCTACGAACCGGAATGTTTCGGCGACGCTTCGCACCTGAATCCCCGCGGAGCGGAACGATTCTCTGCGGAAATCAAGGAAAAATATGGGCTGTGAGAGCGGGCGGCGGACGGTGTTTTCGATACGGTCGCTTTGCTTTGCTACTCAACCACCGAGAATGCAGACGGTGGTTGGGCCTGTCGAAACCACAAATCATCGGGCACTTTGCGTGGTGCGTGGTTTCGATACGCTACGCTACTCAACCACCGACGGCAAATGCCGATGGTTGAACCGCGCCTGCCCGTCGGAGGGCAGGTCGAAACCACCGAGAAATCTGTCCTTTATTTAATTTACGCAGTACGTTTGTTTGTACGGTTTTTCTGCGTTCGGTTCTAGGATTGCGTAGGTGGAATCAAAAAGAACCGCTGGATTTACGTCCTCAAAGTGCTGGCAGAATTTTTGAATGTAGTCGCTCAACTCCAAAATCTCGCGTCCCGATTTTTTGGTGAGTTTTATGTACGGCGGCACTTCGATTTCGCCTTTTTTGTCGTGAAGACGAATGTAGATTTTTCCGCCGTGCATTCCCGTTGCAAGAAAATCACCTACGTCGGGGCGTTTGTACGGATGACCTGCGTAGCCCTTGCCGTTCAAGGTTTTTGGAAGGTCTAATCCAAAAACAACGATTATACCGCCCGCTTGATACTCTCCCAAAAAACTCCCCGCTTCTCCGCCGATTATAATCGCTGGCTGTTGAGATTTGTACGCTTTCATGTGGATTCCCGCGCGATACCCCGTGTTTCCTCGGATAAAAATCGTTCCGCCGCGCATTGCGTATCCCGTTGCATCGCCTGCGCAGCCAAAAATCACGATTTCTCCGCCGTTCATCGTGTCGCCTGTTGCGTCTTGCACGTTTCCTCGCACGTTGATTACGCTTCCGTCCAAATATGCGCCCAGCGCATTTCCTGGAATGCCGTGGATGTCAAGTTCTTTTCCAGAAAGACCTGCTGCAATGTATCGCTGACCCGCGCATCCAAAAATCGCAACGTTTGTTTCAGAAGAAGCGCGGATTTTTTCGTTCAATTCTTCAAACGGTGTTTTGAAATCAATGTTCAGTTCAAGCATTTTTTTTCTCCTTATTCTCCTGCGTGCTTGATTCCGAGGATTTCGAGTTCCTTTTCACTCATTCCGACTCCTCGAAGCATAAGCCTGTTTCCGCGCAAAACTTCCACGCTATTGATTCCCATGCCGCCCATCATTTCTTTGAGTTCGTGCGTCCAAGCATTGACTAAATTGACGAGCCGTTTTGCGCCCCATTCAGGGTCGAGCCTTTTGACGAGTTCTGGATTTTGCGTGGCGATTCCCCAGTTGCATTTTCCAGTTTGGCATGAGCGGCAAAGGTGACAACCAAGCGCGAGCAAAGCCGCCGTTCCAATGTACGCCGCGTCTGCGCCAAGCGCGATTGCTTTTATCAAATCCGCCGACGAGCGAATTGAGCCAGAAACCACAATCGAGCAATTTCTGCGGATTCCTTCATCTCGAAGTCGCTGGTCAATCGACGCGAGCGCAAGTTCCACGGGGATTCCAACGTTGTCGCGGATTCTCGTGGGAGCTGCGCCCGTGCCGCCTCTAAAACCGTCAATCGCAATAATGTCCGCGCCCGACCTCGCAATTCCCGAAGCGATTGCCGCGCAGTTATGCACCGCCGCGATTTTTACGATAATCGGCTTTTTGTACGCCGTGGCTTCTTTGAGCGAAAAAATGAGTTGCCGCAAATCCTCGATTGAATAAATGTCGTGGTGCGGAGCGGGAGAAATCGCGTCCGTGCCTTGCGGAATCATTCGCGTGGCAGAAACGCTATCAGTGATTTTTGCCGAAGGCAAATGCCCGCCAATGCCAGGCTTTGCGCCTTGCCCCATTTTGATTTCAATCGCGCTTCCCGCCATAAGATACTCTTTGTGAACGCCAAACCGCCCCGAAGCCACTTGAACGATTGTGTTTTTTCCGTATTCGTAAAAATCTTCGTGAAGTCCGCCTTCGCCCGTGTTGTAAAACGTTCCGAGTTCTTTTGCCGCAAGCGCGAGCGATTTGTGCGCGTTGTAACTTATTGCGCCATAACTCATTGCCCCAAACATCACGGGCGTGGAAAGTTCAATGTGCGGCGGAAGAGCGGTTTTTATTGAACCATCGGCGTTTCGCTCGATTTTTTCCGCACGCTTTCCGAGCATGACGCGCGTTTCCATCGGCTCTCTGAGCGGGTCAATCGGCGGATTCGTTACTTGGCTTGCGTTTACGAGCAATCGGTCAAAGTAAATCGGTTGCGTGCCGAGCGGATTTCCCATCGAAGAAAGCAAAACGCCACCCGAAGTCGATTGTTTGTAAACTTCGTTCATCGACTGCGAACTCCAGTTTGCGTTTTCTCTGTAGGCGTTTTCTGATTTTTTTATCGAAAGGCAATGAACGGGGCAAATTGCAACGCACCGCTGGCAATTCACGCATTTTGCGTTTTCGGCGACCATCGATTTTAGACGTTCGTCGTAGCGGTGAACGCCGTTTGCACATTCTTTTTCGCACCGTTTGCAATTCACGCAAGAAGACGTGCGCACGATTTCAAATTCAGGCGCGATATAATCAACAGCCAACATTCTTCTTTCCCTCCTCGCTCAATTTCACCACAACAGGCTCGCCACCGCGCGGTGCCCAAATCCTATCCAAATCGTCCGAAAGTGCGCGAATTGCACATTCTTCGCTTGCAAAATACGTGAGCGTTCCTTTTTGCGCGGCAACCATCGAGCGAAGTTTGAGCCTGTCGTTCAAAGCCATAAGTCCGCCAGAAAATCCCAGAATTATCGAAAAAGGTCCTGTAATTAACAGTTCCGCAAATTGTCTTCTCAAAAATTCCGCTTCTCGTTTTTCTTTTTCGTCTTTGATTTTTTCGATATTTTCCCAAAACGGAGCGGCGATGACTTTTGCCGTTTCAAAAAGCGAGAGTTTTTGCTTTCTGACAAGATAATCAATTATGTATGTGATGACTTCCGTGTCGGTTTGAAGCGTACATTTGTAGCCGAACATTTCCACAAATCGGCGATTTGCGTCGTAACTCGAAATCTCGCCGTTGTGAACGACCGTCCAATCCAAAAACGAAAAAGGATGCGCTCCTCCCCACCAGCCAGGCGTATTGGTTGGATACCGTCCGTGCGCCGTCCAAGCGTAGCCTGCGTATTCGTCGAGTCGATAAAACTCGCCCACGTCTTCTGGATAACCGACAGCCTTAAAAACGCCCATGTTTTTTCCAGACGAAAAAATAAACGCGCCAGAAATCGTTGAGTTTACGTGATTCACCGCTCGTCCCGTGTATTCAAGTTCGTCGAGTTGACTTGACGCAAGTTTTGTTTGAAGCGGAGACACAAAATATCTCCAAATGAGCGGCTCGTCCGTGATTCGAGGGTGCTTTCGCACGGGGATTTTTGAAAGATTCACAATGTCAAATTTCGTTTCAAGAAAAAGTTCCGTTTCGTGTTTTGAATCAAGCGAAGAATAGAAAACGTGAAGCGCGTAAAACTGCTTGTATTCTGGATAGATTCCGTATCCTGCAAAACCGCCGCCGAGCCCGTTTGAGCGGTCGTGCATTGTAGCGATTGAGCGAATGATTCCGCTTCCGTCCATGCGTTTTCCCGCCGAATCGAACACGCCAGAAATCGCGCAGCCAGACGGAATATGATTTCCGTTTTCGCCCTCCAAAAGTAATGGCATTTTGTACCTCCATTTTGAAAAAAAAAGAAGCCCGCGCCCAAAGATTTTCTCTTAAGGCACGGACTTCTTCGTCCTTCTCAAATTACGTGAATCAAATTTTAGACCAAGAAAAAAAAAGTATCAATAGCATTTTTGATTTTTCCAAGACGAATTAAATTTCGTTTAGTGGCGACTACCGATAAGGGAGGTTCTGTCTATACTACCATAAGTCTTGGAAGCGGCGATTTGGAAGCAAAAACATTCAGCGAGACCACGACACTCAAAACCGACATGGAGATTATCGCCGATTCATCGGCCACGGTCGCAGTCGATGATAATAGCAAAAAAATCGACGGAAACGAATATACCCTTCGCATCAAACTCAGCGGGACAGGCTCGACAACAAAACGAGCAATTCACTGCACCAATGTAGCAAAAGGGACATACAAAATCGCATGGATTAGCGGTTCTAAAAACAATACTCGTGCAATAGTGATTTCCGACGGCACGAACCAACTTGCCACGGCAGAAAACAACGGAAATGAAATAACATCAACATCGTTCACAGTTTCTTCAGACGGTGGCGATGTCTATATCTATGGCGAAGCAGCCATAAACATCTACGGAATCTATCAGTAGGCAGATAGTCGCACACGGGATAGGAATCGCCAAGCGCGATTCCTATCCCGCAAAAAGGCAGACCGCCCAACAAGGACGCACTACCTTTTGTCGCGCGTTGCTCCCGCGCGGGCGGGGGAAACATTGCACTTGACGGCACAGGGAAAATAGGGTATATTTACAGAAAAGGAGAACACCACGGCAGTGTGGCTGAACCTCCGTAGCAAACTTTATGTAAGCCTACAGACGAAGTGGAATTCAGTGTAGGCTTTCTTTTTATCTACTCGCTTTTATCGTCTTTTTTGTCGAGTGCCGTGCATACTGCAAGAACAAACGATGCGACCGTAACAATTGCTGTTACGACCGCACAAAGAAGCATCGCGCTTTCGTATCCTGTCATAAGCAGGCCTCCTCGTTCTAGTGAATTCGGAGGGTCAGCCTACCACTACCGTGGTGCGGTTTTACTATACTATATCATTGTTGCTTTTGCAAGTTGTAAGATAAAAAGCCCAGCCAAATCAGTGCGGTTCGGGTGGGAAAAATTGCACTTTGAGTTTTTATGTGCTATACTTGATGTCGGCGAGGGGAAAGTGTGGAAGAGAGGAATGCAAACCGCAAGGTGAAAGACAGCGTTTTCGTCGACTTGTTCGGCAAGGACGAGACCGCGCCGCAGAATTTTCTGGATTTGTACAACGCTCTGCGCGGCACGAGCCTGACGCTGGAAAACACGGAGCTGCGGCAGGAAATGCTCGAGGGCGTGCTGTACATGACATACGCGAATGATGTCGCGATGAGGGTCAACGGGAAAATCGTCGTGCTCATCGAGCATCAGTCCACGGTGAACGAGAACATGCCGCTTCGGCTTCTGGACTATGTGACTCGCATTTACGACAGGATTATTCCGGGCAGGGCGAAATTCAAGCGCAAGATGATAAGAATCCCGCTGCCCGAGTTTTATGTCCTGTACAACGGAAGTGAAAAACTGCCCGCTGTGAGCGAGAAAAGGCTCTCGGAGGCATTCATGAAAGAAGACGGGGACACCGCGCCGCCGACGCTTGAGCTAGTCGTAAAAGTCTACAACATAAACGCGGGAGTCGGCGACGAGCTGCTTCAGAAATGCTCGGTTTTGCGGCAATACACGAGCCTCATCGATTTGGTGCGGTACGCGAAAGAGCATACGGAGGAGCTTGGCACACAGGAGCCGTTCACCTGGGCGATACAAGAAGCGCAACGGCGGGAGATTTTGCCGAAATATCTGGAGCGAAAGGCATCGGAGGTGATAAATATGTTCACGATGGAATACGACTATGACACGGACATTGCGGTCCAAAAAGAAGAGGCGCGTCAGGCAGGACGGCAAGAGGGCTTGCAAAAAGGCTTGCAGAAAGGTCGGCAAGAGGGCTTGCTTGAAGGGCTTAAAACCAGCATTGTTTCTCTGATGAATACGATGAAAATGAGCGCGACAGACGCGATGACCGCGCTCGGAATCCCCGCGTCCGAGCAGCCCAAATTTGAGGCGATGATACGATAGCCCCGCCGTCCGTAGCGCAAAAGCCCGCCCGAAGATTGCTTCGGGCGGGCTGCATTTTTGCGGGGGCGTGCCGTTTTTTTTTGTTTTCTTTGCCCGCAGGCTCGGGACAGCGTGTCATTCTGAGCCAAAAGGCGAAGAATCTACAGATGTTTCGCTGCGCTCAACATGACGACAAAGTAAGAATTTCAAGTACGTTTTTATGCGCTTACGGTTTTACTTCAATGGTTGTTACACGAAGAGAGCCTTTTGCAACCTCTCCATTTCTTGAGAAGAGGAGATAGACAACCGTGCCTTTTTCTTCGACGCTTGCAGTTATTGTTTTTGTGATTTCGTCAGCTGTTTTGTTCTCACACTCAACGACTTCTCCAAGTTTTTTTCCGTCCTTGTCAACAAAAACTGCCTGCAGCTTGCTGGTCAGGGTGGTATCGCCGACAAACGCGACATTTGCCGTCACGGTGCCTTTTCCATCCACAGTAACCGCCAAGTATCTGTCGGAACTTGGATCGATAGTTGTAGCCGAAGTGAAATCAGATTTCAATCCGCCATCATATTGTATAAATTTCGTTTTCTTTGAGGATTCCTCCGACTTTTTTACATTTGTTTTCAAACCCGAACCTTTTTTCACGGCGACCGAGCCAGCGGAAGTCGTTATTGATGTCACATCATCGGTTAATTTTGCATTAGCTGTCCAATCGCTTAACCCGACGAATGCCGAGAGTGGCAAGTCCGTGAAGTCGTATGTCTTCGCGGTGGCTTTCTGGTCGTCAGAAGCGCCGTTACCGCCGTCGCCCGTGGTAGTACCGCCACTTGTTCCAGTGCCAGTCGTGTCACCGCTACCACTACTGCCGCTTCCTGTGGTTGTAGTGCCAGAGTCGCCAGTGGCGGGTGGTGTGGTTGGAGTTGTGGAGGCACTCAGAGTCACTTTCAAAATGCACACGCCGGAGCCGCTGAATGTGTTCGCGCCTTTTTTGAGCGACACGGTCTTTTCGGTCGCGTCCTTTGAGTCTTTCGTGTCAAAGTCGTAAATGACGGTGCTCCCGAGTTTGAGCGCATTGACTTTTCCCGATGTCTTTGAACCGCTCGACGAGCCGACCTTGATGACCGCCG
>CALFJF010000024.1 GCA_937877535.1 uncultured Treponema sp.
CTTGCCGTTCGACTTGCATGCTTAAGACGCGCCGCCAGCGTTCGTTCTGAGCCAGAATCAAACTCTCCATGATTATTCTAAAGCCCGAAGGCTAAAGATTCTCTGTGAATTCGGTTCCGCCGTTTTGGATTTTCATCTTGAACGGTTGGTCCCGTTTTAATCCGAAACCTAGCATCGAAGAACCTGGCTCGCGATTGCCAAAACAATCGCGCTCCATGTCTATCTGTTCCTTCACTGATTTCCACTTCTGGTTTCAAATAGCCCCGCCTTTCGGCGGTCAAGCACCGCTGTAGAGCGGGTAACGGTTACTCTAACATGAAACAAATTTTTTAGTCAACACGGATTGCAAAAAAAATCAAGATTTTTTTATGTTTTTGCAAAAGCCTTGAAAATCAAGGGGCGGCAGACTTTTTTGAATCAAAATCAAAGATGTTGCACACATTGCAACGTGCAAAAAATCAAACTCTCAAAAAAAGAAAAGGGGGTAAAAAATGATTTTTGAAAAATCGGCGATGGAATTATATTTGGGCGAACTCAAAAACTGCCCGTCAAATCTAAAAATAAACGACGAGCGGGAATTGCTCAAAAGGGCGGCGGCGGGCGACAAAAAAGCCCGCGAAAAAATCATAAAAGCAAATTTGAGATTTGTCGTTTCGGTCGCAAAACGATTTTGGAAGCGCGGCGGCGTGAGCCTTGAAGACCTTATTTGCGCGGGAAATCTTGCTTTGTACGAATCGTTTGATACGTTTGATTTTGAGAAATTTTGCAAAAACGGTTGCGGACGATTCATAACGTACGCGGGACGGCGAATCTGTCAGCGAATCGAGCAAGAATCAAGATTCGCGCTGTCTGTCAGCATGGGCGAAGGCGCGTTCAAAGATTTTCAAAAAAACGCAAAATCGGCTTGGCAAAGCGCAAAATCAAAGCGAAGCGTCGCGCTTCTTTTGGCAGGAAAAGGCGCAGAGAAACTCGATTCTGCGGCAAAAAAGATTTCGTCGTTGGAAAACGTTTCGGAAAGCGTGCAGAAAAAAATCGATTCCGAGTTGATTTTGCTCAAAACAAAAAGGCTTCCAGCGCTTGAACGAAAAGTCGTTTTTTTGGTGTACGGACTTTCTGGCGGAGAGCCGCTAAATTATCCAGCCGTCGGAAAAAGAATCGGCTACACGCGAGAAGGCGTGAGAGCGATTCACAATCGCGCGGTCAAACATCTCAAAGAAATGCTTGGCGCGTAAGCGTTTTACGAAATAAAAAACGGTTCCGACGGGAGCGTCGCTCTTCCTGCGTGATTTTTCCAGCCGTCTTTTAGTTCGTCTTCGCTAAAAAAGGCGATGAATCTTCCTGACGCGCGGTCAATTCTGCCCGTTGCTTCAAGAACGCGGTCAAACGCGGCAGAAACGCGGCGCGTGTCGGACTTACATTCAGAGAGAACGCGCAATCGGATTTCTGCAGAAAGAGAGGCGGGAACGCTTGCGCGGTCGATTCGCTCAAACTCAATCCAGCGGGCGTAAAAATGCGGAATGACGCGCTCCAAAAACTCTTTTTCCGTGTAGGCGCGGATTTCAAAAGACTCAAAGCGAGAAAGAATTGCGGGCGGGATTTTTTCAGAATCGTTTGCGGTTGCGATGTAATTGATTCCGCTTGCGTCAACGGCAACGTCAAAATAATTGTCGCGAAATCGCTCGGCGGTTTCGCGCTCCAAAATCGAGTAAAAGACTCCCTCCACGTCGTGCGAGCCGCCAGGCGGGATTTTATCGAGTTCGTCCAAGATGACAACAGGATTTTTGAGCGGTCCGTCGCTTCCCACGCGGAACATCGATTGCAAGACAAGACCGCATTTGCTTTTGCGCCAACTCATATCGCTTCCCGCAAGCGTAAAACTCGCCACGTCATTTCCAAGGTCAACGCGCAAAGGCTCGCGTCCGCTCACGATTCTTCCGAGTTCTGCGGCAAACGCGCTTTTTCCAGAACCAGGAGGACCAACTAAAAGCATGGGACGAAACGAAATCGCTTTGCTGCGCCGCAGTTTTGTGCGAACAAGCGAGGCTCGAAAATAGCGGAGCGGCTCTTTCATGTTTGGGTAATTTTTTGAAAGTTCGCCAAAAAGTCGCGCTTTTTCTTGCGTGAGCGTCGCTTCCCTCGGAGAGCCAGAAAGCAGCGAGGCGACTTTTCGCATTTTTTCAGAAAGCCCGTCGCCTTCTGGAAGAGAAGCGAGTTTTTTTTCAAACTCGTCTGGGTCAAAAAGCCATGATTGCCCGTCCCAGCCAGGAATTCCGTCGCTTCCCTTTGCCCAGATTTTTGATTCAGAAAAACAAAGCGGGCACGATTTTTTTTCTTCGCACGAGAAAAAAAACGCGCGGCACTGAACGCATCTCAAAATAAAAGCCGCCTTTTCGCCAAGAGCCGAAAATCTGCCGTCCGCCTTAAAGAAAAATCGTCCCGCATCCGCGCTTGCCTCTGGCGGAATTGTTACGTCTGCCTTGCCTTCGTAAAGATACGAGCGCAAGTGCGGAAGCGCAAAGCACGGACCTTTCGCGCTTTGCATTCGCTCTGGAACGTAGATTTGCTCGATTTTTGCTGCCTCAAGAAATTGCGCCATTCTTCGTTGCGCCTCGCTTTGAAACTTTCCCATTTCCAAAATTTTACCACGCCACACAGTTTTTCGCTCAAAAAGTCAAAAATTCGTGCAATTTTTTGACTTTTTATTGACTTTTATTCGTGTTGTTTGTATATTAAAAAGTAACATCATTAGCAAGAAAAATCGATTGTACAAAAAATGGACTTTCGGTGGCGGAAAAGTGGACTTTGAGTGTAAAAAAGTTGGACTTTAGGTGTAAAAAAAGTGGACTTTGCGTGTGTATTTTTCTCGCCAGCCCTTGGCACATAAGGGCTGGCGACCCCGTAATATTAAGAATATTAGAATATTAAGAATAGCGCGCGCACGGGATTTTTTCACCCCAAAAAAACAAAAATTGCTACACAAAAACAGGAGTTGTTTATGAAAACTACAAAAAATCTTCCAAGCAAAAAAATCTCACAGGAAATTACGAGGCAGCCAAACGAAATTACCCGAGCAAATTTTGACGGCTCAACGATGAGTTATAAAATAATCTTGTTTGCTCTCTACAAGGTCTTGCTACAGCACACGCTTTCTGAATCAAATGAGCGAGAATGCGTCTTTTCTCAAAACGAATTTTGCACCAAACTCGGAATTTCAAAAGGCTCAAACACTTTTGAGATAATCAAGAAAAGCGCAAAAGACTTATCAAAGGCTCTTTTGATTCTTGAAAACGAAGACGCAAAAAATCCGAATGACGTTTACATGAGCGCGATGCCATGGTTTGAAAAAACTGAAGTTCTTAAAGACGGCTCTGTAAAATTAAAATTTAATCCAAGCGTTGCAGAACTCTTTGACTTCAAAACCGGTTATACTGCTCTTGAACTTCTTGAAGTCGGAAAAATTCAAAGTTTTTACGCACTCAGATATTACGGATTTGCACGGTCTCGCTCTGGACACTGCGGTTTTAGTGGCAACAAAAAAAATCAATGGTGGTTTGAATTTACCGAGGCAGAACTTAGACAACTTTTCGGAATAAAACCAAACGAATATTTGAGGCGGGACGCTTTTGTTCGCCAAGTCATAAAAAATCCGTGCGATGAAATAAACAGAAAAACCAGCATAAACATTGACCTTGAATACACAAAACTCGGCGTAGGAAATTATCGCTGGCGATTCATTTGCTCAAACAAAGCTGAACTCTTTAAGATTTCAAAACTAGATTCAAAACGCGAAATTTCAGACAAGCAAGCAATAAACGATGAGCGAAAAAAAATTGCTCGTTTACAAAAAGAGCATCCGGAACGTTGGGCTGAACTTTTGGAAAGAGAAATGCAAAAAAAGCAATTTGGAGCAAGAACTGAAGACCAACAAGTTTTTTGGGCAACAGTAAACGCTCAATACGAATTGCTCAACGAATTTTCTGACACGTTCTAAATTTTTTTTTGATTTTCTTGTTTTTCTTAAAAAAACAAAAATTCAAATTTGCCTCTATCGCGCTCAAAACGGCTCATTTTCGCATTCGGGGTAAAATTACACGAAAAAATCGAGAAACGCGCTCCTAGACCCCTCTACGACGCGGAGAAGGGCATGTTTTTCCCCTTCCTCACCTAAAAATTTCAAAAAACCAAAAA
>CALFJF010000025.1 GCA_937877535.1 uncultured Treponema sp.
TTCGGCTCACATCCCAGAGCAACAAGCCGTCGTCCGCGTTCCACACGAGCGAGCGTGTGTGCCGTGTGAGCTGGGCAAGGCTCGTCATTGCGTCGCGGATTGAAAGAAGCACTTCCGCACGGTTTGAGTCCAATCGGCTTCTCCATGATTTATCGGCTCGGTCAAGCGCGGTTTCCTTGCGTTCGTCTTTCGGGCTGAATGTGAGATTCTCGGATTTGACCGTGTTGTTCTGCGCGAAATTTTTGTTAATCCACCATTCGCCAATCGGATTTGAAAAATCGCTCGCAAAATGGGGGAGCGGGTGCATTCCCGTGTTTTCCATGTCGTCGGGCTTTTCGGGCGCGATATTCTCCAAAATCGAAGAAATCTGCATTTCTCGGCGGCTTAAAACCTCATCGCGGATTTTTGCTTCGTAGCCTTGCGTCGTGGGCGTGTAAAAAACGCGCCCCACAAGCTCGGTCGGTAAATATTGCTGTGCGACCCAATGGTCTCGGTAGGCGTGTGGGTACAGGTAGCCGTCGCCATGCCCGAAGCCCTCTGCATCTCGATTGCCGTCCTTCAAATGATTCGGCACTTCGGCATCTTCTTTTTCAACAGAAGAAAGCGCGTCAAAAAATGCCATGCTTGAATTCGATTTTGGCGCGGTGGCAAGGTAGAGCGCGGCATGAGCCAAGTGATAGCGACCTTCGGGCAATCCCACGCGGTCAAAAGCGTCCGCACAACTCGTGACAACGCCGAGCGCGTAGGGGTCAGCCAAGCCCGTGTCCTCGCACGCGGAAATCAACATTCGGCGGAAAATGAAATGCGGGTCTTCCCCTGCGCGAATCATGCGGGCAAGCCAGTACATCGCCGCGTCGGGGTCGCGCCCACGGAGCGATTTGATGAATGCGGAAATAATGTCGTAGTGATAATCGCCGTCGCGGTCATAAAGCACGACTTTTTTCTGAATCGACTCTTCCGCCGTTTCTTTGGAAATGTAAATCGTGCTTCCGTAAGCGGGTTCTGGAATCCGTGCCTCTGGCTCCCATTTTTCGGGCGTGGTCTCAACGGCAAGCTCCAACGCATTGAGCAAACTTCGCGCGTCTCCGTTCGCCGTGTCAACGAGATGTTCCAGCGCGCCCTTCTCAAATTCCACCTTCCAGTGACCGTAGCCTCGCTCGACATCGCTCAATGCCATGTGCGCTGCTTTCATCAAGTCTTCTTTGGTAAGCGCTTTGAGCTGGAACACGCGGCTGCGGCTCACCAATGCCTTGTTCACTTCAAAAAACGGATTTTCGGTGGTCGCGCCAATCAGAATAATCGTACCGTTTTCGACCCAGGGCAAAAGCGCGTCCTGCTGTGCCTTGTTCCAGCGGTGCACTTCGTCTACAAAAAGAATCGTTCGGCGGTTATAGAGCTTGAAAAAATCGTCCGCATTTTTGATTGCCGTGCGAATGTCGGCGACTCCCGTAAGAACTGCGTTCAGCGTGATAAAATTTGAGGAAGTGTGATTCGCAATCACGCGGGCAAGCGTAGTCTTTCCCGTTCCGGGCGGCCCGTAAAAAATGACGCTCGTGAGTTGGTCAGCCGCAATCGCCCGCCGCAAAAGCCGCCCCTTCCCGACAATGTGGTCTTGCCCGATGTACTCATCCAAATTTCGCGGTCGCATGCGGGCGGCGAGAGGCTCGTTTTTTTGTCTTACTGAATCAAATAAATCAGCCATGAAGCAAATTATACACAACAACAAAAAATTTGAAAAAGTGCCCTCAAATCTTCCGCTTCATTTTCTAAAAAAAATGCTTGCGTGAATAGTTTTTTTTTGTAGAGTAGTATATATTACCCGCAAAGACGGGAAGGAGTATTTTATGAAAAAACTTTTCAAAATAATGGCAGTAGCGGTGTCTGTTGCAGTTGCAGGATTCGGTTTTGTGTCTTGCTCCAGCGACGACGATGAACCAGGAACGCTCAAAAATACAGTAGTTTGCATTCCAGCAGGTATGACGCATCCCATTTCTTTTTCGCTAGAAAATGAAAAAACGGTCAATCTTGAAGTCAAAATCCTTACGCTAGATTGCGACAATATAGGCATTCAAGTTGATTTTTTTGACAATGAAAATAAAAAAATTGACGACCTTTCAACGGAAACTATAAGTTCAAAAGAAAATAACAGAGTTACTATCCACGAAAAATCAAAAACGCTCTCTGCGGGGAATTATCATATTGACATTACAACTCCCAACACAAAATGGGACAATAAAAAACAAAAAAATGGCAATAACACAGACGCAGTAACAGTTCGTGCAACCGTTTCGGTGGAAGAATAATCAATCTGCACTCAAAAAAAAGCCGCCCTTCAAATGGGCGGTTTTTCTTTTGTTTTTCGTTGCAATAATTTTTATTCGCGATTCCAACTGCCACGGCTTGCGTAATACGCCCACAGTCCTACGTTGTCTTGCGTTGCGCTCGTGCTGCTCGTGGAACCAGAAAAAGACGCAGAACCGTAAATCGTGCTATCTTTTTCTACGCTGTCGGAAGAAAGCACAAGAACCGCACGGACTTCGTAATACGAAGAAAGCGTTGAATCGGCGTTTGTGTCAAAATCGTCCGTTTGAGCTTTTGGAACGCGCGTCGGTTTTCCGTCGGAATCGGTTTCAAAAGGCGAATGTTCAATTCCGCTGCTCGTTCCCAAATACAAATAATTTTTTGTACACGCAAGCGAAAGAATCGAACTTGCGCCCGTGGCAACTTCCGTAAAATTTTCCCCGTCCGTAGAATAAAAAACCGAACCGCTGCTGCTGTAATAAAGCGTTGTTGCCTCTTCTTCTGCCGTTTCGTCGGTTGCCATTGCGTAGCCCGTAGAAAAATACGTTTTTCCGCCAAAATACGCGCACGATTTTGAGTTGTAGACGGGAGTTGTGGAATGGTCAAATCCGCTCGATTCATCAGAAGATTTTGTTTCGAGTTTCGTGGCACTTTCTCCGTTTAATTCGTAAACAGCGTAAGATTCATCCGTGGAATCGCGTATGCGAAAATAAGCCTTTCTGTGTTCGCTTTGCACCGCGTTTGTGCAAAAAAGAATCGCGTAACTAGACGTAAATTGCGAAATCGTTTCTCCTTTGGAATTTTCAAATTCAATAGGTCCGTTCCACGAGTTTCCGTCTTCAGAATAAAAAAGGCGCGTTCCCTTTGTAACAATTTCGCCTTCGTCGTGGTCTTCGTCAAGAAGCGTCATTTGTGCATAAAGATACGTGCTATCGGCAGCGAGTTTGTTCACGTATGTATAATCTGCGTCCGCGGACGGTTTTCCCGTTTTTTCCCAGCCGTGTGCGCTTTCCAATGTTGCCGATTTTTTCCAAATATTTCCGTTTTGAACAAAAATGTCGTCCTTGAATCGAACGATTGAATTTACGTCGCCAGAAATCTGCGCGTCTTCGAGTTCAACCTCGTCGCGAATGGAATCAAAAATAACTCCGTCGCACGAAAAAAACAAAAGCGCACTAAGCGGCAAAAACGCAAGAGCGACGACTTTTTTTGTGATTTTTTTCATGAAAAACCTCTTCCTAGAAATGATACCGCGCCGAAATCGCAAGCGAAGAGAACACGCCGTAATCATTATATTTTGAATTTGAATACCATTGCGGCATGAACCAACTTTCAATCTCAAGTCCAAACGACCAACTTGCCGTTACGCGATAAAACGCACCGACTTCGCCTTTTAGAACAAGCCCCGGAAAATACGTTCGATTCAAATAACTTTCCATTGCCGCTCCAATTCCAACCGTAATCGGAAATTCGAATTTTTTGAATGTAGGCTGAAACGTTGCGTCGATTACAATCGGAACGTAGGTAAAAATGTTCTCGCCGATTGTGGGATTGTAGCCAAACGAAATGTCAACTCCGAGCGCAAAAAAATTTGAAAGAAAGCGATGATAGCCGAGTTCTCCAGCACCTCCAGTGGAAAGTTGCCCATCTCGGAAAAGCGGGAACGAACCGCCAAAATTCATGGGAAACACGCCCATAAGCCCAATTTTTATAAATTGGTCACCAGGTTCGTTTATGTTCGAGCGGAAATCTTCAGCATCAAATTCCTGAGCGGAAAGACAAGCACAAGAAAACAAGAAAATAATAGTCGCAACGGTTTTCGTAAAACGATTCATACGGTTCTTAAATTCCCCTTGTAGATTTTGGATTTCTGCACGAGCCTTTTTGAGTTATGGCAATTTCGCGTGAAATCGGATAATCTGAAATATAGCATTTTTATAAAGAAAAAGACAATAAAACCGCGCGTTCGTTACGTCAAAAAGCGCGCGAAAAAACGAAGAGGTTACAGATGGCAGCACAGATTATCGACGGAAAGCAGATTGCACTAGAAGTCCGCGCGGGCGTGGCAGAAAAAGTCGCCGCCCTCAAAGCAAAAGGAATCACGCCGTGTTTGGCGGTCGTTCTCGTGGGCGAAAATCCCGCGAGCGTGAGTTATGTCACGGGAAAGAGAAAGGCACTCGCCGAAGCCGGAATGGCGGACAAAAGCGTGGAGCTTCCCGAAAGCACGAGCGAAGAAGATTTGCTCAACCTAATAGAAGAACTCAACTCGGACGAGAGTGTTCACGGAATTTTGGTGCAGCTTCCGCTCCCAAAGCACATCAACGAAGACAAAGTGATTATGGCGATTTCGCCCGAAAAAGATGTTG
>CALFJF010000026.1 GCA_937877535.1 uncultured Treponema sp.
GATTTACAGGCTGGAGTGAAATTCAAGAAAGAAAACTTTTGCAAATTCTTGATGACTTAAACAAAAATAATGTTTATTTTGCACTTTCAAATGTTCTTGAACATAAAGGTAAAGAAAACCTAATTTTGAAAAATTGGGTTAAAGAAAATAAATACTTTGTTTCATATATTTCTAAAGATTATTCAAACTCAAATTATCATACGATTGACCGCAATAAGAATTCTACAGTTGAAGTTTTAATAACAAATTACAATCCTCAATCCATTGCACAAGAAAATTTTACTTTAAAGTTGGCATAAAATGCGATACATCGGCAATAAAGAAAATATATTGGAAAATATTTATAGCATTTTACAAGCAAACAGCGTAAGTGGAGAGACATTTTTTGACTTCTTTGCAGGTACTACAAATGTTGGTCGATTTTTTAAGTCAAAAAATTATCAAGTTTCATCTTCGGATATTCTTTATCTTTCGTATTGTTTGCAAAAAGCCTATATTGAAAACAATGAAGAACCGAAATTTGAGAAATTATTAACTTCACTTCCAACGCAGAATACAGAGAACCTATTTTCTTCTCCACTTGAAACTGTTGCAAGTTATCTTAATTCATTAGAAGGAGTCGAAGGTTTTATTTATAAAAATTACACTCCAACGGGGACAAAAGACCTTCAACAACCACGAATGTATTTCATTGACGAAAACGGCAAAAAAATTGATGCAATTCGTCTCAAAATTGAGGACTGGAAAAATGAAAATTTGATTTCAGAAAATGAATATTTCATTTTACTTGCATGCCTTATTGAAACGATTGGATTTTATTCAAATATTGCAGGTGTTTATGCAGCTTTTCATAAAACATGGGATTTTAGGGCATTAAGACCATTAGAATTGAGAACGATTCAATTTGTGGATAATGGAAAAGATAATACGGTTTATAATGACGACAGTATGGACCTTCTTGACAAAATAAATGTAGACATTTTGTATCTTGACCCACCATATAATGAACGGCAATATGCCCCGAACTACCATATTTTAGAAACAATCGCAAAATATGATGAACCAAAATTGCGTGGTGTTACAGGAATGAGAGATTATTCTTCTCAAAAATCACGATTTTGTAATCCTACAACTGCTTTAGAAGATTTGGATAAAATTGCTAAAGAAGCGAAGTATAAATTCCTTGTACTAAGTTACAATTCAGAAGGAATAATGCCAGCTGAAAAAATCATTGAAACTTTGAAGCAATATGGGAATGTAAAACTTGAACAGTTTGAATATGCAAGATTCAAGAGTAATAACAATGGACTTGCTCGTACTAAAAAAACAGTTTTTGAACAATTATATATCTTAAAGAGAGAGGCGTAAAAATGAATTTGTGGATTTTAACAGAAGAACGACCTAAGAAAGAAGTTTTGAAAATGATTTTTGAATACTTCGCAAAAGATCAAAATTGTGGATTCTTTGGCGATTCAATCCGTATTATCCCTCTTTTGAATAAAGATAAAACATTCTCATTTACTTACGAAGTAATTGGTTTCAAATGTGCGAAAGTTGATAAAGTATTCATAAAAACTGTTTCGGGAAGCTCTAGTTTTACAGATTTCCTCGTTTTCTATCAAGACAATTTACCGACAGTAAAAGATACTCCGCTTTATGCGATTGAGGAAACAAAAACTGATGACAAAGAAAGTCGTAATACAGGCGTTTATCAACGATGTTCAAAGTTTGTTTTTATTCAAAATTACTATCCTAAGACAAAACTCATAATGCTTTATGCTTTGCAAGTCGGTCAAAAGGAAAAGCCAACAGAAACATACATTTTTGGAACTCGAATGCTTTTAACGCTTGGTGTTGAAATCTTAGGAAAAAAACTTGACCCCCAGATTTTCAAACCTTTTACATCAATTGATGAGTTACGAATTGCAAAAGCAAATATGCGACCTGCTCAAGCTGGTAATATTCCGATAGCCATAAACATTGCAGAAGATAATTGGATTCAAGTTTCAGGTCGTTTGTTTAAAAGCGGTGGACTTTCACATGACCCAAATATTGGTGCATTAAGCATTATTTCCGCTGTCATTCGCAAACTTGGTTTCAAAGGTAAAATTGAAATCATAATGCACGGTCTTGAACAAAAACATGTTGGAAAAACAAACAAATTTGTTCAGATTGCAAATGTTCTTGGAATTGATCTGGAAGGACTAACGCTTCCGAAAGCAACTTTACCAGAAGACTATTGGCATTATGAAACAAAAGGTGAAAAACTTGGCACAATTTTCATTCATCTTGTTGTAGAAAATTTTACCGAAAGTTACTCAATTTTTGAAAATCATGCAGGTTGTGAAAAAGGCTATTTTGTTACAAAAGACGGTCAGCACTTAGCACTGGAAAAATATGCAGATAGAGAAGCATATAAAGCAGGTGATAAGAATCAAATTATCTTTATTCCAGATTTAGTGCTTCTTGATATAGCAGAAACTGAAGTTATTACAATTGAGGGTAAAAAATATGAGTTCAAGCAGAACGGCATTGACGAACTGAACAATTACGATACTTTCGACGAAAGATATTTGAAAGTCTACTATCCCGAATTTAAAATTGTTCGTACAGTTGTTCTGTACGGAAGTAAGAATGAACAAATAGCAGAAATTGAAGTTGGCTTTTTACTCAATGAAAATGGAAAACTTGTGCTTGGAATAAAAGCGCCAAAGCTTTTCAAAAGAGCAATTTCAAATCTTTTGGATTACTGGAATTAAAATGGCAAGTAAAAAGAGTTTTCTTGATTTAGAAAAAGTCAAGGCAGAACTCCAAAAATATGGAGTTGAAGATACAGATTCTGAAATTGAGAAAATTGAAAAACAAGTTAAATCAACTCTTAATTCTTATAAAGAAAAAAATAAAATTGCCCGTGAGCAGTATAAAGAAGCACTGCCTTTTTCAGAAATATACAAAACAACAGAGGGCTTAAATCTTCCAAACTGGGTTTTAGAAAAAATTGATGTTGCTCGTATCTATGGAAACTCAAAGCAAATGATAATTTTTCCTGATGGTGAAAAATATCAAATCAATAACCCCTTAAACAATCTTTCTGGTGGTGATTGGTTAAATTTTACGACTTCTGTTTTTTCAACATTCTACACAACCAATGGAAAAGATTCCTATGCCCATGATATAAGAAAAATTCATCCTACTCCCAAACCTCCTCAGTTAATGAAAGAAATAATTGAATTTTTTACAAAAGAAAATGAAATTGTATTTGATTATTTTATGGGCGTTGGAGGTTCTTTGCTCGGTGCAGGGATATGCAACAGAAATGCTGTTGGAATAGATTTAAATTCAAAATATATCGATGCTTATAAACTTGCAGCTAAAGAAATTGGGGTAAGAGAGTTCCCGACAATCTGTGGAGATTGTATTGAGATTTTAAGTAATGAAAATCAAATGCAAAAAACTCTTAGAGATGAAAAAATAAGTTTGGTTTTAATTGACCCTCCTTATGCAAATATGATGAGCAAAGAAAAAACTGGAGCAGATATAAATGTATATGGAAATATCGCTACACCTTTCACAAATGATAAAAGAGATTTTGGGAATTTAGAAATAGAAAATTTTTACAAGTCACTAAAAAAATCTGTAGAACTCGTCTTACCCTATGTGAAAAAACATGGATATATAATTATTTTTGTAAAAGATTTACAACCAGTAAAAAAGGAAACTAATTTGCTTCATGCAAAAATTATTGAAAGTATAAATGAAATTAACGATGTAAATTATAAGGGACTAAAGATTTGGGCTGACCGTTCTGCAAAATTGTTTCCGTATGGCTATCCATTTTCTTTTGTTGCAAATCAGATACATCAATATATAATGGTATTTAGAAAAGAAAAATAAAGCATAACATGATTTTCAAAGCCGACATTGCACTTTCGTGCAATGCGGTTTAAAATATTGTTAGGTTGATGGCGCACTGCGCCACTTATTGTTAATAAGGTAAATCTTCCGACAAATTTCTTTTATGTCATTCGTTGAATGACAATTATAAAATTTAGGAGGATTGATTATGGCTAATGAAGATAATCATGTGGCAGAAAAAGTTGGAGCTGGTGTCGGCGCTGCGGCAGGAGCAGGAGCCGCTATTGCAGGAGCGGGGGTTGCTGTTACAGCTGCAGGAACTGCGGCCGGCGTAACAGGCGCAGCCGCGGTTACAACAGGTCTAGCTACAATCGGAGGAAGTTTACTTGGCGGTATTGCAATGGTTGCTGCGGCACCTGTGGCTGCTGCTGTTGGATTGGGTGCGGCTGGATATGGAATTGCTAAATCCGTAAAAAACAAGAAAAAATTAGAAGAAGAAAATCGACGGTTGAGAGAAGAACTTGCAAAAAAGAATGGTTAACCTTTTCTAATAACGTAATGGCGGGTCAAGCCCGCCTTTTTTATAGACAAAAAACAAGAAGATGTGGTAAAATAATCCCACAAGGAGACACTTATGCCTAGAATCGTTCCAATCAGAGATTTAAAAAATACCACTGCCATTTCAACTCTATGCCATGAAGATGATGAACCTATTTTTGTTACAAAAAACGGATATGGTGACATGGTTTTAATGAGCATGGAAACTTATGAAAAGAACCTGTTCCTTGCAAATGTATATGGGAAACTTGAAGAAGCAAAACAGGATATGAAAAACGGAAAGTATTCTTCTGTTGAAGATGCAGTTTCAAGAATAAGGAAAACTCATGGCCTATAATGTCCGAATTATGGAAAAGGCTGAGCAGGATTTATCTGAGATCGTGACATATATTTCAGAAACACTCTGCAATCCACAAGCAGACGACAGCCTTTTAGCAGAATTTCTCGAAGAAAAAGAAAATATTTCTGAAAATCCCTACATGTATCCACTGAGCAATGATTTGCATTTGCAGGCAGAAGGCTATCACAGATTTTTGTTCAAGAAAAACTATGTTGCTTTGTACTTGATTGATGATGACAAGAAAATCGTTTCCATAATGCGTATTTTCTACGCAAAAAGGAATTATGGGAATTTGATATAGCGAAAACCTAACTTATACTTTAAAGCGGATGTCGCAAAATTATAACCGTTCGCCTCTACACAAAAAAATCCCGTAAGCGAAGATTCATCGCCTTTGCGATTTTGGAAAGCGTCTCCAGTGAAGGAATGGTTTTTTTGGATTCAATATAAAACAAATGACTTCGCGAAATTCCTGAATCAACAGAAAGCTGAACAATCGAAATTTTTCTTTCAGTTCTAAATGTGCGGATTTTTTCTATGACTTCTTCAACCTCTGAATCCATACTTGCTCTAAATCTAGAGTAGTGATATACTCACACTATCAAAACTCTAAATTTAGAGCAGTTAAAATCTTAGGAGGATTTTTTATGAAATTTAAATGCCTTTTCCTGTTTTCGCATCTTGTTTGCTTTTGTCTTGTAAGTTGTATATCTGTTGATGATTCACACTTACAGGCGAATGGAGATTATGTAAGTGAGAGCGGTCCGTTTGGCGGGCAACATAAATTCTTGGTGCAAAAAACAAGCTCCCTGACTGCATTCGGGATAACGAAAAAGGATTGGCAAGAAAAATATGGGGAGGCTGAAATTTACAAGGCTTTCAGTTGGTTAGGTGGTTCGCTTCATACAAAAGAGGAAGTAAAGCAAAAAGCACTTGATGCGATAAAAGTTGTTGCCAACAATCGAAACAACAAGTATTATGCGATATTAAATCAAGACAAAGAAGCGGATAGTCAAGGAAATTTAACATTGGGTGGAAGTTTTACGGAATATACATTTCAGTGTGATGTTGTATTTTTTGATGACGAAAGCGTTGTGAATTTGTTGCGCAAAGATTTTGGAAACATTAATGTCTATGAAAAATAATTTGCTTCCATCCCACTCCCATCATAGGCTAGATGTAATTGTCTTGTAAAAATCAGAATTTCTTTTTCTCACCACACCAACTGCAATCCGCTTTCTTCATACAAGGGGAAATTGTGGTCGCGACTCAGCATGACAAGATTCTTACGGATTGCAAGGTGAATCAGCATGCGGTCAAAAGGGTCTTTGTGTTGTTTTTGAATCGGCAATTCCTTGTATGTAATAAAATCGTAGGAATCAGGATTTAGAATCTGAAAATTGTAATCTTTCGCGATATTCGGAAGCAAAAGCGAATTGATTCCATTCAGCGAGTATTTCCCAATTTGTTCTTTGATTGCCACTTCCCAAAAAGAAATGGTACTGACAAAAATAGGATGCTCATTTGACTCTAAAATTTCTATCACTTTTGGCGAAAGTTCACCAGTGTTGAGAAATGACCTACGTTTTTGTGGTTTCGATAAACTCAACCACCGCACATCTTTTTGATAAACTCTCTTTTTCTATAAAAATAATAATTTTTTTTCAAAGCGAAAAGGAATATTTTTCATTTTTGACAAACTTTTGTAATGTTTGATGAACTGAATCACTGCGAATCATTTTGCACCGTCCTCTATTTTTTCCGCAAAAAATCTTTTATCATTTTGAGCATGAATTACGGCACTATCAAAAAAAATGACATCGCAAATGGGCTTGGAGTGCGCGTTTCGCTGTTTGTTTCTGGCTGCCGAAACCATTGTAAGGGCTGCTTCAACGAATGTACTTGGGATTTTTCGTTTGGAAAGCCGTTTACAAGCGAAGTTGAAGACGAAATCTTAAAAGCCCTTGAGCCTGCACACATTTCGGGTTTAAGCGTACTTGGAGGAGAGCCATTCGAGGAAGAAAATCAAGAAACGCTCGCGCCTTTTTTGGAAAAGGTGCGAAAAACATTTCCGCAAAAAAACATTTGGTGTTACACGGGCTACGTCCTTGACCGCGATTTGTGCGAAGGCGGCAAAAAATATACGCCGTTTACTGCGCGTCTTTTGTCTGCAATTGACGTGCTTGTTGACGGACCTTTTATTGAAGCCGAACGCGATTTAACGCTCAATTTTCGAGGCTCAAAAAATCAGCGAATCTTGGATATAAAAAATTATCCTTCGTTTTCTGTCATAAATTAAAGTTGCGGGGAAGTTTTTTTTCAAAAATTGATTTTTCTTGACTTTTCCATTTTTTTTCAAAGTGATATTCTCTAAAAAAGGAGAAGCGATGAAGCGGGCGTTTATTTTTGTTCTTTGTGCTTTTTTTTCTACGTTTTTTTTGCCAAAAGCAAAAGCGGAAGAATGGCCAGACGGCTCGTTTTCTTTTGGAGGGTACGCACTCATACAAATTCCCGTTGGAAGTTGGGCAACAACTTCTTCGGCAACAATTGGCGGTGGCATTCGAGCCGAGTTCGCGCTGTATCCTGCAACGGCGGGCTTTGCCTTGTGCGCAGAAGGAGTCGCCGTAATGCCCGCTTCGGATTCCGACATTTCAAGCGGACTTGATTTATCTTTTTTGGGCGGAGTGTGGGCACGGCTTTTTAATACGGGGCGACTGTGGGGAATCCCGTCGCTTTGGGCGGGCGCACTCATTCACTCTGCAAGCGGAGAAAAATCTGGCGTTTTCTTAGACCTTGAGTTTAGAGCAGAATTCGCTTTTAGAATCCGCACTTCGGGCGGCCTTTCGTTTGACCTTGCGCCTTTTTACGTTCGGGCGGCGGAAGAAAACAGCAAAGTCCTTCACGGACCGGGGCTTCGCGCGGGAATTATGTATAACTTTGGAAGATGGAAGTATGAAACAATGTATCCAGAAGATTCTAAAACGGAATAAAACGGGTGCAATAACGCTCGTTCTTTTTGCTGGATTTTTTGTTGCTTGCAGCGCATATCTTTCCGAATCGGATTCTTTTCAAAACGACGTAAATCACATTGAGCAAAAAAATCCCACGGAAACTGATTTTCCCAAAAAAACGTTCACGGTTACATTCAACACGGACGGTGCAGACGAAGAAATCGAAGCGCAAACGGTCGAAGAAAATGAAAAAGCCACGGAAAAAACTCCCACAAAATACGGTTACACGTTTTTGGGCTGGTACGACGGAAGCGAAAAATTCGATTTTGACACAAAAATCACCGCAGATATTACGCTCACGGCAAAATGGGAAAAAATCGACGAGAACGCGACAGCATTTAACGTAACATTTTTTTCTGACGGCGGAAGCGAAATTGACGCGCAATTGGTTTTGGAAGGAAAAACTGCCACAAAACCAGAAAATCCTGAAAAAGAAGGCTACACGTTTGCAGGCTGGTTTTCTGGCGACGACGAATTTGATTTTTCGACAATTTTGACGCAAGATGTGCAACTTTTGGCTCATTGGACGGAAAACGTGTACACAATCACGTTCGACGCAAATGGCGGAAGTATTAACACGAATACGCAAGAAATCGAAGCGAGCGGGCAATATCTTTCAACGGTTGCTGAATTGGGAATTTCTCACGAAGAGTCGGAAGAATACAAATATTCGTTTTTGGGCTGGGCAGAGGAATCTAATGCCGATGTAAAATACGAAAATGGGGCAAAGTTCACGCCAAAAGAAGACACAACGCTCTACGCGGTTTGGAAAAAAATTCCGTATTACAATCTCATTTTTACAATTACAAAAAACGGGGAAGAAATTTCCACTCTCAAAACGCATTATGCCTCTGACGAAACGCCGCTTTTGCTTCCAACGACGGCAAATGATGCGTCGAAAAGGATTGACCAAAATGAAAACGCGCAAACACAAATCCCAGAAGAAAGCGAAGAAGTGTCGAAAACTCTTTCGTGGACTGACCAAAATGGAAACGCGCAAACAGAAATCCCAGAAGGAAGCGAAGAAGTTTGGGAATTTAGTGCAGATTTATCGGATTTTCCAGATGACAAAACGCCGTATCTTGTGCGTCATATTGTTCAAAATATTGACGATGACAATTATTCTGTTTACAAAATCGAGATTCTAACAGGCGTGGCAAATAATAATACAAGCGCACAACCGCTTCCAGAATTGAATGAAAAAGGATTTAGTGCGCAATCTGTAAATCAATCAAATATTTCCAAAACGTCAACTACAACCGTGGAAATTAAATATACTCGCCCAAAGCGCACATACACAATCATCTTAAACGGTGGCGAAGTCGAGTCTTCGCCCAAAATTGTGGACGGAAAAATTACGGCGCGGCAGGGAACAAAAATAACGATTGATACGCCCACAAAAAAAGGCTACACGTTCCAAGAATGGAAGCCTTCGGCTCCAGCGTCGCCAATAGAAATAGACAAGCAGTACACGGCAGAATTTAAAATAGTAGAGTATTCGATTACTTATAAATTAAACGGCGGTTCATGGTCGCAATGGCCATCGTGGTCTAGGGCTGGGACTAATCCTAGTTCGTACACGGTGGAAGAAAGTATCGAATTACCAGTGCCATATAAATTCGGCTACACATTCAAAGGTTGGTATCTTGACGAAAAACTAACGGAGAAAATCACAAAAATCGAGCAAGGAACAACGGGAAATCTCACGCTTTACGCAAAATGGACGAATAATTTTTCGAGTTTTAACCTTGATGTAAAAGAAGAATACGAAAACGTTACAATAACAATTCCCGACGATTATACATCGAGTACTGTTGTGTGGTGGGTAAACGACTTACCGTATACGGGTTCAAATGTTTATGGCGTAGTTGTAGAAGGAAACACTCTAAAAATTTACAAAAATCAAATGACAAAAAACGAGTACAAAGTAGTAGTTTTGAGCGGAACGAATTGGAGTCACGCGATAACCGTAAAAAAAGACGAATGATTTTCAAAATGACGAATTTCACGGTGATTGAGCCTGTCGAAATCACAAAGTCAACAAAAAACGCCCCAAAACGAGGCGTTTTTTTGATTTAATAAGCGCATTTTAGTTCAGCGGTTCAATCCCCGCCGAGGACGGTGCGCTTTTGCCAGTCGCTTTGAACTTGCTCACAACAAAGCGTCCGTCGCGGAGCGTCTGAAACCCGATGAGTTCTTTGTCGTTTACCACGCCCGTAAGTTTGAGCATTTCGCCTTGATGCGATGAAATGTCGTTTATCGTAAACTTTGCGCTCGAATCGATGTCCAAAGAATATTGCTTTCCGTCTTCCGTAACAAAGCCCACGAACGTATGTGGCGCATTTCCGTAAATCTGGATGTACCCCGTTATCGTCTTCTTTCCGAACGCGAACGCTGCGCCCGCCAAAAGAAGCACCAGCGCAACCGAAACAAATTTCTTCATGTTTTTCCTCCATAAATACTATTGAACGATTACATACATCGTAATGCAATCCGCGCCCTCGTCCGAGAACGTGAGCGAGAGCGTGTCGCCCGCCGTTTCTCCGATTTTGTGGAGCGTGATTCCGTAGTTCGGGCGAAGTTCGCACCCGTAAGCCGTTGAGAACAAAAACGGCCCCGCCCAATTTGTTCCTGTTTGAGTTCCTGCCATCGCCTCTTTTTGACCTCTCACAAGAAAGTTGGATTCCGTGTAGGCCCACTCTGAGTTTGTGTCCCACAAGTCTATCGCCGTCATCGGATATGTATAGTCATCGTAGGTGATGGTCGCACTTGCATCTTGGTTGTGCGTGTAACCGCTCTTCGCGCCGCCATTCGTGCAGGCGATGAGGAACTGCTTGAAGAGGTCGTCGAAGGTGTAGCTTTTGTTGTTGTCCTTGTTCACCTCGTTCACCGCCGCCACAAGGGAGGCGTTGTCCGCCAAGCCGTTCGCCATGATTGCCTTTACGAGGTCCGCCCCGCCGTACTGGCGGCAAAGCCAAGAGCCGAACCCGTAGGAAGTTGAGTACGAGAGCGCGGCGTAGCTGTCGTTTCGGTACTCGCGGATTCCCGAAAGGAAGTACGACGTGTTGAAGTGCGGAAGCCGCTCCGCCTTAACGCTCTCCGTGTCGTCAAGGTCCAAATGCTCTGCCATCATGTCCTCGCAGAGCATACTGAGCATTTCGTTGTAGGCGGTGTCGGGCGTGACGCCCTGTTCCATGTCCTTCATGCCAAAGTTCACCATGTGCTGGAATTCGTGCGCCAAAGTCGAGACGGTCGTCTCAAAATCCGAAACCGCATAGGCGGAGTCGATGTAGAAGTATTTTCCCTGGTTCGAGTAGTCGAGGACGGTGTTTGAGCCTGTGGTCTTTGAATAGTAGTCCTTTGCATAGAAGTAGCCGAGGACTCCGCACTGCGAACTCTTTCCATAATCCGCGCCGATGTCGTAGAGGACGATGTTCACGATTTTGCCCGTGTCGCTGTATGAGGACATCGGATAAGCGGCGCTCGCCGCTTTTAGCGTTTTTTCTGATGAGTACGAATAGACGATGTTGTCTGATTCGTTTCCAAAAACGTTTCGCACAATCGGGTAGAAAGCGTCAAATTTTTTTGCAAAATCTTTTGCAATTTTAGAATCAACCTTTGGAGAACCTTTTGTAGCCGTTCCTGCCGTGTAGTAGTCATCAACGACCCAAACATTGCAATATCTTCCCACCGCACGGAGCGTTGCGCCCTTTGCGCTGTAAGAATTCATGTTCACGTTTGTGTCAACGTAAATCGGTTTTGTTGTGCCGACTTCACGATTGATTTGGTCTTTTTCTGTAAGCGCAGTCGCCGCCCGCGCGCTCCGCGCCGCATTTTGCGCGTCTTCAAGCGTTATTTTTTCCCCGTGAAAGTGCTTGAACTTTTGCCCCACTCCCTTTTCCAAAATCGTGGAAACTTCGCCGCCGTTTGCAAGCGCAGCGCGGTAGCCATCCGCCGTTTTTACTGTGCGCTGTTTACTCAATCCCACTGTTTCTGAACTCGTGTTCACTTTGGCAAGGTAAACGTCCTTTCCTGAAGTCAAGCCGGAAATGTTGAGCGTCTTTGTTTTCGGCGTAACCTCAAAAATCGTTTTGCCGCTCGAATATGTTTCGTCAACGGTTTCGGTCGCCGTGACAATGCTCAAAGAAGAATCTGAGTTGCCGTTATTTGTTCCGCCGTCCTCGTCAAAAAGGTCGCAACTCGTCCAAAAAGACGCTCCAAGAAAAAGAACTGAAAGTGCAAAAAAGCATTTTTTCATATACCCTCCATAAGGAATTCTATAAAAATATTCAAACTTTTTTATCTAATAAAAACAGGTCGATTATAGCATAACTTTTGCCGCTCGACCACACTTTTTCAAAAACTCGATTTTGTTGCCTTTTCACCGATTTCTTTGTAGAGTTTTTGCATGAACATCTGCCTTTTTGACGAAACCGAATTTGTGGAAAAGAAAACCGTGCGCCTTCCTTCAAATGACGAGCGGGCAAAGCACATTCTCAAAGTCCTCAAAAAAAAAGAGGGCGATTTTTTTGAAAGCGGAATTACGGGAGGAATGGCGGGAGAATCAAAAATTTTGAAAATCGAGCAAGACGGCGCGATTGTTTTTTCGTTTTTGCCCAAAAGTGCTGGAAAACCGCTCCGTCCGCTCGATTTGCTTGTGGGATTTCCGCGCCCCATTCAACTTCGCCGTCTTTTGCGCGACGCGGCAGGGCTTGGCGTTCGGCGCGTGGTGCTTTGCGGCACAGAACTTGGCGAAAAATCGTACCTCGATTCCAAAATTGTTTCTGACGGAAGCGCGAAAAAAATGCTTTTTGACGGCACGGTTCAAGCGGGAAGCACGCATGTTCCGTCGATTTTTTTCTTTGGAACGCTTTTTGAAGCGATTGATTTTTTGAAAGAAGACGACGTAAAAATCGCACTCGATAACAAACGGGCAAAACGAAGTCTCGGCTCTTTTATTTTTGAAAATGCGCAAAAATGCCAAAACGTTGTTGCCGCAATCGGAAGCGAGCGGGGCTGGACTGAAAACGAACGGGATTTTTTGGAAAAAAGCAGTTTTACGCTTTGTTCAATGGGCGAAAGAATCCTTAGAACAGAAAGCGCCGTAACGGTTTCTGGCGCAATAATTCTAAACGCGCTTGGATTTTTGGATTAAAACTCAAAAAAAATCAGCGAAAAATCAAAAAATCTTCTATAATAAAAAAATCAAAATGAACCTTTGACTTATACGGACAGCAAAAATGACCAACGAAGAAATCAAAGAAAAATTATTGAAAATTGCGGATACAAAAATCGAATTTTCTGTGGTGCAAACGGGAAAAACGAGTGCGCGTGTAAATGGGCTTTACGATTCTCAAACGCACGAAATTTTATTGCACAACAAAAATTTTCAAAGCGACGACGAACTTTTGTACACGGCAATTCACGAATACACGCATCATCTTGAAACGGAGCGATTTCTTGAAGAAAACGGCGGAAAACTTCCGCTCAAAGGCACGCGCGTCCATTCAAAAGAATTTTGGTCGCGCTTTCACTCGCTTCTTTTGGACGCGGAAAAAATCGGCATTTACAAAATCAAATTGGAAGAATCCGAGGAACTTTCTGAGTTGACAAAAAAAATCAAAACGGAGTTTATTGAAGCAAACGGCAAACTCATGGTTGAATTTGGAAAACTCCTTGCAAAAGCGCACGAACTGTGCAAAAAATCAAACATTCGCTACGAAGATTATCTTGACAGAGTGCTTTGTCTTCCGCGCTCCACGGAAAAGGAAATTCGGCGGGTGAGTCAAAGTGGCGTAAATCCTGCGATTGGTTTTGACAACATGAAAAGCGTTGCGGGAATCAAAAACGAGGACGAGCGAAAAGAAGCGGAACAGGAAATTCTTTCGGGAACGCCCGTCGATGCCATTGACGCGCTCAAAAAAAAGAAAAAAGATGAAACGCCGCGCGAAAAACTCGAAAAAGAGAAAGCGCGAATCGAAAAAACAATAGAATCGCTCAAAGAGCGGCTTCAATATGTGGAGGAAACCCTTGAAACGCTTTGATTTTTTTGTAAAAGTCGCGCCGTTTTTTTTGTGTGCCGCGCTTTTTTCTGAAACAACGACTCCCGTGCGCCCTTCAATGCCAAGCATTTCAACGCCCACGCTCGGTTCAAATTTTTATACGCCAGGTTCAAACGGTTTTTATTCGGGTTCGCGACCAGGTGCGCCTTACGTTCCGCAATTTATTCAAAATGGGCAAAATGCAAATCGCGTTTTGACGGAAACTCAAAAAAAGCAAATCGCCGAAGAAAGTGCAGATATAATCGGGCGCGTCGAAAAAGTGCCAGAAATTACGGCAAAAGATTTGTCGTCGCTTGAGTCGCTTGGACTTTTGGGGAAAATTTCTGGACTTGTTGGAACGGGAGCGTTGCAAAAATCGACCGACTCAAATGACGGGGAAACGCTTCGGAACATTCTTCAAAAATTGAACGAAATAAAACAGAGTCTCGACGAAAATGCAAAAAAAGAAACCGTAAAATCGGATTTTCCGAACGAACGCTCGGCGCAAATTTTGCGTTTTTTGGTTGACGGAACGGATTTTACGCCGTTTTTGCGCTCAGTTTATTTTTCCGACGAAGAAACTGATGGCACGTTTTTGCTCACGGGCGACGTGCGTTATGCGCAAGATGGCGTTCAAAAAAACGAAACATTTTACGTGCTTTTTTCCGCGTCTGGAAACAACGGCGGCGCGACGGCGTACACGGTTTCGGCAGAATCGAACCGCAATTTTGAAGGAGAAACAGCACTTTCAAGGCTTTCAAATCAAAATGCACTTGTTGCAAGTCGAACGGGAAATCTCGTTTCGCTTCGCGTAAACAATGCTTCGCTCAAACTCGATTTGCTGCTTTCAATGCGGGCAATCGGACAGTAGGAAACGCGCAAAAAATGGATTATTTGGAAGAGGGGCTGAAAAAACTCGGATTTTTGGACGGCGAGTTTTTTGGAATGAAATGTGCGGATTTTTTTGAATTAAAGCAAAAACTTCTTGATTACACGTCGCTCCTTCTTGAATGGAACAAAAAATTCGACCTTGTAAATGCAAAAAACGCAGACGAAATCGCAATTCGGCATTTGCTGGATTCGCTTTCTGGCGCACGACCGCTGTGCGAGGAACTTTTTGCGCACGGATTTTTGGACGGAGAAATCGCGGACATCGGTTCAGGCGCAGGGCTTCCGGGGATTGCGCTCGCGCTCGCGCTTCCAAACGTAAAATTCGTTTTAGTTGAGCGAATGGAAAAACGATGCGCATTTTTGGAAGAGTGCATAAAAAAACTTTCGATTAAAAATGCGTTTGTAAAAAAAGAGCAAGTGGAGCGGCTTCCCAAAGGCATTTTTTTTGCCGCGCTGTTCCGCGCGTTCCGTCCGCTCGACAAAAAAATGCTCAAAGTGTTGCTTCGCGTTCTTTCTCTAAATGGTTTTTTGGTAGCGTACAAGGCAAAATCGGAAAAAATCGAAGCCGAACTTTCCGCGCTCAAAGAGTCGTTGCCCGCGCACAAAATCGTGCCGCTTTTTGTGCCTTTTTTGACGGAAGAATCGGAGTCGAACGCGGAAAAACGCGAGCGAAATCTCGTCATAATCGAAAAAGCGTGAAAAATTTGACCGCCGAATTTTTCGCTTGAGAATACGCATTTTGAAATATAAAATGGAACAAAATCACAATTTTCTAAAAAATGTGGTGCTGTTTTAGAATGTAACTACGAGTCATGGAGAGTATACGTTTTGAAACGTTGCCAAACATTTCATGGAGAAATTTATGCAAGAGCACAAAAAATTTGACCTTATCACGTTCGGAGAAACGATGCTTCGGCTTTCGCCACCCGCAAACGGACGCATTTTTAGAAGCGACGTTTTTGAAAAACACGCAGGCGGCGCGGAATTGAACGTTGCTTCGGGTGTGTCGCTTTTGGGACTGCGTTCAGGGATTATCACGCGACTTCCGCGAAACGAATTGGGAACGTTCGTCAAAAATCGAATTCGATTTTCTTCGGTTTCCGATGATTTTATAATTTACGACGAGTCGCCCGAAGCGCGGCTTGGAATCTACTATTACGAAAACGGCGCATATCCTCGAAAACCGACCGTTGTCTACGACCGCCGCCATTCGTCAATCACAAAAATCAAAATGGAAGAAATCCCCGAAGACATTTACGGAAAAGCGCGAATGTTTTACACGTCGGGAATTACGCTTGCGCTTTCTGAAAACACGCGAGTGCTTGCTCTTGAACTCATAAAAAAATTCAAGGCGGCGGGGGCGGAAATCGCGTTCGACGTGAATTATCGCGCGAATTTGTGGGACGAAGAAACGGCACGAACGACGATTCAAAAAATCCTTCCATTCGTGGACGTGCTTTTTATTTCTGAAGAAAGTTGCCGCCGAATGTTCCAAAAAACGGGAAGCCTTGAAGATATGCACCGCGAGTTTTGCCGCGACTTTCCGAATATTCGATTTATTGCGTCAAGCGAGCGTGAAGTCATCAGTCCAAAAATCCATTCGTTTACGTCGCTTATCTATTCAAAAGAAGAGGATATGTTTTACACTGAAGAGCCATACAAAGATATTGACGTTGTTGACCGAATCGGAAGTGGCGACGCATACTGTTCGGGCGTATTGTTTGGACTTTTGAAATACGACGACCCTAAAAAAGCGATGGAGTTTGGAAATGCAACGTGCGCCACAAAAAACACGATTGCAGGCGACCTTCCGCTTTCGGATTTCAACGAAATTTCTTCGATTATCAAAGCGCATCAATCAAAAGGAAAGCAATCGGAAATGAACCGATAAAACAAAACGCCCTTCCGCTGCTTTTGCAAAAATGGCAGAAGGGCGTTTTTCTCGATTTTCTAAAAAATCCTGCGTTTTTTGTTTACTAATTTTTGCTCCCGCGATATAATCTACCTTATTAGTAGGAAATTAGGAAAATCAGGAAGTCGTATGAAAATTTCAACTCGCGGAAGATACGCCCTCCGCTTTATGATTGACCTCGCACAGCATGACAGTGGTGATTTTATTGCGCTCAAAGACGTTTCGGCGCGGCAGGAAATCTCCATAAAATACCTTGAGCAAATCACGGCACTTTTGAGCAAATTTGGACTTTTGCAAAGCGTTCGCGGTCCTCAAGGCGGATATAAACTTTCAAAGCGACCATCAGATTATAAAATCGGAGAAATCCTCAAAATTACGGAAGGAAGTCTTTCTCCCATCGCTTGCCTTGAAACGGAAGTAAACACGTGTCCCAAAAAAGACGATTGCCACACGTACTCGCTTTGGCAAGGACTAAAGCGAGTTATTGACGAATATCTTGACAGCGTTACGCTCGAAGACCTCGTGAACAAAAACACCGAAGAAGACAATTTTATGTATATGATTTGAAATAAAATAAAACCTACTTTTTCGATAGATTTTTATGGAAAAAATGCTTGACAAATAAAAATGAATTGACTATTCTATTTTCATACTTAACCGATAGGAAATTGCTTGGAGGCATATTATGGCAGAAAACATTGCAAAAAAAATCACCGACCTTGTTGGAAAAACTCCGCTTTTGGAGTTGTCGAATCTCGAAGCGAAACTCGCTCTCAAAGTGCGACTTCTTGCAAAACTTGAGTATTTTAATCCAGCGGGAAGTGTCAAAGACCGAATCGCAAAGGCTATGATTGATGACGCGCTTGCGACTGGCAAAATCACAAAGGATTCTGTCATCATTGAGCCGACAAGTGGCAACACGGGCATTGGACTTGCAAGCGTTGCGGCAAGTTACGGCATTAGAATCATTCTTACGATGCCAGAAACGATGAGCGTGGAGCGAAGAAATCTTTTGAAAGCGTATGGCGCGGAACTCGTTTTGACGGACGGCTCAAAAGGAATGAAAGGGGCAATCGCAAAGGCTGAAGAACTTGCGGCAAGCACTCCAAACAGTTTTATTCCAGGGCAGTTTGTGAATCCTGTAAATCCCAAAACGCATCTTGAAACAACTGGACCTGAAATCTGGAACGATACAGACGGAAAAGTCGATTATTTTATTGCAGGCGTTGGCACGGGCGGTACGCTCTCTGGAGTTGGAAAATTCCTCAAAGGAAACAAATCTGACGTAAAAATTATTGCCGTTGAGCCAAAAACGTCGCCCGTTCTTTCCGAAGGTCGTCCAGGACCGCACAAAATTCAAGGAATCGGAGCGGGATTTGTGCCAAAAACGCTCGACACGTCGATTTACGACGAAATCATAACCGTTGACAACGACGATGCGTTCAAAACGGGCAAAGAACTTGGAAAAGCAGAAGGATTTTTGACGGGAATCTCGTCGGGCGCGGCTCTTTGGGCAGCATTGCAAGTTGCAAAAAGACCAGAAGCGGAAGGAAAAACAATCGTCGTTTTGCTTCCCGATTCTGGCGACCGCTATCTTTCTACCGCACTTTTTGCGGAGTAATCGATAATTTGGAAACTCGGTCAGTTTCCGAACTCGTTTAATCAAACAAAACCTCCGTTTTTCGGAGGTTTCTGTTTAGCGCGAAAAAATATTGCGACTTTCGTACAGGATAATCGCCGCTGCTTGAGCGACGTTCAAACTTTCGAGTTTTCCATACCCTCCTGATGGAATCCTAACAAGATAGTCGCAATTTTCACGCACTTCACGCGAAATGCCATTTTCTTCGTTTCCAAGAACGATAAGCGCACCTTTTTTTGTACAGAATTTTGAGATTTCCGACACGTTTTTATTTGCACGGACTTCCGTTCCAATTCTAACCATTTTTCCGTTCATCGCCGAAAGCAATCGTACAAGTGAATGTGCCGAATAGATTTCCACCGATTCCATTCCGCCTTCCGCCACTCGATACGTTGCAGTTGAAATGGAACTTTGCGCCGCGTCAAGCGAAATAACGATATTTTTTACGCCAAAAAACGCCGCGCTTCTGACAATCGCGCCAAGATTGTTCGCGTTTCCGATTCTGTCAAGAATGAGCGCACTCTCCCCGTTTTTTATCCAATCATCGGTCGTGCTTGTTTTTAGCGGCGCAATGTCTGGAGGAGAAATCATCGCGACCACGCCTTGATGATGCACAGTTCCTGAAAGTTTTTCCAAATCCTCAGCCTCAACCAGATTGTACGGCACGTGTTTTGAGGCAAGAAAACTCAAAAAAGAAGAAAATCGACGTTTATGCTCTTCCGTGAAATAAAAACGGCGGACACGCTCTCCGTGATTTTCCACGAGCGCATTTACGGCAGAAAGACCGCAAATGGCAAGTTCATTGTTTAGTTTGTTTTTCATGTGAAAAATAGTACAGAAAAATTGACAAAAAAACAGCAAAAAAGGCATCCGTAAAGGATGCCTTTTTTGTTAAAGCGTTTTAACTGCAAAAACTACTTGATGTAGCGGTTTTCCCGTGCGGTTTCAATGCCCTTCTTTTCCCATTCCGCGCCACCGAGTTTGTTGAACTCGTCGAGGAACGAAGCCCAATTCTCTTTGGTCAACTCGCGCTTTCCAGTGAAGAACTCAACAACGCCCTGCTGATAGAAGCGGTCAAGGTCAGCACCTGGCTGTGGCATTTTGTCCTGTCCGATACAAGCCGTCCACGGTTTTGACTGCATTGTGCGGAGAACTTCAAGACCATTGATAGTCTTCTTTGAAACCTCTGTAACGTAAGTCGGATAGCGAGAAGCCAACTCGATGTCAGAGTTATAGTAGACCATGTTGCGAAGTTGCGTGAGTGGTTGAGCCGCAGAGTTCGTATAAGCCTGACTTGGGTCTGCAAGACCTTCTGCAGTCGGAACGCCCTGTGCATTTTTCACGTAGTTCTTTCCTTCTTCGCCCCAGCCGAGGAGGAAGTATCCTTCGTCGCTTGACATCCATTCAAGGAGTTTAGCGATTGCAGGAATCTTTCCTGCGTCCGCCGCTCTCTGAGAAACAGCGTAGATTCGATATGACTGCGAGTAAGTTCCAACAGAAGATTTGCCGTTTGGTCCAACTGGCGGATTTACGATAACCCATGAACCTTCTGGGAAGTTCTTGTCAAACGGAGCATAGTTAGATTTTGAAGAATATGCAGCGTTCTGTTCGCGCATAATTCCAAAGCGTCCTTGTTTCCAAGCAGCGCGGAAATCGTCTTTCTTGTAAGCGAGCCAGTTCGGGTCGATTACTTTGTCATCAACGATTTTCTTGAAGAACTCCATTGCGTCATAGTACTCTGGTTTGTTGATGTTAAGTCCTGCGGTTTCTGCAGAAGCGAGATTCCACGTTCCAGCGACTCCGAAAGCACCAAAAATCGGGTCAAAGCGGCGACCAAGACCTTCGTTTGTGGCAGAAACTTCAAGGTAGCCACCGATTCCGTAAGTATCGTCTTTGCCGTTCTTGTCTGGGTCGCTGTAAGTGAATTCGTGCATAACTTTGAGGAACTCGTCAGTCGTTTTTGGAATTGAAAGTCCAAGATTGTCGAGCCAGTCTTTGCGAATCAAAACACCTTCGTTGCGAACGATTGAACCAGGCTGCGCAAGTCCATACGAATGTGTAACGGTTTTTCCTTTTTCAGTTACGGTAAATGAAGTAAACGCTTTTGCATCAGCATCGTAGAGTTTTGATGTTCGATTTGGCATCAAATCATAAATCTCGTCAACATTTGCAAGCAACTGGTTCTCAACAAGTCGTGGAAGAACTTTGTTTGAAACCATGAAAATGTCGGGAAGCGCATTCGCCGCACCCGCAGCGTTGATTTTCTGGTCTTGGTCGTTTTCCGATGAAGGAAGAGCTGACATATTGAGATTGATGTTCAACTTCTGTTTGATAATGTCGTAGCCGACCCAATTTGACGGTGGTGGTCCTGCTTCGGTAACAGCCGCGCCGTACCAAAGTTCAATATCCACCGGCTTGTCGCTTGCCTTTGGAGCAGAAGCCGCTCCGTCATTCTTCTGGCAAGAATCAAGCGACGCGATTGAAAGAATCGTTGCGGCAAGCGCAAGATTTTTTATCATGTTTCTCATCTTTTCCTCCTGAAATGAAACATTTTTATATAAATTCCGCCATTCGCTCATTTTTTGGAATGACGGAACTTTTGCCTCTGAAATTAGTAGATTTATTCAAAAACTCGGTCAATTTCTGAATAAATCCATTATATCAAATTCCTTATTTTTTAATCATCCCTTCACAGAACCGAGCATTGTACCCTTTGTGAAGTACTTTTGGATAAACGGATACGCGAGCATCATCGGAATTGCAGAAAGGAATACCGATGCCGCCTTAATTGCCTGAACGGAAGCATCTCCAAACGCATTTGCGTCCAAGTTTTCACCCATTGCACTTCCAAGAAGAATGTTGCGCAAAAGAATTGGCATTGGCTGGAGCGCAGACTCGTTGATGTAAAGAAGCGGATGCATAAAGTCGTTCCAGTAACCAACTGCGTAATACAAACCAATCGTCATAATAATTGGCTTTGAAAGTGGCAAAATAATCGAAAGAAGCACGTACCATTCCGCCGCGCCGTCGATTCGTGCCGACTCTTTGAGCGATTCTGGTATTCCTTCAAAGAATCCACGCATGATAAGACAGTTGTATGTTCCGATTGCACCTGGAACAAAAATCGAAGCGAGGTGGTTTGTCAAACCCAAACTTGTAATGACAAGGTAAGTTGGGATAACACCAATATTGAACAAATACGGAATCAAAACGAAATAGTTGAGCAATTTGCGACCGGGCAAATCATGCACTGACATACAATACGACATCGGAATCGTAAGCGAAAGCGATGTAACTACACCAAAAAGCATGATTTTGAGCGAGTTCCAAAATGCAAGGATGAATCCGTTGTTTCCAAGGAGTGCTCCATACGCAGAAGCGTCCCATTTCCAAGGTACCAAAAGAAATTTGTCAAAAACAGAGCCGCGATAACCGTTTGGTGTAACAGATTGCGTTATCGTAGCGAGCATTGGAATTGCAATTACAAGTCCAATGAATACAAGAAAAACGGTCACACAAATAAAGAATGCGCGGTCGCCTCCTGTCAATTTTACAGTATTCGGTTTCTTTGCCATGATTTTTCTCCTAACTTTCTCTCTTTTTAATTTTGACTACAGCAACGAAGAATCCGCCAACTTCTTAACGACCTTGTTGGATACCATGACGAGCAACATTCCGATAACACCTTTGAAGATACCGACTGCCGTTGCAAGCGCGAACTTAAATTCCAAAAGACCTTGGCGATACACCCAAGTATCAATGATGTCAGCAACTGAAAGAACAGGAGTTGAATAAAGCATGAACATTTGGTTGAAACCCGCGTCAAGAATCGTTCCGAGTTTAAGAAGAACAACCGTAACAATAACAGGTTTGATTGAAGGAATTGTAATGTACCAAACGCGCTGCACCGCAGACGCGCCTTCGACCATGGCTGCTTCAAAAAGCGACGGGTCAATTCCCATGAGAGCCGCAATAAAGATAATTGCCGCCCATCCCATTTCCTTCCATGCGTCGGAAAGAATAACGATAACAGGGAACGTTTTTGTACTTGTCAAAAAGTCAACCGTTTCACCGCCAAAAAATTTGATAACGTCATTTACAAGACCGTCGCCAGGAGCAAGCAGTGCAAGCAAAATACCGTACATAATAACCCAAGAAAGGAAGTGCGGAAGATACGCGAGCGTTTGAACAACTCGTCGAAGTACGTCTCTTGTACACTCGTAGAGTGCAACAGAAAGAATGATTGAAAGCGGAACTGATACACACAATTTTGCAAGACTGTACAAAATCGTGTTTCTCAATAATTCCCCGAAGTAGAACGAATGAAAAAACGCGATAAAATTGTCGAATCCGACCCACGCGCTTCCCCACACGCCCTGTTTTGGGAAAAACTGCTTGAATGCTATCTGCCCATTTACAATCGGTCCGTATTTTAAAATCGTATAATACACGACCGGTACGATGAGCAGCGCATAAACGGAAAAATGTCTCTTCACGTCTTTCCAAAGGTCTTTTTTTGGAGCCTGAAGAACCGTCGTTTCTTGTGCGTTCATATCTTACCTCAATTTTTTTAGCGACAATCGCCATGAATGTGTCTATATCTTATTGCACAAAAATGAATCTGTAAATTATTTTTTTTGGCGAATTTTTCCAGGCGAAACTCCGTGGATTTTTTTGAACACGCGACAAAAGTACGCTTGGTCTTGAAAGCCTGCTCTTTCTGCGATTTCGTAAATCGAATCGTTTGTTTCCAAAAGAAGTTTTGTTGCAATGCAAATCCGAAATCGATTCAAATATTCCCACAGAGAAAGCCCGATTTCTCTGTGAAAAATGCGAGTCAGATAATCTTCGGAAACGTGAACCGTGTCTGCAAGTTTCCAGCGAACAACTTGCGCGGGCGCATTTTGATTCAAATACAGAATTGCTTTTTTGACGAGTGCACCCGTGTTCGTGGGTAAAATTTCGCCGCCAGACAAAATTTCACTCACTCTTTGCGAAAACGCCTCAGATTCGGCTTCTCCACGATTGCAAAGAATGACGCGCGGATGCGTGCAGAGTTTTTCGACCGCGTTCTCGTCTACGATTTCTTCTGGAAGCACCAAAATTGGAACGAGAACAGTTTTTCGATTTTGCCGAATTTTTGAAATCGCTTCGTCGTCGATTTCCTCAAAAACGATTAAAGACGGCGTAATTTCGGCAAGAATCCGCTCAAAATCGTCCATTGAAGAAATGCTCACCGAATTCGCTTCCGTTGCCCACTGTCCAAATTTTGTTCTGCTTGCGTTTATAAAAAGAACGCTTGCGTTTCGTTGCGCCTTTACTTTTTCTTCAAGAATCTCAAGAAAACTATGACCTATCAACATTCGGCTGTGGCAAATGACAGGCATTCTAAAAAAATGTCCGTTTCGCCGAAAACTGTAAATTTTCACCCATTCATCGATGGGAGCGTCGTCTGGATTCCACAAAAAGACGGTTTTTTCGCCTTCAATCGCTCCGTCAAAACTTTCGCGGGTAGCGGGAAGCACTTTTTCTCCAAAGATTTCGCCTTTTTCTTCGGAAATTGAGCGAACAACGATTTTTCCTTGAATGAATTTTGCGGGAGGTTGCCCGCCGAGATTTGGCCAGGGAAACACGATGTCGATTTCATTTTCATTTCGGACTATTTCGCCGTATTGAAGCAAAATGATTTTTTCAGAAAGTCGAAATTCAGGGCGAGTCCAATCCAAATTTTCCATAAGAAAATGAATGTGAAGTCCGTCAACGCGCGGAGTGACCACGGGATTTCGAGATTCTCGTCCGTGTCCAAAAAGAATGTCCATCGCTTTTTTGAGAACCGCGGGGTCTCCAAAAAGAAGCGGAATGTCGGAATTTATTTGAGCGCACACAGACGCGGGAAGAATTTGCCGAATGTCAAAAAGGCGTTTGTCCATTGGCAAATTGTCAACTTGCGAGCGCGTTAAATCCACGAGCGTTTCCGTTTTTTCAAGTTGCGCCTCAACTTGCGAGCGCAAAAATAACAGTTGCTCGCTCAAAATGTCGCAATCTAACAGTCCGCCGTTTACGTTGTTTTCCATTTGAGAAATCTTTGACGACAAATATTTGAGCGGGTCGCACAATTCGCTTCCAATGGCGGCAAAAAACTCAGTTTTTTCAAACTCGGCTTGCTCCGCCGCGATTTTTGCCGACTCAAGTTCCTCAAAAAGAAAAATATTTTGAAGCGCACTTGAAACCGCGCCGCGCAAATCTTCGTAAACGCTTCCTTCCATTCCTGACCAGTCGGCAATCATATAGCCGTAAGGCTGATTTTCCAAAAAAAGCGGCTGAACAACAAAAACGCCTTTTTCAAAATCCTCGTCGTATTCTTTTGGAACCAAAAAAGTGGAATCGAATCTTTTTTCTTCGCGAAATTCGTCGTCTTGATTTTCTGCAACGTTCACATTAAATCCGCCAATATATATCGATTCGCCGTCTTCGCCGTACAAAACAACCGAACACACGTTGATTTCAAGGGCGGGAAGATGTTTTTTGAGCGTTCGGAGAAGTTCCGTGCGATTATGCACAGAAAGCAATTCCGTTTTGAGCGCACTCATTTCAGAATTTATTTTGATTGTTTTGTGCCGTTTTTTTGCAACGATTCTTCCTTGCGCCATCGGAATCATAACCGAAATGGAACGAAACATATCCTCGCGCCATTTTTCAGAAAAGAGAGCCGAAAATCGGAGCGCGAACAGTGCGTCAAATAAACTTGAAAGTTCGCCTTCTTTTTCAAAATACGCTTCGAGATTTTCGTTAAATATATGGAAGAATTCCGCGTTGTTTTTATCAAAAAGCGCGGAAACGAGCGGGTCGATTTTCATTTTTGCTTCGTTGCTCGTAACGTCCACTCTAAAAATGCGACACAATTCAGTGCGAAAATTTTGTTTTGTTAGTGCGCCTTCGTTTTCCATAAGGTCGCTCGTCCATTTTTTTATGGAATTGCAACCGCAACTTTCTCTGATTACGGGAGAAGTCGAAAGCATTTTATCGTTGACTTCCAATCCAGAAAACAGTTTGAAAAGCATTTCCAAAGCTTCAAGACCAATTTCTGATTGCGGCATTCTAACCGTAGAAAACTGCGGAGTTGCGATTCGGCTTTCAATCGTATCGTTAAAACCAGCAACAAGAAAATCTTCTGGAACGGAAAATCCGCGCCGAGAAAGAAAATCCACGATGACGCTCGCCATTAAATCGCTTGCAACAACAATCGCGTCAAAATCCTTTCCAGGTAAAAGACCGCGCTCGTCAAACAGTTCAAAAGCCGCTTTTTCCGCTTCGTACCAAGAACAACAACTTGAAACGAGTCGAACATCAATGCCTGCTGGGTCGTTTTCTCGAATTACATCGCAATACGCGCGAAATCGGTCTTCAGCGGAAGAGTGATTTGCAGGTCCGCGCACAAACGCAATTTTTCGTACCGCGTGTTGATGAATCAAATGCTCAACAAGTTTTTTCATGCCAGAATACGCATCAAAACCGACGTTTGGATGACCTTGGATTTTTTGCCCGATTGTGACGAACGGAATTGAAGAAAAATTTTTATGAAATGCGTCCAATTCAGGAAGAGAAACGGCTCCGCCGATGCTGCTTGTCCAAGAAATCAAACCGTCCAGATTGTGAGCGTTCGCAAGCGCATAAATGTTGTTTCGCAAAAACTCCGAACCGCTTTGTTTGTCGAGTTTGCCGCCAGGAAAAACAAAAAACGCACAATCGCTTACTTGGGCGCGTTTTGCAACGCTTTCCCACACCGTTTGCGATGAACCTGCGTGAACGGTCGCAAGGATAAACCCAAACCGTTTTTTGTCTATCGAATTAACATTATTTTTTCGCATTTGTATCCTCTTGGTAAAAACAAGCAGCGTTTTGGATGGTCATTAAGCGTGTTGAAAAACGTGCAGAGTTGACGAGGAATCATTTTCTCATCAATTCCAGTATAAAATCACGTCGTTTTTTTTACAAGTCCGAGCGTTTTTTTACAAAATCGCCGTCAAACTCTAAAATTATTTGTAGCAGAATTTCTTTGTAGGTTTTATAATTGAAGAAATATTTTTTTATCGAGGTTCAAAATGGCTTTACCATCAATCAAGGACGCAGTGAAAACAGTGAAGCGTCCGGAAAAAGTGCTGCAGTTCGGCGAGGGCGGATTCCTCCGTGCATTTGTAGATTGGCAGATTGATATTGTCAATGAAAAGACCGACTTCAACGGCAGCATCGTCATTGTGCAGCCGCTTGAAAAAGGCATGATTGACGCGATGAACGCGCAGGACAACCTGTACACCACCGTTCTCCGCGGCATGAAGGACGGAAAACCCACCGTGGAAACCCGCGCCATCACTTCGGTCAGCCGCTCAATCAACCCGTACACCAATTACGACGATTATATCGCGCTTGCCTCAAGCCCTGACCTGCGCTTTGTGGTTTCAAACACCACGGAGGCGGGCATTCGCTTTGACGCGGAAATCAACGGCGAGTCGGTCACGCTTGACCAGAAGCCGCAGAAAAACTTCCCCGCAAAAGTGACGGCGTTCTTGTACAAACGCTTTCAGGCGTTCAAGGGCGACACTTCAAAAGGCCTGATTCTCATTCCGTGCGAACTTTCAGACCAGGCGGGCTTGAACCTGCGCATCAACATCCTGCGCTACGCGGAAATGTGGCAGTTGGGTCCTGACTTTATCCGCTGGTTTGACGAAGCGTGCGATGTCTGCTCATGCTTGGTTGACCGCATCGTTCCGGGATATTTCCCGCTCCTTACAAAAGAAGAGAACGGAAAGACTCAGGCGGAAAACCTGTGCGAAAAACTCGGCTACGAGGACAAATTGCTCGACAGCGCGGAACTCTTCCACTTCTGGGTCATCGAAAGCGCAAAGCCGCATGAGGACGAACTGCCGCTCGTTAAGGCGGGCTTGCAGGTTAAGTGGGTGCAGAACATGGACTACTACCACACTCGCAAAGTGCGCATCTTGAACGGAGCGCACACTTCATCTGTTCTTGCGGCGTTCTTGGCGGGCTGCAACTATGTGCAGGACATCGTGTGCGAGGAGAAAGTGGGAACGGGTTTCAACACACCGAACGCCGACGCGAACAAATTCATGCACGACATCATCTTTAACGAAATCATTCCGTCAATCGACGGCGACCAGGAGGATTTGAAGGGCTACGCAAACGATGTGTGGACGCGCTTCCAGAATCCGTTCAACCCGCACCGCCTCATTGAGATTTCTTTGAACTCTGTCGCAAAATACTGGACGCGCTGTTTGCCGTCCGTTACGCAGACAATCGCAAAGACTGGCAAAGTGCCCAAGCTGCTCAGTTTCTCCATCGCCGCGCTCATCGCCTTCTACAACGGAAGCGAAATCAAGACCGACGAAAAAGGCAAGCAGTACCTTGAATCAAAGCGCGACGAAGGCGTGTACGGAAACTACGACGTGCTTCCCGTGCTTGAATTCTTTGCAAAACTCAACAAAGAAACGAAAGACGCAAAAGTTATCGCAAATCGCGTTCTGAGCAATGTGGACTTCTGGAAGGAAGATTTGACCAAGATTGCGGGCTTGGAAGCAAGCGTCGCGGCAAACTTGGAATCAATCCAGAAGAACGGCATGAAGGTCGCTTTGGCAAACATCGTCAAATAAGCAAGGCGAGAACGCTATGCGTTCTCGTTAAGCAACCGCAGGTTGCGACGCATGAAGAAGGCTCTGGCGGATATTGTGAAGTAAATTGCTTGACTTTTCGCCAAGCGTAACTTATATTGTACCTAGTGGCGGGCAACTCGTGTGTCCGTCCAAGCGATGAAGCATAGCAGCGTACCGGAATGCCTTGCTATGCCGAGCTTTCAAGAGGGGTTGTGCAGCGGTACCCCAAACCGGTGTAGGCGATGAGCCGAAAGAAAATGCCCAATTTAAAGCCCGTCCTTGCGACGGGTTTTTTTGTGCAAGAGGAGAGAAACGTGCTTTTAGAGTGCGCAAAAGGTTTTGAAAAACTGCTCGACATTCAATATCGCATTGTCGTCGGACGAAAGGGAAATGACATTGCTTTTTCGGTTGGATTTGACGCAGTGGATTTTCATCATCTTGCGGGCTTGCACAAACTGAAAGACGTGCGTGTTTCTCGTGCCGAACGGGAAACGGTATTCAAAAAAATCTTAGACAGCGAAATTTCTGATTTTGACATAACGCAAAGCTGTCATTTTTCTGAAATTGAAAAACGCCTGCAATTTCTTTGCCATCTGGAAACAATTCTTGACAGCAATCGCTTTGTTTTTCGTTACGCGCATAAGCCATCGCAATTTTCGGTGATTCAAGCGGAATTTTTGCTTTCTACGCCGTATAATTCGGAAGAAATTTACATCTTCCTCGACAAAAAAGAACATGCGGAAAATTACTTTTGCCGCTCGTTCTTTCCAAAGGCTGACAAGGATTATACAATCGGGCAAGTGAAGTACACGCTGTTGCGCAAAGAAAAGACCACGCTCTCCACGGGGGAAAGCGTGGTGCAGTATGCGAGATGAAAAATCTGCGACTTTTGCGTGATTGACAGAGTACTTTTTTGGGTACAGTAGTCCAAAGGTTAAATCTTTGGAGGTGTACTATGAAAAAAATCTTCATGCTTCTGGCGGCTTTGCTCGCGGTGTCTGTAGGCGGCTTCGTCTCTTGCTCAGGTGACGATGGCGATGATTCAAGCAGCTCGTCAAACACGCCGAGGGAATCCATCGCTGTCGGCTCAAAGTACAAAGGCACGATGACGGCTGGCGGACCAATATCGTCAAATAACTTGCAGGCGAAAACGCATAGCGTTCTCGTTAAGCACGCTTGCGTGCGACGCATTGAGTTTGTCAAACCGCTTTGGTGGTTTCGACAAGCTCAACCACCAAAAAATGATGGGCGGAGAATCCCCGCCCTGTTTGTTTATTTTACCACGGGTCGTATGTACCGTCGGCAATCTTTTGAAAATTTGATTGTAAAGAATTTCTGTGTTTTTGATATATTTCAGAACCTTTTTTTCTTAATTCTAAATCAGGATAACCGTATTCATGGTACTGATAATGTCCGTATCCCCATTTTGCAATTTCTACATTTCTAAGCCCTACTCGTATTTTGCTGTCTTTAAATTCTATGCTTACATCAAAACCGATGTTTGTTCCCCCAAGATGACTTTCCATATAGGTATATTTAAACATTATTGCGTCATCTTTTACATGAATTAAATCAGCATCGCTTAAAAAGTTTTTATAATTATCAATAAGATACGAACGGGCATCGACGAATAATTCATTTTGATTTCTCGTAGATTCAAAAACTTCCACATAATCAGAGAGCGGATATTGGTCTTGCCAATCTGTTGGAATAGGCTCTGATGACTGACAACCGATAAATGCAACGGCACACGCCCACAGACAAACTAAAATAGTTGTAATTTTCACAGATTTCATAGAATCTCCCAGTCTTTCACTTCGTTTCAATAAGCAAAAGTGTGTTTTATTTCTTCAAAGGAAGTATGATTAAAATTTCACTTATTTTCAAGATAAATTTTTTATTATTCACTTCTTTACAATAGAAATATGAGTTCGTATTTTGATGACTTTAGAATGAATCTAAAATTTTACCGAGCGCAACGTTCTTTTTCGCAATTTGATTTGGCAGTTCAAGCCGATTGTTCAAACGCGCTGATTGGAAACATTGAAGCGGGGCGCGTAAAGCCTTCTTTTGAAACGATTGTAAAATTTTCAGAAGCGTTGAGCGTTCATCCTGCCGACTTGTTTTTGCGCGAAACATCAAAATCAAACGTCCAAATGCGTCAAGAACTCAAAGAAAATATTGGAAAAATCATTGATGAAATTGTGTTGAATTAAAAAATAACAAAATATTTGTGAAAATAATTCGGTAAAACGATGCAAAAACGCAATAATTTTTCTTTCTTTTCTCTACGTTTCCGATATAATTTTTACCCATCATCACGCTTTTTCTGAAAACATATTTTTACAAAAAGGATTTTGCCTTATGAAATTGCCTTCAAACTACAAAATTCGTTTTATTTTCTTCAATATTATTTTTGTGCTTTTGGTGAGTGGAATCGTTGCCATTACTGGCGTTCTTGGAATCAAAGAAGCGGCTATAAAATCGTTTTCCGATGTGGGAAAAAACGCCGTTCTTAAGGCGTATGACAAAATATCGATGAGCAATTTTTCGCGCCTTGCGCAGTCGCTCAGTCAAAATGACCCGTACTACAAGGAATTGAATGCGGAACTGTACGAGATAAAGGAACTGTTCGGGTGCAAATTTTTGTACACGATGGTTCAAAAGCAGGGGACAGAATTTGTTTATGTTGTTGACGGAAGCGTTCCGCTCGGCGTGAACAGCGACGATTTTTCGCCGATTGGAACGGTGGAAGACATTTCAAGTTACGGTTCGTATCCGCTCGATTGCATGAAAAATCGGCACATCGTCAATTCTGGAATCGAAAAGCAGGACGACTGGGGATACATGACGACGGTGTATTATCCACTCAGCGACAATTCGGGGCGCACCATCGGTTTTTTGGCAGCAGATTTTGAAGTCGCGGAACTCATGCACAACATTCAAGTAAAGACGATTCAGATGATTGTGTTCGCACTTCTCGGCTCGATTCTTGCGGTGGGAATGCTCACGGTTGTGATTCTCCACTTTTTCAAAAAAATCGACGACGTGGTGAATAAAATGCGCGATATTGCGGGTGGCGGAAGCGATTTGACCGCGCGAATCCCAGAGGACGGAAACAACGAAGTGACAAAACTTGCCGCTGCTTGTAACTCGGTTATGGACACAATGCAAGACATTATCAAGACGGTTTCTTCGTCGGTGAACAATTTGTCGTCGAATAACTCAAAAATGCTTGAGCAAAGTCAGCAGATGACGGGCATGGTGGGCGACGTGGAAGGCGACATTGGAAGCATTGAACGTAAAGCGGACAATCAATCGAACCTTGTGAAAAAACTCGAAGGCGAAATTCAAAATTTCCGCACGTCGATTTCGTCGTTTAGCACGAAAATGCAAGAGCAGTCGGAGGCGGTGAATCATTCGTCATCGGCAATCGAAGAAATCACCGCAAACATAAATTCCGCGGAGTCCACGATTCGCCACATCAGTTTCGAGTATAACGAAATCGTCGAAGAAACGAAGTCGAACATCACAAAGCAACACGCCATGTCGGAGCAAATCGTAAAGATTCAAAAAATGGCAAAGACGCTTTTTGAGGCAAACAAAATCATCACGAACATTGCAAGTCAGACGAACCTTCTTGCAATGAATGCCGCGATTGAGGCGGCGCACGCGGGAGATGCGGGCGCGGGATTTAGCGTCGTTGCGGAGGAAATTAGAAATCTTGCCGAAACATCGGCGAATCAAACGGTTTCCATAAAGGCGATTGTTGCCGACATCGAAAAAGCGGTGGGTGAGATGGTTTCTTCATCGAACAACAGCGAGAAAGCGTTTGAGATTTTGGGCGGAAAAGTCAGTTCGCTCCAGTCGTCCGTTCAAGAAATCCAAGAAGGCATGAACGAGCAGGCAAAAGGCGCACGAGAAATACTCGACATGATGAAAGTGTTGAACGTGGCAACGAGCGAAATGTCGTCTGCGACGGAAAAAATGGGGAACAACACGAACCGCATTTCAAAGAGCATAAACGAAATCGCCATGTCGTCGTCGGACATTCTTGCAAACACGGACGCAACTTACACAAAACTCCAGCAAATCAAATCGTTCGCGGACGAATCGGCAATCACGTCCGAGGACAATAAAGTACTTTCGGACAATGTGTGCAATTTGGTTGACTCGTATAAAGTGTAAGAATTCCCATAAACCGCATTTTGACTTTGCGCAATGACCATTTTGATTGTTGCGCAAAGCCAATTTTTTTTGAAGTCGTTACTTATTGTAAGAATCTTGCTTGTTTTATAGTTATTTTGCGAAATTCAATAACTGCACTCCTTGAAAAACAGATTTCTGCGTGACGGGTTTTTCTTTCCGCAATTTTCTCATTTCATTCCGCCTCGGTCTTGCCAAAATGCTTTTTTTGTATAGTTTTTGATGCAATTTCAATGTCTTAGGAGCAACAAAATGAAAAAGATTTTGGCGACCGCGCTTGCGGCGCTGGTTTCGTTCGGGGCGTTCGCGGGCGACTGGCAGAACACGCTCGGCGCGGGGATTCCGGCTCAGAAAAGCACGATTGGCATTGACTCGGAAAAAGATTCCGCTTCGTCTCTGAACTACAGTTTCAACGGGAAAGGTGCGGGCGATGTCGGGCAGTGGGCGATAGATTTCGACTTGACCTGCCTGCTCGTCAACACGGCGAACGGACTTTCGTTCAAGGATGATTTCGGTATCGGCGTGGCGACTCCCACTTCTGACTGGATTACCGCAGACACGGGCTTCAATTTGAACGGCGACATCGGCGTTGGCTACTCGTTCATTCACAGCGAAAAAGCGACGCTCGGGCTTTTTGCGATGTTCGGGCTTGACTACACAAAATATTCCTGGACATTCACGCCGAACGGCTCATCATACGGAACTCCAACCAGTCTTGATATGGAACTTTCCGCATTCAACTACAAAATCGGCGGGGATTTGCTTGGTGCAGTCCGCTTCACTGAGCATTTAGGGCTTTTCGGAAGTTTCGGCGTTCGCTGGATTTTGGGATATGTTACAAAAGGTATGCTTTGCCTTGATTTGTCATATTGAGCGATGAGCGAAATATCCACAGATTCTTCGCGTTGCTCAGAATGACGCACCGACACGCATCAACGACGGCATACTTTCTGTAGCACCACCGGATTTTGGGCGGAACATCAAATATTTCAGTTGAAACGACAGGCCTTTCATTCGATGCCGACTGGGACATTTCGGGAAAACTCTGATTGATTCCGACGCTCGGCGTTTGCTGGACATTCTAGCGCAAGAGCATCTGTACCTTTCAGCCCGTTTTACGACGGGCTGTTTTTGTTCCGCCATTCCAGCGGGTTGCACTTCATCACGGAGCGGAACGCGGCGGAAAACTTGCTTGCGTTGTCGTAGCCGGAGCGCGAGGCGATTTCCATCACGGAAAGGTCGGTCGTCCTTAAAAGTCGCTATTGTGCATTTTCTTCAAGAAGATAATCAATAAATGCTTTCGTTTTTTCTCTATCAATTTCATTTTTGAAGTTTTTATCTTTCAACATTTTATCAAGGGCTTCTCCTTCAAATTGAGTAACACCTCTTGAATTTCTACTTGCCCAGTGGAATTGTTTCACGGTCTTTGCAATTAAATTTTTGTGATATACAGAACATAAAATCGTATTCATTATGCCCGTTTCATCAATGCCAATGAAATAAAAGCAAAATACGGATTTGTCTTCTGCCATTACTTCTAAAAATTTGTCAATATTATATGCTTTAGGATTTGAACTTAAATATACAACTTTCGTCTTTATGTCAGTGTATGTTTCTGAGTCAGAAAATGTGCGTTTATAATCACCAAGACCATTTTTTGTATCATAAACAGGCAAATTGCTTTCTTCTTTTGCCAATTTTTGCATCAACAATTTTCTTTCTTCGTCCGATGATGTTACTAATGCTTCAATTAAACGTCCGCGAATGTTCACATTTTCAATTCTTGAAGCGACTAATATCGAATCAGAACATTTTTTCACACGCTCGTTCAAATCGTTGTTTAAATCAAGAAAATCAGGGGAATTTACAAATTTTATTGCTCTTTCAATAGATTTATAAATCGCAGTTTTTATCGAATCGGAAACCTCAAACTTCTTGCCTGTTGGAACTATTCCAGAGGTTTGTGCAACTAATCTCTGCAAGTTTTCTTCCCATGAAAAACCTTGATGAAACGCGAATAGTTTTTCAAAATTCAAAGCATTATTTTCTACATTTTGATAATGCCTAATTATATCGCTTCCATTAAAACTACCCTTTATATTTGTCATAGAAAGTTGCTGGGAACTATGGCTGATTTTATGTAAAAATGTTGTATTTGCAAGTAAAAGTTTATTATTTTCTTGCCCCGAAACTAATACAACAAAAAATGGTATTTTGTCATATTTTTGCAATGCAGACAATGATAAAACAGTATTGCTAAAAGATTTTGTTTTGGTAAAACTTACTCTTACTGCAAAATAATTACAATAAAAAACACTTCTGTCTTTTATCAAGTTGAATTTTTCTTGGAGTGCTTTTTTGACTTTTTCTTTGTCGTTTTGAGGACATTCTGCGGAAATGACAAAATCAACAAATTGTTTTACAACTGGGTTCATAGCAATCCTTATGCGAACAGTGATAATTCTTCTTCTTGTATGTACTCTGTCGAAGGAGTTTCTTCTTTTGAAGTTTTTGCTGTTTCTTTTTGTTTTGAACTTTTTTGCTGGAGCGAAAGCGTGTTCCGCTCCCAAAAAACGCCGTCAGAATAGCCCTGAATCTCAGGGTCAGAATCCGCTAGGAGCAGGCGTTTTTCCGCCCACATGCAATATTCTTCATTTATCTCTATACCGCAAAAATTCCGCCCAAGTTTTTTGGCAACAACGCTCGCAGTTCCGCTTCCCAAAAAAGGGTCGAACACAACATCGCCTTCTTTTGAGGAGGCAAGAATGAGCTTTGCATACAATTTTTCAGATTTTTGCGTGGGATGGTCGGTGTTTTCCGGCATAGACCAAAACGGAATCGAAATATCGTCCCAAAAATTTGACGGATAGGTAAGCCGAAAGTTCCCCTCCGCGCTTTCGTTCCAATCTTTAGGCTTTCCATTCACTTTGTAGGGAGCAAGGACTTTTCGCTTCATCATCACGGCTTCCACGTTAAAATAATAGTCATTGGGATTTTTAACCGCGAACCAAATATCTTCCATGCCGTTCTTCCAGTTTGACTTTGCCCCGCGCCCCTTTTCTCTCTGCCAAGTGATGCGATTTATAATGGTCAATTCTTTTTCGATTGCCCGCTGCAAAGACGATGTGCATTTCCAGTCGCCGCACATATAGAGCGAGCCGTTCGGCTTTAATTTTTTGCACACAAGCGGAAACCATGTGGCAAGATATTCGTCATAGCGGGCGTCTGTGCGAGAGTTGAATTTCATTCCATTGAAATCTTTTGTAAGATTATACGGCGGGTCTATGATAATTAAATCTGCAAATTCGTCTGGCACATAGCGTAGCATGGAAAGCACATCGCCGTTTAAAGTTTTGTTAAGAATATCCGCCCCTTGTGAAATAGTTTGTTCCGTAAGCAAGCGTTTTTTAAAAAGTTCAACTTCATCAGAAGAGATGGTGAGCGTGCGGTTGTTTTTTGCACGTGCATTTTGTTCCATTATTCATATCCAAAACAAAGATTTTGCTTAATTATATAAAATTGTATAAAACTATTCTATATGCGTTAATGTACAAATAACTAGAATTCATTTATAAAAAACTTGTTTATTATTCCATTTCTTTTGTCCGTAAGTGTGGAGAAATCTTGCTTTTTGCTTTACCGCCGCCCATTCCGCCACTCCAGCGGGTTGCAGTGCATCACGGAGCGGAACGCGGCGGAAAACTTGCTTGCGTTGTCGTAGCCGGAGCGCGAGGCGATTTCCATCACGGAAAAGTCGGTCGTCTTTAGGAGGTCTGCCGCGCGGTGCATGCGGAGGTCGCGGACAAAGGCGGCGACGGGCTTTCCGTAGATGGCGGAAAAGCAGGCTTTGAGCGTGGTTTCGGGAATCGAAAAGCGCGCGGAAAGTTCCGACACGGTGAACGGCTCGTCCAGATGGGCGGCGATGAAGTGCGCGACCTCCTTCGCCTCGGCGATTTTCT
>CALFJF010000027.1 GCA_937877535.1 uncultured Treponema sp.
AATTTTTTTGTTGCTTAAAAAGAGATATGAAAACTTAAGTGACTCTGACAAAAAATCAGAAGCGCTTTTCTGGGGAAATGAAATTATGAAATTCTTTCGACCGAAGATAGAATCCCTCTTCTCGCATGAATTGCCCGATTCAAGAATTCCCAAACAACGGGGCGAGAGGATGGATTTTTTGGAAAAAATGTTTGACGGAGACTTTGATTCGCTGAAAAATGATTTCCGCCAGAGCAAATGTTATTTGTGGCTTATTTCGGTTCTTGAGAAAAATGGCGGATGCATATATTTCGGTCAACTTTCCGCCGAACTTCATGATTCGCTCGTTTCAGACCCCAAACCATATCGGCGCGATGTAAAGTTTTGGCTTTCAAATCTTCTTTCGTGGTGTGAAGATTTGAAAATGAAAGAGGTAAAAGTTGATGTGCCGAACCATTCACAGAGAATAACACTCGTTTCCTAAGCCCTGCCGTGCTGTTCGAGGAATCCAGCGACACCGAAAAGGAGCGCGCCGAAACAAAGCGCAAAGTCATCGAACTGATTGAAAAGGGGCTGTAGGGGGAAGAATTATCCCACAAAAAATAATTCTTGTTCTTCAAAAAGTGCGGAATCCGTGCTATAGTATAGGCGGAGGTGCGTATGCCAAAATATACAATTTCCGACATCTCAAAAGGCATGAAAGTCTACAAGGAGCAGCTTTCTGAAATCCGCGACACTTGGATTATCCTGTACCGTCCCAAAGATTCTGACATGGAAGAGGACGGAATCATCGGCTACATCGGAAAAGAAACCAACGCCGAGTCAGACGCGCTCTACTCACAGGAAAACATAATCACCCCCGTTTACAACGACAGCATTGAGGTTGAGGAAGATATTTTCTATGACGAATGATTTTCTGTATATTCCCCTGAACTCAAAAAATGAATTCCGAACGACCGCCTCATTCGAGTTGAACGGAATGAAGTTTTCCGCCGTTGATGTGAAGATTGACACGGGCTGCCCGCATACTTCGTTTCCCATGCTGAAACTGGGGCTTTCGGAAAACGCGGCGTACAAACTGAAAGAGGCATACCGCAGAAGACTTCTCGCTCGGCTCACTTACGCTCGGCGATTTTCCCATTTCCGTCAGTTACGACCGCACGGGAAATACGCTTATCGGCATGGACATTCTGAAGAACCTTGATATTTTCATCGGAAAGAACAAATCGGGCGAAACAGTTCTCATAGCCTGCAAACAAGAGACAAAATCATTTGTTGCCGCACTCTCCGAGTTGATTGATGTAAAAAAAGTCTGAGATATATTTTAAACTGTAATCTCTAAACTTATGCTATAATTGTCCTTATGCACTCAGGCTGGAATCTCACCGAAGGCACAATCCCATTTTCTCGCCAATCCGAAGCCGATGTAATCCGCCTTGTGAATCTTGCCTTGTCGCCAGCAAAAAAGCACACTTCCACTTACAAATATGCGTTTTTCAAGGCGATTTTTTGGATTTCTTCGCGTTCATGCTATAAAGTGTAAAAATCTGCGGTGTGAAATTGCCTCTCAAAAAAATAATGTAAATTCTTATAGGTGAAATGATATTTTTTTTATGGTAAAATAAACAAAAGGCTCAATAAAATTAAGGAAACTGAAAAAAATGAATTGCGTTACGTTGAGTCGTAACCAAGGTTTTTGACGGTTGTTTTATATGGAAAATACGATTGAACAACAGCCCACGAGGGCATATAACGCAGCAGATGACAAGGATTTTCGGGCGATTTACGACGCGACTTTTCGGATTTTGTATACTGTTTCTTGGCGGGTTGTTGGGGATGAAGAGGCGGCGGAAGATTTGGTTCACGATTCGTATATCAAGGCAAATGAAAAAAAAATCATCTTTCCGAGTCTTGACGACGCAAAATACTGGCTCATTCGTGTTGTAAAAAATGCAAGTATCAATTATGCCATGAGAAAAACTAGAGAAAAAAAAGCATATCATAAGGCATTTTATGAGGATACTCGTAAAGTTTCCACGGGCGAACAAGATTTGCTCAAAGATGAGGCGAGGCAGGCAACTGTTGAGGCTTTGAATCGGCTTCCAAAAAAATTGCGGGAGGTTTTGATTCTCCGCGAGTATGGCGACCTGAATTACAAGGAAATCGGGGCGGTTTTGGGAATCACCGAGGGAAACGTAAAGGTTCGCGTTTTTCGTGCGCGAGAAAAACTCGAAAAATTGCTTGGTGGAGCAGATTGCGTATTTTTGAAATAAAATGTGTCAAAAAAAATTGACCTGTTTTTGAATAGGTGTAATCAAAAAGGAGGCGAATATGTCATCAAAGATTAGCAAGGAATTTCATTCTGCTTATGCTGACGGAGAAATGCCCGAACGTTTTGTGTCGGAATATGAAAATCTCGTATCTCATTCTGAAAAAAGCAGCATGGAACTGCATCGCGTACAAAAAATTCACGAGTTTTTGAAGGAAGATGCAAAAAGCATTTCGTTGAGCGACGAAGAACTTGACGCGAGTTTTGAAAAACTCAAAAGTCGCATGAATTTTTCAAAAAATATCCGTCTTTCACAAAAATCAAAACGTCAACAGGCGTTACAATTCGCGCTTCCTTCCATTGCAACCGCTGCCGCCGCCATTTTTGTGTTTGCGCTTGCTCCGTCCCACAAAACAGTTGAATCCACGGCGGAAATCGCGGCAATTCCTCACACGGAAATTCAGCCGATTTCGAGCGAAGGCGTAAAAGTTGACGGAACGATACAAAGCGGACAATTTGCCGCTTCTTCAAGTTCTGATTCTACCGAAAAAATCGCAAAATCTGTAAATATGGCGCAAATGGAAATCAGTTTGATTCCGTCCACGGAAGTTAAAGTTGACGGAAACGTAAAAAGCGAACGATTTGGCGAGGCGTTTTTTGAAAACAAAGAAATGGACGAAAACCCGACGTATGTTCAAAAAACGATTCGCGCTTCTTCGCTTGTTTCAAGTCGGTCGCGGTTTAGTTCAAGTCTTACATCCGTGGACGTGTTTCGACCTGATTTTTCTGGAGAGCGTCAACTCAAAATTCCCGTTCCAGAAATTCACGATTTTTCGGAATAAAAAACAAGGGGAAAGTGTTGTTTTCGATTCTTTTTAGAAAATATCCTCTTTTTAGGACGGCAATATATGCCGTCTTGGTTGTTGTTTCTGTTTTTTTGATTTCTTTTTTTACGACGAAAACTCGAAAAATTCCCGTGATTCACGCGCTCAATCCTGCGATTGGAGTTGGTGGCGACACGGTTTCGATTTTGGGCGAGAATTTTGGGCAAGAGCGAGGAACGTCGTTCGTTGAAATTGGCACAAACCGAATTACAGCAAGCGGATACGTTTTTTGGTCTGATTCTGAAATCAAAATCGTTCTTCCGCAAAATGTGCAAGATGGATTTTTGTCAGTTTCAACGCAATCTGGAAAAAGTGTGCCGCTTTTTTTTGCAAACGCGGCAGGAATCCCCGTTCCTTCAAAGTCGGTGAGCCGCGCAGTTCTTCCCGCGCTGTTTGCAGTTTCTCCAACGTCCGCAGCGGTCGGCTCGGTCGTTGTTCTTTCTGGCGAACGATTTGGCTCGGTTCGAGGAAATTCGCTCGTTGTATTTCGCGAAGATGGCACAGAAAACGAATGTTTCGCGCTTGAAAGCGAATCGGATTACGAATCTTGGAGCGACGGCGAAATCCGGGTACGCGTTCCAGACGGAGCAAATAGCGGCACGGTTTTTGTGAGAACGGAAAGCGGAGAAAGCATTGCTCAAAAATTTTCGGTTTTGCATCCGTATGGAAAAAAGACGTTTCTTTCGTCGCAAACATATTCGATTCAATTAGAGGAAAATATTGAAGAAATCTCCGCTTCGTCGGGAAATATCACGCTTCGCGTTCCTCGTCCAGACATTTCGTCTTCGCAGCCCGCCGTTCTCTTAAACGAAAGTACGCCTGAGCCGATTATCGCCGATTTCAAAAATACGATTGTCTACACCGTTTCGCTTTCTGGAAAAAGTGGCAAAAAGGTGGATTTTTTGCAGAATTTTGTTGTTACGCGCAGAGAAGTCAAAACGGAAATCGAAAAGCAAAAAGTCCGAGCGTTTTCGGCAAAGGAAAAAGCTCGTCCGCTCTATAAAAAATACACGTCGCCCGACGCGCTTGTTTTGAGCGACAACACAGCGATTGTTTCTCTTTCGCAAGAAATTACGAGCACAACAAAAAATCCTTACGAGCAAGCGCGGCTTTTGTACGAATACATGATTTCTTCTTTTTCCATTCTCACTTCTCCAAAATCAACGGGAGAATCTGCGCTTGAACTGCTTTCCAAAAAATCGGGAGACGCATACGATTTTGCCGTAATATACGCTTCGCTTTTGCGAGCGGCAGGCATTCCGTCTGTTCCCGTTTCTGGCATTTTAATCGATTCTTCGCTCAAGGCGCAAAATCATTGGTGGACGGAATTTTACCTTGAAGGAATTGGCTGGATTCCCGCCGACCCCGCGCTCGGAGCGTCGCTTCCGTATACTCCGTTTCGAGAAATTGAAAATGCCCGTACTTTTTACTTTGGAAATCTTGACGCGCAGCACATTTCTTTTGGTCGCGGTTTTTCTTCGATGAAAAGTTCCATGCCCGAAGGAAAAATCGTGCGTCGCCCTCGCAGTTTTTCGTTTCAGTCAATATGGGAAGAAGCGGAGGGGAATGTAAATTATAGTTCGCTTTGGAGCGACCCCGTTGTTTTGGGCGTGTATTAGTTTTGTTTTTTATTTTTTGGAGGAAATATGAATACAAAAGTTCTTTCTTTGGGCGGTTCAATCGTTGCGCCAGAGTTTCCAGATAGCGCGTTTGTCCGCGAGTTTGTTTTGATGGCAAAAGCGTTTCTTGATTCTCACGCTGATAGCCGTTTGATTCTTGTTGTTGGCGGCGGAGGACCTGCGCGCATATATCAAAAAGCGTTTTGCGAGATTTCTCAAAACGAAACGGAGGCGGACGCTGCGGATTGGATTGGAATTATGGCAACGCGATTGAACGCGCAACTGGTAAAAGCCGCTTTTGGCTCTCTTTGCAAAAATCCTGTTGTAACCGACCCCACGGCAGATATTTCATTTGACGGGCGCGTGCTTGTGGCTGCGGGCTGGAAGCCAGGTTTTTCCACCGACAACGACGCGGTGTTGCTCGCTCAAAAATTTGGCGCGGACGTTGTTGTGAATTTGTCAAATATCGAAAAAGTCTACGACGACGACCCCAAAAAAAATCCGTCCGCAAAACCGCTCGACACGATTTCTTGGGCAGATTTTAGAAAAATGGTCGGCGACGAGTGGAGTCCTGGAAAAAATTGTCCTTTTGACCCGATTGCAAGCAAAAAAGCCTCGGAACTGCATTTGACCGTCATTTGCGCAGGTGGTCGCAACGTGCAAAACACTCGCGCAATTCTTGAAGGAAACGCTTTTTTGGGAACAACCATTCGCTAAAAAAAACAAGGGCAGTTTTGCCCTTGTGCGTCTTTGCCGAGCGTTTTATTTTAAGAATTTTATGAGCATTTTTGAAAAAAGAGCTGCCGCTTCGCTCTTTTCTTTTAAGTCGGAGCGGAACTCGGTTTTAATGTACCTTTCAAGATATTCTTTTGCAAATCCGTTTAATGCCGCTTGCGCTGCCGAAAGTTGCATAAGTACGTCTTCGCACGGAGCATTTGATTGCACCAGTCGTTGCACTCCGCGAATTTGACCTTCTGCGCGAGAAAGTCTATTGATAAGTTTTTTTGTTTCCTCATCGAGGACGCTGTTTTCATTGTTTTCCATAAAAAATTCCTTTTGATTTTATTTTATACACTTACAGGGTATGTGTAAAGTGCATTTTTTTAGTTGCGAAATTTGAATGATTATTTTGTAAAGCAACCGTCGGAATGTCGTCGATTTTGTACGATTCGTCTGGAATATCTTTGGGAAAATCGACTTTGTAAGAAGCGCAATTTACAAGAAAAATGCAAACGGCAAAAAGAAAAATCGCGTTTTTCATAAAAAAAATCTTATCGAACGAAAATTCTTCCTGCAAGAAAAATCGTTTGATGTTTGATGCAACAATTTTTACGATTTTTTTCAAAGTCAAAAATTTTGCCTGTTTCAAAATCTGTTTTGATTTTGTAAAATATAGTTTCGTTTTAGAGGTAAACATGAAGGGGTACATTCATCAATTAGAATCGTTTGGCTCGGTTGACGGACCTGGGGTTCGTTTTATTGTTTTTTTAGCTGGCTGTCAGTTTCGGTGCAAGTATTGCCACAATCCAGACACTTGGATTATGAGTGACGGAACGGAAATGGAAGCAGATGACGTGCTTTCTGAAGCACTTTCTTGTCGTTCGTATTGGGGAAAACGGGGCGGCATTACGGTTTCTGGTGGCGAGCCGCTTTTGCAACTTGATTTTTTAATCGACCTTTTTGAAAAAGCAAAGGAAAAAGGCGTAAACACTTGCATAGATACGGCTGGCGGTTCATTTACGCATGAAGGCGAGTGGCTTCAAAAGTTCAATCGGCTTATGCGCGTAACGGACATTTTGCTTGTTGACATAAAGCATATTGAGGAAGACGGACACATTGCTTTGACTGGAAAGAGCGGAAAAAACGTTGTGGATTTTTTCCGTTATCTCGATGAAATCAAAAAACCGATTTGGATTCGGCACGTTCTTGTTCCAGGAATTACCGACGACGACGCGCTTCTTTTCAAAACGCGAGATTTTATTCGCACACTTTCAAATGTGGAGCGAGTTGAAATATTGCCGTATCATGGACTTGCAGAAACAAAATATAAGGATTTAAGAATTCCGTATTCTTTGAGCGGTACAGAATCTCCAAGCGAAGAGCGAGTCGAAAATGCGCGGCGAATTCTTGAATGTGAAAAATACGACGGCTGGAAACGGTGAGGAAGCAAAAAAATGATTGAGATTTTTGAATCGACCGACAAATTTCCGCTCCAAAAAATTGGAAAAATGGCAGGCGTTTGTTGGAATAGTCCAATTTCTGATGCAGAAAAAAATATTTTGCGCGCAAAAGAGTGCATAAAAAGCGGGCACGGACGAGTTCTTGAATTTGTGGACGTGGAGATTTGCATTTCAGGGTATTCTGCGCGAGCAATCCGTGAATACTATACTCATATTGCTGGTGGTCCCACGCGACTTCAAGAATCAACTCGGTACGTGAATTGCGAAAAGTTTGAGTATTTTGTGCCTCCCTCGGTTTCTGCGTCCACAAAAAACGAAAAAATCTACCGAGAGTGCATGGATTTTATTCGCGAAAAATACGCGCTCCTTCTTGAATCAGGCGTTTCGCGGGAAGATGCGGCAAACGTGCTTCCGCTCGGAATGTTTACAAAAATCGTTGACAAGCGAAATCTGCGAAATCTGGTGAATCTGATGAATCAGCGACTTTGCTCACGCGCGTATTCGGAAATCCGCTCGCTTGCATTGGAAATTCGCGATTCTCTTTCACATTATTCTCAAGAGTGGGCATGGATTTCTGAAACGCTTTTTGTTCCCAAATGCGACGTTTCGCTTTTTTGTTCAGAAAAACAATCGTGCGGACGCAGACCAAAACGAAATTAAACGTCTTCACAAAATCCCGTTTTCCAATGCCAAAGTGTTTTTGCAAGCGAGTTTTGGAACGGGAGCGTTTTTGAAAAATCGGGGAGCCATTCTGTTCCTGCGCACAAATCTTGATAAAAAAGCCATTCAAAATCAAACGCTTCGATTAAATCGCGCAGGTCGGAATCTTCCTCCGCGTTCACTGTGCGATTTTCGATTGCCAAAAGTCTTTTTTTTCGGATTTCGAGATTTTTTTTGTCTTCTTCAAAAGGCACGGGCGTGTACTGACTCATAAGCGACACGATTGCGCACCCGTTGGCGTTTTCTTTGAGCCAGGTTAACACTTCGGCAGTTTCCTCAAATCTTGCGGGAAGAAAAAGGTGGCGCACGATTACGCCCGACGTTATTTTTTCTTTTCCGCTTTTTGTTTTTTCGATTTTGAGCGGATTTTTTTGAATCATATTTTTGATTGCGATTTTTGCAATTTCTGGATAATCCTTTGCGGCGCAAAGCGAAAGCGAAAGATTGTCAGAAAGCGTTTTTAAGTCGGGAAGAAAAATAGAAACCAAGCCGTCGAGCATTTTGAGCGCGTCAAGCGAATCGTAGCCACTTGAGTTCCAGCAGACGGGAATCGAAAGACCTCGTTCTTTTGCAAAAGAAAGCCCGCGCGAAACCGCCCGCGCGTGGTGGCTTCCCGTAACGATGTTTATGTTTTCCGCCCCCATTTTTTGAAGTCGAATGCAAATTTCTGAAAACTCGCTCTCTGAAACGATTTTTCCCATTCCGTTTTGGGAAATCTGGTAATTTTGGCAAAATGCGCATTTTAAGTTGCAGCCCGTCAAAAAAATCGTTCCGCTGCCACCGTCCGCTGTCAAAAGCGGTTCTTCGCCAAAATGCAATCCAGCCCAGGCAATTTTGAGAGCGGACGTTTCGCCACAAAATCCTGCTTCTTTTTCACGAAAAACGTTGCAATTTCTCGGACAATCGTTGCAATTCACAGTGCGCCGTGCTCCAAAATCAACGCCATCATTCTTTGGAGCGAAGTCAAATCGAGATTTTCCGCTTCGTCGTCAACAAAATCTCGCAGATTTTCCCAATCGTCTTTTGAAAGATGTTCCAAAAGCGAGTCGTCGCCGTCTGAAAGAAATGCGTGAAACGCTTGCAATTTTTCGATATTTTTCTCGCTCGGCTCGTTTTTTATGTCAGCGGACAAAAAAATAAACGAGTTTAACCAAAAGTCGCCGATTTGCCGCGAAAGCGTTTTTACGTCCGGGCAATATCGCTCCAAAAGATGCGCGATTTCCTCGCACGCCCTTTTGCCGTCGTAGTTTCCGCCGTTTTTTGCTCTGTCGAATTTTATCGCTTTTTTTACATCGGAAAGAAATTTGTCGTTTGTGTTCATGATTTGAAGTATAGAAGAAAAATCAAAATATCGCTACTTTTTGAAGAAAAGGCAAAATTCTTTTTCTTGACTTTTGTTTATTCTGGACGTATGATTCTTTTCATGGATCTAAAGACTGTACTTACGCCTGAAACGGTTGAACTTCATCTCAAAGGAACCACAAAGGAAGAGATTATCGACGAGATGTTGGACATCCTCATAAAGGCTGGAAAAGTAGCCGACAAGGCTGTGGCACGCGAATGTGTTTTGGACCGTGAAAGGAAAATGTCCACCGGCATGAAGCACGGAATTGCGATTCCTCACGGAAAAACTGACACTGTAGCGGATTTGGTTGCGTGCATTGGAATTTCTGACAATCCTGTTGATTTTGATTCGTTGGATAGCGAAAAATGCCGCATTTTTATTATGACACTTTCCCCGATTAACAAGACGGGACCGCATTTGCAATTTCTTGCGGAGGTGAGTCTCCTCTTTAAGAGCGCGGAAAAACGAGCGCAAATCCTTCAGACGCAAGACAAAGCCGAAGTTATTAAGATTTTGACCGAGTAGATTTTCAAAAAGGATTGCAAAAATGTCAAAGCCTCTGCGAAAAAGCAGGGGTTTTATTTTTCTAAAAAATGGTAACGGAGGAAGAAAAATGAAAATGACACGCCTTTTTACGGCAGAAAATTCTCATTTAATTTGTTTGTCAACGAACGAACAATGTTCTCCGATTGTCCGCGAAGTAAAATGGAGTGAAGTTGAGTCGCGAGAATCCGAATTCAACGAGGAATTTCTTGCTTCATTGCGGGAAGAATTGAAAAAAAATGAAGAACGTGGCGAATTTTTTGTAATCGTTCCCGTTTTTGATAAAAAAATCGAAACGGAAGCGCAAAAAAAAGACGGCGTTGCTGCCATGAAACACGTTGCTCGTAGAATAAAAGATTGTGCGAGCGTGGTGGGGTTTGCCGTTCCCGCCTGCCTGGACGAATCGTATTTTGTGAGCGAACTTTCTGAAAAACATCAGCATTATTGCTTTTTGACAAAAAACGGTTGGATTTCTTTGGAAAAAAATTGACTAAAATCAACTCTCGTTTGAGTTTTTCAAAAATTGTCAAAAACTTGTAACGTTTGCGAAATTTTCAAAGAAAACGTAAAAAATTGCTCAATTTTGACGTTTATTCGAGCAAATGCGATTGACTAAAAATCTCATTTACGCAAAAATTCTAAATATGTATTACTACAAATCCAAATCCCTCGTGGGGACAATTCTGGTCAGCGGGCTTTTTCTTGGTCTTTGTTATGTTTTGCTCCGCTATGTTCCGGGAAACGAAAACGGGAATCGAGATGCATTTGGAAAAAGCGACGGAGTTTTCGTTACAAAAACAGAAAAATTGGAGAATGGGGAAGTAAAAACTCCGTTCAGTGTTTATTCGTTGCAACAGCAGTCGCTTTCTGCGGTAGCCGCCACCGAGGATATTGAGTTGAGCGGACTCGACTTGCTTCTTTCGGCGGGTTTTGAGCCAAGTGATGAAGGCATTTTTGCGTCAAACGGTGGCGCAAAAGACGACTTTCATTTTGAAGAAGACGTTGCGCTCTCGCTGTATCGTCGCCCGCTTTCACGTCCTGCGGTAGAGTGGTTTTACACGCATATTACGGGAAATCGCGATGTGGCAAAGGCTGTTCTTGAAAATGCCGACAAAAACGATATTCCGCCGTCGCTTGCGTTTGCGCTTGCGTATGTGGAAAGTCGCTACAAAGTGACTGCCATAAACAAAAATACAAACGGCACGATTGACCGCGGTTTGTTTCAATTAAACGACGCTTCGTTTACAAAACTCTCCGAGGAGGAATTTTTTAATCCTGCGGTGAGTGCGAAGTTTGGCATGAGTCATTTTCGATATTGCCTTGATGTTGCAGGAAATGAAATTACCGCGCTTGCAATGTACAATGCTGGTACTGCGCGTGTAAAAAACAACAGCACGCCACAGCATACGCTCAATTATGTGGCAAAAATTTCGCAATACAGAAAATCGTTGGAGCGACAATTTGCCGCGGAAGTTGCTGCGTATTACGATTCCGATTCTGCGCTTGAAAACGCAATCGCTTTGGCAAAATAAAGTTGAACTGTGAACAAAAAATCAAAAACGCCCTAAAAATCCGAGGGCGTTTTTTTGTTCTCTGTTCCACGAAAATCGTAAATGTGCTACTATCTTGGTATGGGAAAAACCTACGTTTTTGTAAATCAAAAAGGCGGAGTCGGAAAAACGACTTCTGCAATCAATATTGGTGCGTTTATGGCTCTTTCTGGGAAAAAAGTCTTGATGGTCGATTTTGATTCTCAGGGAAATATGTCAAGCGGGCTTGGAATTAGCAAAGAACACCCGAATGTCTACGAACTCATAAACGGGGAAAATGAGCCAAAAGACTGCATTAGACGAACGAATGTAAAAAATATGGATGCGATTGGAGCGGCAATCGATTTTGCGAATGCTGCCGTGGAACTTGCAAAAGATACTGCTGGTCGCGAGTTTCGGCTTAGGGACGCGCTCGTTCCGCTCAAAAATGAATACGACTACATTTTAATCGATTGTCCGCCGTCTTTGGGGCTTTTAACGCTCAATGGGCTTGCTGCAAGCGATTCCATTTTGGTTCCAATGCAATGCGAGTATTTCGCGCTCGAAGGAATCTCGCTTTTGCGGCAAACGGTGCAACAAGTGCAAAAATCAATAAATCCAGAACTCAAAATTGGCGGCATTTTTTTTACGATGTACGCAAAAACGATTTTGGCTCAAGAAGTCATAAAAAGAGTCAAAGAGCGTTTTCCAGACGAGGTTTTGGAAACGGTAATTCCACGAAACGTTCGACTTTCAGAATCTCCTTCGCATGGACTTCCCATTTGCGAGTACGACCCGTCGTGCGTTGGCGCAAAGAGTTACAAAAAACTCGCCGAAGAGGTGATGTCTCGTGGCTAAGCGAAAGTTTGGACTTGGTGCGCAAGGGGACGCACTTTGGAACGCAACTCCGACGGTTGTGCCAGAAACCGATGACATGGAAACGGTGAGCGTTCCTCAAAATGCGGGCAAAAATGAAAACGATTTTTCGATTGCTCAAGAAAATGAGAATGTTCGTGCAGAACAAAAGAAAAATCTGCCCGTTGGAATGAGCGTTGACGAAAACGGACAGATTTTTGTGGAACTTTCACGGCTTCGCGCAAATCCTGAGCAACCGCGGAGCGATTTTGACGAAGAGGCTCTTTTTGAACTCGCTTCTTCCATAAAAGAACACGGGGTTTTGCAAGCGATAACGGTTGAGGACGCGCTTGACGGAACGTTTTACATAATCGCAGGCGAGCGGCGGGTTCGCGCGTCAAAAATTGCGGGACTTTCAAAAATTCCTGCGCAACTTCGCACTTTTGACGACCAAAAAAAACTCGAAGTCGCGCTCATCGAAAATATCCAACGCGCGGATTTGAATGCAGTCGAAGAAGCCCTTGCGTATCAAAGACTCATGCACCTTTCGTCGCTGACTCAAGAAGAGGTCGCCGAGCGCGTGGGAAAAAAACGCGCAACCGTGGCAAACGCGCTTCGCCTTTTGAAATTGCCATCCGATATGCGCGACGCGCTTGTTTCGGGTTCGATTTCGGCGGGACACGCGCGCGCGATTTTGTCTGTTCAAAATCCAAACGGGCAGCGGACTTTGTTTGAAAAAATCGAAAAATCTGGAATGAGCGTCAGAAAAGCGGAAGCCCTTGCTTTGGAATTGAACGAAAACGGCGCAAAATCGGAAAAAAAAGCAAAAACGAGCGAAAAAAAATCGGAGCGACCATCGGAACTCGATGAAATCGAGCAAAAATTCATCGAAGCGTTCGGAACAAAAGTGTCAATAAAAGGCTCGCTTTCGCTTGGAAGCATCGAAATCTCGTATTTTTCAAAAGAAGACTTGAATCGACTGTACGAAATTGTCGTAAAAGAATAAAACGGTTGAACAAGGGGAAGTCCCTTTTTCCAAAATCTGCTTGAGTTTATCGAAACCACAAAAATTGTCATTTTGATAAACTCAATGACCAGGATTTTGAACTGATTTCTAAAAATCAAATGTATTTTTTGAGGGCATTGTGGTCGATTTTTTTGGTTTTGACCGCCGTAATGTAACTTCCGTAAAGCGCGCTCGTTGCGTCAAAAATGGCTGCCGTTGAGCAAAGAAGCGGCAGGGCAGAGCGAAAAAGCAAATAGCCGTCGGAAAAACCGCGTCCGTACATGGTGCACATCGCGGTGAGGGCTACAAACGTTCCGCCTTGCGGAAGGGACGCGAGCAAAAATGAAGTTGCAAACGCGGTTCCAAAAATCCAAATCACGTCCTCGCTTCTAATTCCCATGTCAACGTAGGAGCGAATAATCATCACAAAGCAAACGGAAATGACGAGGGAACTGCCTCCGCGGCACAAAGCGGAAAAAAGCGGAAGCGAAAACGAATTCGCTTCATCGCGGATTCCAAGGCTTTCTCGTCCGTGCCTAAGTGCAACTTGGAGCGACAAATTCGAGTCTGCGGAGAAAAATGATGCCACAAGCGTTGCAACCGAAGCGTATAAAACGTGGAACGGTCGCGGGTCGCGACAAAAAAATCGTATGAAAAGCGGACAGAGAATCGCTGCGAATAGTATAAAATCAAAAGCGAAAAGCAAAAATAATTTTGAAAAAACAGGCGAGGAAAATCCTGCGCGGGCAGAAAACATCCACCAGCACGAAATTGCGATTAAACATACGGAAATCCATTCAACAAAAAAACTCGAAACGTTGTGGCACACTTGCCCTGCGCTTTCCAAAAATGACACAACGGGTCTCGCTCTTTCTTTTTCTGAAGCGCAACCCGCTCCAATGAACGCGGCAAAAACGAACACGGGAAGAATGTAAAATCCGTCTGCGAGCGAGTCAAACGCGCTAAAAGGAAACAGGTTCATTATAAGCGTTTTTGCGTCAATGGCGGAAACTTCCGTCATGCGTTCGCCCGTAATCGGAATGCGCGGAAGGTGAAACGCGAGCGCGGAGAGAAGTCCGAGGAGCGTTAAAACGAACGAAAAAAGCGCGGAAAGCGAAAGCGTTAAAATCGACGTTCGTAAAAGCGTGCGCGACGAACGAAGTCGATACACCGAAAATGAAGTCCCAAAAAAGACGAGCGGAATAAGCGAATAGCGACCAATTCTCACCGAAAGGTCGGAAAGCGTGTGTATAAATGAAGAAACTTCGACTTTTTCGAGTGGCAAAATCATATACGCGGCAAAGCCGAGCGCAATTCCAATTAAATATTTTATCCAAACTTTCATGCAAAAAAGTATACCGAATCGCACACATTCTCTCAAATCTAAAAATCGAAAACTCGCCACAGAAAAAAACGGTTTTCTCTTGACAAGATGCGGGGGGGGGTATGATTTTTTACAATTTTTTTGATTTTCCCTTGGAACAGAGGGAAGGAGGATTTATGAAAAGGATTTTTGCGCTTTGTGCGGCACTTTTCCTTGTATGCGGGAGCGTTTTTGCAGAGGACGGAGAAGAACGCGTGATTCATTCGTTTGGAATGTCGCTTCCAACGGTTGAAAATCAGACTTGGGGCGATTTTGATGACGACAACATCGAATACGACGTGTCTGGAATTGCATTCAACGTGTTTTACAACAAAATGACCGTTGAGCCAAGCCGATTTTCAAAATTGCGCATCATGGAATTCGGCTACGAAGGCTACGACGTTGAAAAACTTGAGTTTTCTACGTTCAACTCAAAATGGACGTTCGGTTGGGGAGGTGCTCCGCTCGTAAAAGACCGCGTTATTCTTGCCGTTCATGGAATATTCGGATTCGGTTTTTCCGTTGGCACAGGTTCTTATCAAACTTATGGCACTGTTACCGACACTAAATCCACGCTTCGTGGTCAAGTTTATACATACGACCAAGATATGTTGATGATGGAATTTCACACATTCCTTGGTGCAAACTGCCAAGCCTCGTTTAGACTTACAGACCATTTTGGACTTTTTGCGGGAACAAAAATGTACTTTAACCTTATTGGTTTGGGTGTTTTGGGAACGTTTGACACGGACGTTTATTATGCAGGCACAAAAATTGCAGAAGTTAAAGGCGATACGAATGGAAACGTTATCTATCCAGGTTCTTTTAACATCGACTTTAGAATTGGAATCAGTTTGATTTACTAAATCGAGCAGGGGGCATTTGCCCCCATTTTTTTTGCGTTTATCTAAATCCTTCCCAATAATAGGCGGGGAACGGCGTTTTTGCGCGGAGCGATTCTGATAAAAGGGCAAGGTCGCTTTTGTTTGTGAACACTCCGCTCAAAAGTGAGCGCAGTTTTCCTTTTTTCTTTGGAGCGTATTTTTTCACTTCGGCATTTTTGAGTTTGAATTCCTCTTTGAGTTTTTCTGTCATCTCGTCAAAAGTCAAGATTTCGTCCACAAGACCGTTTTCTTTTGCTTGTTTTGCCGTGTAAATGCGCCCGTCCGCAAGAATTTTGACTTTTTCGGTTTCGAGTTTTCGACTTTTTGAAACGATTTCCACGAACTCGTCATAACATTCGTCCGCGATTGATTGCATTATGGCGCGTTGCTCGTCGGTGGCTGGCTCTGAAAAATGCCCCATTATTTTGTTTTTTCCCGCATGAATCAACTCTTCTTTGACTCCGTGCTTTTCCATGAGAGCCGTCAAATCCAAAAATCTTCCCGCGATTACGCCGATTGACCCTGTGAGCGTGTTCGCGTTCGCCACGATTTTGTCAGCCGCGCAACCAATGTAATAGCCGCCGCTTGCCGCAAGGGATGCAAAATACGCCCACACGGGTTTTTCCGTTTCTTTTTTGAATTTTTTGACCGCTTCAAAAACTTCCGCCGACTCGTATACACCGCCGCCTGGAGAATCTATATACAGTACAAGAGCCGCCGTCTTTTTGTCGTCTGTCAAATCCTCGATTGTGTCAAGTAACCATTCTTGATTATACGTGTCATTTTTGTCTTCTATCACGCCTTCAATTTTGATTTGTGCGATTTTTTTTGCCATATTTTCCTCTTTTTTCTTCTATTTATCATATTATAATCGATTTTTTGAAGACCGTGGAAGAACAAAAATGCTGTTGAGTGCAAGAATGGTGTTTGTTTTTTGTGATTTTATGTACATTTTTCAAAAAAAATCGTGCTTTTAGAGAGAAAATCGTTGATTATATTTTCATATACTTATATGATGTTTTTATAACAAATGTTCCATAAGGAGAAAAATATGGCAGCAATAACAGTAAATGTTAAGCAGCAAGACAAGGAAATGTTTGGCGGACTTTGCGAGCGCATGGGAATGAACGTTTCCACGGCAATTAATGTGTTCATCAAAACGGTGAATCGTTCAAAGAAAATCCCGTTTGAGGTGGGGACTGGCGAAGAACCAACGGTGTTCGCGTCTGCGGCTCCTGCACAGACAGAAGGAAACGCTCAGTAAAAAATAAAAAAGCGGCAATTTTTGTCGCTTTTTTATTTTAAGCAATACGCTTCCACAAGATTCACGTCGCCCGCCTTTGCTTCGATTTCCTTTTTGACTTCGCTCACGATTTTGTTTCCAGAAAAAAATGAAACCGTAACTTCATACGTTCCCGCTTCCACGTTGATTCCCGAAACGAGCGCGGAGGCTGGAAAATATCGACAAATTCGTGTGTCTGCCCGCTCAACGCCTTCCGTATACGCTTTTGTAAAAAGCCCCATCAAACTGAACAAAAAAGACGCGGTGTAATTTTCTTCATTCGCTGATTTTGCCGAAAGAACGTCCATTGTAGTGCTCGTTGCCGCCCGCGTAATTGCCCGCGCAAGCGATTTTGCTTTTGAAACCGAGTATTTTCTTTTGAACGTGTCCAAAAAAATCTCTTCGATTGATTCGATTTTTTCCGCCGTCGCGCTTGTTTTTTTTCCGTTTTTGAGATTTTTTGCTTCAATCGTAACTCGATTTATTTTTGAAGGGATTTTTTCCATTTCAGGAAGCGCGAGTTTGAAGAAAATTCCGCCTCTTTCGTAATAAATCCGCGTTGTTTGTTCTTTTTTTATGGGACTTCGACCGCAAAACGCAATCGTATTTAATCGCGCCATTTCTTTTGGAACGGAAAGTTCGCTTGAAATGGAAGACGGAATGGGAAAATCGTAGAGTTTTTTTGACGCAAAAAGCACTTCAATCGCCCGCTTGTCAATGAGCGCGTTTGAATCGTCGCCGTCAGCGCGGTACAAAAGAAGCGAAATGTATCGCGCAAGCGCAGAATCCGAAAATTGCGAGGAAACTTTTTCCACATTCACGCCATGTTCCGATTCCGACAAAATCGTTTTTTCGTATTTTTGCTCAAGAAGTCGAATTTTGTTTCCCATGCGCCGAACTTCAACAAACGCATCTTCGTTTTTTTTCATAGAAAGATAATTCAGAGCCTTAAACAGATTTGTGTAAATGTCCTCCGAATCTTCGCCACTGTAATCTTGCGCAAGGTCGTTTGTGAGTGCCGATGTAATCGTCTGCGAAATCGAGCGAGCGTAATATCGCTCAATGAGATGTTCCGCCTCAGACAAAAACTCGTTTGATTTTTTTTCGTCTTTCGCGTAATGAAAAAGCAGTCCTCGGTCAAGCGCGTAAAGCAGATTGTCGTGCGACGAGTAGATTTTTGCATTTTCTTTTTCGATTTTTTCTTCCGCTTCAAAATACGCGCCCGCAGCAATTTTTTCGTCAATTTCAGAAAAATCGTAATCTGCCATCGACATGCACGAAAAAAGAAAAAAAAGCGGAAAAACGGCAAAAACCGTTTTCAAAAACAGGCGAGCGATTTTTATCACTGTTTGTTACTCCTGCAAAAAGAGCATGGCAAGCGTTTCCGCGTCGCGAATCATGTTTTCGATTTTACAGTATTCATTTGGTTGGTGACACATTTCGTCAAGCGTTGACCAAATCGCCGCGTCAATTCCAATCGCGCGAAAATGCGCTCCCACTGTGCCGCCTCCAATTCCAACGCAGCGAGAATCTTGCGCGTGCGCGTTTTTTATTGCGCGAGAAAGCGCGCGCACCACGCGAGAATCGCTTTTTGTTGCAGGAGATTGTTCGTGTTGGATTTCTTCGACTTCGATTTTTACGCCATATATTTGACACACTTCCAAAACGCGCTCGTCGATTTTTTTTCGCACTTCCGAAAGCGAGTAGCGCGGAAGCACGCGGCAGTCCATATAAAACACGTCGTTTCCTGGAATGATGTTTACGCCGTCAACGTTTGATTCGTGTTTTGTCGGCTGAAACGTTGAATATGGCGGAAAGAAAAGGTCGTCGCGCTCACAAAAAACGTTCTCCAAATCGTTGAGTTTGAGCGCGAGTGTGGCTGCTGCAAGATGGGCGTTTTTTCCGCGATTTGGCATTGAGCCGTGAGCTTGCGCTCCCGTTGTTTTTACGCGAAGCCACAAAATCCCTTTTTCCGCAATTTCGATTGTTTCGCCTTTTGGGTCGCCGCCGTCTGGAATGATGATTACATCGTCTTTTTTGAATAAATCGCGGTGTTCTTTGAGAAGAAATTTGACTCCAAACTCAGAACCACATTCTTCGTCCGCCATAAAAAGAAGATGAACCGTTCGCTCTGGAATCGTTTTGTTTTTGAGAAGCGCGAGAGACGCAAACACGGCAGAAACAAGCCCTTGCTGATTGTCTTCAACGCCACGCGCAATGAGTCGCCCGTCTGCCGTTTCGCGAACTGTCCACGGGTCGCTTTCCCACAACTCCCGATTTCCTGGTGGCACCACGTCAAGATGCGCCATGACCCAAATTGCAAAATCGTCCTTTTTTCCAGAAATCGTTGCAATAAGATTTGGTCGTATGCCCGAAGAAACGCGCTCGTCTTTTGCGTCGTAATGTGAAAGGTCTGAAAATCCGTTTTTCAAAAGCCATTTTTCAAGCGCACGGCATTTTTTTTCTTCTCCGTCGCCGCCGTTTTCTGGCGAAAGCGCGGGAATCGACGAAAGGATTTTTTGCAATTCAACCATTTCTCTTTCTGATGAGCGAATGGTCGCGCGGATTTTTTCAAAATCAATCATATTTTTCTCCACAAATTTTTTTTCAAAGCCAAAATCGTCATTCTAAAAATGTCCGCTTCGGTGAGAGTGTCCGCTGCTAGAACCACCACGGCTTCCACCGCGAGAGCCACTTTGTCTAGCCGTCGAATTGTTTTGGTGGGTGATTGTTCTCACAGACGAAAATGTGAAAACGTCTTTGTTTTCCAAAAGCGAAAGTTCGTTTGCTTTGTAAATCGCCGCTTCGTTTTGTTCAAAAACGTTGGAGAGTTTGTTTTTTTCGGAAAAAAAACGAACGAGCAACACGATGAGCGAAATTGCAAAAACTGCCACACAAAACGCAAGTATAACCGAGATGTCGTCATCGCTTCGCCCGCCAAACAATGCGTCTTTTTTCAAAATCCACTCTGCTTCTTTTGCAAAAGCAAAAAATCCTTCTTTCCAGTCGTTTTCTCTGAACGCGGGCAAAAATGCGTTTTCGATTTTTTCCCGTCGGGCACTCGTAAAAATCAGATTTCCATTCAAACCGTGTGCGTCAAGGTCAAAACTCCTGTCTTTTATTGCAATAAAAAATAAAAGACTGTCGTCTTTCATGGAAAATTGTTCGTGTGCCTTTTCGCTTGCCAAAAAAATCGAGTCGCCGTATTCAAGAAAATCGTTCGTCGTTACAACGTACACACCAATTCCAAACTCGTCAAAAAGCGAGGAAAGTTTTGAGTTGAGTTTTTCGCTCGTGGAAGCATCTACAAGCGACGCGCCGTCAAAAAAAAATTGCTCTGCTGCGGCTTCAAACAAAAAAAGAATGATTAAAAAAAATGCGAGTTTTCGTTTCATTTTTTCTCCAAGTTTTCGTTTTTAGAACACAAATTTCAAAGCGAGCGCGATTATTGCCGCGTCGATGATGAGCGAGAAAATCGCGGAACGAACAACGAACAAAAATGCTTCCCTTTTTCCGAGCGGAAGCGTTCCCGCAACTTTTCCCGTTTGCCCGTTTATCGCAAAAAGCCGCCGTTTATCCTTGTATTTTGTATAGAGAAGATACACGGGAATCAAACCGTATTTTATCGAACCGCTTTTGAAAACGATGTTTTTTTGTTTCAAACTGACGCTTTCAAAGCCTTTCACCGTTTTCTGAAGATAATTGACAAACGTTGTCGCGCAACGCTTGTCGGCTCTTTTGATACATTCTTCGGAAGAAACGTCGTATTTGTCGGCAAGGTATCCTGGAAGGTATGCGGTTGAAAAATCCTTTAATTGTGAATAGTCAAAAGGCTCAAGCGAATCCATGAGGTCGTCTGGCATTTTTTTTGAAGCGTCGGCTGGAACAAGTTTGAATTCCAAGTTTCCCGCGCGGAAGCAGTCGTAGTGTTTTGTTGTGATTTTTTCGACGTTGCCGCTTCGTGTGCGGTAACTTTTGCTCGCGCTAAAAACCGCGCTCCCTTCGCTTTTTCCGCTGAAAAACCAAAACGGAATGTAGATTCCTCGGACTTCTTCAAGATGATTTTCGTCCGAGAAGCATTTTGGAAGGAATTTTTTTCCGCTATAAAACGATTTGAGGTGCGCGATTGCGTCTTTTTTGTCAATTTTGAACGGAAGCAAGTAATTTGGTTTGAGCGAGCCTGAAAATTGCGTTTCGATTATGGAAGGATTGTCGCAGTAGGGGCATTTTGTTGCCGCTGTTGTTTTGTCGCACAGTATTGCCGCTCCACACGACGGACATGAATATTCGCGCATATTTTCGCCGTCCGCGCCCCATTCCCCGCCAAAAGAAGCGTCCCACTCTCCAGAAACAGAATCTTCGATTTTTTCTTGTTTTTTGTAGAGTGATTCAATTTCTTCGACAGAATATTCATTCCCGCAACTTTCGCAGCAAATAGTTCCACTTTTTGGACGAAACGCAAGCGCACCGCCGCACGTTGGGCATTGATAATTGTTTGCTTTTTCCATACAAAGAACAATTTTACATTATTTTTTGAGCAAAAAAAAGAAAAATAGGCGCGTCTTTTTACGCAAATGCTTCAAGCGCGAGTGCCGCTTTCTCCCATTGGGCGTTTCGCTTTCTTGGGAACGCTATTCCGCCATCGGATTCACAGAAAATTTTTGAACTTTCCACAGCTGCGAATCATGATTTTCATCAATTTTCATGCAAATTTCGTTTTTTTCTTCATCGAAAGTGAGGGCATAGTCATTCCAAAGAATTTTGAAAAAATCCCCTTCGCGTACTATCTTGAATTTTTGCGCATCCGAATTATTTGGCGGACAAACGCCAATTCCGCCATTTTCTTGAACTTTTCCCCACGGAATGTCAAGTCTAGAAGCTCCCCATTGTGGCGTAATTTGATTTTCTGGATAAAAAGCAAGATGATATTTGTCAGTGTCTAAAAACTCTTTGTCCCGCTCGTCCCAATCACACACACGAAACTGAACGCTGATTTGAGAGCCGTGCTCGGACAAAAACAAATCTTTTCCGCCATCATAGCCTGGAATTTTTGAATTTTCTGCAGTCGAAAGAAAAAGATTCTCATTCATTTTTGGCGAAAAAAGATAGCGGCCTTCGGCAAGACTCACATTTCTTTCTTTTTGCAGTTTTTTCGTTTTTTCAATATCTTTTTGAATTGTTCTTTCATTCTTTTTCTTGGCAAGGACGGTGAAGAAAAACTGTTGGTTTGGCTTTGTATCAATAAAATTTAAGTAGTGCCAGTTTCCGTCTAAAATCTTATCACTAAATGTGTAGATTGAATCAGCAAGAAACGGCTTGAAATGATTTCTCAAAACATATCGCGTTGTGAACATAAAATCCCACGTGCCGCCGCTCACAAGGCACAGCCCAAAAAAGCAAGAAATCGCATATTTTCTGAAAGTTGATGCCCCGTTTTTTGAGAGAACCGCGTGCGCCAAAAGCGAGAAAATCACAAAATTGGCAGAAATCGTTGACCTCCAGCAAAAATCCTGACTTGTTCCTATCTGAATGAACGGCAGAAACATGAGCGAAACAATCGAAACATAGAAAAGTGGATTTTTTTTATTCTCTTTGAATGTCAAGATTCCAAAAATTCCGATGTTGAAAAAATAAAAGATGAAAAGCCAAAAAAGAAATCGTTTTTTTGCATTAAAAGCAAATTCTGGAATGTTCAAAGAAAGTCCGCCACGACCGTCAGAGCCATTTGAAGCGGTGTTGCAAGCATAAAAAAACGCAAAAACAATGAGAATGCTAAAGATTGCCGAAAGATTTGGAACGCTGCACACCTCTTTGAAAAATGCGAGCGTTTTCTTTGACTTTGCCGATTTGACGAATTCTGCAAGAGCATAGCATACGAAAAGAAGAAAAATTCCAACGAACGGAAAAGGAGCAAACGGCAAAACGCAAAGCCCAGTCAAAGCAAGCGAAGAAGTTTTCTTTTCATTCAAGAAAATTGAAAGCGCAACAAGAGGAGCAATAAATTGATTGTACGCCCAGTCAATTCCACCAGTATGGGATGTGAAACTGTAGGGAAGAAAATCTTGGTAACGAGTTCCTGCAAAAATATCCTTCACAAGACCTTGGAGCGCAGAAGGAAAACTAAAAAAGAAAAACATCAAGCAGAGGGCAAGAATTTTATACACAGATTTTATCTCAAAGAGTTTCAGCAAAAGCAAAATCGTGATGAAAATTCCCAATGAGGACCAAACATAAAGAACGCTAGTGGCGATTGCGTATCCGAAAAATTTTCCAAAAAAAGCGGGGAGAATCCAGTGTCCAAAATAATATACGAGCGAATTTCCTGTTTCGGGGTACACCACTGGCCAGGAAAATTCAACCAAATCTCTGAGAACCGCATTCCGAAAATGATGGTCCCATCGTTGAAACGTAAATCCGCCGATTCCAGACATAAAAATCCAAAAAAGCACGAGCAAAGCAATCAAAATCAGGTGAGAAAGTTTGACTTCAAAACATTCTTTTTGAGAATAATTTTTTCGCATGTGATAGCCGAAACCGAAAACCAGCAACGCCGAAAAAAGAATTCCGAACGGAAGCCTAAGATAGCCCAAAAAGAAAATCACAATCGGGCAAATCATGTAAAAATAGGCACAAAAAATCAAAAATCTGCTAGAAATTTTTAGATTCCTATCAAAAAAAGAGCCCAGATTAAATACATAGTTCATTTTTTCAACTCCAAGATGTTATTTTTTCGCCCTTCACCAGAAAGGCGGTTTTTGCCATTTCTGCCATTGGCGCGTCAGATTTTGAGTCCGAGTAGAACGCGCCGATTTCAGCGTCGCCGAAACGCTCTCGGAAGAACGCGACCTTGTTCGCGCCGTGGCAGTTCTTTTTGAGCAAGCGCCCCGTCCGCTTGTCAACGCGCGTCGCAAGCAGATTTTTTATTCCAAGCCGACCACAGATTTCCAACAGCACGAATTCGGGCGAAGCGGAAATCACGCAGTCGTCGGCTTTTTGCATTTTTCTGTACCAGGGTTTTATTTTCCGCTCGTTCTTGCCCCAAAACTCCCGCACGGCGGAATCGATGTCCGAAATCCCCGCAAAAAAACAGAAAAATCGGCTTTTGAATTCTTCTTTTGTGATTCTGCCAAGCGTGAACAGAACCGCCCCGCCAATCTGCCGAGGAAAATACCGCAGAAGCCGCAGATTTTTTTGCAGGCAGAAAAGCCAAAAGTCCACCGAAGAGTCGCCGTCGTAAATCGTTCCGTCAAAGTCAAACACATTCATCGTCATTCACACTACATACAAAATCAGCGCGAGCATCACGCAAAGGAGCGCACAGAACGAGAGCAGTTTTTTGTCCTTCAGAACCACCTCCACCGGGTCGCCGTCGCTCTCGCCCTCCACATCGAGGCTGTACTGCATACAGATGACGACGACGAGCGGCACGGTCAGAATCATAAAGCGTTTGGGGTATTCCTTTGCCCAGAGCGCGTAAAACACATTCGCCATCGCAAGGCTCACATACATGAATTTGTCGAGGAAGCTGTGGCTGTACGCCATTAGCACCCGCCGCGTTGCGCCAGCCTGCTCCGTCCGCAGAATCTCGTTCCGCCGCTTTCCCAGCCCGAAGTAGAACGCGCCGCTCATCACGGTGAGGTAGAGCCACGAGGAAACGAAAGTGTCCGCAATCGCCGCGCCGAACAAAATCCGAATCAGAAAACCCGACATCAAGATGATAATGTCAATGACGGGAATGTTCTTGAGGGCAAGGCTGTACGCAAGATTCAAAACGAAATACAAGACTAGCCAGCCGAGCGCGAAAACGCTGCCTGAGCAAAAAAGCACGAGGAGGAGAATCGCACCCACCGACACAAGAAAGCACACAATGGCGCACAGAACGCCCAAGCGGACAGAGACCGCCCCGCTTGCCATCGGCCTGTTTTTCTTCGTGGGATGAAGGCGGTCTTTTTCGATGTCGCGCGCGTCGTTTATGATATAGATGCACGATGAAATCAGGCAGAACGAGAGAAAACCCGCCGCCGAATGCGCGATTTTTTGCGCCGTTATCCCGCTTCCCATAAACGCGAGCGGCACGAACACGAGGATATTCTTGATGTAATGCTTCACGCGAAGCAAGCGAAGTATGTCTTTCATTTTTCTCCACAAAATCAAATTTTTCGTCATGTTGAGCGACGGTGAAACATCTGAAAAAGATTCTTCGCGGGTAATGCCCTGTCGCTCATAATGACAATGCAAATCACCTTGAAACGAGGAAAACTCCCGCGCAAATCAAAAAAAGCCCCAGCATCTGCACAAGCGACACATTCTCCCCGAAGAGAAAATGTCCCGCCGCAAAGACAACCACATATCCGATGCTCAGAAACGGAAACGCGACGCTCACAGGCGTTTTTGAAAGCACTGCCAGCCACAAAACGAAGCTCGCGCCGTACAAAACGACCGCTCCCCAAAGCCACGGATTCGCAAGAAAAAGCGGAACGGAGCGAAGCAGCCCCGAAAAATCCATGTCGGAAAAAGCCGACATTCCCTTTTTCATCAGGATTTGCGCGGTGCAGTTCAAGAACACGCTCGAAAGAATCAAAACGATGCTCATGTCGCGCCTCCGTGTGTGGCTACTTGGCTTTTCCCTCCTTGTACATTTTGTATGCCTCTACAAGCATGTCCTCGTCGTTGTATTGCGGCTTCCAGCCCAAGTCCTTTTCCGTCTCCGAAATGTCCAAAACATACTCCTCGTCGGCAATCATGAACTGCTCCGGGTACATCACTGTAAGTCCGAGCGCATCGAGGATTTTCAGAATGAATTTGACGAGCGTTCCCGGCGTGTGCATGACGAACGAGCGCGAGCCAGCCGTTTTTATCACGCCCTGCAAAAGCGTCGTGATGTCGGGGCTTTCTTTTGAGCCGAGGTTGTACTCCTTGTTGGGGATTCCCTTTTCGATGGCGCAGAGAATCGCAGAAACGCAGTCGAACACGGAGACCATCTGATAGTGGTTCTTGCCGTTTCCAATCGTCGGAACGGGAAGGTTCATGTCGATGAGCTTGAAAAGTTTCACGAGGATTCCGAGCCTGCCAGGTCCGTTTATCATGCGAGGGCGGAAGATGCATATATTTATACCCCCCCCCGTACTATTCCTGAACTCGCGGCAGATTTCCTCGCACGCCTTCTTGCTCTCGCCGTAAGACCCGAACGGATTTTGCGGATGCTTTGTGTCCACGGGCAGGTACTGCGGCTTTCCGTAGGTCATGTCCGTGGTGAACTGGATGAGATTCCTGCACCCCGCGTTTTTCATCGCCGTGAGGATGTTTTTCGTTCCGACCGTGTTCGTGCTGAAAAAGTAATCGTGCCGATTTTTCGGCACTTTTGTGTGGTACTGATTCGCCGCAAGATTTATCACCGTATCGCCCGATGAAAGAGCGATTGCCTCGATTTCCGAGAGATTTCTGATGTCCGCCCTAATATAGCGCACCGAGTTCGGAATCCGAGAGTCAAGGGAGTCCTGCAAATCGACCACGGTCGCCTCTTTTTCCTGCTTTGAAAGAGCAAGCGCAAGGTAGCGACCAACAAATCCGTTCCCGCCAAAAATATAGAACATTTTCCTAGCTCCTTGAAATCAAGACCACGCCCGCGCAAATCACGATGATTCCCGCAATCCGCACCGCAGAAATGCTCTCGCCAAAAAAGAAGAATCCGACCACCGCAGAAATGACATAGCCCACGCTCAAAAACGGGTACGCGAAACTCACCTCGACCTTTGAAAGCACGCTCATCCACAAGAGAATCGAAACGCCGTAGCAGAGCATGGCGAGCCACAGCCACACATTCGTTGCGAGCGCGCCGATGTTCTGCGCCATTGCGCCCATGCTCATCTCGCCGGCGACCAGCATCCCCTTGCGGATAAGAAGCTGCGCCGAGCAGTTGAGCAAGACGCTTGAAAGAATCAGTAGAATGTTCATAGGAACTCCGATGGTTGTAATTTGCTGACTAAGTTTTATAAAAGTGAACTATTGTTAAGTCTATCACAAAACACTTTTAATGTGTTCACTTTTGATGGAAAAAGTAAACAATTTCTCAAAAAATATCAAAATATGAGCAATTTTTGGCAACGAGTCGATGAAGAATTGGAATATCTCGGAAAAAACAGAACGTACCTTGCGAGCAAATGCGGCTTCAGCCTTACAAATATTGGACTTGGAATCAAACGAGGAAGCACGCCGTCCGCCGACACTGCCGTAAAAATTGCAAATACGCTAGGTGTTTCAGTTGAATATCTCGTTATGGGAGAAGAAAAAGCCGTGGATGCAAAAGAAGTGCAAAACCGATTGCAATTGTATCGGAAATATCACGAACTTATTTCAGATTGCGAAAAATTGACCGTAAAAGAGCAAAAAGCCGTGAAAAATCTTGCGAAAGTGCTTGGCGAGGAGCTTTAATTGAATTCTTCAAGCGCGAGTGCCGCTTCTTCCCACTGGGCGTTGAGTTCGTCGAGTTTTTGCGAGAGCGATGCGATTTTTGACTGAACGGCTCTTGCTTTCTCGCCGTTGGAATACACTTCGGGATTCGCCATTTTGTTTTCTTCGCTCTGTTTTTCTTCTTCGATTTTTGCGATTTTTTCTTCTATTGAATTGACGCGCTTTTCTGCCTTGCGCTTCTCGGATTCGAGTTTCTTTTTTTCTTCGTAGGAAAGGCGGGCATCAGATTTGCCAGAATTGGTGGATTCATTGGAGCGTGGGGGATAGGGAGCGACGGCGTTAGCCGGCAAAACTTGCGAGGCAAGTTTTGAGCGAGTCTCAGTGAAGGCTGTGCCTGAACCGGCTTTCCCCTTTTTGGATTTCTCGGCTCGCTGTTGCTCGCTCGAAATGACAGGATTTTCGTTTTCCGCCTGAATCCGCTCCATATAATAGCGGTAGTCGCCGGGGAAAGTGCGGAAGTGGCCGGGGCGCAGCTCGAGAACGCGGGTTGAGAGGTCTTCGATGAAACCGCGGTCGTGGCTCACGAAAATGACTGTGCCGCCGAAATCTTTGAGCGCGTCCAAAAGCACATCTTTTGAGTGCATGTCGAGGTGGTTGGTCGGCTCGTCGAGAATGAGAAGATTCACGGGCTTCAAAAGGAGCTTAAGCAGAGCCACACGCGATTTTTCGCCGCCCGAAAGCACATCGAGGCTCTTGAAAACATCGTCGCCACGAAAAAGGAACGCGCCGAGCATATCGCGCAATCGCGGAATCAGCTCCAGCGGGGCTTCCGCCTCAATCGTTTCGAGAATCGTCGCGCTTCCCTTGAGCGTTTCGGCGTTGTCCTGAGAAAAATAGCCGATTTGGACTCCCGCGCCGAGCCGAACGCCTCCTTCAAAATTCGTGTCAACGCCGGCTAATATGCGGAGCAAGGTGGATTTTCCCGCGCCGTTGTGACCTGCCACCACGAGGCGGTCGCCGTTTTCAAGGAGCAAGTCGAGGTTGTCGAGGATTTTATGCTTTCCGTCGTAGGATTTGGTGACTTTTTCGAGCGTGGCGACAAGCCGACCCGAATGTGGAGCGGCGGGAAATTTGAAATGAATCTTTTTGAGCGACTCTGGAATGACGATTTCGTGTTCCAAGATTTTGTCGAGCATTTTCTGCCGTTCCTGAGCCTGCGCCGCCTTCGTCGCCTTTACGCCGAATCGGTCGATGAATTCCTGCAAGTGGCGGATTTCTTCCTGCTGTTTTTCGTATTCTTTGATGAGCGTTTCAAGCTCGACTTCGCGCACTTTTTCATAATGCGTGAAATTTCCCGCGTATCGGTGCAAGTCGCCGTTAAAAAGCTCGTAGACTTCGTTGATTGTGTGGTCGAGGAAGTAGCGGTCGTGGCTCACGAGTAAAAATCCGCCCGAAAAATTGTTTAAGAATTTTTCGAGCCATTCTCGCGCCTCAATATCAAGGTAATTCGTCGGCTCGTCAAGAAGAAGAATGTCGGGATTCACCATGAGCGACTTTGCGAGTGCGATTCGCATCTGCCAGCCGCCCGAAAATTCCTCGCAGTTTCGCGCCAAGTCTTCGTGCGAGAAGCCCAAGCCGATTAAAATCTGCTCGATTGTCGCGCTTCGCCTATTAAAGCCAGAGTCTTCAAGTTCAGTGAGAATCGCGTCGTGCCGTTCGAGGAGCGCGTTCTGGTTTCCGTTGCCCGCCTTCAGGTCGTCGCCGATTTTATCAAGCTCCTCTTGCAATTTGTAGCCAAAACCAAACGCCTTGTCCGCCTCTTCGCGCAAAGTGCAGCCGTGGTGCGTAAGTCCGCTCTGCGGAAGGTAGGCAATCCGCGCGTCCTTTGAAGCCGTTCGCTTGCCGTCATCGG
>CALFJF010000028.1 GCA_937877535.1 uncultured Treponema sp.
GCTCGGAGAAAATCCGCAACGCCGCCGCTTTGGAGACATCCTCGCTCGTGTTCTCAACATCGTAGCGGTTGAAATAACGCACCCCCGTCACCGAAGAGATGCCCAAAAATCCATTGATTTCACCCAAAATTCCCGCCGCCTCGCTCTGGAAGCCCGGCCTGCGCTCTACATAAATACGAAACATTCTTCTATTTTACTAACATTCTGAGAGTTTTGGAAGATAACGATTTTTTGCCGGCTCTAAGTTTGCGTTTTGATGATTTTCTATCGCCGTTTTCAAAAATTTTTGCGATAATCGATTTTTCAAGAGGTTTTCGATGGAAAAAAACAATACGATTCTCGATTATATTGCGTGGCGTGGCGACCTTTCATTTTCCGCTTCGCCTTTTTGCGACGTGGACGCGCTCATTTTTGCGCAACTCTCTTATCTCGATTTTTCAAAAATCGTTGGAGCGGATTTTGAAAACGGCAAAACGCTCAAAGATGTGTGCGAGGCGTTTTGCAATTCGGCAGATTTCAACGAAAGAAAGCATCTGGGGCTTGTCATAAATCCGCTTTCCGTGGATTTGCTTCTTGAAGCGGGAAAATCTGCGCGATTTGGAGGCGTAACGCTTTCTGGATTTGATTTTCGGTACAACAAAGACGCGGAGGAGCAATTTTGTGCGCTCACGTTTTCGTTTTTAGATTGCCATTTTGTTGCGTTTCGCGGAACTGACGACACGATTGTGGGCTGGAAAGAAGATTTTAACCTTGCTTTTTGCGAAAAAGTCCAAGCGCAAGCGGATTCAGCGGAATACATTTCCCGCGCACTCGATTTTTTTGACGGCTCGTTTAGAATCGGCGGACACTCAAAAGGCGGAAATCTTGCGATTTTTGCCGCAAGTTCGGTTTCAGATTTCGATTTTTCGAGAATCCGCGCCGTTTATAATTTTGACGGACCTGGCTTTCCAAAAGAAACGCTTTCTCGTCCTGCATTTTTGAAAATTCAACCGCTCGTTCATACCGTTTATCCGCAATTTTCTGTTGTTGGTCAACTGTTTTCGCATTTTGACGAGTATACTGTGACGAAAAGCACGGGTTCGCTTTTACTGCAACACGACCCGTTCACCTGGCTCGTAAAAGGAGCGCGTTTTGATGAAAAACAACATCTCGACGAAGGAAGCGAGCGATTTTCCCGCGCGTTCAACGGGTGGCTTTCAAAAATTGACGGCGAAAAACGCGAATTGTTCGTAGAAGCAACGTTCACCATTCTAAAAGCAACAAAAAGCGGCTCGCTCACGGAAATTCACGCTGATTCTTTTCGCGCCTCGGCTCTCATGGTTCGCGCCATGACAAAACTCGACGACGAAACGCGCTCCGCCGTTCTTGAAATCGCAGGCAATTTTATAAAAGAAGCGGGTCGAGCGTTTTCGGAAAACGCAAATCAAACTCAATAAAAACGCAAAATCTCGTCTAAAAATAACAGTTTCCGAATGGGGCAAATAATGGTACTATTTTTTTACCTTACTTTTGGAGTGATTACATGAAAAGAGTCTGCGCAAATATCGACGACGAAGAAAAGGCGCAGTTTGAGCGCATTTGCTCGGCAATTGGCATAAACACAACAATCGCAATCAGCGTGTTTGTAAAAGCAACGATTCGCAAAAACGGACTTCCGTTTCCGCTCATTTTAGAACCTTCGCAGCCGTGTTCCGAAGCGAATCTTGACGCAATTCGCCTTTCTGTAGAAAAAGCACGAGGCGAACATTCGGAACTATAAAAATGCACAGAACAAAACTGTACAGAACAAGGGACTTAAGTCCCTTGTTAAAAGCGTGTACAAGATTCAAAAAATCAAGCCACGTTCGAGGTTTTGACTTTGCAACCACCGAACGCGGCTTGATTTTTTATATTCGGTGCATTGCCGAAAAGACTTTTTCTGCCATGACGTTTATTTCAACGTGCATTTTTTCGCTTGTTTTTGAAAGAAGGTCGCGCAATTCGTCGATTGAAATGTCGGCGGCAGAAAGTTCGACCATCATCATCATCACAAAATTCCCAGAAAGGATAGTTTGCGTGATGTCCACAATGTTCACGCCATGAGCAGAAAGAAGCGAACTCACCTCGGCGATTATGCCAACTTTGTCGCTTCCCACAACAGTAACTATTGCCTGCATATTGTTCTCCCTCTCCATTATTCTGCGTCCTTTTCGCCTGGAAAATGGAGCGAATCGTAAGGTTTATTGTTTTTCTCGTACTCGCGCTGCTCTTCTTTTGTGAACGTTCCCATTCTAACGCTGTCTTTTTTGTAAAGGTCAAGATACGCCATGCTTCGCTTTGAAAGTTCCTCGCGTTTTTCTTTTGAAAACGGAAGATTTCGCCAAAAAATGCCACGAAGTTCTTTTTCGAGAATTTGCGTTCCTGCAATCTCTTTTGTCATCCAGGTAACGTAATCCGCGATAAAGTACGTTTTTAAGTCGCCTTTGATTTTTTTTGACTCGATGTATTGATAATATTGACCGCAAATTCCGTCTTCGGGGTCTGTCCAGTCAACGGCTTTTTCTTTTGCGTATTGCCAGCGATAATCCGCAACCGCCATCAAAAGCGAAATTTTGAGATTTTTGGGATACATCGGAATGACGAGTCGTCCGCGACTTGTTGCGCGATTTTGCCTGTCGAATGGTTGCCAGCAAAATCCAAAATCGCCATATGTTGGAAGCAAAAGCACAAACGGAAGCACGCGATTTGTCAGTCCCTTTGCCTTTTTTTTGAAAACAGCGCGGTCGTTCATTTCAATCCAGCGAAGCATATTGATGACTTCCTCGCGAAAACCCGTTCCGTGCGCGGGGCAATGATAAAACTCGCGCGTGAACATGGGAAACGAATTTCCGCGCTTTCCGCACGTCATTTTGACCATTTGTCGCACCGTCGAAAACTCGTCATCGATGAGAGAACTGTCAACCGTAGAACTTGTTACCGCATCTCCGAGTTTTTGTTCAAGCGAAATTCCGATTTCCTTTGCTTCTTCAAGGTCTTTTAGATACGAAGCCAAATCTTTGTCGATTTTTTGAAGTCCGCGCAATCGTTCAAAGATTTCCGCAAAAAGTGCTTTTTGAGAATCCGTGTACGCCGCTTTGAGCCTGCCGTCAAGACCAAGCACGCGCTCGTGTTCGCAAAGCGCGTCCACGCGATTTTTTAATTCGCTTTCCATCATTTGCCGCTCGCTCTCTTTTGCGTTGGCAAATCCTTCCGCCGTTTGAATTCTACCGTCGTTTTTGGCTTTTAGTTGGAGGAGTTTTTGCTGCTCGCCGTTTTCTCCCCTTGGAATCCGAACCGATTTTTCGTCAGTCGCAGAAAGCGCGATGTGATTTTTTGAAACTTCCTCAAGCCATTCGTCCAAATAATAAACAGGCTCTCCCGTTGTGTTTTTGACGATTGCTTTTGAAAAAAGTTCCTTTTGCTCTGGCGTAAAAAGCGACGGAAGCGCAACGCCATACCGAATGAGCATTCGTTTTGCCATCGGAAAATCGCGGTCGCACACGTGCCGCCCCATAACTTTTACGAGTTCCCACCAAGCGTTGACCATTTGAAGTCGATATTGCGTTTTTTCTTTTGGGTCTTGCGTTGTAAGGTATTTTTTGAGCAGTTGATTTACGCGCTGCCCTTGTTGACCTTCGCCTTCAAGAGCGGTTTTGTAGTAACTTCCATTTGGATAATTTTTGTCATTGAAAAACGGTTGCGCCGCGTCTTCCATGAGTTTTGTTACTTCCTTGATTCGCTCTCGTCGAGTGTCAACGCGCCACGGGTCTGCGTTTACGTCTCCGCTTTTGTTTATGTCAACTCGTCCGATGTTCGCCGTGGAAAATCCAATATCTTCCGCCGAAAAATCGTTCATCGAATCCGACGCGCTCTCTGGTTCTGAATCGTTTACGTCCGCAAGCATTGCGGCAATAGTCGGGTCAATGTCGCTTCCAAAAATATCGTCCATGCAATTCTCCTAAAATACAACTCTATTGTTCGAGTTCCATTCTACCATAGGAAACCGAATCAAACCACAGAAAAATTGACAGATTCCGCGCCAAACTTGAGAGTACTTTTGTGGAGTCATTGAATTCAATGCTGATTTTGTCGATAATTAAGTGTTATGGAAGTTTTGATTGGAATTGTCATTGTTGTTGCGTTCGGTGCGCTGATTTTGGCGTTTGCCACAAAAAAACGGAGTGGCGGAAAGGGAAAACAAAAAGGACGTGCGCAAATTCTTCGCGACGCGAATCGAAAACTCGCGCAAAACCCGCACAATCCCGAAGGTTTAATTCCGCTTGGCGATTTGTATTACAACGAACGAGCGTGGGACAAAGCGTATCCCATTTACGAAACCATGATGAGCATTTCCTCCGCTCACCGCGAAATTGACCCATTCAAAGCCGCTTTAAGACAAGGAATTTGCGCCATAAAACTCAACAAAACGCAAGAAGCGTTCAAAGGACTCGGCGTGGCATACCAAATCAACAAGAACAATTTTGACGTGAATTATTATCTCGGAGTCGCGTATTTCAAAAATAATGAATTTGATAAATCCGTTCCGTGTTTTAAGAGGTGCATAATGCTTCGCTCTGACGCGCCTGGAATCAATCAATATTTGGGCATGGGACTTTACAAAGGAAAGCATTACAAAGAGGCATTGCCGTATTTGAAACGCTCTTTGGACGAAAATCCAGAAAACAAAGAAGCTCTTTTTTCAATGGCGGATTCGATGAACGAAAGCGGTTACGCAGACAAAGCAATGCGCGTTTTTATGCACATGAGACCAGACCCCGAATTTGGAGCGCGTTCGTGTCTTGCGGCGGGATTGTATCACATCAAAATGAATCAAGCCGACAAAGCGATTCAAGATTTTGAAATTGGAATGAAACATCAAGACGTGCCGCAAGATGTTATGACAGAAATTCGCTATCGCTACGCAACGTCTTGTTTTATGATGAACTCAATCACAAAAGGTCTTGACGCACTCCGCGAGATTCAAGCAATCACGCCAAATTACAAAGACGTTTCTACGCTCATTTCTCGTTACAGCGAGTTGAATCAAAACAAAAATCTCCAGATTTATTTGATGGCGGCTTCGAGCGATTTTGTTGCGCTTTGCCGAAAAGTCGCCGTCAGAATGTACCGAAAAGGCACAGCGAGAATCTTGGACATTGCGGTTTCTCAAGACAACGTACAGATTCAACTTCACGTGGATTTTTCAAGAAGCGAGGAAGTGCACATTTTCAGATTTTATCGCTCGCAAGGCACAATCGGCGAACTCGTTATCCGCGAATTCCTTTCCCGCGTAAACGACATCAAGGCGGACAAGGGAATTTGCGTTTCGGCAGGAACGTACAGCGACGAAGCGCGGCGTTTTGTGGAAGGTCGTCCGCTCGATTTGCTCGAAAAAGCAGATTTGATAAAAATCCTCAAAAAAGTCGGCGACTAAATCAACCTGTTTTGGAAATCGAATTGTGTTTCAAAAAGCAAAAGCACGGGCGTAACACTTCCAAAAATCGATTTTTGCGAGCCGGTTTCTCTTTCAAAAGTGCGCGATTTTTTATTACAATGATTTTGATTGGGATTTTTCCCCAAAAAATTTCTTGGAGGCTTCTCGTATGCTTTCAGACATCGAAATCGCGCAAGCAAACGTTCTTGAGCCGATTGTGGACGTGGCTTCAAAAATCGGACTCGAATCGGATACTCTTGATTTGTACGGAAAATTCAAAGCAAAAATCACGTTTCCCGCTCTACGCGCCCTTCAAAAAAAAGCAGCAGACCCCGCAAAACGCGGAAAACTCATTTTAACGACCGCAGTAACGCCAACGCCCGCAGGAGAGGGAAAATCGACCGTTTCAATCGGGCTTGGCGACGGATTGAATAGAATTGGCAAAAAAGCGGTTATCGCGCTTCGAGAGCCGTCGCTCGGACCGTGCTTTGGAATAAAAGGCGGCGCATGCGGTGGCGGACGAGCGCAAATCGTTCCAATGGAAGACATAAATCTGCATTTTACGGGCGACATTCATGCGATTACCGCCGCAAACAATTTGATTTCCGCGCTCATCGATAATCACATTCATCAAACGAACGCGCTTCGCATTGACGCGCGGACGATTTCTTGGAAACGAGCCGTGGATTTGAACGACCGCGCCCTTCGGAACGTTTTGGTGGGATTGGGCGGAAAAGCCGACGGCATTCCACGCGAAGACGGCTTTTTGATTTCCGTTGCTTCGGAACTTATGGCGATTGTGTGTCTTTCGACTTCGATTTCTGACTTAAAGCGAAGAATCGACGCGATTACAATCGGCGAGAGTTTTGACCACCGTCCCGTAAAATTCGGCGAACTCAAATGCACGGGAGCCGTTGCCGCGCTCCTCAAAGACGCGATTCGTCCAAACCTCGTTCAAACGCTCGAAAAAAATCCCGTTTTTGTACACGGCGGACCGTTTGCGAACATCGCGCAAGGCACAAACTCCGTGAACGCCACGATGTGCGCACTTGCAAGCGCAGATTACGTTGTAACGGAAGCAGGATTTGCGGCGGACTTGGGCGCAGAAAAATTCATGGACATAAAATGCCGCGTTGCAGGCATTACGCCCGATTGCGTTGTGATTGTGGCAACAATTCGCGCCCTCAAAATGCACGGCGGAATGGCAAAAGCGGATTTGTCCGCGCCAAGCGTTGGTGCGCTTCAAGCGGGCTTTGAAAATCTTTCGGTTCACATCGAAAATATCGCAAAATTCGGAGTTCCGTCAGTCGTGGCAATAAATCGATTTATCACGGACACGGACGAAGAAATCGCGCTTTTGGAAAAATTGTGCGCTGCCAAAGGAGTCCGCGCCGTTTTGTGCGAAGGCTGGGCAAAAGGCGGCGAAGGAATGGAAGAACTTGCAAACGTTGTTGCAAAAACGGCAGATTCTGGCGAAGCACACTTTAGATACCTGTACGAATCGAGCGCAGGACTTTCCGACAAGATTCGCACAATTGCACGGCAGATTTATCGAGCAAAAGATGTAGAATTCGCGCCAGCGGTTCTCAAAAAACTCCGCGCAATCGAAGAGCAAGGTTTTAAGGAACTTCCCGTTTGCATTGCAAAAACGCAAAACTCGCTTTCGCACGACCCCGCGCTTATGGGTGCGCCGAGCGACTACACGTTCCCCGTGCGCGACGTGCGGTTGTATTCGGGGGCGGGATTCGTTGTTGCGCTCGCGGGCGACATTATGACAATGCCAGGGCTTCCGCGCATTCCCGCCGCGCAAAACATCGACGTTGACGATGACGGAAAAATCACGGGATTATTTTGACGAGGAAAAATGTTCACGTTTTTTTTGAAAAAAAATTTCGCTGACGGTTGGGACAATTTATTTTTTCTTGGAGCGTCGAATCTTTTTGTAATCGCGCTCGGAGCGATTTTGGCGATTGTGATTCGTCCGCTTTTTGCGCTTGGCACGATTTTTCTCACAGCAGGAATCGTTGTTTTTTGTGCTTTGATTTTTGTGGAACTGTTTGCGTTCGGCTCAAATGCAGCAAAAATTGCGCAATTCGACTCGCCCTCGATTTTCTCGTTTCTAAAAAGTTTTCACTACGCTTGGAAGCCAGGATTTTTGTGCGGAGTCGTTTTTGCCATTTCGATTTTGATTCTCCGCGTGGGATTTTCGTTTTATCTTGCTCGCTTTTTAGAAAACGGGAGTTTTGTGTGGCTTTTGCTCCTCGCCTCGCTTGGCTGGGCAACGCTCATCGCGCTCATTGCGCTTCAATGGTTCATTCCGCTTTATTTTTTGCAAACGGAAAACACGCTTTTTAAGTGCCTCAAAAAATCGTTCATCATTTTTTTTGACAATCCGTCTTTTAGCGCGGGCGTTTTTCTTTACAATTTGATTCTTTTTGCGCTTTCGGTTTGCCTGTTTCTTTTGATTCCAGGCTTGAACGGGATTTTGCTTTCTAGCACAAATGCACTTCGATTGCGACTTTACAAATACGATTGGATTGACGAACACCCCGAAGCCCTTTCTGACCGCGACAAACGCGCAGACGTTCCATGGAACGACCTTTTGGAAAATGACCGCCAAGCATTGGGACCGCGCAAATTGTCGAGTTTCATTTTCCCGTGGAAATAAAACGGCGAGAAAAAAATCTCGCCGCGCTTTGAAAAAGAGGAGATGTTACAAAATGTATGCTGACCTGTAAGCAATATGCGGTGGTTGAACTTGTCGAAACCTCCATATTCTTACGCTACGGTGGTTTCGATACGACCTTCGGTCTACCGGGCCACCGCATTTTTTTTGCACAATTTTCGCGTTTTGGGCTAAATTCCTTCTCCTTGGTATTTTTCCATAATTCGACGCGCTTTTTCGATTGCTTTGGCGCGTTTTCGTTCGTATTTTGCACGCTCGATTTCTTCGGCAGTCAGAGCCGCCGAATTTCCGCGAATTGTGCCGTCTTTTGGCACGGCTCGTCCTTCTTTTAAGGCACGCTTTGCCGCTTTTTTGAGTCTTCGCGCGTTAAAAATGTAATAAACCGTCGGCATCAAAAAGAGCGTCATCAACGAACCAAACGCCATTCCGCCAAACGTCGTAAGCGAAATTGGTTGCATATTTGACGAACCTTCGCCGGGGAAAAACGCCATTGGCGCGAGCGAAATTACCGTTGTGAGCGTACTCATCAAAATCGGGCGGAGACGATTTCTTGCCGCCTGAATACACGCATCTTCGAGCGCGTAACCGCGTTTTCTCAAAAGATTCGTGTAATCAACCAAAACGATTCCGTTGTTGACGATTGTTCCAACCAAAACGAGCATACCAATAATCGTTACAACGTTGAGTTGATTTCCCGTAATTCCGTAAATCGCCACAACGCCAATAAACGAAAGCGGAATTGTAAGAATAACGATGAACGGGTCAAGAAGCGACTCAAACTGACTCGCCATAACAACGAACACGAGGAACGCCGCCAAAATAATAATCATTCCAAAGTTGACAACGGCTTCTTTCATGTCGGCGAGGTCGCCTGAATACGAAATCGTCACGGCTTCATCGCGGATAACGTTGTCTTCGATGAGTTTTTGAACTGCCGCTTGCACTTTGTCAATCGAAATTCCCGAAATCGGTTTTGCCGTAACGTGAATGATTCGCGCTTGGTCTTGCCGATAAATCGTTACAGGCGCGGTCGTTTGCTCGTAATGCGCAAAACTTGAAAGCGGAATCCGAAGCCCCGAAGAATTCACCACGGAAATCGAATCCAAATCGGCGAGTTTTGCGCGGTCTTTTTCCGAAAGGCGCACAATTACATCGATGTCGTCGCCGTTTTTTGTGTAGCGGCTTGCCGTACTTCCGTTTATAACGCCAGAGATTTCCGTTCCAACGGTGTACACGTTCAGTCCAAACTCTTGCATTACCGCGCGGTCAAACACGATTTCCGCCTGTGGAAGTCCGTCTTTCAAATCCGAAGCGACTTCCGTAACCCAATCCGTTGCTTTTTCTTTCAAAAGCGTTTCGATTTGAGAAGCGGTTTGCCGCACAAGCGAAAGGTCGTCGCTACGAATGTCAATCGAAACGCCCGACGAACTTGAAGCACTATTTGCCGCCGCCGCAAAACTCAAATTTGCGCCAGGGAATTGATTAAAATACTTTCTGAGTTTTTCTTTTACGCTTGTGGCGTTGTCGTAACCAGGCAAACGCTCGCTTGGAGGATAGAGCGTAAATTCAATCGCGCCCGTGTTCGTTTCGCTTGACGCACTCATAACGCTCGTGCCGCCAACTGTAATCGTGCTAAATTTTACGCCCGAAAGTTCTGGAAGTGCCATTTCTTGGAATTCTTTTATTGTGTCCTCGGTGATTTCAAGGCGCGTTCCCACGGGAAGTTCAAATTCGACTTTGACGCTGTTCGAGGAGGATTCTGGCATGAACACAAATCCAATAAACTTTACCGCCACAAACGACATCACAAGAAGAAGGACGAGCAAAATTATGCTCAAAGCCTTGTGATGAAGAACGAATGCGACTCCGTTTGCGTATTTTTCGTCGAGTTTATCGAAGAAATTGTTGAACGCGCGGTCGATTCCGTACCAGATTCCTGATTTTTCTCCAACGCTTGCCTTATTTACAAATTTGCTCGTCAAAACGGGAACAAGAGCCGCCGCCACAACGAGCGAACAAAGAAGCGAGAAAATAATCGTCCAAGCAACGTCGTTGAACATTTGTCCCATGATTCCGAGTTTTTTCTTGAACAAAAGCATCGGAAGGAAAATACACACCGACGTGAGCGTAGAACCCGTAATCGACGCAACCATTTCTTGCGAGCCTAAAACCGCCGCCACGCGAGGTTTTGTATCTCTTTGAATGTATGAATAAATGTTTTCCAAAACGACGATTGAGTTATCGACGAGCATACCAATTCCAAGCAAAAGTCCCGCCATTGAAATCTGGTTTACGGAAAGCCCCTTAAAATACATACAAAAGAGCGTAATCATAACGGAAATCGGAATTGAAAGACCAACAATGAGCGTACTTTTTAACGAGCGCAAAAACACGAACAAAACGGCAATCGCCAAAAGCGCACCTTGAACAACGCTTTTTACAACTTCGCCGATTGTTTGCTTAATGATGTCAGTTGTGTTGCTCGTTTCAACGATTTGCACATCGCTTGGCAATTCTTTTTGAAGTTGGTCGAGGACTTTACGAACGCGCGTTGCCGCTTGAACGCTGTTCTTTCCCGATTGTTTTTGGAGCATCATAATGACGCACGGTTCTCCGTCCAAAAATGCCAGCGTGGACTCGTCTTTGTAACCGTCGTACACATCAGCGATGTCGCGCAAACGAATTGTCCGCACCACGCCCGTTCCGTCTGGTTTGTAAGAAATGACCGTGTTCCGCAAATCTTCAAGCGATTTATATTTTCCGTCGTTTTTAATCGTGTAATTCACATCGCCCGACGTAATCGTTCCGCCAGAACTTTGGATATTTTGAACTCCAATGAGTTGAGCGACGGAACTTACGGAAAGTCCGTATGCTTCAAGTCGGTCGCGCGGAATGTCCACGCAAATCGCCTCTTCGCGTCCGCCTGCAATGTTCGCCGACGCAATTCCGTCAACTTGCTCAACGCGCGGAGAAATCGTGTCTTCGGCAAGCGTTCTAAGTTCCTCTGGAGTTCGGCTGCCGCGCACTGCCAACGTCAAAATCGGCATCATTGACGGGTCAAGGCGAATCGTAATCGGCGAATCTACGTCGTCGGGAAGATAGCCGCGTACCATGTCGATTTTGTCGCGGATGTTTCCCGTTGCCGCGTCAAGGTTCGTTCCGTAATCAAATTCAAGAATTACGAGCGACGTGCCAGACATCGACCGTGACTGCATTTTCTTTAATCCAGAAAGCCCCGACATCGAACTTTCAAGCGTTCTTGTAACGCTTTGCTCCACTTCCTCAGGTCCCGCCCCGTTGTACGTCGTGTAGACAATCATGTACGGCAAATCCATGTCTGGATACATATCCACGGCGAGTTGCGTCGTGCAAAAAATTCCCATTACGATGAACAGAAAAAAAACGAGCATCGTTGTAACGGGTTTGTTTACGCACTTTTCAGAAAAAGTCATTTTTTCCTCCTACTCGCTTTGGCTTACAGAAACCACGTTGACTTTTGCACCGTCAGAAAGAAGCGACTGACCTTTTGTGATGATTTCGTCGCCAGCGGAAAGTCCTTTGGTGATTTCGGTTTTGTTGTCAATGGAAAGACCGAGCGTTACAGGCGTAAGATGCGCAATCGAAGAGCCGCCTTTTTTTCCGCCACCGCCAACTGTAAAAATGTACGGTTTTCCGTCGCGGGTGATTACCGCAGAACTTGGAACCACGATTGCGTTTTTTATGCTTTCTGTAATGAGTTTTACGCGAGCGTACATTCCAACTTTTACGCGCTCGTCTTTTTCGTCAAAGCGAAGTTTTACGCTCATCGTGCGAGAAGTCGTATCAAGAACAGGGCTTACTTCCACAACGTTCGCGCTGAATTCCACACTCGGATAAGCGTCAAACGTAATAACAGCCTTTTGTTGCGTTTCGATTCTTGAAATAAATCGTTCGGCAATGCTGATTCGCACTTCAAGGTCGTCGGTTTGAGCCACGGTCGCAACGCTTGCCGCTTGAGAAACGGTCGTTCCCACCGTAATCGGAAGTGCCGTCACTCGCCCCGAAATCGGAGATTTTACAGGACTCGCAGAGTAATTCATTCCCGCGCGAGAAGCGTCAACGTAGGCTAAAACCTGGTCTTTTTTCACAATGTCGCCAACGCTCACAAGCACTCGGCTGATTTTTCCCGCCATATCGGGAAGCACATAAACCGAGTTCACCGCCGCCACATCGCCACCAAACTCAAGATAATCGTCTAAGTTTCCTTCGTTCGTTTTGAATGCGTTTACCGCAAAAATCTGCTCGTTCAACTCCGAATCCGCCGTTTGCGTTGGATTTTTCTTTCCGCCGCAAGAAGAAAGCAAAATCGCGATAAATGCCGCAATCGCAATGCCTTTTGATTTTCTCATTTTATTTTTTCCTCCGTTTGTTCTTTTTTTGAAACTTTGCATATTTATTCCGACTCATCGTCAACGAGCGTTGTGTTGAGCGTGTTTTCCAAATCCATGAGCGCAGAAATATAATTGAACTTTTGATTCAAAAGTCCGAGTTTTGCCTTGTTGAGCGATTCTTCCGCATCGCGCAAATCGAGCAATTCCGTCATTCCGTTTCTGTACGAGCGATACGTTGCGTCGTAAGCGCGCTGCGCAAGCGTTACGTTTCGCCCCATTGCGTCAATTTGCTGTTTTGCTTGATTGAGCGTGTCAACGGCTTTGCGCACTTCCATTTTTTGATTTTCGCGCAACGTTTCCATCGTCAGTTCAAGTTTTGCGATATTCGCCTTCAAATCTTTTGCTTGTTGCCGATTTGACGACCATGGAAGCATATTTGTGATATTCCACGCAAGCGTGAGCGAAAGAGAGCCAGAATCGTACCATTTGTCGTCGCTTCCGATGTCGCCCCAAAAATGCCACGCGCCTTCATTTCCAATATACGCAGGCTGCCAACCGTAACTTATCGAAAGCGCGGGAGTCCAAGTGGCAATGTCCAAAGCCTTTAAGTTCAAATTAAGAACGTCAAGATTACTTTGAAGCGAGCGCAGATTCAAATCGTTTGCGCCATACGTTTCAATGAGCGAAATAACGTCCGCCTCAATGTATTTTGGTTCAATCGAGCCATCAAGCACGATTTTTGTGCCAACGGGCATTCCAAGCAAAAACGCAAACGTGTCAAGGCTTTGCCCCAAAGCCTGCTCTTGCTGTTCAACGTCGGGGCGCGTGTTTTGGTAATTCACCTGCGTTTGCAAAAGCGAAAGTTCAGGAATCGTGCCGTTTCTATAATTTGTTTGCGCCTGAACCATTCTTTGACGAGCATTTTCTAGCGTCGCCTTTTGAATTTTGAGACTTTCTTGCTGGAGCAAAAGTCCGTAAAACAATTTTTTCACGTTCAAAAGCGTTTCTTTTTGACTTTGTTCCCACGTAATTTTTCCGACTTCAAAATCGGCTTTTTTTGCGCGAATCTGCCAAATGTACGCAAGGCTCAAATTGAGCGAAGCCGAAATGCTCCCCACGGTTGTCCAGTGGTCTTCTTCCCCGTCAAAATCCGTCTTCGGAGTCGTTCCAGTCGTTCCAGCCATTGCAGCCATCATTTGCGCCATCGCCGCGCTGCTCGGAGAATATTCAGTTGCGCGGCTCATCGTGCCAGCAACTGTGACCGTGGGCAAAAACACGTTCCACGAATATTTTGCCGCGCGTTCTTTTAATGCAAGGTCGATGTCGTTACTTTTGAGCGTACGACTGTTTTGAAGCGCGTAATCGAGAGCCTGCTCCAACGAAAGCGTTACGGTTTCCTCGTCTTCGTCTTTTGCAAAAATGCCAAGCGGAAACAAAAGCAGTGCAAAAGCAACAACGTATTTTTTAATCATAAATGCCTCCTTTATAACTTTCCATTAAATGTATTTTTATTTTGATTAGACCTGTTCGATAACCTCGTCACCTGTTTTGAAACTGAAGTGTCCGAACAGGTTTATCCATTTTCTTCAAGCCCGTTTTGCACAAAATCGAAAATCATTTCAATGAGCAAAAACAGTTCTTCACGCGAAAGCGAATGTTTACGCCCAAAAATAATCGCCACAGCGGGAAGCGAGCCGAGCCAAATCATCAAATACGAAGGTGGAAGCGGAAATCCCAAATCCACCGACTCAAAAAGCATTTTCATGCGCTTTTCCCAAATCGTTTGAGGCGTTTCAGAGTTTGTTGATAACGATGTAACGGAAACATTTTGAATCATCCAACCCAAAACGGGAATTATCGACGGACGCAAACAAAAAAACTCGATTTCCGAATGAAAAAGCACCCAAATGTATTCGCTAAAATTCCGCGCCTCCACGGAGTTTTCGCGTATAAATTCCGTCAAAAGCGACAATTCTCTTTCCATTAAAGATGTCAACATTTGACTTTTGCTGTCAAAATAATAATACAAACTGCTTTTTGCCATTCCAAGTTCATCGGCAATGCGCTCAAGCGTAACGCTGCTCATTCCGCATTTTTCGCAACAAGACGCAATCGCCTTAAAAATTGCATTTTCTTCGGGAAACAGACCTTGAAAAATGGCACATTCTTTAGAATGTTCTTCCTTTCTCGCTTTGGAGATTTTTTGAGGAAACGCGGTTTCACCTTTTTTGCAAACGCCAAAAAATCCGCCAAGCAAAAATTGAACGAGTTTTCGACCAAAAATCTCTGGCGAACCAACGCAATTTCCATTTTTTGAGATTTTTTCTCGAATTTTTATAAAAAACAGGATTGAAAATCCCGCATAAAGTTGCTGAACTCGCTCCAAAAAATCTTCTTTTAGAGAATGAAGCGACGAAAGGTAGCCAAATTCATCGCGAACGCCACGAGCAAGCATCGCTTCAGCAAACGTTCGCTCAAAATTGCCATCGTTCGTCATTTTGAAAATCGTATAATTTATCAATTCTGGATTTTCCACAAAAAATTGAATCAACTCGGCAAACGGAATTATTGGCTTAAACGATGACTGCATAACGCGAAGGCGCACAGCAATGGAATCAAAATAATACTTTTCCATTTCGAGCAAAAGCGCGTCTTTTCCAGAAAAATAGCGATAAATCGCAGGCTTTGTAATTCCAACGCGGGAAGCAAGTTCGTTTATCGAAAAATCGCGAAAACGCGGTTCAAGAAAAAAAGAAAACGCCGCGTCAAGAATTAACTGGCGGGTATTTTTTTTAGATTCTTTGATTTCGACGATTTTCTCTTTCATAAAAATTGCACCAATGTTACCGAACAGACGGTAACATTGTCAAGCGCAATGCCCCAATCAAAAACTTTTTGTCCTTGAACTCGTTAATCAAGTCTAATCCAAAGAAGCGGCGCGGGCGCGAAAAGAAGATAGATTTTCGCATTTTAATTCTTCGGCTTTTTTGAACTCTTCTTCGGATTCAGCAGTTTTTCCAAGTTTTGCGAGCGCAATGGCAAGATTTGCGTGGATTACGGCAAGTCGCGGCTCGGCAGTTGCGCCTTGCTCCAAAAGCGATTTTGCTTCTTCGTATTTTTTTTGAGAAATGCGAATTGCGCCCAGTTGAGCCAAAGCCTCGCCTTTTTTTGGATTCAGCGAAATGGCACGAAAAAGTGCGTTTTCGGCTTTGTCGGTTTTTCCGAGCGTAACATACGTTGCGCCAAGCGTTACAAGCAATCTGTAATCGGGGCGAAAATTGACGGATTTTTCAAGCCAATCCGTAGCGGAATCAAGGTCGCCTTGCGCCATTTTTACGTTTGCAAGAAGCGAATAAAGCAAAGCGGGCGAATAATTCGATTCTTCTTCAAGCGCACGAAGATAAAGCGATTCGGCTTTTTCGTAATCATGTCGTCGCGTGGCTTCTCCTGCTTGATTTACAAAAGAATCTCCTCGTTTTGCGCAAGAAAAAAGAAAAATCGAAAAAATCAAAATAAAAATCAAACGTTTCATCAAAAATACATCTTTCCTTCATCAGAAATCGAGCGAACAAACATTTCTTCCATAAATATTCCACATATTTTCCACAAAATTAAAAAACTACGCTTTTTCCCAATCGCGTTCAAATTCTTCTTTTGAAATGAGCGAAAAATCGCCTTTGTTTCCGCGAACAACGTAATCACCAACGGAAGCAGGAACGATTTTTTCTCGCTCTTTCACTTTAAGAACCGCGTCCATTGAGCCGTCGCCGTCAACGTCAGCGTAATCAAACAAAGCGAATTGCGCAGCAAATGCCTTTATCTCCGCTTGATTTTTTCCCGTCCATTGCACAGCGTCAACCGTTTCTTTTCGTCTGTATATCATAATGTTCTCCTCGTTATAAAACTCGCCCCCCCCACACAAAAGGCAACCTTTTCTTTGATGATATTCTTTGAAAGCCGTTTGCTCAATAGCGTTTTTTGCACAAATGGCGGTGGTTGAGCGCAGTCAAACCCAAAAATCGATTTTTAGAGTCCAATCGTCAGACCGTTGATTTTTCGCACCCATACGTTTATACTGTGAGCATGGCACATATTCTTCCTATTGCAAGCGGAAAAGGCGGAGTCGGAAAAAGCAATACCGCCGCAAACCTTGCAATTTCTCTGGCTCAAAAAGGAAAGCGCGTAATTCTTGCCGACATGGATTTTGGTGGAGCAAATTTACACACGCTTTTGGGGTTAAAAAACAATCACGCGGGGCTTGGAAATTTTATTTATAAGCAAACTGCCACTTTTTCTGAACTTTTGCAAGAAACAGGCGTTGAAAATCTTTCGTTTATTGCAGGCGACTGTCTGTATCCAGGAACGGCGAACGTTGACACCCTTACAAAGCAAAAAATCATGCGGCGACTTTTTGAACTCGATACGGATATTTTGATTTTAGACCTTGGCGCGGGAACAACGTACAACACGCTCGATTTTTATCTCCTCACCAAAAATTCGATTATGGTTACAACTCCAGAACTCACGTCGATTTTGAACGCTTATTCGTTTTTGAAAGCGGCTTCGTTCCGATTTTTTATGTGCCAATTCAAAGCGCGGAGCGTGGAGCGAAAATTCATCGACAAATTTTTGAGAGAAAGCGCGAGCGGAACAGAAGCGTCGTTTTTGGATTTGCTTGCAAAAACCGCCGAGGAGTTCAGCGATTCAGAACACGTACACCGCTCAATCGAAGAACTCGGAAAATTCCGTCCGCAAATAATCGTGAACATGGGGCAAGGAACAGAAGACCTTGAAATGGCAAAGCGGTTGCGGTCGCTCGTTCACAAAAAACTCGGAATTACGATGGATTTTGTGGGATTCCTTCCAAAAAGCGAAAAAATCGTCTACGCGGTTGCCGCCAGAATGCCACTCGCGATTTCCGACCCGTCTTCGCCTTTTGTAAAAGCGGTCGATGCGTGTGCGGAGCGAATCCTCGAACATTCTTACGAATTAAATGAAATGCAAGGCGAAATCGGCGACGAAATGTTCGATGACGATTTTTCTTCCGTGCCAGAAGACGATTTGCAACTTCTTTCTGAAGAATTTTCAAACGGATAACGGTAATTCTATGATTTTTGCAAAAAAAGTCGAAGAATTTGTAAAAATCAACAAGCGCAATGTCGCATTATCGAATATAATCGAAAAATATAAACGTTTTAGGGAGCAGTTTTTATGGAAATCAACGAATCAATCCGCCAAATCAACGATATAAGCTCGAAATCCGAGCAGATTTTCTTGCAACTCGGGAATCTGTTCCCGTCGCTTTTGAATCGTGAAGGCGGAACCTCTCTTCAAGAACTGAGAACGATGTTTGTTGCACTCAATGAGAGCGACAGCATGTCAAAAGGAAAAGAAAAAATCCTCTTTACCGATTATGGCGCAAAATACAATCCGCTTTTTGACCAGTTAAACAAAAAAATCGAAGACCTCGGAAAACTCGACAAAATGATAGCCGAAATAAAAGAAGATTCCGAGCAAATGGAACTCATCGCGTTGAACGCAATGGTCATTTCGATAAAATCGGGCGAAAAAGGACAAGCGTTCAGCCGAATTACAGAAAACCTCCAGCGGCTTTCAAACGATATGAATCTTTTTGCGGGAAAATTGAGCGAAGAAGAGGCGCAACTGCTTTCGTACATCAACACGCTCAAAGAGATTTTCTCTGGAATTCTTGCGGCGCAAAGCAGTCTTTCGCAAAAAGGCACAAGCAGTTCAAACGAAGTAAAACAATTGCTCACGAGCGTTTCTAGCCCCATTTCTGAGATGGAGTCGGAAATCAGTTCGATTTATCCATCGATTCAAAAGGCGATGGAAGGTTTGCAACTGCAAGACATGATTCGACAAGCACTCGACCACGTTCAAAAATGCGTGCAAGAACTGGGACGCATTTCAAATCCGCAACCGGGAAGCGACGAAGAACTCGATTTTATGTCGTTTAACATCGCGCTTTGCAAATTAAGCGCGGAAGTCCTCAAAGATATAAATAATTACGTGGCGCAAAGCGCGGGGATTTTTGACAAAAACTGGTCTGGAGTTGTGGAAATTCTTGACAACGTGGAAACCGAAAAAAATGAATTTGAAAGGCGATTTCTTTCGGATTATTCGATTAGCGGCGAAAATATCGAAAAAAGGCTCAACGCGATTATCGAAAGTTATAAATCAATGATTGGCGAGTTCAATAATTATCACATCGTGCAAAAAGATTTGCTTCATACTTGTCAAAACATAACTGAACGAGCGCGCGTTATTTACGCCGTTTTTGACAACCTTCGCCCCGTTATGAGTCGATTGCACCACGTTAGAATTTTGCAGCAAATCGAAGTTGCAAAAAATGACGCAATAAAAAGCGTTCAAGATTCCGTTACGGACATGGACAATTTGATTAGTTCGGCGAACAAATCACTTGACGCAATGCAGCAGTTGCTTGAAGCGTTTATCGCGGACACGGGAACGCTTCTTTCAACATTCACGATGTCGATTCAAAAAGACAACGAAAACATGACGCAACTCCGCACCGAAAAAAATCGCTTTTTTGACGAAATCAAAGCGGCGCACGACCAACTCTCGTCGATTATCCAAAATTTCATCGTTTTCCCAGACGGATTCCAGCAAAAATGCGTAACGGTTCAGCAAAATCTGCAAAACCTCAAAAAAATCGAAACGCAAATCGATGATTTTATTGAAAAACTCCGTCAAAACGAGCAAGAATTGACAAAACAGCGGAGCGTGTTGTTTTCAAATCGTGGCATAAATTCTTGGAAAATCAAAAACGGCAAGTTCAGCGACCTCATCAATCGTTTTACGATTACGGCGCACAAAGAGGCGGCGGGAAAAATCGGCGGATTCAAAATCGAAAAGGGCGCAAAGAGCGGCGACGTAACGATGTTCTAAAAACAAAGGGGCGTTTTTGCCCCCTTTTTGCTAAAAATCTGACTTACATACTTGTTTGAAACTCGGACAGTTTTGAACAAGTCCTATTCGGGACGGCGAAAAAAAATGAACACTTACTTTGATAATCACTTCAAACGGGAAGTCGTAACGATTTACCCAGGTGAATACTATTCAACGGACGGCGAGGAAATGATTTCCACCGTTCTTGGTTCGTGTATTAGCGTTGTCCTATACGACCCACATAATAATGTGGGCGGTATAAATCATTATATGCTCGCACTTGACGCGGGCGATGACCCCGACCAACATCCGCTTCCTGGCAAATTTGGCGTGTACGCGATTGACCTTTTGATTCTTGACATTGTAAAAAAAGGCGGAGTGCGGGAAAATCTTGAAGCAAAAGTGTTTGGCGGCGGAAACATTTTTAACATGGATTCTGGAAGCGGAACGCAAGTCGGTGACGCAAATAGCCGATTCGCCTTTAATTATTTGAAAAAACTCAAAATTCCAATTGTAAAAAGCGATACGGGCGGAACGCTTCCAAGAAAGATTTTTTTTGACAAAACGACTTTCAAAGTTTTTATGAAATATATCGACAACCATAAGCACGACGGAGCAAATCGCAAAACAGTGCCCGGCGACGAATATCTTGAAAAACTCACGCGGGAAGAACTGGAATTATCGCGAAAAATTGAGTTAAAGACTGTCAAAAATCTGTTTGCAAATGCAGAAAATGCAAAAAACGAAGCCGCAACAACTCACAGATACTCAGTCTAATCAAACATGAAAAAAATCGACTTTTTGAAAACGGGCGTTTCCGTTGTCATTTCGCTTGCTTCTCTTTTTTTGCTCGACTCGTGTTTAGAAAAAAAAGCGGAAGACCGCAAAAATATACACAATTCCGCATCGCAAAACGCGGAGATTTTTGACAAAAACAAGTCTGAAATTGTGGAAAATCTCGAAAACGCGGAATTTGAAAAATCGGTTGAAGCAAAAACGGGGGAAACTCCCGCGCTCGAAGAAAAATCAAAAGAAAATGACACTCCGAACGACGAATTTGCAAAAATCCGCTCGATTGACATTAACACCGCAAGACTCAATCCGTCGAAGTTCATTCAAAATCAGTTTGAAGGAACGAGCATCCACGATTCCTCGAATCTGTTTGTCATCGGCTTTTCGCGAAGCGGGAAAATCGCGTTTATCGAAAGCCAGTTTCTTGAAGGCGTGGGAATGGAGCGCGCAACGTTTTTTGTGCAGGATTTGGTGAGCGACGATATTCTTGCGGTCGTCCACAGCGACGACGCAGACGAGGCTTCTTACGGAGAAGCGGGCGCAGTTGACTTTTTTATCAAAAAGAATGCAGAAAAAATCGATTCGCTCCTTTTTGAACACGAAATCATCAAAGGCGAGTTCAAAATCGAACAGTTCCCGTATTTTGAAGACGGGCGCACGCTCGGCGTAACGGCGAACATTTTTGACACGGGCGAATTTATGAACGATTTTATCCGCCTCATCGACTACACGATAACAGCAGAAGACGGGGCAGGTCGGAAAAAGACAATCACCTCCAAAAAAGGCGAGGCGGACGAAAACGTGTTTGTCTGCGGGTTCGTTAAAAATCCGTGGGAAAACCGCATTGCCGTTGTTATCGCAGAAGCGCGGTTCGGCTTTGAAGGATACGACATTTTGTATTCGATTTCGGGCTGCGACGCACAAAAAGGCTTTTGACAAAAAATGAATGTCGCGTTTGGTTGACACGCAACGGCGTTTTTTGATACACTTTGTTCGGTTCTGGGGGCGTAGCTCACCTGGCTAGAGCGTTTGAATGGCATTCAAAAGGTAGTCGGTTCAAGTCCGATCGTCTCCACAAAACTTCCGCAAAAACGGAAGTTTTTTTTTGTTCTGATTTGCTCCTTGTTATAGGTTAGCAAAGCATTTCTCACTCGCCCGCAAACTGCTTTGCAAGATTCTCAAATGAAGAATTGGCAAAAATCTTGTCATGCGGGATAAATACATACCGCCATTCTTTAAAGTCATTAGCCTTTGCCCATTCTGATACCGTTTTGCAGAATTGGATTCCACGGTTCTTTTTTGCAACGACATCTGCATCATTTAGTTTTGATGAATCTTTTACTTCCGTAAGATACACGATGTCAGCGGTTTCAATCACAAAGTCTGGCTCATAGCGTTTTCCGTGATTATAGAAAATGTTAAATTCATCTTTTGCAGGACGCAGCCAGTTTAAAACACCGTTGTCTTGTTCCAGAATCTGCGCCAAGAGATGTTCCTGCTCGCTGTCAAAAACTGCGGTTGAAAAAACTCCTTTCTTAATGCCCGTAAAAAGAACTGATTTTATTGAGCCAAGCCAGTTTTCCTTAAAATTGTCGTACAGATTGCATTCATACTTGTAGTTGTAAAACTGCTTTTTGTTCGCGCCCGAAACGCTCATAACTTCTTCTTTGAGAAGCGAATTGTCCCTATAGAAATGCCGCAACATCTGATAATACATCTTGTTTGAAATATCCTTACAATACATCATAACGATATTCTTTGTTTCATTTTCGTTATACTTAGTTCTGTAATGCGCTATCACTTGCTTTATGAGCTTCTTGACCAATTCTGAGCACGATTCATAATCAATTTCTGGCTTTTCGCGGAGAAGTTCAAGAAGCACTTTTGCGGGATTCAACGCTTCAAAATCCAGTTTTTCGGCGTTTCTTATTTCCTTTCGTTCCGATATGTCGATAAGATTCTGCGTGTACAGTTCGTTGCTCACGGGAACGTGCGTAAACTCAGAGGTATCCAAGTCAAAATCTAAAAATTTGTATTCTTCCACTCCCTCATCGGTGATTTTGATTTTGGGAATCGGGATATATTTTTCCCGAATCTTTTTGTAGACTTTCTCGACTTTTTCGGAAACATAGAGCTCAAGTTCGTGAAAATTCTCCAGCACTTTTGCCAAATCGGGCGTTTCTTTTGCGGTATTGTCAATTTTCTGCATCACAGAATTCGTTATTTCTGCTTTTGAGAATGTATCGCTTTCATTTGCTGACGAAAGCCTTTCCGCCACGCGGTCTTCAATCTCGCGGTGCAAGGCTTCTGCTATCTGGTCATTTTTTTCGTTTCGCTCAATGCCGAATTTCTCATAAAATTCCGCACGCTCTTTGTTATAGTCAAATTCGAGATAGTTTTGTTTTATCGTATGTTCTTCTTCAATTTCTTCTACCTGAATGATGTTCCCTGCCTTAAAGATTGAATCGCCTTTTTGCGCTTCTGCAAGGATTTCAGTAAATTTGTCGTGTGCGGTAAGCATAACAGCATCTAGCTCTGGAACGCCTGTTCGCTCGCCATACGGCAAACGCAAACCACGCCCCACCATCTGCTCGCGCAGGATTTTTGACGCGGCGGTGCGGAGCGGAACAATCGTATACAGGTTGTTCACATCCCAACCCTCTTTCAGCATATTCACATGGATGACGATTTCAACGGGATTTTCCGTTTTTTCCACATTCAAAAGCAACGCCATGTTCTCGTCGCTTTCGCTGCCTGAAAGTTTGGAGTGCACCGTTATCGTTTTGTCCTTGTAGTAGCCATTCTTGAATTCGTCAGAAGTTACAAAGTTCAGTACCCAGTTTGCGTGGTCTGTATTCTGGCACACAATAAGCATAAAGGGTTTTACAAGCCGTTTTCCTGTGTCTTGCGCATAATTCGCCAGATGTTTTTTAGCCCGCTCGTGGCACAGAATGCCGTCGGAAATCATCATTTTATCAAGCATTTCCTCGCCGAAGTTGAACGCCGCAATATCTTTTCTCGTTACCGCAAACGGCGTTCTGGTAAATCCATCGGAAATTGCCTGAGAAAGTGGATATTCATACACCACATTTTTGAAGAGCGTCTGCTTTCCGTTCTTTGTTACAATCGGCGTTGCGGTCATTTCAAGTCCCAAAAGCGGATTGAGTTCATTAAGCGCGGTCGCTCCCTTTTCTGCTCTGTAGTGGTGCGATTCGTCCATAAGAACAACCAAATCATCAAGCCCAGAAAGATACTCATAGAAAGACTGTCCCAGATATTCATTTATGGACTTCATTTTGGAGCGTTCTTTGTTGAACTTGTCGATGTTGAATACATAGAGATGTATTCCGCTTGGGAAAAGGTCTACAGACTTATTTCTATAATCATCATCTGCAATAATCAGAGGCGGATTTGCAAAGCAGCCTAAGCCCTTGAAAACATATTTGTCGCTTGTAGGATTTCCTAAATCATTTTTCAGCTTGTCATAGACAGTTTTACCCGGTGCGACGACAAAGAAATTTTTTATGTTGTGATTCGTGTAGAGATAGGTGATGAACGCTCCCATCAGACGAGTTTTTCCGACCCCCGTGGCAAGCGCAAAAGTGAGCGACATAAAATCACGCTCAAAATCCGAGCAGGTGGGGCAAAGTGAATGAACGGCTCCAAGAGGCACTTTGTTGTTCATTCCCTTTTTGAGATTGATTGAGCAAAGTATCTCGTCCAAGATTTCAAGAGATTTTCTTTGCGGAGTTCTAAGGCTCATTGTGCCGCTTATATAGTCGATTGTGTATTGGGGGAATTTAGAGTTCATTGGTAAGCATATCCATTGTGTAAACAGGGATCTCTGTAATCTGCCGCAGCTGCTTGTCATTCGTTATGAATGTCGTGCAATTACAAAGAATTGCAGTTGCAAGATGAATTGCGTCCAATGCTTTGAATCCTGAATATTTAGCGCGAAGTTCTGCGGCTTTTAATGCGATTTTTTTATCAACTGCTTCAACCTGAATGTTCATTCCGTTCAAAAACAGATTGAAATTTTCAACGGCTTGATTGTCGGATTTTGAAAGAGGAAACACGCAATATTCTTCGACGGTAACGGACGATGTGAATAATTCGGTCTTCCGCTCCTTAGATTTTATGAAAAAACTGCGGGATACATCATAATACAAGGCACTTTTTTCAAGGTAGTATATGAACGGAGCTGTGTCGATATAAACTTTAGAACCTATCATTGTCTCTCAACTCCCTTATGTAAATGTCTGCATTATTGGCGCGTTCTGTATGATGAACAAGAGAGTCAAATTCAAAGGGTTCTTGCGTCTCTTCAAGGATTTTTTCAATTTTATCTTTGAGCAAACGAATTTGAAACAATGGCAATGTTTCTACTTGCGTTTCCAATTCTGCGAATGCAATATCTGACATAACGACCTCCATACAGCATAGTATAGCACATTTTATTGAAAAAAGCATTTTATATTTTTCATTGCCACGCGGATTCGATTTTGCTACGCAAAATCATGTAGATTTGATATTCGCTCCCATTTTAAACTTGTGGCACCGAAATTTATAAGTAGCCCTATTTTCTTGTTTGCGGCATTTAAATAATTTAGAACTTGTGCTTTATGTGGTTTTGATAGAACAGAAACCGCTTTTAACTCAACAACTATTTCATTAAAACAAATAAAATCAGCGAAGTATTCTTTTTTGAGCGTTTTACCCTTGTACACAATCGGAAGCAACTTTTCCCGCTCATACGGTATGCTTCGAATTTTGAATTCTTCTTCCAACGCTTCCTGATATACAGGTTCGAGAAAACCGTTTCCGAGTTCATTATGAACTTCCATGCAGGCATTTATTATCTGTTTCGTTTCTTCTTCAAATTCCACAACATTCTCCTTTATTTATTGCCACGCGATTGGGGATTCCTACGGAATCCCTGTTTTTATATTTTTTTCATTGGAAAACCGTAGGTTTTCCGAATCCGCGTGGCATCTTGCGTGGCATTTTCTGCGTAGCGTTTCACTCCTCATCGTCATAGCAGGCATTTATTATCTGTTTCGTTTCTTCTTCAAATTCCACAACATTCTCCTTTATTTATTGCCACGCGATTGGGGATTCCTACGGAATCCCTGTTTTTATATTTTTTTCATTGGAAAACCGT
>CALFJF010000029.1 GCA_937877535.1 uncultured Treponema sp.
GTTTTGCTCGAAAAAATGGGAATCGAGACGAGCGGAAAGCACGCCGTGGTCATTGGGCGGAGCAACATCGTCGGAAAGCCGGTCTCGCTCCTTCTTGCCCGAAAAGAAACGAACTGCACCGTCACGATTTGCCACACGGGAACCAAGAATATGGCAGAAATCACGCGGCAGGCTGATATTTTGATTGCCGCAAGCGGACATCCGCACACCGTCACAGCCGACATGGTAAAAGACAGCGCGGTCGTAATCGATGTGGGCGTGAACCGAATCCCCGACAGCACCAAAAAAAGCGGCTTCCGCCTCATCGGTGACTGCGATTTTGAGGAGATTAAAGAAAAAGCGAGCTACATTACGCCCGTCCCCGGCGGAGTGGGTCCGATGACGATTGCGATGTTGATGTACAACACATTGGAGGCGGCGGAAAATAGGGCGAAGTAAAGCGAATTCGTTGTGCCGCTACATGTCGCTGAAAAATTTTTTCTTGACAGCAGACTTGTTTACTATTATATTATTTTCAGAAGGTCTCCATTAACCTGCGGTTTCAATCCGTAAAGAGATGAACTTTAAGAAAGACCGCCCTCGTTGAAGCAGGCGGTCTTATTTTTGGGCGGAAAGATGTTTTCTTTGAAAGACAAACTCACATTCATAAACATAAATCAGGATTATCTGAAATATTTGTACGAATATTGTTCAGAAGTGTATTACAAGCCCCTTGGATATGAGAACAAGCCATATCTCGGAATTCTGATAACTGAAGATAAAAATCAGTATGTTATTCCGCTTTCATCGGCAAAAGAAAAGCACAAGACATGGAAAAATGTCGAGTCGGACAGATTCTTGATATATGAGAACTGTGACAAGTCCTCTGTTTCGAAAAAGGCAATTTGTAAAGAAAATGAAGATGGTTCTGTGAAACATATACTTTCCGCCATCGATTTGAAGAAAATGCTCCCCATAAAAGACGGGCTGTATACAAAAGTCGATTTGACCATCCAGACGACCGATAGTATTGAAGTGCGAAATTACAAAAATCTTATGAACAAAGAATTCTCATTCTGCGTAAAAATTCTACCAGCGATAATTCAAAAAGCATCAAAATTGTATGAAAAGCAGATAAAAACAAAAAAAGTCATAAAATTTTGTTGCGACTTTACAGTACTCGAAGAAAAATGCAGAGAATACAAGGCGGAAAACACGCAAAAATGCTAGACATCCAATCCACTCCCGACACGCGCTCCGTTCCGCTTCAGAAAGTCGGGGTCAAAAATGTAAAATATCCGATTCAGGTTCTCGACAAAAGCCGCAAAACGCAGAACACCACGGGCACGGTCAACCTTTTCGTCAACCTGCCGCACAATTTCAAGGGAACGCACATGAGCCGATTCATTGAGGTGTTCCATAAACATCACAACGACATCTCGATGAACAATTTTCTCGAAATGCTCGAGGAAATCCGCGCAAAACTCGACGCAGAGCGTGCGTTCGGCAGAATCACTTTTCCGTATTTCATCGAAAAATCCGCGCCAGTCACAAAAAGTGCAGGGCTTATGGAATATCAGTGTTCTTATGAGGGCGAGGTGAAAGTGAGCAGTGAGCAGTTAGAAGTGAGCAATTTAAAGGGGGAAGTCTCCCCCTCGCTTCAGCCTGCTTCGCAGTCTTCCGCTACCCCCTCTGCGGGGAGTTCCCCGCAACGCCCCCGTTCTGCCATTCCAAGCGAGCGAAAGCAAGTCGAGAAATCTATCTCCCGATTTTTCATCTCAATCAAAGTGCCGATTGCCACGCTTTGCCCCTGCTCAAAGGCGATTTCCGAGTACGGGGCGCACAATCAGCGCGGGTTTGTGAAGGTCAAGGTGCTTTACTCAAAATTCTTCTGGATTGAAGATGTCATCGAAATGATTGAAAGGTGCGCGTCAACGCCACTTTACTCAGTTCTCAAACGGCAGGACGAAAAATTCGTCACGGAACACGCCTACGACAACCCGCGCTTCGTGGAAGATGTCGTTCGCGAAGTCTACCTGGGCTTAAAAAAAATGGATTTCAAATGGTTCACCGTCGAAGCCGAGACAGAAGAAAGCATACACTTTCACAATGCATACGCATGTGCCGAATTTAATACAGAGTTTTGAATTCATACTTCATAACGCGGGCTTTTTTCTTTTTTCTTCTTGAAAAAATCTTCTATAAAATTCGAGATGCCTTCCTTTAATTCTTCTTTGAAAATCTCCGTCTCGAATTTTGAGCATGATGGCGGATTTTCGCTTTCGTGGTCAGTGAATAAATACGGAACGGAAACGCCAAATACCGAGGCTATGTTCTCTATAAGCGAAAGCGAAACTCCCCGCTGCCCTGACTCCACTACCGAGATAAACGAAACCGACACGTTGAGTCTGTCCGCAAGAAAAATCTGAGACCAACAGTTCTTATTCCGCAATCTTCTGATGTTGTTTCCCAACACGGTCTGAATTTTCGCCATATTCAAAAGACTATCACTTTGCGCAAACGAAATTTTGACTAATAGTAAAATGTATATCACTATCAGTCAAAAACGCTGAAACAATTTTACATTTGAGTGCGATTTTTTTAAGACGCTAGTTGTTAAACTACTTTTTTTTTGTATACTGACTTTGTTTTTGAAAACACGGGAATGGATTTTATAAAGGACAGAGAGGAATGAGAAATTTGTCAAAACGATTTATCTGTATACTACTTGCCACGATTGCCGTGGCGGGCAACGTTTTTTCCGAAGTGCCTGCGTTTACTGACTCAGCGGTTCAAGTCATCGACACGACGGTGGTTTCTGGAAAATTAAATGATAACGTAAAACTCAGGAATATTTCGTCGGCATCAAACTTTTCCGTAACGGTGAATGCGTGGAACGCCAAAGAAAACAAATGGATTGAATTAGGCACGGGAAAGTTAAAAGGATTTGGCGACGAATGTACCGTGCGTAAAAATTTGAGTGCAGGTCGTCTCAAAAACTATGAATATTTTGCGCTGACATCGACTGCGGGCGTACAGTTTAGAGTCGAAATGGTCAAAAATAACAACGACTTATTTCTGTACCTGCAAGACGATGTGGAACTCGACGAATCGCACTCCTTTGAGATTGATGCAACGACGGTTTCTGGAAAATTCAAAGACCAAGTAAAAATTGCAGGCGGGGCAACGCTACGCTCGGCGGCAGCGTTTAAGATTTACGGCTACAACAGCGAATCTGAACGCGGTAATTTTTGCAATTTGATTATCATAAAGGGCGCAAAGGATTCTGACGGAGAAGAATTTGCGTCAGGCGGTGTGCCGTTCAGCAGTTTTCGCTACATAAAAGTGGTCGCACTTGACGGAAAGGACTACCGCCATTCAGAAAAGATAAGCAGCCATGACCTCGTTATTACGGTGTGGGAATCGAATAACTCTGCACCGCCCGCGCAACAAAATCCGATTGCTTCTACGCCACAAGATTCTACGCCAAAAACTCCAGAAAACTCCGCTCCAAAAGAAAGCACTTCGTCGAACGCGGAGGCAGCTTCGGAGTCGGAATCGAAAAAATCTTCAAATGCGTCAGTCGTTCCACCGAATGCCGTGCCAAAGAAATTTAGGGCTTTTGTGGAAAGCTCGTTAAACTAGGAGGATACAAATGAAAACGCTATTTACCGCGAAAAACGCTGCCGTGTGGATTTTTGTTCTGTCGGTTTCGCTTTGCTCTTGCATGAGTACCCGCGAGTACGTTAAGACCACAAACCGCTTGTATCAAGACGAGGTTCTTGTTGCAGAAACGCAAACTCTCACGCTCGACGGAAATGTCAAAGAGGAGTCGTCCAAGCAATTCTACGACCTTTCCGACGTGTATTCTTCTTTGTCCTGGAAAGAAGAAGACGAGAAGGCGTGGATGACTTCGTTCGTTGCGCAAAAGGAATCGCAGGGCAACAGCGGAAAAATCACATTCACTTTGATGGAGTACGTTTACGACAAGGCGAGCAATACTTACAGCACGACCGAACTCGGAAAGAAAGAAGTGAAGACAAAAAACGGAAATCTCGTTTCACAAAATGACCAGTCGGGTAGAGAAGTAAAGGCAAAAGGCGACAAGTTTAATGACGAGTGGGAAGAAGCGTTCAACAATAATTTGGGTTCGATGCTCCAAGTCATAAATGGAGAGGAAAAAAATGCGTTAGCGAACTCAGATTCGGAACATTTTCGCACGGTTACAGAATGCGAAAAAGTCGTTGTAAACAGCACGCCAAACGGAAAGTACATTTTTTATTCGATTGTGGGAAAGCCGTTTGTTATTGCGGGCGTTACCGCCTGGAACTTGATTAAATGCGCAGGCTATGCCCTTATAAACTTTGGCGGTGGCTACAACGCCACAACAGGAAAGGCAAACGGAAAACTCTGGTATATGCCTAGTTACAAAAAGGCAAAGGAAAAAGCGGTGGTGGCACGAGAAGCGAACAAAATCCAATATTATCCTGAATACCATTTGCCATTTACGAACAACACAATCGTGGTTGACAAATATGACAGAGACATAACGGTGCTTTCCGTGGAGGACGGAGAAATCATCACGCCGATTGAGCATCAAGAACTTAACAACACGATGGAAGTCAGTCGCTCGGCAGCAGCAGATGCCGCTTCCACCGCTGCCGTTGCAGGAATGATTGGAACAGCCGTTACGATTCCTGTTTCCGTGGCAACCTGGGTTGGCGGCGCAGTTGTAGGCGTTATGGGGGCTGTAAAATAGGCTTCGCGCTCTCAAACGGGAGCATGAAAATATGCCCGTTCAAAAATGTTTTTGAGGGGCAAATACATTTTTTTGGAGGATTTTTATGAAGAAAATCATTGGAATGGCACTTGCCGTTGTTTTGGCGAGTGCGTTGGTCGGGTGCGGAAGCACAAAAGCAACTGGCGACGCGCGTGATACGTCGGCATATCAGCAAAATCAGGAACTGAACCGTCCTGTTTGGGTTGGGCAACAGTTCAAAAGTGGCTGGAACAAAGGCGGATACTACTGGAAAGGACCGATTGATGAGGCGGGATATTTTGCGTCTGGAGAAGCAAAATATGGCGATGTGAAATCATCAACGACGGCAGCGGACTTGGACGGAAAAGCGCAGATAGCATTCTATGTAAAGCAGGAAATCAACGCGATTGCGCAGCAAGAATCGGAAGCAGCAGGTGCTGACGGCGAGGCTCAAAAGGAATTAAAGGACTTTCAGTCTGCGGTGGCAAGCGTGAAAATTTCTGGAATTCTCCGCGCTGACCGCTTTATTGGCGAGGACGGAACGGTATATGTCTTAATGTTCGTGCCTGATGCCGAAATCAAAAAGGCTCTCCCCGCAAACAGCGAATTTGCAAAGAAGGTTGTTGATAAATACATCAACTCGCTTTCAGAAGAAAACGAATCGACAACTTCTGCGGAATAGCAAAATGCGCATATTCGCACTGATTGCCTTGTCGTTTCTTCTCTTTTCATGCGCCAGCGTCGAAAGGTCGGGTAAACAAAAATACAGAGACGACGGGCTTCCCGTTTGGGTCGAAAGCAGTTTCACAAATCCAAGCGATTTTTGGGCTGGGTTCAATGACGAGAAAGGCTTTTACTCGTGGGGAAGTGCGAAGTACGCCGACGCACACACTTCGACTACTGCTGCGGAACTTGATGCAAAATCGCGTCTAGTAGAATTCGTTCGTTTTGAGCGAGGAGTCAAAGAGAACGAAGGCGTTTCTGTTATTCAAGGAATGCGACGAGTTGACAGGTTCGTTTCTGACGACGGAACGGTGTACGTGCTGATGTTCGTTTCAGAAAAAAACGCAAAAAAAATTTTTAGGAGATAATCTTTCATGAAATTGAGCAAAATCATTCTTTTGGCAGGAGCGGTCGCTTTTTCGCTATTTGCGTTTTCTTCGTGCGCAAGCGTTGACCCATATTCGGAGGAGTTTCAAGAAAACGCTTCGCTTGCGGACGTGAGCAAAACGTTTCAATCACAAAAAAGCGCGGAAACATTGTACAAAGACGTTTTGGCATGGGTTTCGGAGAACAACGCGGGCGGAGTGCAAAGCGCGAATCTTACAACCGAGAAAAACGCGAGAATCGGAATCGACTGCAAAAATGTATTCGTAGTTGACACCAGCACAGCACTTTCAACGTCGGACGTAACGTCGGAATTGCGTTTTGCTATCGACATCGCGTTCAAAGACGGCGAAGTTGTGTTCACCGCGAAAGATGTTGTAATCACTCCAAAAGTATCGTGCGTCTATGTGAAGACGCTTTTTGGAACGAGCGAGAAAAGAATAAATCTGCACTGGGGCGATATAAAACATACGGAGGGACCAAAGGGCGGAAATGTTCCAGACATTCGTATGGAAGGTTCGGCGAAATATCTCAAAATCGTGGATACATTTTTGAAGAATATCGAAGCGATTTCCACTTCATCGTAATTAAAAAAAAGCGAGTTGCGGCTTACTGCAACAAGGAGTTTTTTATGAAAAAGGTTATTTTTGCGTTAGGAATCTTGAGCGTGTGCGTTTTTGGATTCGTCGCCTGTAGTGAGGACAACGGCTGTCCAAGTGGCGGTTCGTACAATTCGGCATCAAGCGAAACTGCGTGCGCTACTGCTTCCTATCAAAGATACGGAAGCAAAGGATATTATTGCTTCGCAGACAACGACTGCTACATCTACGACCACAATCCTAACTAACGTTTTGTAGATACGGCAATGAGCAAGAGAATTATTTGAATACAACGCTCTTGCTCATTTTTTTATGCGAGGAGGAAAAATCATGCAAAAATCTCTATTGAAAATCGTGGTTGTTGTATTTTGCTGTGCATTTTGTTTTTTTGCGGGAATGTTTGTTGGACCAAACGGCTCGAACCTAAAATCTAAAATGAAAGGCTGGCGGTACACGGCAAGTCTTGCCCAAAAGTTGTACGACCAATGGGATAAAGACGCGCTCTTTTTTGAATCAGGTGGCGGCACGCTTTCACAATTCGTCCAAAATAACGGGACTTTTATTCTTTATAACTGGGCATCGTGGTGTCCGCACTGCAAAAAAATCAACTCAGATTTGCAGAAACTTCAAAATGCGGCAGTGCCTACAATTGCCCTCACATTTGACACAGATTGGGATTCCTACAGATTGTACCGCGAAAAGAACGCTCTGTTTTGGCGCGATTTAGTCCACAAAACAACGACTGGAGAAAATCAGTTCGTCATTCGTGAAAACGAGTTCGACGTTCCGCTCATTCCGTCAGTTTGGATTGTGCAAGACGGCAAAATCAAAAAAATCTTCGTGGGCGAGTCTGGCGTACCCAAACTTTTTTCATATCTTGAAAAATCGAATCTGTTAAAAAACTAGTCGTCAATTCTTCATGCCGCAAAATATGCCATGCGCAGATTTACCGCTTTATTCTACCATTGTTTTTGGAACAAAACGAAGGTAGAATAAAATCAATGAAAACTTTACGCGATGCGGTGTACGGCGTGGCAGTCGGAGATGCGCTCGGCTCGCCTGTTCAATTCAAGCCACGAGGCTCATATCCCAAAGTGACGGAAATGCTTTACTGCGACATTTTCCACAAAGAAGCGGGAACATGGACTGACGACACGAGTCTTACGCTCGCCCTGTGCGACAGCATAAAGCAGTGCGACAAAATCGACACGAAAGACATACACAAGAACTTCGTTATGTGGCTCGACCGTGGAGACTACACGCAGGACGGCAAGGCATTTGATGTGGGCAGAACCTGCTTCAATGCAATTCTCGCCAACAAGGGAATCAACGACTTCAATGCGAACGGCAACGGCTCGCTCATGCGGATTATTCCGCTCGCGTTTGTCGAAAACATCACCGACCAGCAGATTGAGCAAGTTTCCGCAATAACACATGCACATTCCATCGCTTGCGAGGCGTGCAAAATCTACATTCATATCGCTCTGGACTTAAAAAACGGAAAGTCAATTTCGGAGGCGATTCACGCAAACATTCCGAAGGCGTATTCGATTTTTGCAAACCTACAAAATCTTGAGGACTATTCCGTTGATGACATAAAATCGACGGGCTATGTGGTGGACACGCTGGAAGCCTCATTGTGGTGCTTGCTTAAAACCTCATCATTCCGCGACGCTCTTGAAACGGCAGTGAATCTCGGTGACGACACGGACACCATCGGCGCAGTCACGGGCGGGCTTGCGGGCATTTTCTACGGCATTGAGAATATGCCCGAAACATGGCTCGCGGCATTGCGCAAGCCCGAAATGATTGAAAAATATTTGTTTGCGTAAAGGGAAAAAAAAGGACGGCACAAGTCCGTCCATAGATAAACTCACCCCGATTCCCTCAAGGTTTTTCACACATCAAACCGTCCGCAAAAATCAGCGAACTTTGCTAAAAATCTCCGCGATTTCATCTCGCCAACCGAGTCTTTTTTCTCGATTTTCCCATTCGATTGTGCGCTGAATCGTGAATTTCCGAAGGTCGTTGGAGTTTGCAAAGTAAAGAACCGCAAATTTTCCTTGCCCAATATACGCGATTCGCTCGCCATTTCCAAGACGTTCTCGCTCGCTCACTTGATTCAACACGCAATCAAAATGCGCGGGATTTCCCGTTTCGCGATTTGAAAGCGCACTATCCATATCTTCCGAAGGAATCGACTTTCCGCACAGTTCGCACACGCAAACATTTTTCCGAAACTCACGGAGCGCAGACTCGTTTTCCGTTGCGACTTTTTGCAAAATCCGCTGGATTTCTCGCTGAATTCCGCGTTGCGCTTCGCGCCGCTCACTCGATTTCCGTGAATCGCGAAACGACTTTCTGTCAGCCTCGCGATTTCTTTCTCTTGACCGCGCTTCCGCCCGCGATTCTCTCGCTCTTCCTTGTCGCTCGCCACGCCTTCGATTTCTTCGACGATTACTACTATAACTGTCAGTTCGACTCATATCCGCCCCGTCCAGGACGTTGCTCTGCATCTTCCACAATTCTGCGACTCAAAACCTGCGCTATCCGCTGAACCGCAAAATCCAAATACTCTGGATTTTGAATTTTTTCGCGCAATTCCAAAATACGCGGTGACAAACCTCCGCCACTCGGCGAAGATGCAGGTTTTGATTGAGCAGTCATACGAACTCCGAAAAAGCATCTTGAATATGATACACAGATGGGCATCCGGGCATATCTATCACCAACACATCAAACCGAAGCCTACTGTTACTATATTTTCGATTATCCAGCAGAAAAAATTGAGCCGTTTCGACAATTCTTTTCTGCTTCCTGCTATTCAATTCGTGTGAAAGAGTTTCTATGTTTCCGCTCGGAAGCGTTTTTACTTCCACAAAAACAAGAACATCGTCCTTCTCTGCGATTATATCGATTTCCCCGCTTCGCGTCCTCCAATTTCGCGAAATTATTTTGAATCCAGAATGAACGAGGAACTCCGCCGCTCGATTCTCTCCGTTATCTCCAATTTTTTTTGTTGATTTTTTTCTTTTTTCAAACAGAGGCAACCTCTTCCAACTCGCCAACTTCGTCAAGGTCTGAAAACTCTTCGGCAGAAAGTTCTTCAAGTTCTTCAAGGTTTTCGATTTCGCTCAATTCTGAAAGTTCTTCCGCTTCTTCAAAATCGTCATCAGACAAAACGTGTCCAAATGTCAAAAGCGTAGAAATCTTCCACCGAGAAAGCGCAATTATATGATATTGCTTGACCGATTTTTCTTCAGCAAGAAACATATTTTCTCCATCGTCAAAAAAAACAGGCGCTGAAAATCTCATTCCCAATTTAATTTCGTTGCTGTCAATTTTTTTGAAATTTCTCACTCTCATACGCACTCCCCTCCCCCGAAAAAAAATGAATTGACAGAAGATTATACCATGTCAATACAATTTGGAAACCTTTTTTTGAATAAAAAAGTTGTTTTTTATAAATTTAACGACTTTGATTCAAAAAACTCTCCAAATTCTCTATTAAACGGGTGCGAAAAATCGCACAATTTCATACAAAGTCCCATAAATCGCTTCACATTTCTACGTTGAAAATCTTAAAGCAAATAGGTAAGATAGAAAAATCATGTTGAATCCATTAGCACAAGAATTGAACGATTCGCTTGCGGGAACTGTTGCAGGCGACCTTTTGTCGGACTTAGGAAAGCGGATTTTTTTTCCAAAAGGAATCATAGCGCAAAGTGCGGAGGCAAAGCAGCGCGGAAAAAATGCAAATGCCACAATCGGAACCGCGCTTGAAAATGGAAAGCCGATGATTTTGGAATCTATAAAACAATATGCGCCAAGCCTTTCGGCAGCGGAACTCGTAACGTATGCGCCCACGGCTGGAAATCCCGACCTTCGCTCAAAATGGAAAGAAGTCCTCATCAAAAAAAATCCAAGCCTTAGTCATAAAGAAAACTCGATTTCGCTTCCCGTTGTAGTTCCAGGGCTTACGGCGGGTATTTCTTATCTTGCAGACCTTTTTGTGGATTCCTCTCATCCGCTCCTTGCCGCAGACCCAAGTTGGGATAATTACGCCTTAATTACAGAATCGCGGCGGGCGGCAGAATTGCACTCGTTCAATATGTTCAACGGTGATAGATTCGACGTGGAGTCGTTCAAAAAAGCCCTCGCCGACGACGCAAAAAACTGCGGTTCTGTTCGCGTGATTTTGAATTTTCCGCAAAATCCGTCGGGGTATTCTCCACGAAAATCCGAAGCGGAGGAAATCGTAAACGCCATAATTTCGGAAGCGGAAAAAGGCACAAAAATCATCGTTTGGAACGACGATGCGTATTTTGGACTTAATTACGAAGACGACATTTTTCCAGAGTCGCTTTTTTCAAAACTCTGCAATGCGCACGAAAATATACTCGCGTGCAAAATCGACGGTCCCACAAAAGAAGATTTTGTGTGGGGATTTCGAACGGGATTTTTGACGTTCGGTTCAAAAGGAATGACGAGCGAGCAGTACGACGCGCTCGTAAAAAAACTGATGGGACTTATTCGCTCTTCGGTAAGTTGCGCGTCAACACCCTCGCAGAGCATTTTGCTCCGTGCGCTCTCCGACCCAAAAATCGAGGAGCAAAAAAAATCTCTAAGAAAAATTCTTGAAGCACGGTACAAAAAAGTCCGCTCGTTCGTCGATTCGCACAAATCTGAAAAATTGACTGCGCTTCCGTTCAATTCGGGATATTTTATGAGTTTTAGGCTGAACGGAATTAACGCAGAAGCGCTCAGGCTCAAATTGCTTGACCAATGGGGAATCGGAACGATTGCAATCGACCAAAAAACGCTTCGAGTGGCTTTTAGTTCGATTGACGAAGAAAACATTGAAGGCGTTTACCAAGCAATTTACAAGGCAGCCGATTCATTTTAACCGAAAAAAAGTGTGCAAAAACGAGGTTTTTCCAAAAAAAATGTTCAAAAAAACGTCTACAGGTTTTATAAAAACAAAAATTCTTTTTTTCATTGTTTTTTCGATGTGTTTTTTTTCCTGCAAGACAAAGCCACATACAATAATAGTTTGGACAGATAAAGCAGAGATGGCTTCTTATATTGAACATTTTAACAATTCTCAGGAAAAGATACGAGCAGTTCTGGTATACAAAGAACGACTTGCTCTGTCATTTCCAGTTCAAAAAGACGAAAAATCTCCAGATGTTGTTATAGGTTCATTTTTGATGAATTCATTAACAAAACGCACGTTTTTGCCAGTAAATTCCTTGATGGATACAAAAAATGCTTCGCAAAAAATCGATTTTAGCGTTTTTTATCCATCTCTTTTACAATATGGTCAGATTGATAACACACAATATCTATTTCCTGTAAGTTTTAACCTACCTCTCATAATGTTTTCTGAGAAAAATGAACCGTTCATTCCCGATTCATCTTCGCTGGAACTCGAAGAAATCAAAGAAGCAGCGGGAACGTTTAACGCAAAAAATGGAAACGGCACTTTTTCAAAAATGGGATTTGCACCATCTTGGAACGCTGATTTTGTGTACACGGCGGCAAAAATCACTGGCGCAGATTTTATGGAAATCGGAAAATCGTTTGGTTGGAACTTGACTGCGCTTGAAAACACGATTGATTTTATGCGGGAATGGACAAAAGAATTCAATACATCGTCAGAATCGGAAACTGACTTTTCATTTAAATATCTTTACACCCCACCATACAAACAAATCATGTCTGGGCGGTGTCTTTTTGCGTATTCTCGTTCAAACGAATTTTTCGCGCTCACGGCGGAGCAAATTGCGGACGCGGATTTTAGATGGCTTTCAAGCGAAGGCGAAATTTTTGCCGAAGACGACATCACTTCCGCAGGTATTTACAGAAAAACGCGCGAAAAAACGGCGGCAAAAACGTTTTTACGTTGGATTTTGAGCGAAAAAACTCAAAAAGAATTGTTGGATAGAACAAAAGAACACAATTTGAGCGTTCATAAATTTGGCATTTGCGACGGATTTTCGTCGATTCGCACTGTAAACGAGCGATATTTTCCCGTTCATTACAAAAATCTACTCGGAAATCTTCCTGGAGAAAACGCAATTCTTGCCCCGCTTCCGCTTCCTCCGCGCTGGGAAAGTCTCAAAAGTCGCGTTTTGATTCCATATCTTTCGGACGCAATAAAAGACGAACCTCCAAGAAAAATGCAAACGATAGACGACAGATTGAAAATGTGGTCAAAACAATTTAATTAACAGCATTTTTGTGGAAATAACGCCGTTATCAAACAGGTATAATATTTTGTTATTTGCCTTGATTTTTTGGATTTATGCAATGAAAAAATCCAACTTTACTAAATAAATTCAATCTCCATTCCGATAAATTCAAAAGAGAAAGCATTTACGGCAAGGAGGCTGAATATGTCTGAAATTCTATCAGTCAATACCATTTCATATAATTCTGTCATATCTGGAAGCAGGAAACTCTATGTGCCGGTGCAACCGTTCAATGTGATGTACACGCAATTCGACCACGTTTCTGGTGTAGCGGCAAAACCCGACCAACAAGGCATATCCGTGAGCAAAGCACAAATATTGAATTCGTTGATAAACCAACTGGCTTCCATGAAAGCGCAAAAACTTGAGCAAGCACAATCGTCGTTTTCAGCGGACGCAGCAAACGACGCAAAGCAAATCGACGCGCTGATTTCCGATTTTCAATCAAAATTGCAAACAACAATGCAAGTCGCCGAGGTAACGGGGTACGGACTTGCGGGGGCATCTCCAGACGTGGGAGTGCTTTTTGCGATTGACGTATAAAGTGCCATTTTTTTTCAGATTCAATCAAAAACGGACGAAAAATCTCGTCCGTTTTTTTATTCGTCATGCAAAAACGCTGCCATCAATTCTACAAAAGAAAAATCGCAAAATACGCAGCGTAAGACGCGAGCATGATAGCCCCGCCAACGCGAGAAAGCGTGCGTTTTTTTCCAAGCGCAATGCACAAAAGCAAAAGTACAACCGTCAAAATTGCGGCAATGCTATCAACAAAAAATTCGCCTTGATATTTTACAGCCTTGACGGTCGCGGAAATGCCACCAACAAACAGCATATTGAAAATGTTGCTTCCCACGATATTTCCGATTGCAATGTCTGCATTTTTTTTGAGCGCGGCGGCAACGCACGTGGCGAGTTCAGGAAGCGAAGTGCCAAGCGCGACCACCGTTAAGCCGATAATTCGCTCCGAGATTCCAAAAAGTTCGGCAAGGCGAGTCGCAGAGCGAATCGTGTAATTTGAGCCAAGAATTATCCCCAAAAGTCCCACCAAAAGAAGAAAAACAAGTTTGAGCCATCCGCTCGATTTTGCATCTCCAACAGTTTCAACGTCCGCCTCGCCCTTTTTGGTAAGCCAAAAAAGATACGCAAGATAGAGCGCGAAAAAAACGAGCAAAATGATTCCGTCAATTCGCGAAAGAACGCCGTCGTCTACAAAAGGCGCACGAAGGATTCCCGCGCCAAGTCCCAAAATCGGAAAAAGAATGGAAATGAAAATCGTGAACGGGATTTCGTATCGCACGGTCGATTTTTGCACGGAAAGCGGATAGATGAGCGCGGTTACGCCCAAAATCAAAAGCACGTTCAAAATGTTGCTTCCCAAAATGTTTCCAACCGCAAGGTCTGCGCTCTCTTTGAACGACGCAGTAAGAGAAATTGCCGTTTCGGGCGCACTCGTTCCCATTGCCACAATCGTAAGTCCCACAACGAGTTGCGGAACTCCAAGTTTTTCTGCAATTCCTGCCGCGCCCTCCACAAACCAATCCGCGCCCTTTACAAGCAACAAAAATCCAAAGACCAAAAGTCCAAGAATGTCCAAAATCTGCGTATCCATACGCTCCTCCATTTTTATAAAAAAAGACCTTTTGCCGACAAAAAATCGGCAAAAGGTCTTGTCATCCGAAAATCGAACGCCTAAAACCAGGTTATGCACCGGGTATGTTGATTCTAGGCAAAAACTACTCCCCTTTTGACTCAAAAAGTAAATCAGATTTTGTCTTTTTTTGCAATCGCTAAAAAAATAAAGCGGATTTTAAGAAAATCAACGATAACTTTTATTCTTGACACTCAGAATAGTTTGATATAAAACTGAATTGAGAATTGAGAGAAAACGCTGCCCGTTTTTTCTTTCAATTCGCACGATTTTTAGGCAAAACGTGCATCTTTTTAGAGGCGGTTGTTTTGAAAAGAGCATTTTTGAGCAGCCGACTATTCTTATGGAATCGAAAGAAAACAAAATCGAAGAAGCGTTTATGAAACGCGCCATTGAACTTGCAAAACGCGGACAAGGGTGGACAAATCCGAATCCGCTCGTGGGCGCGGTAATCGTAAAAGATAACACCATAATTTCAGAAGGCTATCACAAAAAATTCGGAGAAAAGCACGCGGAGTGCGACGCGATTTGTAATGCGCAAAAAAACAACATCGACTTAAAAGGAGCCACGCTTTTTGTAACGCTTGAGCCGTGCTGCCACACGGGAAAGCAACCGCCTTGCACGGACGCAATAATCGATTCGGGGATTTCGCGCGTTGTAATTGGAAGTTTTGACCCAAATCCGCTCGTTTTTGGAGGCGGAATCAAAAAACTCCGCGAAAATGGAATCCTCGTGGAAACGGATTTTCTCAAAGATGAATGTGACGCGCTCAATCCGATTTTCTTTCATTTTATTACAAAAAAAACGCCTTTTGTCATTTTGAAATACGCGATGACCGCCGACGGACTTACGGCAACTTCAAGTGGCGAGTCAAAATGGATTACGGGCGAAAAAGCAAGAGCGCACGTTCATCAAACGCGGGCAAACGTTATGGCGGTGATGACGGGAATCGGAACGGCAATAAAAGACGACCCGCTTTTGAACGCGCGGTTTTGCAACAAAAACGTTCGGCAACCCGTGCGAATCGTGCCCGATTCTCACGTAAGGCTTCCGCCAACTTCACATCTTGCAAAAACTGCCAAAGAAATTCCAGTAATTCTTTTTTGCGCAAACGAACTTTCGAGTTCCGAGGAACGACGCAAAAATGCCCTCGCCTCGCTTGGAGTCGAAATCATTTCGGTTTCAAGCCAAGCGGAGCGACTTTCTTTGGACGAAATTCTCAAAACGCTTGGAGAGCGCGGAATCGACTCGGTTCTTGTTGAAAGTGGCGGCACGCTCACGGCGAGTTTTCTGTTCCCAAAAATCCTCGCAAACGAAATCCACGCTTACGTTTCTCCAAAAATATTTGGAACTGTCTCCCCCGTTTCTTTTACACCCGTCAGAGGAATCGGAACGGAAAAAATCGATTCTTGCGTGCAGCTTTCAGAGCCAAAAATCGAAATTTTCGGAAGCGACGTGCTTTTGCGCTACGCGGTTCTAAAATAAAACGCGCCAAAAGGAGCTAATTGTGTTCACGGGAATAATCGAAGAAATCGGCACGGTAAAAAGCATTTTGAGTTCTGGGAATTTTTTTTCGCTCGAAATTTCTTGCTCTTTTTTGGACGAACTTTTGATTGGAGAAAGCGTTTCTGTAAACGGAGCGTGTTTAACGGTAACAAAAAAAAACGCGAACGGATTTTTTGCAGACGTTACGCCAGAAAGTTTTAGAAGAACGTCGCTTGGACGCTTAAAATCGGGAAGTCTTGTAAACCTTGAACGCGCAATGAGCGCGAACGGACGATTCGGCGGGCATATTGTAACGGGACACATAGACGGAACGGGAAAAATCAAATCGATTCAAAAAGAAGGAAATTCGATTCTCGTAAAAATCAATGCGGACAAAAAAATCACGCGGTACATCGTGGAAAAAGGCTCGGTTTGTGTTGACGGAATCAGTCTCACGGTTTCCAAAATCGAGCGAAACGGCGAAGGCGGCACGTTTTTGCTTGCGGTGATTCCGCACACTTGGGAGCAAACTGCGCTCAAAGAAAAAAAATCGGGCGAAATCGTAAACATCGAATGCGACATCGTTGGAAAATACATCGAGCGTTTTGTAGAAATCAAGGAAGATTCAAACAAAACAAAAATCCCAAATGAGTTTTTGGAGCATTTTCCGATTTTTCACAATTTGTGAGTTGATAAATCGAGTTCAGATTTCTGCAAAATGTGGAAATACAAAAAAGAAAAAAGATGGAGAAAAATATGGCGGTAGTACAGTACGGCACTGTGGAACAGGCTCTTTTAGACCTTGCCTCTGGAAAAATTATCATGGTTTCAGACGACGAATCGCGGGAAAACGAAGGCGATTTAATTTGCGCGGCGCAATTTGCCACGGCGGAAAACGTGAATTTTATGGCAAAAAACGCGCGAGGACTGATTTGTATGCCAATAAGCCGTGCCATTGCGTCAAATCTCAATTTACAGCCGATGTGCGCCGAAAACACCGACAATCACGAAACCGCGTTTACCGTGTCGATTGACCACGTTTCAACAAGCACGGGAATTAGCGCGTTTGACCGAAGTGCCACCGCTCTTGCCATTGCAGACGAAAAATCGCTCCCCGCAGATTTTCGTCGCCCTGGACACATGTTTCCGCTCATCGCGCGGGCGGGCGGCGTGTTTGAGCGAAACGGGCATACCGAAGCGACCGTGGATTTGTGCAAACTCGCGAATCTCAAAGAAGCGGGGCTTTGTTGCGAAATTATGAGCAAAGACGGCACAATGGCTCGAAAAAACGAGTTGGTCAAACTTTCAAAAAAATGGAATATGACGTTTATCACGATTTCTCAACTTGTTTCGTACCGAAAAGCGCACGAAAAAATCGTTGAAAGAAAAGCGCAAGCAAAACTTCCCACAAAATGGGGTGAGTTTTCGATTTTTGCGTTCAAAGATTTGACGAACGGAGCGGAACATTCCGCGCTTGTTTTGGGCGATATTTCAAAGCAAACAGACGTTCTCGTTCGCGTTCATTCGGAGTGCCTGACGGGAGACGCTTTTGGCTCGCTGAAATGCGATTGCGGAGAGCAGTTTTCGGCGGCAATGAAAAAAATCGCCGAAGAAGGCGCGGGCGTTCTTGTTTATTTGCGGCAAGAAGGGCGCGGAATCGGGCTTATAAACAAAATCCGCGCGTACCGTTTGCAAGATTCGGGGTTTGATACGGTGGACGCGAATCTCGCGCTCGGACTTCCCGAAGACGCTCGCGATTACAACTGCGGAATTCAAATTTTGCTTGATTTGGGCGTAAAACAAATTCGACTTATGACGAACAATCCAAAAAAAATCGAAGCAATAAACAACGCAAGCGCAGGGCTAAAAATCACCGAGCGAGTGCCGCTCAAAATCCGCGCAAGAAGCGAGGACGAAAAATATCTTACAACCAAAAAAATGCGAATGGGTCATTTTTTGTGACAGTTTTCGCAAATGCAAAATACAGTTCATCAAAATTGGAGGAAAAATATGGAAATTATCGAAGGAAAAATCGTTTCGGAAAAGTCTAATGGAAAAAGCGTCAAAATCGCGCTTGTGGCTTCGCGATTCAACGAATTTATTGTGTCGCGCTTGATTTCTGGAGCGCAAGACGCTCTCGTTCGGCACAACGTGCCAGAAAAAAACATCACGCTTGCGTGGGTTCCAGGCGCGTTCGAGATTCCCGTTGTTGCAAAACGGCTCGCCGAAAGCAAAAAATACGACGCGGTAATCGCGCTCGGAGCCGTAATTCGAGGCTCCACAAGCCATTACGACTACGTGTGCGCCGAAGTTTCAAAAGGAATCGCTCAAGCGGCTCTTCAAACGGGAGTTCCTGTGATGTTCGGAGTTCTTACAACCGACACGATTGAGCAAGCGATTGAACGCGCAGGCACAAAAGCGGGAAACAAAGGCTACGACTGCGCACTTGGCGCACTTGAAATGATAAATCTTCTCGGAAAAATGTAAAAAAACAAAAACGCTACTCTTCGTGGAGAGAAACTTCTCCACTCAAAAGCGTGCGCCGTTCGCCGTTTTTTGTGCAAACCAACAGTTCGGCTTCATTTCCAATTCCGTCAACAAGCGCAAAAAACGGCTCGTCGCCCGAAAGCGGATTTACGCGAACGGTTTTTCCAATCAAGCACGAGCGATTTTTGTATTCTTCGATGACATTTTCTTTGGAATCGTAGATTTTGAGGAGTTCAGCAATCGTTTTTGCAATGACGGAATTTCTTGAAACGGAAAGCGAGCGTTCTTTTTTTGACAAAAATTCCTCAACGCTTCCAGCAATTTTTGAAAGATTTTTGTCAAAATCGACTTCGCGGACGTTTATTCCAATTCCAACGACCGCAACTTCAACTTTTCCGCTTTCAAAATTCGCGATTCCCTCGGTTAAAATTCCCGTAACTTTTTTCTCAACTCCGCCAAAATCCAAAAGAACGTCGTTCACCCACTTTATTTTTGAGTTTGTGTCAAAAAGCGAATCGAGTGCGCGGCAAACCGCCACGGCTGCAGAAGCGGTAAGCAGAGCGGGATTTTTTACGCCGTTTTCTGGAGCGTAAACGAGCGAAAAGTACGCGCCAGCGTTTTTTGGAGAAACGAACTCCCGCCCAAGCCGCCCGCGCCCTGCCGTTTGCATTCCTGAAACAAAAAGTGCGCGGTGCAGTTTTTTTCCGCCTTCCGTCAACGCGCCATGTTCATCTCTGAACGAAGACACGTGCGCGGCTTGTCGTTTTGCCTCGTTATTCGTTGAGTCAATTTCTGGAAAAACGAAAATCTCGCCCGCTTTTACGCCACAAGACTCAATTTCTGCGCGGATTTGAGTGGCATCAAGTTTGTCAGGAAACTGTTTCAATCGGTAGCCGCGGTTTGTTGTGGCGTCGATTTTGTAGCCTTCCTCGCGGAGCGAAGAAATCGCTTTCCAAACGGCAGTACGACTGACGTTAAATCGTTGCGAAAGCATTTCGCCTGAAACGGTGTCGCTTTTCAAAAGCGTTTCCAAGATTTTTTCTTTTGTTGTCATTTTTTCTTTCCGAGAAGACAAAAATCCTCAACAGGCGAAGAGTACGCAATTCCCATTCCTGGCTCTTTTAGGCATTTTACGTTTCTGATTGCCGCCATGACCGCTTCTTTTTTTTCCGAAGAAACGACCATGATGAGCATTTCTTTTTCGGGAACGATGTGCATTCCAAAAAAACGCGCGTCGTTTTCTCGCGCCGTTCCGCGTGCGCCCACAACCGTGCCGCCACCCGCGCCCGCGCTTCGAGCCGCCGCCATTACGTCATCAGCGTACCCTTTGTTTACGATTGCCGTAATCATTTCGTCCATGGGTTTCTCCTTTTCAAGTGCGCTTCCTGCGCGAAACTGCCCGCCTTTTACAAGCGAACCAACGTGCGTCAAAAAAACTTCGCCGAATCCTTTTTTTTCCCGCGCCGACGCGCTTTCAACCGCGTTCAAAACGGAAGAAGCCGCCTCGTCGGAAACGACCATCAAAATTACGTCGCGAGTTGATTCTCCAAGTCCCAAAATCGCCGCAAGATTTGATTTTGCAAGCGACCGCGCCATTAAAACCGTGCCACCGCGCGAACCTGCTTCCAGAGCCGCTCGCGTGAGTTTTTCGCCACGGTCGTGCGGAACGATTGCCGTCAGCAATTTCATGCCGCGCCTCCTTTTTTTCTTTTTAGCCCGCCAAATCCGCCAGATTTTGCTCTAAATACGATTCCAAGAATTTGAATTGCGATTAACGGAGTCATTGCCACGAGCGCAATCACGCCAAACGCGCTTGTCGCTCCGCCGTTCCCAAGCGAAGACGCAACTCCAAGCGTAAACGAAAGAATGAACGTGCTTGTCATCGGTCCAGAGGCAACTCCGCCAGAATCAAACGCGATTGCCGTAAAAAGCGGAGGGCAAAAAATCGTCAAAAGAAGCGAAAGCGCGTACCCTGGAATCAAAATGTACCAAAGCGAAAATCCCAAAAGAACACGCGCCATTGAAAGTCCGATTGAAAGCGCAACTCCCGCAGAAAGAGCCACGAGCATTACGCGCCGCTTTATTGTGCCACCTGAAACGCTTTCAACTTGCTCCGTTAAAACCCACACGGCAGGCTCTGCGCACACAACAATAGCTCCAAACGCCGAACCCACAATCAGCAAAAACGACGACTGCACGATTCTAGGAATCAAAAGCGAACTTGTGATTTCGCCCGCCGCGTTGTACACCACAACATGCTTTTCGCCAGACGAAGCGAGTGCACCCAAAACCTCGCCGAGTTTTTCGCCAGCGGGCATAAAACCGCCTTGCGCTCCAAGCAAAAAAACAACAAGCCCCGCAAAACTCAAAATGAGTCCGCGAACCATTCGGATAATTTGAAAAGGCGGCATTTTGAGAAGCGTAAATTGAAACAGAATCGCCATCAAAACGAGCGGAGAGAGCGCGAGCGAAACTTCACGGAACACGTCGGGAAGAAGGAGCGCGAACGCACGAAGCCCCGAAACAACTTCCTCCGAAGTCTCCTCGCATGCTGCCCCGCCTCCCGCCGACGAAGAAAAAAGGATTCCGTACAGGCAAACGGCTGCAACAGGTCCTACCGACGCAATTCCCGTAAGTCCAAACGAAGCGTCGCCACTTTCGCTGCCGCGCTTTCCGCGCCGAACCGCCGCCACGCCAACGCCCAACGCCATAATGAACGGCACGGTCATCGGTCCCGTCGTCGCGCCTCCAGAATCGAATGCCACGCCTTGAAATTCCGCGGGAGAAAAAAACGCGAGCAAAAACGCAACCGCGTAAGATGCCACAAGAAGCACACGAAGCGGAATCGAAAGCACCGTTCGTAAAATTCCGATTGTTACAAAAAGTCCAACTCCCGCCGCAATAAAAAGAATCAGCCCCCATTTTGAAACGCCCGGCGCGATTGATTTTACTTGGTCGGCGAGAACTTGAACGTCTGGCTCTGCAATCGTAATCATAAAACCGATAAAAAACGCCACGCCCAAAAGAAGCGGAAGATTTCGCTTTGACGTAAGAGCCGCTCCGCTTCGCTCTCCAATCGGAAGGATTCCAATGTCCACGCCAAGCAAAAAAACGGTCAGTCCAAAAATCACCAATACGCCACCAACGAGGAAATTTATCAGCGCGGCATTTCCAATCGGAGTTACTGTAAGCGCGAGGAAAACCACGAGAGCCATAATCGGAGCAACCGAAAACACCGTTTCTTTGAATTTTAGGTAAAAGTTCATTTATTTTTCCAAAAAGTATTGGACTTGTTCGGAAAATCGAAGTTTCCGAACGATTTTTGTTTCAACGCTATTTGAACGGTTGCCAGCCGTCGCGCTCGATTCCTTCGACCCATTTTTTTGCAAACGCCTTTGCGCCGTCCAAATCCATATCGCGGAAATTTCCGCATTGAATCTCGTTTGCCGCAGGAATTTCGCCGCTCCACTCAGAAACTTTTTTGAAAACGGGCAAAAGATGCTTTGCCACATATTCCTCGTCAACATCTCCCCAAAGCGTCAAATAAAACCCCGTGCGACAGCCCATCGGAGAAAAATCGATGACTCCTTCGATTTCATCGCGCAAATACTCTGCCACAATATGCTCAATCGCGTGAAGCGCGCCAGTTGGCATGAACTCTTTGTTTGGCTGTGTTACTCGCACGTCGAATTTTGTAACCACATCACCCTTCTCTCCCACTTTTTGAGCCGCAATCCGAACGTAAGGCGCACGAACTTTTGTGTGGTCAAGATTAAAAGAATCCACGTTGTATTTTTTGAGTTCCATTTTTTCCTCCAAATGAGTTTTTTTTCGAGAATCTATTATAAGGATTTTTAGAATCCGTGAAAATCAGATTTTTGTGATGAGTTGTTCGACTAAACGCGCACTCATTTCCGCAGCGATTTTATCGTTGAATTTATAACTTTCTTCTTCGCCGTCGTCCGCCATATCGCTCATACACCGCAAAATCAAAAACGGCGTTTTGTTCAAAAAGCAAGCGTGAGCGATTGCCGCGCCTTCCATTTCAACGCAAGAAGGCGAGCAGACCGTTTGAATCCGCTCCTTTGCCTCTCGATTTGAAATAAATTGGTCGCCAGACGCAATGCGTCCCAAAACAAGATTGTGATTCAAAAATGGTTCTGCCCCAGAAAGAGCCAAAAAAGCCTCTTGCACCGCGCAAAGCAGATTTTCGTCAGCGGGAAACGCGCTTTTTTCCATTCGCGGAATCACGGTCGGCTCGTAGCCAAAACCCGTTACGTCAAAATCGTGATAGAGCGCGTCGGTGGAAGCAACAAAATCAAGCACACGAAGCCCTTTTTTCATTGCGCCCGCAATTCCCGTATTGATAACGTGCGTTGCGCCATGCTCGCGGATTAAGCGGTCAGCACACAAAGCGGCGTTCACTTTTCCAATTCCGCTCCGCGCCAAAATCACGTTTTTTCCGCTAATTTTTCCAAAAAAAATGCCGTTTTCTTCGCGCATTTCTTCCATTGCGTTTTTTAGATACAAGATTTCCTCGTCCATCGCTCCAATAATTCCGATTTTGACTTCCATCATTTTTACTCCTCGCAATTTTTTTACGCCAATTTTTTCAGAGAAAAGCGAAATTTTCAACGGATTCAAAACGAACCGCGAATCGCAAGGTTTTGCAAAAGAAAGGTCATTTTGCTACAATCGTTCAAAAGTAAACTGGAGTTTTTGGAGATTTTTATTTTTATGAACAGATTTTTTTCATTTTTTGTTGTTCTTTTTTGCGCCCTATTTTTTTTGCAGCCGTCATTTTCTCAAAATTGGGCTTCGGAACTTGGAGAATGTTGGGACGCGCTCGAACGAGATTCTTCGGCACGAGAAAAATTCAAACGATACAACGAAATCGCAGACGCGCTCAAAGCAGGAAAAATCGCGCTTTCTGACGAACTGGACGAAGAGCAAACGCACGAAAAATGGCTTTCGGCTCTCAAAGATTTTGAAGAATATTGGTCAAGCCATTGCCCGCGCACGTTTTCGGTAACGGCTCTCCATAAATTCGCCACAACGCGAACGGAATCGGTCGAATATTTTGAAGACGTAATCGGCGAAGATGGAAAAACAAAACGAGAAACGCGCTATCGAACGGAAGAATCGCCCGCGTGGGAATATCAAGCCTGGATTTCGTCGGGATTTTCTTTGAAATACGTTCAAATGCTTTCGATTTTTCAAAACGGACTTCGCCGTGCGCGAAAAGCCGATTGGACGGACATTCCAAAAAACTGGCCGTTTGCAAGCGCGGGAGAAAGCGCGACGCTTTTTACTGGCGGTGGCGCAAAATTCGCTCCCGCTGCAACCGAAAAAGGCGTTTCACTTTACGATGTGCGCTTTGACGTTGTGGACGGTTCAAGCGTTTTGCTTTCTGGAAAGCGCGCACTTTCTGGCGGGGCTGCCGTTTTTTCCGACGTTGACCAAGCAAAAAGCGCGATTCTTGACGAAGCGATAGCGCAAGGGCGCGTTTCCTACATTCTTCGAGAAGTCGTGCTTTTATTTGGAGAAACGGCGAAAGTTTCGATAACCGACCGCGATTGGATTTCTTCGATGAGCGAAAAGGCGCAAGACGTGAATTCGATTCGATTTGAAAGCGATTATAAAAAACTCCCCGCCGAACGAAATGCCGTTGACGAAGCGGAAGCGCGGGCAATCGCCGAGGATTTTATGATAAACGTGCCTGCGGGAAAAGGACTTTCTTCGTTTTTTGTGTCAAAAACGGAAGTAACGCAACGGCTTTACAAAGACGTTATGCAAAAAAATCCAAGCAATTTCAAAGGTTCAGAAAAACCCGCCGAATCGATGAGTTGGTACGACGCGCTTGTTTTTTGCAATCGGCTCAGTCGAATCTGCTCGCTCAAACCCGTGTATTCAGTTGACGGAAATTCGGATTCGGACGAATGGGATTACGCTCCGCACTCAAAAGGCTCGATTTTGGGAAAAATCGACGTGGATTTTGGAGCCGACGGATTTCGACTTCCTTCGGAGGAAGAATGGCTTTTTCTTGCTCGCGGAAACTCGGACGAAGAAAGCGATTACGCGGGAGAAGACGCGGATTCGGCAGGCTGGCATAAAAAAAACGCGCGAGGAAAAACGCAAATTGTGGGCGAAAAAAGCGAAAACTCGCTGGGGCTTTTTGACGTAACGGGAAACGTTTGGGAATGGTGCTTTGACGTTGCCGACGAAACGGGATTTCCGCACGTGGCTCACGGCGGCGCGTGGAATTACGACCCGCGATATTGCAAAATCAACGACAAATACATAAGGCTTCCGCATTTATCGTTTAATTGCCTTGGAATTCGGCTTGTGCGCGGGCAATCTGGAAGTCACCCAAAAACGGAAGAAGACTTCCAAAAAAACGACGAAACGCAAAATCCTCCGCCCGAAGAAGAAAGAAAAACGTATTCTGGCGGCATTTCCACAATTCCCGAAAGTTCAAACAGCGATTGGGTTGACGCAAAATAAATCACAAAAACGGTGGTTGAGCCTGTCGAAACCACCGTTTTTTTCTTAAATCAAAAAAGTCCCGTCGATTTTTTTGATTCGATTCGGTAAAATGGCTCATTATGAAAACTTCACAATTTTACATGTCTACGCTCCGCGAGGCTCCGAGCGAGGCCGTTATCGAAAGCCACAAGCTTATGCTCCGGGCGGGAATCACGCGAAAACTCGGAAACGGACTTTACACTTATTTGCCGCTTGGTGTCCGTTCTCTTTATAAACTTGAAAATATTATCCGCGAAGAATGGAACGAAACGGCGGGTGCACTCGAATTCAAGCCGACTGTCATTGTGCCAGGCGACTTGTGGAAAGAATCTGGTCGCTGGGAGACGATGGGCCCGCAAATGCTCAAAGCGAAAAATCGCGGCGAGCAGGACATGGTGGTCTCGCCCACTGCCGAAGAAGCCTACACAGCAATCGTGCGCGACGGTCTTGACTCGTACAAGCAACTTCCCGTCAATTTTTATCAAATCAACACGAAATACCGCGACGAAATCCGCCCACGGTACGGCGTAATGCGCGGGCGCGAGTTCATCATGGCGGACGGCTACACGATGAACGCCGA
>CALFJF010000030.1 GCA_937877535.1 uncultured Treponema sp.
CGATGATTTATACAAGGAGTTGGCTAAAATTCTGAAAAGATACTAGTCAAGAGCCTTCGATTTTGCTAAAAATCTAATTTCCACGTTTTTTCTTTGGTGAGCGTCAAAATGACTCCGAGTTTTTCTGAAATTCGCTCGGTCTTTTTTCCGTCTGGACTTGAAAGTTCAAGCAAAACTACGCCGTCAATCAACTCGTTTGCGAATTTTTGCCCGTACATTGCGGCAAGAATCATGCGATATTCATCGAGTTCAAGCGTTTCTTCGGCAAGCGCGGGAATCATCATCATGTCAAAATACGATTTTGTGTCCTCGTCCAAAAGCGCGTAGAGCGAGCGGATTTGTTCAGGACCAAGCGTAAGACTTACGGAAGATTCGGTGCGAGAAAGGATTTTTGTTGCCGAAAGAGCGTTTTTTTCTGCAAAAAGTCGCCCCGAAGCCTCCACTTCAAGCGCGGACGGCGTGCTTGCGCTTACGTTTGTTGCTCCCGCGTTTACAAGAAAACTCGTCATGTCGTTCGGGGAAAAAATCGGCGAATCGCTTGGAATGTCGGCGATTTTTCGGAGCGTTTCTCCCGTCGCTTTTGAAAATCCCGTTCCAAAAGAAACGTCAACCGCGCCATTTGAAAGCGCCTTTACAGAAATCTTTGGAGAGCAAGAGCAAATCAAAAAAGTCAAAAGAATCAAAGGAAAAAATCGTTTCATATTGATAAAAAACATAACGAAAAGACGCATATTTCTCAAGAAAATCCAAACGGTGCAAAAAAACATCGCGCAAATACCGAGAATAATTTTCTTAATTACAAAATCATTTTTTTTGAAGCGGGATTTCTGCGGAGTCGATGTATCTTCCCGCGCCCGTGTAATGATTTTTCCAATATCGTTCGCTGAGCGAAGATTCGATTACGCCTGTTTTTGAGCCGTCGCTCGCGCTGTGAATGAACATTCCGCCGCCAAGATAGATTCCAACATGATTTACGCTGCTTCCTGCCGAAAAAAACACCAAATCGCCCGCTTCTCGCTCGTCGTCGGAAATCTTTTTTGATTTTGAATAAATCGCGCTTGCTTTTCTCGGCAGTTGGATTCCGACGCTTTCTCTGAACATCGAATAAACAAATCCAGAGCAGTCAAATGTGGCAGGGCCTATAGAGCCAGAGCGATACGGGCAGCCCAAATAATCTCGGCTGTATTCTATCAATTTTGCGCGCGTTTTTGCCGCCTGTTCCGCGTTGAGTTTTTTTGTTTGAGCGCAAACGTTTGACATCATTGCAACAAAAAATGCGCAGAGAAAAATAAAAATGGCATATTCTTTGATTCTTTTTTTAGTCATAGATTCATTATCGGCAACTGAACAAGAATTTTATTTTTGAGGCACTTTTAGAACGTCCACGATATGAGAACTTGCTCCCAAAAGTTCGGGACGGTCGCAAATCGCTTTTTGATAGCGCACAAATTCCAAAAACTCCTCTTCGCTCAAAGCATTCAATTCTTTTCTAAAATAATCCGCCGCGCCATCTGGAGCAAACGCGCCAAGACGCTCCAAATCTATCATCGCGTCGAGTTTTTCAACATCGTCAAGTCGAACGTAACTAAAAAGGTCGTGCCCGTCTTCGGTTTTGGCATGAAAATCCTCCGAAATCGTGCCGTTTTTGAGACATTCCAAAATGTGCTTTTCGCGAAAGCAATACGTTAAAATCGCGTAATCGTTCATAACGTAAGCCACCAAAACGATTCCGCCGCTTTTTGTAACGCGCCGCGCTTCGTTTAATATTTTGAGCCTTTCGCTAGGCGTGTGAACGTGGTACATTGGACCAAAAATGAGCGTTATGTCAAACGTGCTGTCTGAAAGAAACGAAAGCGCACGGGCATCGCCTTGCCAGCATTTTACTTTTTCGTGTTTTGCAAGAAGGATTTTTAGATTATGCTCAACTAGTTCAACCGCCGTAACGTCAAAGTTCATTTTGCAAAGCGAAACGGAATATCGCCCCGTTCCCGCGCCTACGTCAAGGATTTTGATTTCTTCGTTTTTTCTTCCTGCGCGAATCGACTCAACAAAATCGAGGATTTTTGCCATCGAAATCTCAAATTCCACGCGCCCGTGCCGCGTCAAAAGTCGATTTTCCTCGTGGAATTTCGCGTAGTATTTCTCAAGCGGAGAGAGTTTTGCCATTCAGCGCGCTCCAAAAACTACCATTTTTTGACGAGTAGCCCGTTTTTGTCTTTGAGTGCGCCACAAAGAGCCAGAATGAACTCCACGAAAGCCCACACTCCGCTGATTGAAAGGCAAATACTTCCGACCACCAATCCTGAAATTATTGACACAATCGCGCCGTCGCCGATTGTGCCGTCGTTTTTTATGGATTCCAAAATGAGCGGTGCGAACGCCGCTATCAGCACAATCCAGCCAATAATTCCCAAAACGAGTTTTACAACTCCGCGAACGATGTGTCCGAGATAAAAATTATGCACGCCGAGCGTTCCCAAAAAATACGCCAAAAGCGACGTGGCAAGCCTGCTTTTGGGAGAAATTTCGCCAGAATCCTGAACATCCGTGCGAACAATCGTTTGAGTCGGCTCGCTGCTATTTTCAAAAAAATTACTCGTTTTTGACTCGTCGCTCATAAATCCTCCTGCTTGTGCACGCAATTTCTATGCCAATGGGCTGCCTAATAAGTTTGTAACATGGTGTCATTGAGGCTGTCAATATGTGTATAGTATAGGGGAGGAGTAGAGGAACGTCAAGTTCCTCTGGTGAGGTTTGCGCGGCGGAATTTCCCCGCCGCGTGTATGTCTCAGCTTGCCGATTATGAAAAATCGCGGGTGGCGGTGGGCAGTGCGTCCTTCTTGATAAGTTCGGTGACAAAGTAGAGTTGGCTTCCGTCGTAGAGAATCAGTCCGTCGTCCATATCTATGGTCATTATTTCACCTTCTTCTGTTGTTACCGTTATTTTTACGTTGCAGGAAAGTACGCCACCGTTATTGATAAATGTTCCAGTCAACTGCGCTTCAGTTGTGTATGTCTGTTCTGCGCCAGTTCCGTCAGAATATCGTATGACATCTTTCGTTGTGCCTGTAATTACGCCGTCGCTGGTCAGTGTTACCTCTGACGTTTCGGTTTCCTGGTCTTTCGTTATGGTACTGGTAAACGTGGCGAAGAGTCCGCTTCCCGAAGTCCGCTTATATTCTTCGTCAAAGTCCTCGATGAGATACATCGTGTCGCCTGCCTTGCGGATTACGAACGTATTGTCGTCGGAATTGTGGTCGTTTTCGTCTTGCGCGCCGGTGTAGGTCAGCGTGCCGGCTTTGTAGGAGTACGCGCCTATGTTGAACAGCGTTGTTGTTTCGTCTTCAAGCGTGCGGTGCCAGTAGAGCGTTGCGGGTACGGCTTCGCCCGATTCCGTGCCGAACGAAAAATATTTCCGGTCTGTGTAGTATACGGTTTGACCTTTGTCATCTTTTGCATCCTTTAATTGTGCTCCGCCTGCAAAGATTTTTCCTGCAAGGTCGCTGTTCGCGGGAACTGAAAGCGTGGTGCTTGCGGAACTCACCTCTGCAGAAACCGCTCCTACGTTTACCACTGTGGCGTTCTTGACGACGGGCTTTCCCGATGCCGTTTCAGATGCGGGGATGGTCACGGTGATGACTATCTTGCAGTCTGTGGCTGGGGCTGTTCCGCTTATAGTCACCGTCACGGAGGTCGTCGTTGATGTCTTTACGACTGCCCTAAAGTTGGTGATTCCTGTATCACTCACCGCTGCACGGGCAGTTGCCTGGCTTTGGGAAAAATAGCTGGTGACATCACCGCTCAGTGCTGCTTTCAGCGGCGTTGAGGACAAATCAATGGATACATCTTCCTCGTAGTCTGCTCCCTTTGTTACCGTTTTTGTCGGCAGTCCGGATGTCGGCGCGGGAGTTTCATCTGACGGTGAGTCGCTGCTGCACGCAAAAAATGCGAGCGACACGGCAAGCATTGCCACTACAAACAATGATTTCTTCATAGAACAGTTCTCCTTGTCAAAGAAAATAGTGTGTGTACCATACAAAAAAAAAGCAGTTTGTCAATGACAAACTGCTTGGAACTGTTTTTCATTTATGCTTTAGCGCAAGTCCTTTTTCGCAATCCAGTCCTGGTCGGTGTAGGTGCGGTTCTCGCCGCCCATGCTCCAGATGAACGTGTAGTTGCGCGTGCCGAAGCCAGAGTGGATTGACCACGACGGGTTGATGACCGCCTCCTCGTTGTGGAGGACGATGTGCCTGGTCTCCTGCGGCTCTCCCATGATGTGGAACACGATGTCGTCCTCGGGGAAGTCAAAGTAGAAGTACACCTCCATTCGCCTCTCGTGCGTGTGGGCGGGCATGGTGTTCCACGCGCTGCCCGACTCAAGGTGCGTCATTCCCATCGAAAGCTGGCACGTTTCGAGGATGTCGGGGTGGATGTACTGGTTTATCGTGCGGTCGTTGATTTCCTCGGCGGTCCCCATGTGGACGTGGTTCGCCTGCTCGTAGGTGATGATTCTGCTCGGGAACGTCTTGTGGGCGGGTGTCGAGTTCATGTAGAACTTTGCGGGGTTCTTCGCGTCCTTCGACTCAAGCGTCACGTCCTTCGTCCCCGCGCCCAAGTAGAGCGCGTCGTAGTGCCTCACCTCATACGTCGTGCCGTCAGCAACCACGATTCCGTCTCCGCCGATGTTTATCATGCCAAGCTCGCGGCGCTGCAGGAAGAAGTCCACGCCGAAGTCCTTCATCGCGTCGATGTTCCTGTCGAGCCTGACCTTGCCCGAAACCGGCATCGCGCCCAAGGTCACGATTCTGTCGATGTGGCTGTAGACCGCGCTCACGTCGTCCCTGATGAAGATGTTCTTGATGAGGAACTCGTCGCGAAGCTCCTCCGTCGTCATTGTCCTGAACGGAACCTTTCCCGTCGAATAGCGAATGTCCATTTGACTGTTCTCCTAAAAAAATATTTTTTGAATTTTACCACGATTTTTTGCTTTTTTGCAGAAAAATTCGCCCCGCGTTAGGGAAATCGCCCTGAAAATAAATAACAAGGAGCCTAAGTTCCTTGTCAAAAATGTGCTAGAATAGAGATGTGGAGGTATCCTATGGCAACAGCGTTAGCAAATATTGAAGAGCAGATTTCTTTTATTTCTTTAAACGAGCAAATTACACTGATGGCATATCTTGCAAATACAATCAAACAAAACTCTCCAAAGTTCTCGGAAAAACAGGGAACGAATCGTTTGGGTGTTGCAAAAGGAAAATTCGATATTCCTGATGATATAGACTTTTGCAATGACGAGATAGCGGAAATGTTTTGAGCAAACTGATGAAGGTATTGCTAGATACGCATATCATTTTATGGGCGTTGATTGATAGTGAAAAACTTCCTGCAAAAGCAAGGCAAATCATAAACAAGTCTAGCAATGTTGATTTCGCAGGCAAAGTCTGAGAATATGCTTCTTGTAACGCATGATTCTTTGCTTTCAGATTACAATGAGTCGTGCGTCCTGTCCGTGTAACTAAACATAGCAGGAACAACTAGCCTGCCTTGTTAACGCGATGATTGTCGCAAAAAGAGAACTGTTTGACAAAGGGCTTTAGCCCTTTGTCGCCACTTGTGTTTGTATCCAAGCACTTATTTTGCAGAAAATTCGGCGTTTTGGACGATTCCGTTTCGTATGTACGTCAGTTGAACCTTGTCGCCACTTTCCAAAGTCCGTTCAACATTCAGAAAATCCTGGGCATCATTGATTTGAGTGCCGTTTATGTTTATTATGACATCTCCATACGCCATATTTTCATAAAATGCAGGAAATTTATTGTAAACGATTGCGGTAAATGCGCCTGTGTTTCTTTTCAAATCTTTTCGCTCTTCCGGGGTCAAATCGCGCACGCCCAAACCTAAATGCCAGTTTTCGATTTCCTTTTTTGTGTAAGGCGCGAGCGTGTAGATTCTGTAAGAATATCTGTCATAGGTGTTCGTTATCGGCGTTGAAGTCGTGGTCGTGTTGTACGTTTTTGTGAACGAGTTGTAATGACTCTGGCTTGAAGTGTAACTTGACGTCGAAGTATGCGTTGAGTGGTAGGTTCGCCCGTAAATCGCGACTTTTGAATCCGTGTCCTCGCACAAATCTTCAATTCCATCCCGCAGGTCGTCTTCCGCCCATTTTGGTCCCGTAAAACTGCACAGTCCCATAACGCGATAATAATTATCCGCGCGGAAAGAAAGCACGTCGTTTTCAATGTCATTTGACGCATAAATCCGGGGTTTCCCCTCGCCAAGCCGACTTGCTGCGGGAATGTCTGCTGGCGAAATGAACGGCTCGTAAAATTCCGTCAAATCTCCCGTACTGGAGCAAGAAGCAAGAATAAAAATCGCCGAAAAAAGAAGAAGCATTCGTTTCAAAAAAATCATAAAATCTCCGAATTAAAAATTGATAAGAACGCCGAATGATGGAACCAGATGACTTCCCGAAATGTCGTAATCGTCATCATATTTGTTGCCAGGAATATCGGTGAAAGTGTATGAGTCGCTTCCGCCAAGGATTCCTTTAAGCGCAAAATCAAAATAAATGCCAAAATGCTTGTTAAACTGAAGAACTGCCAAAATGTCAAAGCCGAGATTAAAATCCCAGAGAAAATCTGAAGCCTCGCCCATATAGGTATTGCCGTCGTTACCTTCATAAGGCTTGTCGCCAGAAATGTAGTCCATCGAAAATCCGAGCGTTCCTAAAACCGCAAGGCGAAAATGCTCTTTTCGGAGCGGAGACCAGCCAATGCCAAAGTTGAAACTCATATCAAAGCCGCCCTGATCAACGCCAACATTTACATTGTCAGATGAGCCGTATCCGATGTTGTAGTCGTATTTCAGCGTAAAACCGTTCGCAAGATTCATCGAAAGTCCGCCGACTTGAAAATCCACTGCGGTAAGTTCAGCGTCAAGTTTGCCATCGTCGAGTTTGATAGAAATATCGCCGTTTGAAATGCTCATTCCAATCAAAAGTCCGTGTTGCCAGCCGCGAAGTTTTTTTGTGCTTTTGTAGGGAGTTCGCTCCTCGTCGTCAGAGTCGTAAAAATCAGAATCATAAGACTTTGGGCTTTCGTAAGTCGTTTGCTCTTCCTCATCAGATGAATCATCGGAAATGTCGCGCAACGCAAATCTTGAAATTTCAAACGAAGTGGCAAAAATTCCAGACGCAAAAACAGAAAGCAACGCTATTGAGGCAAGAAGTTTTTTCATAAAAATCCTCTTCAAAAATGGAGTAACTCTATCTCAAAAACAGAGAAAGTAAAATTATTATAGGAGCAAAGCGGTTTAGAATCAATATTAAAAATAGAAAAGTTAATTCTAAGATAGATTTTTCTGATTTTCTAAAAGTTTTAAGGATATGCAGATTTTTCTATGTTTTAAGCATGACAGAAAAAGAATTGAAAAGAATTTATGGGAAAAATATAAAAAGATTTCGCGAGCAAAAAAAGATGACTCAGGCAAAACTTGCCGAGGAAATTGGGATTGCAGAAAAATATTTGAGTACGCTCGAAACGTGTGACAAGTGGGGGTCGTTTGACACGTTGCTCACGCTGGCAAATGCGTTTGGAGTTGAGCCGTATGAGTTGCTTTTGCCGCAAAATCAAGGCGTCAGTTACGACAGCCGCCGCACAAAGCAACTTATGGCGAGTTTTCGCACAAAACTCAATGAACTCATAGACACGGTGGAAGAATTTTTGGAAGAAAAACAATAGAAAAATAGCCTCACGCGATTTCCTTCCAGCACTGCGGGTCAGCGGCGTAAAAATCCCCGCCGTGGCTTCCTGCCGCCACCGCAGGGCAGCCACGGCAATAGGGCAACAGCTCGCACTGTGCGCACTTGCTGAACTTTCCGTATTCGCGGAAGCCTTCCATTTTTGCGCTAGTCCAGACTTCTGCTAGGCGGTCGGTGAATGCGTTCCCCACGCGGCTGTTCGCCACGCGGCGGCAGGCGTAGATGTCGCCCGTGGGAAGAATCGTGATGTGGCAGTTCCCGCAGTTGCAACCGCCGTAAATCATGCCTTTCTCTGCGTCGCTCGGAATCGTGAAGCGTCCGTGTTCGTAGTCAAAGAGCATCCACAGGTGGTCTTTGCGGTTGAAGTAGGTCTTGCAGCCCGATTTTTCATAGGCGCGGTATTTGGCGTCCACCGTTTCCAAAAAATTGCGGTAGCGTTCGGGGGCAATGTACCAGTCGCTTTTTCCGTCTGCCTTGCCGTCGCTCGTGGGAACATAGCGGGCGAATGCGTACACCTGCGCCCCCGCCTCCACAACCGCGTCAATCACGGCGGGAATCTCTGAAATGTTCGTTCCGCTCACGGTGGTCATTATCACGCTGGTTATGGGGATTCCGTCCGCATCCTTCGCCCCGTTTATCAGGCGGATTTTTTCGAGCGTGGTCTTGAAGCTGCCCTGCTTTCTGAACCAGTCGTGCGTTTTCTCCGTGCCGTCAATCGACATCTGATATTTGTCGCAGCCCAAGTTTCTCATTCGCTGGAGATTTTCTGCGGTGAGGTAGAACGGATTTCCCATAAGCGTGAACGGCACTTCGTGTTCGTGGCAGAGTTCGAGCAAATCCCAGAAATGCGGGTGCAGAATCGGGTCGCCGCCCGTGATGTAAAAATACGGAAGCCGCCCGAAGTTTTCGCAGAACTCCAGCGCATTGAAAAAGACATGCTTCATCTGCTCCCAGCTCATCGAAACAAGCGCGGGGTGTCCTTCAGCGAAGATGTAGCAGTGCTTGCACCGCTGGTCGCACTCGTCGGTGATGTGCCATTGAAAGGCAAAGTATTGTGCCATAGTTTACCTACACAAAAAGCGGTGCGTTGTAGCGGCGTTCGTGCGGCTTTGGGTATTCGCCCGCATGATAGCCCACAATTACCTGCGCGCTGATGTGAAAATCTTCGGGAATATTCCAGTCATTCAGGATTTTCTTTCCGAACTCATCAATAAAATAGTCCGTCGCGACCGAGATTATGCAGGAGTCCACGCCGATTGAGTGCGCCGCATGGCAGATGTTGCTCGCCATGATGTAGGAGTCAGGCTCGGCAAAAAGAAAATTGTCCGGCGCAAAAAGATAAATGACCGTGGGCGCGTTGTAAAATCCGCTGTGCGAAGTAGTCGCAATCAGTTCGTCGGAAAGGCGGATTTCTTCCCGCTTGTTGAACTGAGCGTACACCACATTCTGTGCGCGTCCAAGCCGTGTGTTGAGTTCATCGTTCTGGCACACGACAATCCGCGTGCGCTGTCTGTTCCCCGCATTCGCCGACCACATGGCGACTTTTAGCAGTTCGTCCAAAACCTCGCGCGGAACTTTCTTTTCCGTGTAGTTTCTGACCGAGCGACATGACATGATGTTTTCGATGATTTCGTTCATGGTGATTTCTCCTTGCTGTGGAATGGGGGCGTTACGGGGGGCGGGATCCCCGTAGAAGGGGGTGCGGCGCAATGAAATGCGCCGCAGGGGGAAGGCTTTCCCCCTTTCCCTTTACTTTCCGGCTCCACACGCGCTTCCGCAGGCTGACGGTTTTGGGTCGGGATTCGGCTTTCCAGCCCCGCACGCCGTTCCGCACGCCGCTGTTGCTTTGTTTTCCGTTGAGTTTGCGTTCCATGACGCGAGATTTTTAAGTGCCATACATGCTCCTTTGGGGATTTCCCCCGAAAATGATTTTCAGCTCGTCCGAACTGTTGTAATAAATATATCACAACTGATTTTGGAGTCAAGAACGCACTTTTTTGTAACCTGATGATTTTTTGGGATATGTGACGAAAGGTATGTTGCCACTACGGTGGTTGAGCCTGTCGAAACCACCGTCTTCTTACTTTTCGTCACATCTGCGACTTGTAGTAGTTGCCCCAGTCCTGCATGGCGGTCAGAATCGGGTTGAGCGTTTTTCCGAGGGGCGAGAGCGAGTATTCCACGATTTTAGGCGGGGCGCTTTCGATTTCGTTCCGTGTGATGATGCCGTCGTCCTCCATTGAGCGGAGGCTTTCGGTCAGCACCTTTTGGCTGATTCCGTCAAGGCTGTTTTTGAGCTCGTTGAACCGCCACGGACGCGCGAGCAGGTTCCGCACGATGAGCAGCTTCCACTTGCTTCCGATGAGTCCCACGGTGGTGGCGACGGGGCAGTCCGGGAGTTCGGATTTCTTTTTCATGCGGAAAGCATAGCGGATTTTTGGGGATTTGTGCAGGGGAGAAGTTGACACAAAGGGGGGGGTATTTTGCTATACTCGTTTTGCTGATTTTCAGCAAGGAGTATATGATGAGTCCAAAATATGTTGGCTTTGGCGAAGCGGTGCAGTTGTTCTTCAAAAACTACACAAATTTCAAGGCGCGTTCTACTCGCAGCGAATACTGGTGGTGGTGTTTGGCAGCCATCATTGCAGGAGTGGTGCTCAATATCATCGGTGCAATCGTTGGTTCTACGGTAGGAAATGTACTGAGCGGAATTTGGGGACTCGCAACGCTTATTCCTGGCATTGCGATTGTGATTCGTCGCTTACACGACATTGGAAAATCAGGCTGGTGGATTTTGATTGGCTTGATTCCGCTTGCAGGTGCAATTATCCTGATTGTTTTTGCCGTCAAAGAATCTGGTCCTGCAAACGAATGGGGCGAACCCGCAAAAGCAAACTGAAAGCAAATGCTCCGCGTCGCGGAGCATTTTTTGTAGCGCAATGTCCTCTGGTGTTTTATTCTGAAAATGCAGTGCCATACCGATTACCTTTGCCGTTGAAAATTGCGCAATCCCTTTCCATCACCTGCGGGGCGACGGCGACTATTTGATGGTCTGTGCGCATCCAGCCGTTCCCACACCAGTCTTACCTTATCCCCACAAACTCGTAGCCCGCTTCCTCAATCGCGGCTTTGACTTTCGCCTCGTCGAGCGTCGCCCCGTCTTTGAGCGTAACGACCGCCGTTTTCTCCTCGTGGCTCGCCTTCGCACTTTCCACGCCGTCCAACGATTCGAGCGCCTTCTTCACATGATTTTCGCAATGCTCGCACATCATGCCGTTGATTGAAATTGTCTTTGTCATGGTTGTCTCCTGTTGAGATTCCGAAACAAGTTCGGAATGACTGTTTTCGGTCATTGAGCCTGTCGAAATGACCGATTTTTTTTTGTTTTCCGATTTTTCCGTTTTTGGTGGTTTCGACAGGTCGGGCCACCGATTTTCATTATACATCTTAAACAGATTCAAGCGAAGCGCGTTCGTGACCACGCAGAAGCTCGAAAGGCTCATCGCCGCCGCTCCGAACATGGGGTTCAGCTGCCAGCCGAAGAGTTTTACGAACACGCCCGCCGCAAGCGGAATGCCAATCACATTGTAGAAGAACGCCCAAAAAAGATTTTGGTGAATGTTCCTGAGCGTTGCGCGGCTAAGGCGGATTGCGGCTGGAACCGCGGAAAGGCGGCTTTTCATCAGCACGATGTCCGCCGCGTCAATCGCCACATCACTTCCCGCGCCGATTGCGATTCCGATGTCCGCCCTCGTGAGCGCGGGAGCGTCGTTGATTCCGTCACCGACCATCGCCACGCGATTTCGGTGGTTTCGACCGCGCCGGGCCACCGCACTCTCGATTCGGCAAGCCACCGTTTTCTTGAATTGCCGAGCCTCACTTGAATCCGAATCTTGCAACTGGCGAATCACGCTTTCCTTGCCGTCGGGGAGAACGCCCGCAATCACTT
>CALFJF010000031.1 GCA_937877535.1 uncultured Treponema sp.
CAGAAGGCCCGTTACCGTCAGCTGTTGTTTCATCTGGCGTCGTAGCAGTTCCAGTCGTGCCACCGCTGCCACTACTGCCACTTCCTGTGGTTGTAGTGCCGCTGGTTGCATCCTCCTCCCAAATGACTTCCGCAACCCAAATTCCGCTTTCGGTCGCGCCAAGGCGGACTTCCGAGCCTTTTGTCACCGTGAATGTTTCGGACATAAGGTCGCCGTTCGTGCCGTCAGTCTTGGTTGTTTTTATCGTTCCTACCGTTTTGGTATCTCCAGAAACAACTGTTATCGTTCTATCAGTATTCGTATTGAAGAACTTCACGGTCAATTTCGTGCTGGGAGCAGAATCGAATTTCATGTAGACATTGTATTTGCCACCACTAGTATATAATGCACCCCCAAGATTCCAACGGTTTTCCGTCTTGGTTTCCGTTCCCGTGTTGTATTTTCCAGTGTCGAAGTGCTTCTTTGTTCCGACAGAATATGCAATCGGGGAGGTGAACTTGTACTCAACGACGCTCGTTGTGTCAGTGTCAGTTGGATATGCCGGCGAACTTCCCTCCGTGGTCGGCTTTATTGAGAGCGGGAAAGTAATTGCAGTCGCACTCCCCGGGTCGTCAGAACCTCCCTTATCGGTAGTAATCGTTAAACGAACGCCGACCAATAACAAAGACGACGAGATTCGTCGTCTTTGTTTTGTAATCTACGAATTGGCGGGGTTGTCGTTGAGAATGGAAACGTTGATTCTCTTGTATGTGTAGTCGATGTCGGGGTTTTCGCTGCAAAGTTTTGTGAACGCAATGAACACTTCGTTTTTTACGGTAATCAAATCTTGCCGTTTGAACCATACGTTCAAACTTATCTCAACGCCTGTGTCGCCAAAGCCTGTGTACACGGCGACTGGCGCGTGGTCTGGGTCGTTTTTGATAACGCTTGGGCATTTTGCAGGAACCGTCATAAGAGCCGTCAACGCTTTTTCCAAATCGCACTCGTAACTCACTTCGAGTGGGAAACTAAATCGCCGAAGGTCAAAAGTTGCGTAATTCATCAATTTTGTGTTGATAATCGTTGAGTTTGGAATGCGGATAAGTTGATTATCGAGCGTGTGGATTTTTACGGAAAGAAGGCCGATTTCGTCCACCGTTCCAGAAACGCCGTCAACTTCAATAAAATCGCCGATTTTCATCGTTTTTTCGGTAAGAACAAAAAGCCCCGAAATCAAATTGCTCACGCTCGTTTGGGCGGCAAAACCTACGGCAAGTCCCGCAACTCCCGCCGCTCCCCAAATCGCGCTCACGTTGATTCCAAATAAACTCAAAATGTAAACGCCGATTGCAACATAAAAAACGTAACTCACGAATTTTGTGATAATGCTCACCGTGTGCGCTTCGAGTCGTTTTTCCGCGCCTTTTTTGATAATCGAGCGAATAACTCGATAAACGATGTAAAAAATAATAATGGCGATTACCGCCGTTACAAGTTTAACGATGTTTCCGACGGTGAAAAATTTTGCCACTTCGTCAGCCAAAAAAAGCGAGCGCGTTTGATAAATCGCCTGCTGAAACGCAGTTTTTGCTTCTTCCGCCGCTTCCGCTGATGATTGCGAAAAGGCAAACGCAGAAAGCGCAAACACTCCCGCTCTGCCAATCATTTTCTTAAAATTCATTTGATTTTCTCCTTATCCAAAAAGGTTTTTCTTTGGAATTTTTCGCTCTATTTTATTGATTTTTCGCGTTTTTGTCAGATGTTTTGGAAATGCCGTTTTTGGCGCAAACGTCAAAAATAAAACATTCTTTGCATTTTGGATTTCGCGCGGTGCAAACGTAACGCCCGTGAAGCAAAAGCCAATGGTGCGCCCTGTTCAAAAATCTGTGAGGAATGCGGTCAAGAAGCCGTTTTTCAATTTCCGTTGGAGAGCCGTCCTCGCAAAGCCCCATTCGCGGGCCAACTCTTTGAATGTGCGTGTCAACGGGCATCGTCGGCTCGTTCCAAACAACGTTCAAAACAACGTTTGCGGTTTTTCGTCCCACGCCAGGAAGCGTTACGAGCGAATCAAAATCGTGCGGAACAGAGCCGCAAAAGTCCAAAACGAGTTTTTCGCTCAACGCGATTATATTTTTTGATTTTGTGGAAGAAAGACCGATTGGGCGAATGAACTCGATGAGTTTTTCGCGTCCGAGTTTTAGCATTTTTTCGGGCGTGTCGGCGATTTCAAACAATTTTTGCGTGTTTTCGTTTACGCTTTTGTCGGTCGCTTGCGCCGAAAGAACCGTTGAAACAAGCAGCGTGTACGGATTTTTCCAAACAAGTTCGCATTTTGGCTCTGGATTTTTTTGAAAAAAACGCTCCATTATTTCTTCGATTTTTTCGTTTTCGAGTAAATTCATGTTTCCTCTCGATTGGTTCGATTTTTTTCGATAAAAAACGCCCCCGTTTGGGAGCGTTTCATTAAAATCTGTTCAAAAACTCAAAATTAGTTTGACGCTTCGACTTTTATGATTCGGTGTCCGTTTCCAAGAATCGTGTACGTTCCTTTTGGAGCGTTTGTAACCGAAATCTGCGTTGGTGCTTCGTCCTGCGACAAATTGTTGACAGAAGCAAGCAATGTTCCAGCCGCATCGTAAATTGCCACACAGCGCGCAGGCGATTTTCCGCCGTTGCCCTGAACTGTAAGCGTAATAGTTGCCGCGTCGTTAATCGTCACGGAATATTCCGCTTTGCGCTTTTTTGCCAGATTTTCGACTCTCGCAGAATCCGCGCAGTTGTGATACAGTGCCGTCTGTCCGTTTTCGGTCTTGAACTTGCACTCACCTTTTTCCAAAGCAAACTGAGCACCTTTTGACCCTGCCACTGGCTCAAGAACGATTTGCTTTTTGAAATTCATTATGTCAGGACCGATTTTTGATTTTGGTGCTTTTGCCCATTCCCACGTTGCTTTTACGCTACCTGCTTGCGCTGGAGTTCCGCCTCCGTTTGCCTGCGCCTGTGCGAAGAGAAGTCCTCCGCTCAACAAAAGTGCCGCTGCTCCTGCAATAAATCCTTTGAACATTTTGTTCTCCTCCTTGTTTGGAAATCTTTACTTTTTATTATAACGCGAGGTTAGAAAAAAGAAAAAGAAATTTCCTACCGCAATTTGTCTAATTCCGCACTTTAGCTTTCTGAGATTTTCTCCGCGAGTTTTTTTGCAAGCGCAGGATTTTCCATTGCAAGTTCCAAAAAGTAATTTTCATACATAATTTCGAGCCGTTCGCTTTTTGAGCCTTTTGAATTTGCGCGTTGCTTCCATTTTTTTGCAAATTCTCCCATAAGCGACTCGGCATCTTCTCCAAACGCCCACTCAAACTCCGCTTGATGAGAACTGTAGTCCATTTTTTGCAGCCCGCCTTCGAGTGGATAGGGCGCAAAAATCTCCGCCGCTTCCAAAGCCATTGCAACTTTGGGAACGACCGCTCGCTCAAAAACAAGTTTGCTTGCGCCAAATGCTCTAAGTTGCGCGTTTAGCGTTGGCGCGTGTCCTGCCAAAAAAAATCGCACGCCTTTTTTGTTCAATTCTTCCCAAAGTTCCACAAGTCGCTCCGAAGCGGTTGCATCCACGCTCGAAATTCCGCTTGATTCTACGACGATGACTTTTGTTTCTTTTTGTGCGGATTCTATTACGTCAACGAAAAATTGCTCGATGTTTGCGTAAAAAAGCGGAGCGGAAAATTTGTAAATGACAACGCCTTTGACTTTTTGAGCCGCGCTTCCAAGCCTAGAAAGCGAATACCAGCCGCGCATTCCTGGAATTACGCCCAAAAAATCCGTGGAAGGTCGCGCTTGCCGAAACATAAACGTGGCTGCAGAAAGAAATGCGCCAACCAAAACGCCGTAAATCGTTCCAAGAAAAAGAACCGAAAAAAATGCTCCGTAAAAAATAAAAAATTCTATTTTGTCGAGTTTTCTTAGTTTTGAAGCGAGTCGAAATTCGAGCGTGCCTAAAAGCGCGGCAACCACAATTCCAGAAAGCACGGGAATGGGAAGATACGCAATAAATCCCGTGCCAAATGCAAGAATTGCACACATTGCCGCCGCCGCAGAAATCGAAACAATTTGAGAAGACGCGCCTAATTGCAACGCGATTGCGCTTCTGGAAACGCTACCGTTTACGGGGCAACAGCCAGAAATCGCGGAAGCCGCATTTCCTGCCGCGTAAGCCAAAATTTCCCGCCGATTGTCGATTTTTTCGTTTTTCTTTCGCGCAAAATTTTTGGAAGCAAGGAGCGTTTCCGAAAAAATCACCACGGCAATCGAAAAACTCGGAACGATTATTCCGTGAAAATCGAGCAAAAGCGAAAAATCAGGAAGCGCGAATTGTGGCAGCCCCGACGGAACGCTCGGAAGCGTTTTGACTCCGTGTTCGTCTAAATGAAACAAAAACGTTATTGCCGCGCCAAGAAACATCACAAAAACTTGCACGGGGATTTTGGGCGCGATTTTTTTTGAAACAAGAATGAGCGCAATCGTTCCCGCTCCAAGAAAAAACGACAAAGCGGAAAAATGAGCCGTCTGCTCAAAAAGGTGTGAAATGAGTTCAAGGGCATCTCCTCTGCCCGCGTCTCCGCCAAACAGTTTTGGAAATTGCATGAGGATAATCGTAGTTCCGATTCCAGAAATAAAGCCGCCCATGACTGGCTCTGAAATGAATTTGAGCGCGCGATTTGCTTTGAGCGCGTAAAACGCGAGCAAAAAAAGCGAAACTGCAAAAGACACGGCGGGAGAAATTCGCAACGCCTCGCGAGAAGACGGTAAAATCGCAAGCGACGATAACATTCCTCCAACTAAAGCCGCTGGAGCGGCATCAACTCCAAAGATAATTCTTTTTGAAGACGTGATGAGCGAAAAGCAAAAAATTGGAAGAAGCGAGCCGTAAAGCCCCGATTCTGGTGGCAAACCCGCAACAAGCGCGTATCCAATGCTGATTGGAATTGAAACGAGCGCGATGACGATTCCCACAAAAACGTCGCGAGAAACCGTTTTTATCAAAGGCGAGCGCGGTTCAGTTTTCAAAAAAATCATTCAAAAATCCTCATTTGAAGATATTGCAAAATGTATGCTTTACCTTTTCAACCTTGGGAAATGTTACGGAAAGTATGCTGGAAATGGTGATTTCGACAGGCTCAACCACCGCACATTTTTCTTTAACACTCCTCATTTTTGTAAAATCTGTTCGATTGTGCTAAGGATTTTTTCGTCGGCGGGAAGAAAGCGCACGGAGCGAAGCGTTTGAGCGGAAAGCCAGCGCGATTGAGCGTGTTCTTTTAATGTGAGTTCGCCGTCCAAAATCGAACAAAGAAAAACGTGCATCGAAAGAAAAAATGTGCCGTAATCGTGTTCCACGTGTGTAATTTTTCTTTCCACACAAATTTTTGCACCGAGTTCTTCAAAAATTTCCCGTTTGAGCGCGTCCTCCGCAGATTCGCCGATTTCGATTTTTCCGCCAGGAAACTCCCACCAGCCTTGCCACTCACCGCTTGCGCGTTCTGCCGCAAATACAAAACCGTTTTGAACAAGTATCGCTGCGGAAACTTCAATTTTCTTCATGGCAAAAAGTATAGCCTAAAAGCATTTGAATTGTGTTAAAATTATAATTGTTTTTTTGGAGGTTTTTATGAAAAAATTTTGTGTTGCATTTTTGATTTTTTTGACTGTTTCGGTTTTTGCCGAAGAACAAAAAGACTCAACAAGTCAATCTTTGGAGGAATCGCTTGCGCCCATAAAGGAAGCGGGAAAAAATGCACTTGGAATCATTGGAAACGCAATCGGAGAAGCGGGCGATTTTTTTGGCGAAAAGGCGCGGTCGTTTTCTGCAAAAGCGTGTATTGGAACGTGGAAATTCAAAAACGGTAAAGCGGAAACAACAATAACGTGCAAAGAAGATGCAACGATGACCGTAATGCAAACGTCGCGCGGGACGGAACACGTTTGGCGTGGCTCTTTTTCGTCTACGCCGCGCTCAATTTCTTTTAGAGCGATGACAAAAAACTCAAAAACCTGGTTCACTCGCTCAACGGAGCAAATTGACGAAACATGGGAAATTTCTTTTCGCGCGGGAAGCAACGAACTTCGCGTAACGTCTGCTTCGATTCCAAAAGATTCAAACGGCTACGATTTTTTACAACCAACGATTTTTGTCCGCGAAGGCTCGGCAGAATAAAAAGCGCGAAAAGCAACAAAAATTGCCACGATTCCGCCTGTCAAAAACACAGTTGAATCGTGGCAATCAAAAAAAACGCTCGTTTTGAAAACCTTAAATTGCGTCTTCGTCTTTTAGGCGGTCGTTAAATTCAAGGGTGCTACCGAGAAACCATTTGAGCGAATCGTTTAGATTTACCTCGTTTATGCCGCCTTCAAACGTAATGTAAAAATCGAGCATTATGATATTTTTTTCGTCCGTTTTCCAAAAATACGCGGTCGAAAACATTTTTGAATTATTCCAAACGTTCATAATGCGAGCCGCTCTGTTTTCGGAAAGAGTATCCGCTGCTTGCCACCGTGTGTTAAATCGAATTACAGATTTGTCTTCGTCAACCATAACGTAAAGATGAACGCCGTCCACATGAATTGCAAGGTCGTTGTCTTCGTCGATTTCGTTATCCTTGAATTTTTCATCCAAGAGTTCTTGAATCGTGTCCACAGAAACGTCTTCTTTTTCCAGAGTTTTCATTTGCAAACCTCTTTTTGTTTTTCTAAAAAATAAGTTCGAGAATTTCCATTTCACAACAAATTCCGAACAAATTTAGTATATGAGAAATCGGAGTGTTTGTAAAATTGCAAAACTCTTTTGATTTTACAATTTGAGTCCGATTCTCGCACGGAAGTTCAAAATGCGTTATAGTAAATCGGTATGGTTCTACATTCTTTTTTGCCGCGAATTTTTTTTGCCTCACTTTTTTCTTTTCTTTCGATTTTTCGAGTTTTTTCGCTTTCTCCAAAAACTGAAAAAATAATCGACGGATTTTTGATTCTTCACGCGGAGTTGACGGCTTCAAAATCAAACGAAGAGGCTCGAACAAAAATCGAAAAGTACGCTTTGGAAGCAGAAATTCCAGAAGAAGACGCGGAGCAAGGAACGTTGATTTTGAACAGTCTTCGCCTTATGGAAGCCGAATCGTATCTTCTTGAAAGCGACGACAAAAAGGCTCGAAATCGCGCATTCGGCGAGCAAATGCGTCTAAACGAAAATTTTATAAGTGCCCACGAAAAAGACGGCTCGGTGAGCAAATGGCTCTATCTTTTTACGGGCGACGTTACTTCGTATTATATGACGCGCTCCGTTGCTTCTACGCTTCGCCACGGAATGCGCGTCAAAAAACTCTACGAACTCGCGCTGTCCGTGGACCCGCTTCTTACAAACGCGAACATAAATATTGGAAACTGGTTTTTTTACGCGCCGCGCGTTTTTGGTGGCGGGCTTTCAAAAGCAGGCGATTGTTATGAAATTGCGCAGTTGGGCGCAAGAACAAAAGGCGAGCGGTATATGTCGGCTCTTTTTTTGTCGCAATTTTACTTTTGCTCAAAAAAATCCGCAGAATGTGAAAAATATCTAAAGGAAGCAGAAAAGGAAGTTCCAGAGAGCGCGGAAATTGCCCGTGTTCGCCGTTTGAACGCGGCAGGAATTTCGCTTTTTCAATACAACCGTACAAAAAGCGGCGTTGACGAACATCAAGAAGACGAAGATTAGATTGCATTTTGCGGTTTCGATAAATTCAATCGCCGCTTTTAGAGTTTGAAAATCACCGCAAAATCAGCGTAATTTTTATAAAAATATTCGTTTTTGAATTGCGTCAAAAATTTTGTGCGCCACGTCGATTTTGCTCATAAGTTCAAGTTTTTCTTCTTTTTCTGGAAAAATCAGCGTTACGGAGTTTGTGTCGGTCGCAAATCCTGCGCCTTTTTCGCAAAGCGAGTTTGCCACAATCATGTCGAGATTCTTTTTTTTGAGTTTTGTGCGCGAGTTTTCCAAAAGATGTTCCGTTTCCATTGAAAATCCGCACAAAAATTGCGATTTTTTATGTGCGCCAAGCCAAGACAAAATGTCGTCCGTGCGCTCAAGTTCGATGTTCGCGTTTTCGCCCGTTTTTTTGATTTTCTCCGAAGCGATTTTTTTGGGTCGATAATCTGCGACGGCAGCCGCTTTTACCACGATGTCCGCAAAATCAAATTCGGTTTTGACGGCAGCAAACATTTCCGCCGCGCTTTCCACATTCACAACGCGAACGCCTTTTGGCGGCAAAATTGAAACTGGTCCAGAAACAAGAACCACGTCCGCGCCTCGCTCTTGCGCTGCCTCTGCCAAAGCGTAGCCCATTTTTCCCGTGGAAAAATTTGAAATAAAACGCACTGGGTCGATTTTTTCGCGCGTGGGACCTGCCGTAACAAGAACGCGCTTTTTCAAAAAATCCTTTTTTGCAAAAAGCGTTTGCTTGATTTCTTCAAAAATCTCTTCGATGTTGGGCAGTTTTCCTTTTCCTTCGTCGCCACACGCCAAATGCCCCGTCGCGCTTTCAGCCACTTTGATTCCAAACGAGCGGCAACGCGCTATATTTTCTTGTGTCGCTGGATTTTCGAGCATTTGCGTGTTCATTGCGGGAAAAATGATTTTTGGACAACTGGACGCAAGAAAAGTCGTGGTGAGCATATCATCAGCAAGACCCGACGCAATTTTTGCAATGACATTTGCGGTCGCGGGAGCAAGCACAAAAATGTCCGCCTTTTTTGCAAGCGAAACGTGAGCCACGTTAAACTCAAAATTGCGGTCAAAGGTGTCAATAAGGCATTTTCTTTTTGTGAGCGTTTCAAACGCAATCGGATTTATGATATTTGTGGCATTTTTTGTCATTATAACGTGGACTTCCGCACCTGCTTTTACAAGAAAACTCGTTAAATCCGCAGCCTTATACGCTGCAATGCTTCCAGAAACACCGAGTATAACAGTTTTTCCTTTGAGCATGATTCCTCCTTTTTTTTTGTATTTTAGTTGCCACTTTTTATTTTTTCAAGAATGAAGTAGATTTTGACCTATTCTAAACTTGCGTTTTTGAATATCTTTATTTGATTTTAGAGGACATTGTGGAACAGACTGAATCGCGACTGACCGCGCTTGAAATAAAAATGACGTATCTTGAAGATTTTGTGCACCAAATGCAAGAAGTCGCCGTAGAAAATGCGCGAGAAATCGACGCGCTCAAAAGAAAAAATCAAACGCTTGAAGCAAAAATCGAAGAACTGTTGGAAAACGAAGAAATCCCAAACCGCCGCCCTCCGCATTACTAGGAAAGAAAAATGGAAAAAACGCGCGTTTCAAAAAATCGCCTACGGATTTTGTACGAAGACCGCTGGATTTGCGTTGTTGTAAAGCCCGCGGGATTGCTTTCTTGCGAGTATCCAAAGAGCCGTGAAAAAACGGCGCGAGAAGTGCTTTCGCGTCATCTTAAAAAGGACGTGTTTGTTGTTCATCGGCTTGACCGCGAAACGAGCGGCGTTATGCTGTTTGCGCTTTCGGCGGAAGCAAAAAAGAAAATTATGGACGATTGGCAAAAAATCGTACACGAGCGGCTGTATCGCGCTTTGGTAGAAAATCCGCGCTCTGTTTCAAAATCGCTTCCTAATTCAGGGAGAATCGCAGAGCCTTTGGCGTACAATGCGTTTCATCGAGCGTTTGTTCCTCGGAAAGAAGACGCAAAAAAGTTCAAAACGGTGAGTGCGCTCACGGATTTTCAATTTATTCTTCGCGGAAAAACACATTCGCTTGTGGAACTTTCGCTTGAAACGGGACGAAAAAATCAAATCCGCGCCCATCTTGCGTTTCATTCGCACCCAATCGCAGGCGACCAAGCGTATCGCGCAAAAACTGACCCGTTTCATCGCCTGTGCCTTCACGCACGCTCGCTCGTTTTTGAGCATCCGTTTACGAATCAAACGCTTTCGTTTTTGTGTGAAGAAAGTGCGGCGTGGGAACAATTCGTTTTGGGAAAAGAAAAATAAAATGTCGTCAAAAGTCAAAACAAATTGCTCGATTCGTGCTACACTCTTTTTATGCTCAAAGGTAGAAATCTTATAAAACCGAACGACCTTTCGGTTTTGGAAATCGATGAATTGTGTGCGCTTGCGGAACAAATTATCGTGGATTCGCAAGCGTTTTCAGATGTGTGTCGCGGAAAAATCCTTGCAACGCTTTTTTTTGAGCCGAGTACGCGAACGCGACTTAGTTTTGAAGCGGCAATGCTTCATCTGGGCGGAAGTGTGGAAGGATTTTCTGACGCAGCGAATTCGAGTACATCAAAAGGTGAAAGTCTTGCTGACACGATTCGCACCGTGTCAAGTTACGTGGACGTTATTGCAATGCGAAGTCCAAAAGAAGGCGCGGCTTTGCTCGCTTCAAATTATTCGGAATGTCCCATCATAAACGCGGGCGACGGCGGGCATTTTCATCCAACGCAAACGCTCACAGATATGCTCACAATTCGTGCGCTCAAAGGCGGATTTGAAGGACACACAATCGGTTTTTGCGGCGACCTCAAATTTGGACGCACCGTTCATTCTCTCGCGGAAGCGATGAGCCGTTACAAAAAAAATCGCTACGTTTTTATTTCTCCCAAAGAACTTGCCGTTCCAGAATACATCACGCGATATTTAGACGAAGCGGGAATTGAGTATACAACGGCGGAGCGACTTGAAAGCGTTATCGGCGACCTTGATATTTTGTACATGACGCGCGTTCAAAAAGAGCGTTTTTTCAACGAGCAAGATTACATTCGGCTCAAGGATAGTTACATTCTTGACCGCGAAAAAATGACGCTGGCGCGGCAAAATATGATTGTGCTTCATCCGCTTCCCCGCGTAAACGAAATCTCTCCAGAAGTCGATTCCGACCCCAGAGCCGCGTACTTCAAACAAGTAAAATACGGAATGTACGTACGCATGGCATTGATTGCCAAAATAACGGGCGCACTGTAAAAAACGGCGGTTGCGTTTATCGCCACCACCCCGTTTTGAGCAAGGGACTTTAAGTCCCTTGTTTTTTTGTGGTTTCGCTGAATCACAAAAAACGGGCATTGAACTTGTCGAAATGCCAAACTGCGGATAGCGTGGTGGTTTCGACACGCTCAACCACCGTGAAGATTTGTTCAACCACCGTGAAGATTTGTTCAACCACCACGGATTGAAGAAAAAAAAACGACGGTTGCGTTTATCGAAACCTCCGCCGTTTTTTAGTTTTACTTTAGAGCGGGCGTAAAGCCGAGGATTTTTTCGTTATTTGAATAAAGCGCGAGTTCTTCGGCGGTCAAAGCGGTGGACTTTGACGCGATTTCCGCTCCATCGCCTTTTGCGCCGTGAACTCTAAAGAACGCTTTTTTTGCAGTATTTACGGCATCCCAATCGTTCCAGAGTTTTGTGTTTACGGCAGGACCAAAATCGCAATTCAAATACACGATTTTTCCAACCGCGCTGTCTTTTGTTGCGCTTCCTCCAACCCAAGTTCCGCGACCAAGCGTTACTTTTTTTCCATCTTTTTGCTCTTCTTGCTGCTCGTCTGCGGTGATTAAGCAATTTTTGAAAACGTAGCCGTTCGCAAATTGCGCTGTGGAAGCGTATCCCGTGTCCGCGGGCGCGGCTGCAACGATGATTCCGCCGTTTGCGTAAGGAAGCGTGTGAATTTGGCAATGGTCAAATACGGTCGTAGCACCACCGCAAATGTAATCAACATCGCCTTCGATGTAGCAATCTTTGAGATACGCGCGTCCAGAGCGGAAATAAATCGTGTCTTGCTGACCGAGGAAAACGCAATTTTCGATGTACGACGTGTCAACGCCTTTGAGCGCGAGCGTTTCACTCCGCCGTTCAGAACCGCCCCATTGTTTGTTCCATTCCGCGCCTTTGTTGTAGAACGTCAAATTGACCGCGTTAAAGTACGCATTTTCCACAGGCTTTTCAGGAATCGAAGAGGCAGCTCCCGGCTCGGTTTTTGTTCCCTTTGGAAGATAATTCACTTCAACCAAAATATTTCCGTCAATTCCGCCCGTGTCCGCTTCGTAGCCAAAAATTATCGTATTCGCAGGATTCGTTCCCACGAGCGTAATTCCAGGCTTTGTGATAACGAGTTTTTCATAATAAAGACCAGGTTGAATTAAAATTGCAGAGCCTTCGCTGACCGCTTCGATTGCCGACGAAATCGTTTTGTACTGCTCGTTTTCGCCGACTTTTGCCGCAAAGTTCAGCGCGGGGACTTTCGGATTTGCGTTTGTAACAAGAGATTCATTTTGACTGTACGGCAAACAAGTCAAATCGAGCGTGCCGTTTTCGATTTCGCTTCTGTCAATGTAAGAATCGTCTTTTCCAAGTTCAGATGCTTGCATATTGATTCCAGCGGGTTTTTGCGCGGGACGTTTGCTTTTTGGACCTTCGTCTTTTGTTGCGCTCGGCGTTTTTGTTAAATCGTAGCCGACTTTTTTTCCAAGTTCAGAAAGCGGCGTGTCGTCGATATTTTCGTCAAGCACCACCAAAAGCCAAGAATATCGCCCAAATCCGTTTGTAGAGCCATCGTTTTCGCCAAACTCAAGATAATTTCCGTCTCCCAAAAGATATGAAGCGTCCGAAGAAAAATCGAGTGCGCCGTCGTTGTTCGTCTTTTTGCAAATATCTTCGTGGCGCACAACGCCGTCGATTATCATTTTTGCGGTCATCGCCTCTGGATTTTCAACGTCAAAAACCATGCGATATTCATGCCAATCCGAAACGATGTTGATTTTTTTGCCACTTGCCGTGCCGTCTTCGGTTAATCGGCTTTGATTTTTTGAGCCTTTGATTTGATTTGAAGAATTGTGCCTCAAAAGCGTTTGATACCCGCCTTTTTGAACAAAGCCAAAAAGGATTCCAAACGGCGTGGACGTTTTGTCGGGGTCAACCGCGCCTTGCGCTTTGAACACGAGCGAAACTCGCTTTTCGTTTCCAGAAAGCGGCAAAACGAGCGCGTCGTTCACTCCGTCAAGCGTATTGAGTTTTAACAGTTTTCCGCCTTCGTCAGAATCGATGAGCGTAAAATGCTTTTCGTAGCGGTCGCCCGTAAGCCAGCCCGATTTTGCAAGGTCGTCTCGCACATCGCCTGCGTTGTTGCTTCCAGGAACGTACAGATTCCAATTTTCCGTGGGAGTAAACGCTTCGCGCGTATTTGCGACCTTTTTTCCTTTACAAGAAGATAAAATCGCGCCCGCAGCCAAAACGCACGCGAGCGCAACGCAAACCTTTTTCATTTTTTCCTCCAAAAATAAGGTTTCTCATTTTACACCACCACCGATTTTTTTTGTAGTAGAACACAATTTTACTCATCAAAAATGCGCTTTTATTGCTTCCAAAACGAGCAAGTCTTTTGTTGCATCTTGAAGCGTTGAGCCAAGAGCCGACGTGCCATCAAGAAAATCCACGGCATTTTGAATCATTCCAGAAAAATACCCCGTCTTTTTTGGAAGCGGCAACTCGACGCTTTCGAGCGAATAAAATCCCGTGTAGAGTTTTGATTCTTTGCGCTCGTAGAATTTGGCGTAGCCGTTTCCAATGCAGATTTTTCCGATTGTTCCAAGAATTTCCACGTCGAACGAAAAAAATCGACTTCTGCCGCTCATCGAAAATTGAATTTCGCTGATTTTTTCAGTTTGGTAATGAGCGGAAAAATTGCGAACGATTCCTTTTTCGTCGCGAACGATTCCCGTTACAACGGGCGTTTCTTTTGACAAATCGACTCCGAGCAAAAAGTGAACAATGTCAACAAGATGCGTGCCGTCGTGCAAAAGCGAATACGCGCCGTCATTTTCAAACTCTTTTGCCCAAACTCGAAGTCCCGAACAAAGAGAAGCGCGAACGCTTTGGATTTCCCCGATTTTTGAAAGAAAATCCTTTGCCGCTCGATAATCCGCCGAAAATCGCCGCTCGTGGTTCACCATTACGGGAACATTTTTTTCTTTTGCCGCTTGCTCGATTTTTTGTGCTTCAAGCGAGTTCAGCGCAACAGGTTTTTCAAGAATCACAAGGCGCGGGCGAGCGTTTATGGCACAAAGACATTCTTCTAAATGCGCGTCTTCATTTACGGAAACCACAACGATGTCTGGAACGTGCGCGGAAAACAGTTCCAAACTTGTTTTGTAGATTTTTACAGAAGGATTTTTTGAGAGAACGTAATTTTTCCATTTTTCAAGATTTTCCGCGTTTGTATCCGCCGCCGATTCCAAAAAAATCCGCTTGTTTTCAAGAATCGCCATCGTGTGACTTGCGGGCTGTTCTCGTTTTTCGTCAAGACCAAGCGAAAATCCAATTCGCCCCGTTCCGATTATCGCCGCCGAGTATGTTTTTTCTTCCATAAAAAAATTATCGGCACAGAAAAATCGCTCAGTTTGAAAACGAGTGTGCGTTTTTCTCCAAAAATATTTGGAAATGTGGTATGATTTTTTTTTAAGAGGTACAAAAATGGCAGAGGAAAATTGCACGCACAACTGCTCGTCGTGTTCGAGCGCGTGCGAAAAAAAAGACATAAAAGCGTCGCTTCGAGAAGGGAGTTCTGTAAAAAAAGTCATTGCGGTTGTAAGCGGCAAAGGCGGAGTCGGAAAATCGCTCGTAACGTCGCTTCTTGCGGCAAAAATGAGCAAAAAAGGATTCAAAACGGCGATTTTGGACGCAGACATTACAGGTCCTTCGATTCCAACGAGTTTTGGAGTTGGAGACGAGCGCGTGCTTGCGGGAAAAAACGGCGAAATCCTCCCCGTTAAAACGGAATCTGGAATTCAAATTATGAGCATGAACGTCATTTTGGAACACAACAACGACCCTGTTATTTGGCGCGGTTCTTTGATTTCTGGAACGGTTTTGCAATTTTGGCGCGACGCACTTTGGGAAAACGTTGATTTTATGTTTGTGGATATGCCTCCTGGAACAGGCGACGTTCCGCTCACCGTTTTTCAGTCGCTGCCGATTGACGGAATCATCGTTGTTTCAAGTCCGCAAGGACTCGTTCGCGTAATCGTGGAAAAAGCGGTCAAAATGGCAGAATTGATGAACATTCCGATTTTGGGACTTGTGGAAAATATGAGTTTTGTTCGTTGCCCCGATTGCAAAAAAGAAATTCATCTTTACGGACAAAGCAACATAGAAAAAATCGCGCGTGATTTTGGCATTCCGCTTCTTGCTCGCATTCCGATTTCCGAAGAAATTTCTCGTGCCGTGGACGAGGGCGAAATTGAGTGCGTGGAAAGTCCATTTTTGGACGCAGCGATGTCTTCTCTTGAAAATCTCTGATTTTTGATTTTTTTTATAAAAATGCGTTTGAAAACACTTTTTTCGATTTTTGTTTTTTTCTCAGTTCCGTTCATTTTTGCGTCAAACGTTTCGTCATCGCCTGCGCACCATGCGCCAAGCGACCTTTTGCTTTTTGAAAAATGCTATCCCGACGTTTCGTTTTCAAAAAAATGGGACGAAGAAAAAAACGATTGGAAACTGTTTCTTTCGATTCCGTCAAAATCTGAAAAAAAAGAAGATAAAACGGCAGTTTTTTATTGGGCAAACGGAAAAATGCTTCCCGAATCGGAACTCTCGCACAAAGAAAAATGGTGGTCGCTTTTGTATCATTACGACAAAACGCTTCGAGACCCCGCGAATTTTTCCAAAGAAGAAATCGAGCGAATGCGAAAATTCGGCTCAACGCAATCTCGGCAAGAAAAAGCGGGAAGTCCGATGTTCTTTTTTGATTTTTTGTACGACGCTTGGAGCGAGCGCGAAATTGAGCGGCATATTGTAAAAACGACTTTTCTTGGAAAAAACACAAAAGTCCACGAGCGAATTGCCCCCGCTCTTTCTCGCGTAGAAAAACGGATTCTTTCAAAAAAAGACGACGAAGCGGTAAAATCGTTCATAGACACGCTCACAAGTGCAGACGCTTATTATTGGCGACAAATTGCTGGCACAAGCAGAAAATCGTTTCATTCTTACGGAATTGCGATTGACGTGCTTCCAAAACGGCTCTACGGAAAAGAAACGTACTGGAATTGGGCAAAAGAAAAGCGCGGCGAAAATTGGATGCTCACTCCTTTGAACGAACGCTGGTCACCGCCACAATCCGTAGTTGAGATTTTTGAAAGCGAAGGCTTTATTTGGGGCGGAAAATGGGCAGTTTGGGACACAATGCACTTTGAGTACCATCCCGAACTCATCGCCTGGAACAAAATCGCGCCAAGATGAATTCTTTCTTGGAGCGTTGAGTCACGTCTGGCACGGTCGTTGAGTTGTGTCTGCCTGACCTGTCCATCCGACAGGTCAGGCAGACAGGTCAAAACCACCGCGTTATCCGTGGGCTGGCATTTCGACAGGCTCAATGCCCAGAAACTTCGGTGGTTAAGCCTGTCGAAACCACCGTTTAACACAACGCCGACTTTCTGTCGCGGAAGGGTCGGCGTTCATTTAGTGGTTACTACCGATAAGGGAGGTTCTGACGACCTTGCCACAGTCAAGTATCTTACGCTGTCAAGTTACAGCAGTAACTCATCGAAGGTAACGCCGGACTGGAAGGCAGAGGTTTCTAATACGAGCCTTGTTACTGCATCAGACCTTACTTGGACACTTGACAGCCAGCTGACGCACTCACAGTGGGATGTAAAACTTAATAACAACGGTGTTGCGGAAGCAACGCTTGAAGAGCAGACTACGGGCGCGTTCAAATACGACGCGACTTCGCACAACGCGTTTGCCTCCGTTTCGTTCACGATTACGGCACTCAAGGACATAAAGCTCAAGAAGATTTCAGCAATCACTTCGGGCGGAAAATCACCGACGGGAATCACTTGCTATGTTGACGACGTTTCAAAGGCGACGGGCGTGCAGTATTCTTCAAGTACGACAAAGGCATGGAAACTTGCGGAAGCGGATTTGGGCGACATTGAAATCGCGAAAGGGAAAAAGGCGACAATCAAAATCACAAGCGACAAGAACGCGGACGCAACCGACGGTGCAAAAATCGACTTCGGGCAGATTTCGCTTCTGGTGATGAATGCGACGGCGAGCGAAGTTCCCGTTACGGGCGTAACGGTTTCAAGCGCAGACAATGTGACCGAACTTGAAAAAGGCGCGAGCACCACGCTCACCGCAACGGTAACGCCCGGCAACGCGACGAGCAAAACCGTCACATGGTCGATTACTGCTGCGGACGGCACGAGCGCGACCACCGCGGCAACGGTAGAAAACGGCAAAGTGACGGCAGGAACTGTTGAGGAAGACACCGTGGTAAAAGTGTTTGCCACCGCAGGCGGCGTAAAGAGCGAACCGTACAGCATCACGATTAAGGCACCGGAAGCTC
>CALFJF010000032.1 GCA_937877535.1 uncultured Treponema sp.
AAGCCGCTCAACAACGGCGAGAAAGACAACGGCATCTGGCCATGCGCCGACGTCGAGCACAAGTACATCACGCAGTTCCCCGAGGAGCGCCTGATTTGGTCTTACGGCTCAGGCTACGGCGGAAACGCCCTGCTCGGAAAGAAGTGTTTCGCGCTCCGCATCGCCACCGTGCTTGCCCGCGACGAAGGCTGGCTTGCAGAGCACATGCTCATCCTCAAGCTGACCAATCCGAAGGGCGAGGTCAAGTACGTGACCGGTGCGTTCCCGTCAGCCTGCGGCAAGACGAACCTTGCCATGCTCATCCCGACCATCCCGGGCTGGAAGGTCGAGACCATCGGCGACGACATCGCGTGGATGAAGTTCGGCGAGGACGGCCGCCTCTACGCAATCAACCCGGAGGCAGGCTTCTTCGGCGTTGCGCCGGGAACCTCAGCGGAGAGCAACAAGAATGCAATGATTTCTGCCGAGAAGAACACGATTTACACCAACTGTGCACTTACCGAAGACGGAGACGTGTGGTGGGAAGGCATCGGCTATCCTGCAAAGGGCAAGCTTGTTGACTGGAAAGGCGTTACCCGTGACGCGCTTCCGAAAGACAAGTCACCGAAGGGCGAGGAGTTCGCTCACCCGAACGCCCGCTTTACCGCGCCTGCAAAGCAGTGCCCCTGTATCGCCCCTGAGTGGGAAGACCCGAAAGGCGTACCGATTAGCGCAATCCTCTTCGGCGGCCGCCGCCCGTCAACCGTTCCGCTCGTACACCAGAGCCGCAACTGGAACCACGGCGTGTTCTTGGGCTCAATCGTCGGCTCGGAGATTACCGCCGCTAGCACGATTGATGCCTCACAGGTCGGCAAAATCCGCCGCGACCCGTTCGCAATCCTGCCGTTCTGCGGCTACAACATGGGCGACTACTTCCAGCACTGGATTGACGTGGGCAAAGCCGCGAAGGACCAGGACAAGCTGCCTAAAATCTTCTACGTCAACTGGTTCCGCAAGGACGAGAACAACGCTGACCTGCCGGGCGGCTTCATGTGGCCGGGCTACGGCGACAACAGTCGCGTCCTCGCATGGATTTTCGACCGCTGTGACGGAAAAGACAACTTCGTTGACACGCCAATCGGCTTCATGCCAAAAGACGGAGCAATCAACACAGACGGATTGGCTGACTACTACAAAAAGACTCTTCCTGAAATCACAAAGGTTGACAAGGAAGGCTGGCTCAAGGAAGTCAAAGACATCCGCGAAAACCACTATCCAAAATTCGGCTCACACTTGCCAAAAGAACTCAGCGAGTGCTTGGATGATTTGGAAAAACGCTTGAATGCGTAGTGTAAGATTCTTGAGGTCATTGAGATTGTCGAAATGACCTCGTTTGTCGGTGGTTTCGACTAACTCAACCACCGACAAAAATCCCGCCAGAGAGAAAATTTCTTTGGCGGGATTTTTTTGTCGCTTTTACGAGTTTCTTGTTTTTAGACAAGGAGCGGCTCGATGAAGTGTGTCCACAGATAACTGCATGGCATAACAAAAATCATCGAAGGAATCATGTCGGCGATTGAAAACTCTCGAATTTTTGCGATTCTAAATCCCGTTGCGATTAAAATAAAACCGCCACACGCCTTAAAATCCAAAATCATTGACTCGTTTGTGAGCGGGACAATGAGCCTTGCGAGGAAAAAAAGCGGGATAAAAACTGCGATTTGCACACATGCGACCGCCGACACAACAGCGCCGAGCGAACAGGCAAAAATGATTGCTGTAAAAAAATCAAGAACCGATTTTGAAAGCAAAATCGAGCAATTTCCGCTCATTCCCGCGTCAAGGCAACCGTAAATGCCTGTCGCGCTTGCGCAAAAAAGCACGAGCGTTGTTACTAAAAGCGAATCGTCTTCGCTCTTTTTTGAAAATTTTGAGAGCGGTTTTTGAAGAATCCGTCCGCCTTCAGAAAAACGTTTTTCGAGCGAAAAAATCGAACCGATTGCGCTTCCAAAAATCAATGAAAAAATCACAGGAGTCATGTTTTTCATCAGTGCGACCGACCAAACGCCCATTCCAATCGAGCAAATTCCAAAAACGTTGTTGAGTTTTTCAAAAAAAGAATGTGAAATTTTTTTTGAAAGCAAAGTCCCAAAAATCCCGCCGAGCAACGTACAAAGCGCGTTTACAAAAATTCCAATCATGATTATATTCTACCAAATTTTGTGCGTTTTCTGGTATACTCTTTTTTATGGCAAAGTCATTCAAATTCAAATCAGACGAAAATCTTGTTGGAAACGCAAGTGATATATTTGACCAACTAGGACTTACTTTTGATTCTGCGGTGAACCTTTTTCTACGACAAACGGTAATGCGCCACGGGTTGCCGCTAAAACTCACGCTTCCCGAAGGCGCACCGACTCTTCCGTCGCAGACGAGAAAAAACGCGCGAAAATCGGAATCGGAAGAGATTTCTTCGGAAATCGCCGGCGAAAAATCGGAACTCGAATCGGAAGTGGCGGATTCAAGTGAAGAAAAAGCGGAAAATCCTCCGCAATCATTTGAGACTTCGGAAAACGAATTGTATCAAAGGCAGACGGGCGACATTGAAAAACTTGATTCAATGTGCGCGGATTTTGAGCAACGCATTGCCGCACTGAACATTGACGCGGATTCCGTTGCAGAAAGTGCGCTTGCGGCTCTGCAAAAGGGCGGGAATAACGACGCGGAGCGTAAGGCGTTGCGCGAGGCTCGCGCGAATCTCGGAGAGCGCATTCTTTCGATTTCTTCCGTTATTTCTGACAGCGTGGCGCAATTTTCTGGCGAGTCGCGTCCGCTCGCGGAAAATTTGCTTTCAAAATTCCAATCGCGGCTCACGGCTCTTTCTTCGTCGCTTGCCGAGCGGCTTTCTTCGCTTGAAAAACGGCTTTTGGAGGGCGCGGATTCTGACAAAAAGCGAGCGGAGGAAGAAAAAGCGACAGCGGAAAACCGAAAAGCGGAAATTGACCGCGCGCTAATGTTTTTTAGGCACAAAATGAGTGCGTTGCACGAAAAAAGCAAAAAATTCGAGGCGGAGATTTCTTCTCGTTTTGAAGATTCGCCTGAAATCGAGAATTTTCGGAATTTCGTTGAAACGTTGCTCAAAAACGCGCTCAATGACTTTTCAAAAAAAGCGCAAGAATATTCGTCTTCGAGCGAAAAAATCGAGGAAATAAAAAAGAGCATTGAAGAAGAAACCGTTTCAATCACCGTTTCTGTTGAGGAAAAAATATCGACTGTCGCGCGTGAAACGTCCGAAAAACTGTCTTCAAAAGAATCTTACAGGCGCGAAAAATTGGAATCTCTTGCGGCGGATTTTTGCGAGCGCACGCGCCATTTGTCGTCGGCTCTTTCTGCAAAAGTTTCCGAAATAAAGGCGCGTCTTGGCGAGCGAACGGAGTTTGAAACGCTCGCGCTCGAACACGCCGAAAAATTGGGAGCGGCAGAAGCGGAGTTCCTTGCGCGCATTGACGCTCTTGGTGGACACGTTCCGTCGGAATTGGAACTTGCCGCGATTACGGAAAGCGAGGAGGCAAAACTTGCAGAATTGCAAGAAGCCACCGCCGCCGCCCTTGACGTTGCCGAGCGAACAATAGCAACCGCTGCCGCCATTCGCGCCGAAGCCGAAAAAGCAAAAAAAGCCGCGGAAGAGGCACGAACGCTTGAAGTTGAAAAAGCGGCGGCGGAAAAAGCCAAAGCGGAAGAAGAAGCGCAGAAACTCGAAGCCGAGAAAGCGGCAGAAAAGGCGAAAGCGAAAGAAGAAGCGCAGAAACTCGAAGCGGAGAAAGCTGCGGCAGAAAAAGCGAAGGCGGAAGAAGAAGCGCAGAAACTTGAAGCGGAAAAACGAGCGGCGGAACTTGCGGCATATATTGCCGCCGACAATCGAGTGCGCTCTGATACAGAAGCCGTGGAAAAATTAGCAAATGAATATCGCGCGGCAGAACAGAAATTCGCCGAAGAAAAAGCGGCAGCGCAAAAAGCCGAAGAA
>CALFJF010000033.1 GCA_937877535.1 uncultured Treponema sp.
CCGTGCGCGCGACTAAGGGCCCCGCGAACAAGATTGACGCGCGGATTTTTTTGCTTAAAGTCGCGGGAATGTCCGAGGAGTGTACATTTGCCGATTCGATTTTCCAATCGTGCGACCCGATTTTTTCAACGCTCGCGCCCAACGATTGCAAAATCAAAAGCATTACATTTGTATCCTCAATTTCGGGGATATTTCGCAAAATCACCGCTTCTTCTGAAAGGAGCGCGGCAGCAATGCACGGCAACGCCGCATTTTTGTTTCCGCTGGCGGCAATCGTTCCGCGAATCGGGATTCCGCCTTCAATTCTGTATATGTGCATTTTTTCTCCTTTTTGAATTTTTGATTTTTGCTTTACACGTTTTGAGTCTATTGATTTTTTGTCAAACGCAAAAATGTGAACAAGGGGCAAAAGCCCCTTGATTTCCTTTGTTCACCAACAATTTTTTTGATTTTTGTTATTTTCCTGCGATGACCACGGTGTTCCAGTTGTTCGGGTCTTTCAAAAGCCCGTATTGCCGCCCTTTGAGCAAATGTTGCAATTTGTGCGCCACAGGTCCTTCTTTTCCATCGCCGAACACGACTTTTTTGCCAGAAAGGTCGGTCAATGACGACATTGGACTAATTCCAGCAGCCGTGCCAGTTACAAAGAACTCTGTGCCGTTTTCAAACACCTCGTCCACGCTCACAGGACGCTCTTCGACTTTGATTCCCTCTTCTTTTGCCAGCGCAATTACTGATTTTCGCGTAATGCCAGGGAGAATCGTGTCGCCAAGTTCAGGCGTTACGAGTGTTCCGTCTTTCATCACAAAAAAGACATTGCAACTCGAACCTTCTTGAAAATATTTGTGTTCCACTGCGTCCAAATACACACATTCCACGTAGCCCGCAGCCTCCGCCTCGTGCTTTGCAAGCGCACTGATAACGTAATTCGACGCGCATTTAATGTAGCCCGTGCCGTGTGGCGTGGCGCGGATTCTGTTCGTGATAATCGCGCCATCAAGACCTGGCTTAAAGTACGCGCTCACCGTTGTTGCGCAAATCACCACATACGGTTGTTTTGCGCAGCCAACGCCAATCGCTCCCTCGCTGTTCATAAACGGACGCATATAAATGCTATCGGCGTTCGCGTAATCTTCCGCTTCCCAATCCGCGTTGTAGGCGGGAACGTATCCCAAAGCCGCGTTGCGCTTCACAAATTCAATGCTCGCTTTTACATACTGCTCTGGCGGAAAAACGGGACAGTACAAACCTTTCATGCTGTTTGCAAATCGTGCCGCGTTTTCTTCGGGACGGAAAATCGCCACTCCGCCGTCTTTGGTGGGAAAACCTTTCATTCCCTCAAAACAGCCGTATGCGTACTGACTCGTGTAACTTACGGCGGGGATTCCCATCTGATTACGATTGTCGAGTACCTTTTTGCGCTCGTCTTCGCTCATCGCCAAAAGTTCGCTATACGTAACGCAGTCCGCTTGAAACCACTCCTCGTCCCAAGATGCCGTGTCAGAATTATAGCGCGCGATATACGTGATTGGATATAAATTAAGACCGAATGCCATTGTGATTCCTCCAGTTTTTGAAATCAAACAAAAAAACGATACCACTTTTTGAAAATTTGTGCGATAGCGCAAGGAAAAAGAGTTCGATATAATCAAGTCTTTCAAAACGATGCTCGCAAAATCAAAAATCGCGGGCAAAAATAGAAAAAAATCGAGGGAAACATGAAATTGACTTGTGGTATCGTGGGCTTGCCGAATGTGGGTAAGTCTACTATTTTTTCGGCTCTTACAAAATCTCCGGCTCCTGCCGAAAATTATCCTTTCTGTACGATTGACCCGAATG
>CALFJF010000034.1 GCA_937877535.1 uncultured Treponema sp.
GAATCACGGTGGGCGACAAAAATCTCCCGAATGTGGAATTCAAGCCGCGAAGTGCGAGCGAAGCCGAGCTTTTTCCCGCCACGGAAGCCGCGAAAAAGGCGGAAGAATTCGTCAAGGCGGAACTTGCAAAACTCAACGGATAAACTCAATCGCCGTGTACGCTGAAAGCGGTGGTTGAGTCTGTCGAAACCACCACTTTTTGACGCTTTCGGCATTTTTATTCGTAATAGCACACAGTATACGACATTCCAGCGGGAATATTGAATGTTGCTACGATTTCGCCTGCAGAATTTTTTGCCGTTGCAGTTGTAGCTTTTGATTGCGTATAGCTTTTTGATGTTGTTGCTGTAACCGCTTTCCCCTCTACTAAATGAATAAGCCCACCTCCATTGCTTGAATAGGCAGAATATTTTGTTTTATTAAAATAATGCTGTATCTCTGATTTTACATTGTATGTTTTATCGCCGTTATCCACGCATTTAAATTCATTTACACGATAATAATTTGCGTTGGCAGTTAAATTATATGTATATTTCGTCACAAGAGTTTCAGACTCATCGTCATCGGAGCAAGAAGCAAAACCGAACCCTGCAACTGCAATAAAAATCGCCATCATTATTTTGAAAAAATTTTTCATAAAATCCTCCTTCCCGTCTTGCGGAAATATAAAAACTCTACAAAAAAAAAGTATTCTCGCAAGTATTTTTTTTGGAGGTGTTAGCGAATCCGTGGTTTCAAAAAACTCGGTGGTTGAGTCTGTCGAAACCACCTAAAAAACGTAACTTCGCCGTTCGAGCCGCTTTATTCGATATGGCAGTGGCAATTTCTAAACAAAATAGTATAATCTCTACAAAACTTTTAGTTTGAAGGACGCAAAATGACTTTTTTCAAAAAAACTATCATCGCTTTTTCACTTTTTCTTTTGGCTTCGCTCTGTTTTGCGATTCCAGGCGTTACGCCGCTCATTTCGGATTCGTCAGGCGAGTTTGTCTACTATCGCGACCACTCGTTTTCGAGAGAATCGTACATCGGACTCATTTTTTATGACGAAGCGACGTACGGCGTGCGCTATTTTGCTCCCGCGGATTCAAAAAAACGACTTCCCGCGCTTTCGTTTCTTGTGCTTGTGACGATTGATTCTGAAAAAATCGGCGCAGTCGAGTTTACGGGCGAAAAAGTCGAACCGCTTCCAAGAAGCGAAGAAGAAACGGCGATTATAAATTATTTGCACGATTTTTTGTACGAACTGTTCCCGCGCCGAGAGCGAGCGGGAAACATTTTTGAAACAACGGAAATAACGGGCGATTACGAGCAGTTTGGCGGGCGCGTGAAATTTGTGTACGACCCGCTCGTTCCCGTTTTGAATTTGCGTTCGATTTCCACAATCGACGGAAAAATCGCGCTGGAACTCGTTACCGAAGGAAAACTGCGTTCCGCGCAAGATGCGTCGTTCAATTCGTTTTCAGGAATTCCCCAAAAAGCCAAAAAAACGCAAAATCTCAAAATCAACAAAAAACTTTCAAAGCAAACGCAAAAAATCGACTGCGACACTTTTGAGTTTTCGCTCGATTCTCAATGGGAGCAAAAATCGCCTTTGGTTTGGATGATTTCAAGCGTGGCAATGGTTACGGCAAGCCAAGTAACCGTTCCCGAAGAAATGGAAAATCGGTTGCTCCGAATGTTGCGCCTTGGCTCGGATTGCTCTTATCCCGTTTTTGCTTCATTGAACGTTGAAAAAAAAGGCGAGCGAACCGTTGTGTCGCAACGATTTTTTGATTCGGAAACGGGAGAATTTCAGATAGACAAAAAAATCCTTGCAAAACGAGCCGACGGTTCAACGGTGATTTTTTCGCTCACCTCGGAAGAGTCGGCGTATTCAAAAAACAAAGCGTATTTTGATTCGATTGTAAATTCGTTTTTGGTGATTGAGTAAACCAAACTGCGTCAGTTTGGAAGTTGAGCCAGTCGAACCCTCCAAAGGCGGTCATTTCGAGAGCCTCAACGACCGTTAATTTGGAAAATCGGCGCGGGAAATGGGAGAGCCAATCCACACTCCGTCGCCGATTTTTTCTTTTTTCTTTCCGTCGATGAGGATTTGTACGCTTTTTACCGTGGCGAATTCGGTGGACGTAAAAACGATTTGTTGCAACTGCGCAAGATACCCTTCCGCGCCAATTCGATTCGTTTCAAATTCCTCGCTAAAATTCAAATACGCAACGCCGTCTTTTACAAGCGCAGTCAAAAGTCGCGTACCTTCGGGAATGAGCGACATGCAACCAGAATCGAGTTCCGCCGAATTTGGTCCTTGCAAAAGCAATTTGATATTGTTTGTGAGCGGAGAAGTTGTGCGAATGATTTTTCGAGTGCAGAGTTTCCGCGCAATTCTGCCGTCTGCGTCAACCGCCACAAACCACAATCGCACCGTGGCGGTTTCTACCGTTTGCTCAAAAACGGGACTTTCTTCCCGCGAAAGCGCGGTGTCGTTTGCGCTTACGGGAAGCGATTGCGGCGTAAAAGAAGTCGTTTCTTCCGCGCGATTCAAACCTTCTCCAGATGCATCTTCTTCGTAGGAAATCGACGCGGAATTTTCGCCATTTCGCTCTTCACGGCTTTCATCTGTTTCCGTCGTTTCCAAAATCGAAGAATCCGCTCCAGAAAAATCTGCCTCGCTTTTTGATTCTTCTGGAATTGCTCCGTTGCCGTTTGCTTGACTCCAAATCGAAGCAGATTGCATTTGAGAAGAAGTGTCGGAGCGAGAGGCGATTCCGTTTACGGTGATAACCGTTTCGTCCTCGCCGAGGTCGCTTTTGAATTGTTCGTTTTTGTCAACGTGATTTTCGATAAATGCGGGCGTGCTTCCAAAAATCCGCTCAAAAAAGCGCGTGTTTTTTAGATTCGTTTTTATGTCGTCGAGTTTCACAAGAAAAATAACGGAAACGATGATGAAGCAAACTACCCAAATTGCAATAAAAAGCCCTTTTTCTTGCACAAAGCCCCAAAATCCGCCACTTTCGTTTTTTTCTTGCATGAAAATAAGTATAGCAAACTCCGTAATTTCCTGCAAAGATTTTTGATTTTTCCGAGAGCGCGTTCCCCGCTGCCCACCGCCCGTCGCCCGAGAATTTTCCGCAAAGCGGAAAATTCTCGCAGAAAATGAAAAAATGCGCCGTCATTTTTTCATTTTCCAAACACTTCCTTTGCGATTGCCACGCTTGCCATGGCATCCTTGCCAAAGTAGTCCGCGCCGATTTTGGTGGCGTAGTCTTCCGTCAAAACGGCACCGCCCGCGATTATTTTTACGCTTCGCCCGATTTTTTCCGTTTCCGCGCGGAGCTGCCTGATTGTCTCCTCCATGCTCGCCACCGTGGTCGTCATCAGCGCAGAAAGCCCCACGAGCTTAATGTCGTTTTCAATCACCGTGCGCACCACCGTTTCGGCAGGCACGTTTTTTCCCAAATCGATGACGGTGTAGCCGTAGTTTTCGAGCATCGCCTTGACGATGTTCTTTCCGATGTCGTGAATGTCGCCGTGCACCGTCGCAATGACAATCGTGCCCTTTTCCTCCGCCTTCGCGCCGCTTTCTTCAAGGTGCGCCTTTATGACCGCGAACGACGCGGAAACCGTGTCCGCCGCAAGGAGGAGCTGCGGGAGGAACTTGCGCCCCACCTCAAAGTCCTTTCCCACAAGGTCGAGCGCGGGGACAATGCAGCGGTCGATGATGTCCACGGGCTTTTTCCCCGCGCCAAGGAGCGCGCGCGTCGCGCCGGGCGAGGAATCCTTGAACCCCTTGCAGATTGCGTCGATGAGCGACTTCTCGTCCGCCGACAAATCCGCAGGAAGCGAAGAAGCCGTGTTCTCCACCGTGCGAGCGGGCTTTTGAGAGCCGCCGCCCGCCTTTGCCGCGCCCGCCGCCTCCGCAGAAAGCCCGTACACAGGCGCACTCGTCCCCGTGTACGTGTCGATGAACTCAAGGCAGTTCTCGTCAAAGCCCGCAAGCGCGCGGTACGCGCGGTACGTTTCCATCATCGGCTCGGAGAGCGGATTTATGATACACGCCGAAAGCCCCGCGTAAAGAGCAGCCATAAAAAAGCGCGAGTTTACGATGTCGCGCCGGGGCAGCCCGAACGAAATGTTTGACACGCCGAGGATGAACTGCAACCCTTGAGAACCGTATTCAGAGCGGAGGATTTCGATTGCGCGGCACGTTTCCATCGCTTCCTTTTGCTGGCTTGAAACGGTGAGCGTGAGCGTGTCCACCACGATGTCGCGCACGGGAATGCCGTACTTTGCCGCCTCCGCGATGATTTTGCGCGCCACGGCGCACCGCCCCTCCGCCGTGGGCGCAATCCCCGCCTCGTCAATGCAGAGCGCAACCACCGCGCCGCCGTAGTGAGCGACAATCGGGAGCACCGCGTCCATCACCTCGCGCTTGCCGTTCACGCTGTTCACGAGCGGCTTTCCGTTGTAGTAGCGAAGCCCCTTCTCAAGCACGACAGGCTCGCTTGAGTCAAGTTGGAGCGGCACGCTGAACGCCGCCTGAATCGTGCGCACCGCGTCCACCATCGTCTGCGCCTCGTCAATCCCCGGAAGCCCCACGTTCACGTCAAGGATTTGCGCCCCCGCGTTCACCTGCGCCTCCGCCTCCGAGAGCAAAAATTCCATGTCGTGCGCCTGGAGCGCCGCCTTGACCTTTTTCTTTCCCGTGGGATTTATGCGCTCGCCCACAATCTGCGGCCCCGCCGCCCCGCCGATTTGCACCGTGGAATTGTACGAGCAGATGAACGTGCGCGAATCCGCGCCCGCCGTGCTGGGGGAAACTCTGTCAGCACGGGGCTTAAGCCCCGTGTCGGAAAAATCCGTAGCAGGAATCTTTGTTGCAGGATTTTCCGCGTCGCCGAGGTTTTGCTCCAAAAGCGCGTCCGCACGAACCGCGTCCGTGGCAGGGATTCCGCGCAAGGCGGGCTTTTTTTCGATATGCTCAAAGTGCGCCCGTGTGCGTGGTTCGCCCGTGCCGCCCGCCGATTCTGCGAGCGCGTCCGCCATTGCCTTGATGTGCGCGGGAGTCGTGCCACAGCAGCCGCCAAGGAGCGACGCGCCCGTTGCACGGTTGGTGCGCTGGCTCTGCGCAAATTCTCCTGCCGCCGCAGGGAACACGGCGCGCCCGCCGATTACGGTGGGGATTCCCGCGTTGGGCTGCACGAGCACGGGCGTGTGGCTGTACGCGCAGAATTGGCGCGAAAGCTCCTCCCCGTCGGAAAGCGAGCCGCCGCAGTTGAAGCCGAGCACGTCCACGCGGAGCGACTCAAGGTACGTTACGCACGTCAAAACGTCCGCACCCGTGAGCGTGCGCAGGTTCTCCTGGAACGTGGGCGTTGCCACAACGGCAAGGCGCGTGTTCTCGCGCACGGCAAGGATTGCCGCCTTCATTTCGTAAAGGTCGCTCATCGTTTCAATGATGGCAAGCTCCGCGCCGTATTTTTCCGCCGTGGTCGCCGCCAACTTGTACGCCTCATACGCCTCGTCGAACGAAAGGTCGCCCATCGGCTCAAGAAGCCGCCCGATTTGCCCCGTGTCCCACGCCGCGTAATGCGGATTTTCGTCCCCGCGCTCCTCCGCCTCCAAAATCACCTCGCGGAGGATTTTCATCTCGGAGGAAATATACTCTTCAAGGGTATGCCGATTCCCGCCGATTTTGAGCGGATTGATTCCGAACGTGTTTGCCGTAAGCACGTTCGCCCCCGCGCGAACGTATTTTTCGTGGATTTCTTTTATGACGCTTGGATTTTCCACGGACAAATCTTCAGGGATTTCGTAATCGCTCACGCCCGCCGCCTGAATCATCGTGCCCATTCCGCCGTCGAACAGCACGGGAATGGCGCGTTTTGTACGCTCTCTCAAAAACTCAATAAACGTAGGTTTCATTTTTTGCCTTTTTACTGCGCCAGGTACTCAAGCCGAATTTCCGCCCGCGGAGGCTCTGAAAAAGAACGCACAAATCCAAAAATGTCTGCGAGCGTTTCTTTGTATTCGTATTTGTAATCGATAAAATCGAGCGTTTCTTCCAAATCGTCTTCGATTGCGTTTTTTGCCTCCTCAAAAGAAGCGATTTCGTCGATGAGTTGATTTTCTTTTGCCTGCCGCGCCGTGTAAATGCGTCCGTCGGCAATTTCTCGAACGCGCTCAATCGGAAGATTTCTGCTATCCGAAACGATTTGTGTAAATTGCTCGTATGCGTCGTCGGCAATCGATTGCATTATGTCCGCTTGCTCGGCGGTGAGCGGCTGGTCTAAACCGCCCATATTTTTGTTTCTCCCCGCCGTGAACGTTCGCATTTTGATTCCGATTTTTTCCATGAGCTCCGTTGCGTCAACGCTTTGCCCCGCAATTACGCCAATGGACCCCGTGAGCGTGTTTCGATTCGCAAAAATGTAATCCGCAGCCGAAGCGATGTAATACCCGCCACTCGCCGCAAGAGAAGCAAAATAAGCGTAAATCGGTCGCCCCGTTTGTTTTTTGTAATCAAGGAGCGCAAGATACGCTTCGTCGCTTTCGTAAACCGTGCCACCAGGCGAATCCACAAAAAGAAGAATGCCTCGATTTTTTTTGTCTTCCGAAAGCGTTTCAATCGTTTCCAAAAGCCACTTTTGATTGTAATCGCGATTCGCCTTTTGAATTACGCCTTGAATGTAGAGAAGTGCAATGTAATCCGAAGCCAATGAAAAGCGATTTTTTCCGCTCGAATAACCGAATTTTTTGGTGATTTTTCCCGAACTGAAATTTGTTTCAAAATGACTTTCAACGTTTTTTGTGCAATTTTTGAGCAACAAAGAAAAGAAAATCGCCACCGCCAAAATCAAAAAAATCAAAAATATGCTTTTATTTTTTTGTTTCATCGAATTTTCTCCTTAATTTTTTGATTTTATGAAAAATCTGCGGGAGTCAAACGCCCGTCTTGAAAAGCCATTCGTTTTAAGTCGTTGTACGCGTTTGCAAACGAAAGCTGCATATACGGATTCAAAAAAAGAAAGCCGATTCCGCCTGTTAAATATGCCAAAATCATCCAGCCACAAAACGAAAGATTCATCACAAATAAATCCGATTTGTGTCCATTTGTGAGGATTTTTGAAATGTCCATCGCTTTTTTTACGCCGATTCCAGGATTTTCCACAAGAACAAAAAACGTCATCGAATACGAAAACGTCTTTACAATGCCAGGAATAAAAAACAAAAGCGACCACAAAAAAATCCACAACATTTGATACAAAATCCCCAAAATGCCGTCTTGCCAATACTCTTTTATGGCAACCAAAATGTCGCTCATCGGCAAAGGCTCTGGCGTTCGCGTCATTTTGAGAGAAACGTAGCAAAAAACCATTTGATACACTCCCAATCCAGAACAAAGCAAAAGAAACGCAACGGGCATAAAGTGCATTTTGTTTGAAACCATCATTCCAATCCAAACACTTCCACAAATAAGTCCAACAGCACAAAGCAAAACCGAACACACAATCGGAAGAGCCATTCGCTCCTTAAACTGTTGCCACGCTTGCCTTTTGTACAAAATTCTATCAAACATGTTCGCTCCTTGATTTTTCCAATTCTTTCAAAAGTTCAGAATAATAGCGATTTTCGATGTCGCTTTCAGGAATTTCGAGTTTTTTGAGCAACTTCAAAAGTCGCGCTCGCGCCGCATTTACGGATTTTTCGTCGTCAGTTTTGGAAAGAATTTCGAGTTCAAGAAAATCTCCAAGCGGAGGCACAAAGCAAAGTTCCGCCGTAATGTCGTCCACCAAAAACGAAGAAACGTTTTTTTGTTTTTTTAACACAACCGAAAGCCCCACGTCTTCAAAAAAAGCGCGCAACGGCTCGTCGTCGCTCACCAAACATTCTTTTTCGTCGTTCACTTCGATTTTGTCGCGCGTTTCCTTTTTTTTGTACGTAAAAAATCGCTCGACTTTTTTTGTTTTTTTTCCAGACGAGTCTTCTAAAATCTTCGTTTGCGTTCTGATTCGAGCGCGCAAATACGGATTTTCCCGCCCGTAATACACGTCGTCTTTTTGAATTTCTCCCAAAAATGTTCCGAGCGTTTTGAGTTTTGAAAAAAGTGCCTCGCGGTCAAAAATCCGCGCTTTGAGTTCGATTTCGAGCATAAAAAAATAGTACCGTTTTTCAAAAAAAGACGCGATACGCTTTTTTGAGTTTGACAATTTCGTTAAACGCAAAAAAAAAGACGGTCAAATGACCGCCTTTTTGAAAATAAAAAACTTTTGAAAAATTTACTCTGCCGTGATTTTTACAGAAGCAATCTGCGATGAATCGGAAGCATTTTGCACTACGATGTGCCAATTTCCAGAATTAAGAGAGGCTGACTTTTTCAAAGTTGTTACAGGCGTATCACTTGAAAGCGCGGTGTAATATTGAAATTTCGATACGCTCTCCATTTTATAAATCCCAAATTGCGTGTCATTAAACAAGTAAACACTAACGCCACTTCCGGAAGTAACGTTCACGTTCACGGAAACAGTTGCCGTCCGATTAAGCGAAAAAGACGTATACTGATAAGTACTCGCATGAATGGTAAACGTTTCGTCAATTACCGTTTCTTCTTCGTCGTCCGCGCACGAAATAAATCCAGAACTTACTACAAACACCATCACAAGAGATGCCAAAAGTGTGAAAAATTTTTTCATTTATTACTCCTTACGCCAATTTTGACGCAGAAGTACTCTACAAAAAAAAAGTATTTAAGCAACCCGTTTTTCAAAAATTTAATTTTTCGTTACGTTTTTTATTCCAATTCTCAAAATGCAGATTTCTTGCTACACTTTTTTTATGGAACAGATAACTTTGAAAAATGAACAATTTACGGCGACGATTTCGTTAAAAGGTGCGGAACTCACGTCGCTCCGAAGTTCTGACGGAACGCAATACGTTTTTGAAGGACCTGAATCGGTTTGGAAGTACCATGCGCCCGTGCTTTTTCCGCACGTTGGACGCATTGCCGACGGATTTTATACCTGGAAAGGAAAAGAATACCACCTTGTGAACAACGGCATGAGTCGCGATTTAATGCACACGCTCACGGCACAAACGCAAACGAGTGCGGATTTTCTTTTGACCGAAAGCGAGGAAACGGCGGACAAATTCCCGTGGAAATTTCGCCTTGAAACGCATTACGAACTCACTCAAAACGGGCTGATTTTTACAACGCGCGTAACGAACACCGATAGCGAAGAAATGCTTTTTTCGCTTGGAAGCCACACGGCATTTTGCTGCCCACGCAACACCGACGCGGACGGCACGACGAACGCCGATTATCAATATGAGTTTGAACAAAAAGAGCCACTCACGCGCGTTCTTTTGAATGACGCGGCGCAACTCAAATCTGATTCTGACGGAACGGCTCCCACAACGGAAGTCTACGGCGAAAAAAATCCTGGCGTAATTCCAATTTCAAAAGACGGATTTGGAAACGGGCATTTTTTTACGGCTTTTAAGTCAAAATGGGTTGGACTTAGAAACAAAAAAGACAATTCGCTCGTTCGCGTAAATTGCGAAGGTTATCCGTATCTTATGGTTTGGCAAGGCGGAAACGGCGCAGACGGCAAAGACGGACACGGATTTAACTGCATTGAACCCTGGTACGGAACTGCCGATGCTGAAAACACCGACCACACGTGGGAACACAAAAGTGCGCTTTTGACGCTATCTCCAAATGAAAGTTTTACCGCCGACCAGTCGATTACGATTGAAAAATAAAAAACGGCGTTTGATTTTCTAAAAAGCACGGTTTCCGCTTTCTGCCCATCGATTTTTAGATGACTGACAGAAAGCGGATTTTTTTATTGAAAATCAAACGATGTGCTAAAAAAATTCCGCCCATCTCTAAAAAAGGATTTTTTTGTTATTTTTTTAATTTGCCACAAGACTTTCATTGCAATTCTTGCACGAAAAATCAGAATCTACAACGACCGCGTAGCACTTTGGACAAAAATATGTTCCGAGTTCGCTATCTTTCATGGCAAACAGTTTGTTTCAATCTTCTATTGTAAAGCAAAATTTGGATAAAAAAATCGGACGACACCAAAAATTGAATGTCGCCCGAAAAATGCGTTACTGATGAACGATGTTGTAGGTTATATTGTGACTAGTCGTTACCGCCAGAGCCACCGCCAGTAGATGCTTCGGCCATTTTGATTACGATGCTGACTTCTTTGCTCGTTGAGCCGTTGCCTTTTAAGGCAGTCGCCGTGACTTTTACGGTAACATCATCGTCGGTTGGACGAGTTTGGTTATCTTTGAACGAAAGAACGCCCTCGTTGATTTGAACAAGCTCGCTCTCGCCATCGTCACTGGTCTTTACGCTCCATTCGACGGTCGCACCATCAAGTGATTCAGCCGCCAGAGTAAGCGTGTCCTCGCCGTCCGTTGGAGCAGACCAATCATAACTTTCAGTGATTGCAGTTTCGCCCGTCTTTACGGTCAGCGTGATTTCTTCGTACTGAGCCGTGTAAGTCGCATCGCTTGCAGGGAATGTCTGTGGCAACGCTTGATTCCAAGAAGTGAATGCGTAGCCTTCTTTGGTCGGAGCGGCAATTTCGACATTCGCGCCGTACAATCCCGTGAGTTTGTTTTCAGTCAATTGCGTAGTTGTTGTGCCACCATCAAGTTCAAAGGTGAGCGAAATGTTCTTGCGGTTGTATTTTACGGTGACTACCGTTCCGCTTGCTTCGATTTTCGGTTGCGTTATCGTCTGCGCCTCAAAGCCTTCAACCTCCTTTGCCTCTGCCACAGTTTGCTCGCCTACAGTTCCTGACATTGTTTCATCGGCATAGCCATTCTTTGCCTCATAATCGTTTTCGCCCGTGCCACCGCTAACTTTTTGGAACAAGTGCTTTACGGTGTATTCTGCCGCTTTCGCGCTGAATGTCGCCGTAACGGTGACATCGCTGTCCGGCATGGTGAATTTGTTGTCTGTAACGGTAATTTCGTCATCACCTTTCTTTACCACGACAGAACCTGTGTAGCCTTCATTTGCAGTAAGTTCAATCGTCAGTTCTGTTCCGTAGTCGATTTCAGTTGAATTACTTGTAATCGTCTCGGTGTCATTTTTGACTGTAACTGTGCCATTGTCAGCAGTTGCAATCGCGACTTTGTGCTTGTTGATTTCCCAAGTTGCGGTCAAGGTAACATTTTCCGTGATTGTAAGCGGGAATGAGACATCGGAATTATCTTTTTGCCATTTGCTGAATGTGTAGCCTGTGCGTGTCGGAGTTGCTGGTGCTGAATAAGAAGAATTGTAATCAACTGTTGTCGAAGACTCCGTGATTCCTTCACCAGTCAGCGTTACAGCGAATTGCTTAATCTGCCACTGCGCCGTGAGCGCAACATCTTTGTCGGGCATGGTAAACGAGTTGTCCGAGATTAAAACATCGCTTGTTGTCCAAGAGGCGAAATCGTACCCCGTTCGCGTCGGTGTTGCAAGCGTGACGGTCGCACCGTATTTGACTTCTGTGGTGTTAGAAAGAATGCCAGTTGCGTCGCTTACGCCCTCACCTGCGCCGTATGAGACAGAGTGCTTGTTTCGCGTGTATTTGACCTCGATTTCAGTTCCTGTTTTGTTGCTGATTGTGGCAGAAACTTCCTGCACCGTAAATCCTTCCACCGAAATGTCAGCTGTTTCCGAATTTATAGTAATAGTGTCTCCTACTGCCGCGCTCAAACCTGTCTGTGTCTGTTTGAGGCTCTCATTTTCTTCATACTCGTCGCCGTCAACTTTCTCAAACAGATATTTGAGCGAATATGTTGCCGCAGTACCTTCCTTCCAAAGGACATAGAGCGTTACATCGCCCGTTGGAGTCACTTTCGCGTTGTCCTGATATTCGACATCAGACTCGGCGGAAACGGCAGTTTGCTTCGTTGTGCTCCAGCCATACGGCACATGGTCGCTCCACGAATCGGCGATTCCAAGCTCCGTAAATGACGGCAGCTGCCAGCCCGTTGCTTCACCAACGGTTTTTGTCGTGTCGGCATTAGCTCCAAACGCAACATTGCTCTCGTCCGTGCCGATGTTCAGCGTGACGGTGTGCGTGATTTCCGTGAATTTTGCGTAGAAAATTTTGTTTTCTTTGTCGCTTGATTCAAAAGAAGTGACCGCCGTGCCAGACTGATCGCTCGCGCTTTCATACCAGCCGCCGAATGTGTAGTGTTCTTTTGTTGGCGTTGGAAGCGTTACTGTGCCGTCGCTCGATTTGTAGGTGGCAGGGGTAAGACCTGTGAGAACCTCGTCGCCGTTCTTGTAGGTGATTGTGTAGACACCCTCTTGCTGAGTCCACTTTGCTACAAGCGTAAGATTTTTTGTAACCTTGTAGCCCGATGCCACGAGTGAACCGTCCGCGCTTCCTTCGTGCCAGCCACAAAAGTCAAATCCCTCCGCCGAAAGCGCGGGAAGGTCGCCATCGGTGAGCGCGTAGCCAGAGTCCACCGTTTTGGTGGCGGGCTTTTCTCCGCGCTCCGTTTCATAGGTGACGGTGTAGCGCACAGGCTCATCGTCCTCGTCGTCATCATCGGAACACGCCATAAACGCTCCGCCCAAAATCGCAAGCGAGGCTGCCACCGCCACCGCTTTCAAAAAGTGTGTCATGTTTACCTCCATAAAACGTAAAACAATCTGCCATACTGTACAAAAAAAAAGTATTTAGACAAGTAGGGATGGGCGCATTTTGAAAATTTTCCGCAGCCGCTTGACGCAAATCAAAAAACGCTCTACACTGGGAATCACATCAAGGGCGATGTACGAATTCACGTGGATTTTGTACATCGCCCTTTTTTCGTCTTTCGTTCCGTTTTGGACACATTTTGGAGGAATATATGACCAACGTACCCGAACTTTTTGGAAGCATGGTTTTCAATCAGAAAGTCATGAAGGACCGCCTGCCCAAGGAGACGTTCAAGGCGCTCAAGAAGACGCTCGACGGCGGGGAGCCGCTCCAGCTCGACGTGGCGAACGTGGTGGCGCACGCGATGAAGGAATGGGCGATTGAGAAGGGCGCGACGCACTACACGCACTGGTTCCAGCCGCTCACGGGAGTCACGGCGGAGAAGCACGACAGCTTCATCAACCCGCAGGACGACGGCACGGTCATCATGTCGTTCTCCGGAAAGGAGCTGGTGAAGGGCGAGCCTGACGCAAGCTCGTTCCCGTCGGGCGGGCACCGCGCCACGTTCGAGGCGCGCGGCTACACGGTGTGGGACCCCACGTCGTACCCGTTCGTGAAGGAGCACACGCTGTGCATCCCGACGGCATTCTGCTCGTACACGGGAGAGGCGCTCGACAAGAAGACGCCGCTCCTGCGCTCGATGGAGGCGCTCGACAAGCAGGCGAAGCGGATTTTGAAGCTCTTCGGGAAGGACGTGAAGCACGTCGCCACCACCGTGGGCCCCGAGCAGGAGTACTTCATCGTTGACCACGCGCTCTACTCGCAGCGAAAGGACCTCCGCATGACGGGGCGCACGCTCTTCGGCGCGAAGCCGAGCAAGGGGCAGGAGATGGACGACCAGTACTTCGCCGCTCTCAACCCGAGAATCGTCACGTACATGGAGGACCTGAACGAGACGCTCTGGAAGTACGGGATTTTGTCGAAGACGGAGCACAACGAGGTGGCCCCGGCGCAGCACGAGATGGCGCCGATTTTCTCCACGACGAACCTTTCCGTTGACCAGAACCAGCTGACGATGGAGGTGATGAAGAAGGTCGCCAAGCGGCACGGGCTTGAGTGCCTGCTCCACGAAAAGCCGTTCGCGGGCGTGAACGGGAGCGGAAAGCACAACAACTGGTCGATGTCAACGGACGCGGGCGAGAATTTGCTTGAGCCGGGGAACACGCCCGAGTCGAACGCGCAGTTCCTCCTCTTCCTGACGGCGATTCTGAAGGCGGTTGACGAGAACCAGGATTTGCTTAGAATCTCCGTCGCGAGCGCGGGGAACGACCACCGCCTCGGCGCGAACGAGGCCCCGCCTGCAATCATCTCGGTCTACCTCGGCGACGAGCTCTACAAGGTTTTGGAAGCGATAAAGGACGGAAAGCCCTACTCGCCCGACAAGACCGACAAGATGACGATTGGCGCGAGCGTCCTTCCGCCGATTCCAAAGGACTCCACCGACAGGAACCGCACGTCGCCGTTCGCGTTCACGGGGAACAAGTTCGAGTTCCGCTCGTGCGGCTCGTCGCTCTCGATTGCCGGCCCGAACACCACGCTCGACGCGATTGTGGCCTACGCGCTCAAGGCGTTCGCCGACGAGCTTGAGAAGGCGGGCGACTTCGAGGCCGCGCTCAACGCGCTCATCGAGCGCGAGGTGAAGGCGCACTGGCGGATTGTGTTCAACGGGAACGGCTACGACGAGAGCTGGCTTTCCGAGGCGGCGAAGCGCGGTCTTTTGAACTTGAAGACCGAGCCTGACGCGGTGGCGCACTATCTCGACGAGAAGAACGTTCGGCTCTTCACCGAGATGGGCGTGTACACAAAGGCGGAAATGGAGAGCCACTACGAAATCAAGCTCGAAAAGTACGCGCAGGTGCTGAACATTGAGGTGCAGACGATGCTTGAGATGATTTCAAAGGACATCCTTCCCGCGGCGTACAAGTACATCGGCGCGGTGAGCAAAACGGTCATCGACTTGAAGTCGGTCGTTCCCGGCGCGAAAGCCGCGGGCGAAACCGCGCTCCTGTCGCGGCTCGACGTTCTTTCCGACAGCCTTGCGAAAAAGGCGGACGAGCTTTCGTCGAAGCACTTGGCGGCGAAGGACGCGGGCGACGTGATGAAAGTCGCGCGCGCCTACGTGGACTCGGTGCTTCCCGCGATGGCGGAAGTCCGCGCCGTTGCGGACGAAATCGAGCCGCTTCTCGGCGAGGAGTTCAAGCCGTACCCGAGCTACGAGGACTTGCTGTTCAGGGTGTAGAGCGCGGAAGATTGAGTGAGCAACGCGCTGGTTGGATAAACAACGCGGTGGTTGTGTGAAGAAAACGGTGGTTGAGGTTCTCGAAACCACCGCTCTCCAACGGCTGCAAGCACGGCGATTTCGACAGGCTCAATCACCGAGTTTGAAACAAGTGATTTCGCACAATGGCGTGCTGCTTTTTGAAGCGAGTTCTTCGCTTCAAAAAACGAGGGAAGCGACGCTTCCCTCATAAAAGTGTGGCGCACGTCCTGTGCGCCAGTGATTCGCACAATGGCGTGCGTCCTTTTTGGGCGCACGCTTTTTTTTATTTTTTTTGATTGGATGCCGAATCTGCGCGCTGACGCACATTCGGCAAGGAGGCATTATGGAAATTCTCACGCAGCTGAACGAAACGGTCTTCGGGGTGTGGTTCCTTGCGGGGGCCGCGCTCGTGTTCTGGATGCAGGCGGGATTCGCGATGGTCGAGGCGGGATTCACCCGCGCGAAGAACACGGGAAACATCATCATGAAGAACTTGATGGACTTCTGCATCGGAACGGTGATGTGGTTCTTGATTGGCGCGAGCTTCATGCTCAGCTACACCGACCCAGCCACGGGCGAAGTGTCCACGGGAATCTGGAGCGTACTCGGAAAGCCCGGCTTTAGCGTGTTCTCCGACTTCGCGAGCTTCGACTATTCGGGCTTCGTGTTCAACCTCGTCTTCTGCGCGACGACGGCGACAATCGTCTCGGGCGCGATGGCGGAGCGCACCAAGTTCTCCACGTACTGCATCTATTCGGCGATAATATCGGGAATCATCTACCCGATTGAGGCGCACTGGGTGTGGGGCGGCGGATTTTTGGCGCAGTGGGGCTTCCACGACTACGCAGGAAGCGCGTGCATCCACATGGTCGGCGGCATCTGCGCCCTCATCGGAGCGGCGATGCTCGGCCCGCGACTGGGGAAATTCGGACGCGACAAGAGCGGAAAGGTCGTGAAAGTGAACGCGTTTCCCGGCTCTAACATCGCGATGGGCGCGCTCGGCTGCTTCATCCTCTGGTTCGGCTGGTACGGCTTCAACGGCGCGGCGGCGACGGACGTTCCCACGCTCGGCTCGATTTTCCTCACCACGACGGTTTCCCCGGCGGTCGCCACGGTCACGTGCATGGTCTTCACCTGGCTCAAGTGGGGGAAGCCCGACGTTTCGATGTGCCTGAACGCGGCTCTCGCGGGGCTTGTGGCAATCACCGCGCCGTGCGACGTGACGGACTGCGCGGGCGCGGCAATCATCGGGCTTGTGGCGGGGCTTCTCGTCATCTTCGGAATCTGGCTCTTGGACAACAAGCTCCACGTGGACGACCCGGTCGGCGCGGTCGGCGTGCACATGATGAACGGAATCTGGGGAACGGTTGCGGTCGGGCTTTTCGCCACAAAATCAGCCCCGGGCTTCGCGCTCGCGGGAATCGGCGAGGGGCTTTTCTACGGCGGCGGATTCGGGCAGCTCGGAAAGCAGCTCGGCGGAATGTCGGTCACGATTTTGTGGACGGTCGTCACGATTACGGTTGTGTTCTTGGTTCTGAAAAAGACGATTGGGCTTCGCGTCTCTGCGGAGGAGGAAATCATCGGGCTCGACAAGCTTGAGCACGGGCTTGACTCAAGCTACGCGGGCTTCGCCATCAACTACTCCGAGGAGGAAATTGCGGAGGCGAAAGAGGCGCACGTCACGCTCCCGAGGGAGCAGGCGATTCCGGTGGTGTCGAAGGCGACGAACGCAAAGGCGATGAAGGAAATCGTCATCGTCACAAGGCAGACCAAATTCGACGCGCTCAAGAAAGCGATGAACGAAATCGGCGTGACGGGAATGACCGTTTCGAACGTGATGGGCTGCGGCTTGCAGAAAGGCGCGAGCGAATACTACCGCGGCGTTCCCGTCGAAATCAACCTGCTCCCGAAAATCCGCGTTGACATCGTGGTGTCGAAAGTGCCGGTGGAAGACGTCATCAGCGCGGCGCGGAAGGCGCTCTACACTGGGCACATCGGCGACGGAAAGATTTTCGTGTCCGACGTGGAGAACGTCGTCAAAGTGCGCACCGGCGAGTCCGGCTACGACGCGCTCCAAGGCGAGGACGACTAAAGCCCGCTTGATTTGAACTTTTCTGCCCCCGTGCGTTCAGTAACCCCGGCGCATGGGGGCCTTTTTTGCCCAAAACTCAAAAAAAACAAGGGGATTTACCCCCTTGTAAACAATTTTTCTCGTCAAATTAAGAATCGCAACGATTAAGCGAACATTTGCACACTTGTCATTTTCGCCCAGAACCACGGCAATATATACAAACGCCATTGCCATTGCATCGCGAACACCGTTCCTTTCCATGGTCGCCTTTTTTGCCCCAGTTATTATAATAAACCCACCCCTTTCCATTGCATTTGGGGCATTTCCCACTACCATGGCAAGGTACACATTCTACTACTCGCTTTGACGAACTGCTAGAACTCGAATTCCGAACACTGCCAGAATTGTTGTTTGAACTTTCTCCAGTTACCGTAATAACAAAATTCCGTCCTGACACAGAGGAACTTGTATTGCAATTACTTCCAATTTCCAAAACAATACTATTCACAGAAAAAGTACTACGTTGCCCACTTTTTATCCAGCCAGTAACATTTACGCCATCAGATTGAGCAATGCGTACAGTATCCGAACTGTTATTTACAACAACAATCTGAGTACAACCTCTTGTTTTAGTTGCGCTCACCCGCTTTGTTCCTGCTGCAAAACTGCCAAAAATAAACAAGAACAGCGTAGCAAAAATTGAAATGATTTTTTTTGTTGTATTACTCATATTTTCCACCCCCTACATTGAATCACAACGATTTAATCCAAAAGTTTTCCATTTTTTTCGATTTCTTCGTGCTGCTTTTCAAAATAGTCCATGATATGGTCAATTACTGCTTGTTTAGGGTCAGGATGTTCTTCTGGCAGAGTTTCAAGGAACTTTTTTCTGAACGATTTGCACTCGATTACGGGGCTTGCAGAAATGATTTGAACCGCAGGCTCTACCAAATCTGCCAACATATCATCTGGATTATTTACGTCTATCGTAAGGCAACTTCCGTTTATTGTAACAAGAATCATCACATCGAACATTCTCAAATACGAGTCGATTTCTTTAAGACCGCGCTTTGTTTCTGGATGCCCTGGTCTGTACCGAGTTCCGCTCGGAAAAACAAGAATAATCTCGCCATCGCGCTTGCATTTGTCCATGGCGCGCATTGCCGCAAGATTTATCGAGCGAGCCTTTTTTTCCTCGGCAATTCGCGCTTCTTCGCTTGTCGCTTTTTCTTCGTTTTTTGTGAGTGAGCGCGTCGGATAAATGACAACGCGAGTAAACCCTTCGGCAAACGCACGAACCATTGCGTCCTCTTCGTTGAGTTTCATTCCTGCAATCGCAACAATTCTGTCCGCAAGGTCTTTTCCGTCGCTTCCTAAATCATGTTCCACGAGATAGCAAAACGCTGGTAAATCCGCGTTAGAATAATGCTCCATTAGAATAAGACCACTTTTTCCAGATTTTACGGCAGAAAGAAAATCCGTAAAATGCACCTTTCCCTCAAGCCTGCTTCCTTCAAGCATATTTTGACGCATAAACTCGTTCATAAGTGCGCGAGAATTGCTATTCGCCTTTTGATACACGTTCGTTTCGTCGATTTTTGCCGCCGCCGTCGAAAATTCGCCCAACTTTTTGAACCATACGCCATATTTTTCGCGGATTGAAATGCCCATGAATATCTCCTTCGGAAATTTTTGTTTGCAGAACAAGTCTATTTTAAGCGCGGCAAGATGATTTTTGCAAGAAAAGAAAAAGACTCTCTTTTTGAGAGCCTTTTTACAGTCAAAAATAGTATTTTCTTGAGCAGATTTTTATGCAGAAGCGAGTTTTTTCACTTCAGAAAGAGCGTCGTCCGACGGAGCCAACTGCGCTTTTACCGAGCCTACGAGCGTAGCTCCCGCGCCAGTAATTCTGTCCGCCCAGTCCGAAAGGAATTGTCCGTCGCCCCAGTCATACGAACCAAAAATGCCGATTTTCTTTCCAGAAATCTGACCTTCGATTCCGCTAAAGAAACTCTCCATTGAGTCCTCAAGCTGCTCGGCTCCCATTGCAGGACTTCCCAAAAGAATCAAGTCCGCTCCCAAAACCGCCGCCGAATCCGCAGCGTCCGCAGTTGAAAAATACGCATCTGCGCCCGCCGCTTCCTTTGCCGCATTTGCCAAAGCCTCGGTGTTTCCCGTGGTTGAGGCATACACAATTGCAACCTTTGCCATAATTATGCTCCTTTTTGGATATATTTTTGAATCGACAACGGAACGTTTAATCCCGCATCGACCCATTTCATGCAGAACTCGCTGCACGATTTATACAATTTCATGCGCTTTTCGGCTTCTGCCTTGTCGCCGTAGACTTTCCAAAAACCCGCAAATTTGTACGCGGACGAATCTTTTTCAAATCCACGCACATCTTCAAGCGGATAGCCCAAAAAAAGCCCCACTTCATGCGGAAATTCGCGCCGAAACGCAAGCCTGTGAAGAATCTCCGAAAGAATCGCAGCAAAACCGCGCGAAACAGGATAGCCTTTTTCTTCAAGATACGCGCGATTTTTGCTGTCTGCGCAAACACGCTCAAGAAGCGGACGGTCAAAAACAAAAAAAAGCACACGCCCACCGTCTTTTTTGAGCGGAACAACATACCGAGAAGCGCGAGAAAATTCCGCCCGCCATTTTTTGAGCCGAAGGATTCCAGAATCGAAACATTCGCCGCTCATCGAAAAAAGGGAAGCAGGCTTTATTCCGCAAAGCGCGGGAGCACTGCAACGAACAATCGTTTCATCAAAACTCACGGCTTTTCTCCTAAAAAAATCTCGCAAAAATAAAAAATGACGGAAGCAAAATCAACGAAACAGTCAAAAATCGAATTTGCTTCCGCCATTTAACGCCCCAGAACTCTGGAACGGTTCGTCCGAATGGGTTTTCGGACATTTCAGAGGTACTAGTTAGCAACGCTTAACTTTGATTATTAGCATACGCTAACCAATGTTTTTTGTCAACAACTTTTTTTGCGATTTTTTGAAAAATCTTTGTAGTTGAGCAAAAAATCTTAGCGATTGAAAAAAATCGCAACGATTAAACGAAAAAATCTCGGTGGTTGAGCGAAGTCGAAACCACAATTATAATATGACCATTTTTAGAGGAAGCATTTTCAAACTGCTTTAATTTCTATGTCTTTGAATTGCAACGAAATAAACATTGTTCTCTCGGAACTCAATCTTTCTGGCACGTTTTTGCAAGATGTCGTTCAGCCGAATTTTGATTCGCTCGCGCTTTACACGTTTAGACCCGGCGAGCCAAAGACGGTTTTTATTTCCCTTGCCGCTTCTGCGTGCCGAATCCATGAAGTTCGGCGAAAAATCCCAAAAAACGAAAAGCCGCTTCGATTTAACGAACTTTTGCGCTCGCGGATAAAGGGCGCCCGAATTGTGAGCGCGGAGCAAATCGCGCTTGAGCGAATTATAAAAATCGAACTTTTGAAAACGGGAACGATTTTTGTAATGCCTGCTGCGCAAGAAAAATTTGCAAAAAAACAAAAAAATCGAGAAACCGAGGAAGAACAAAATGAGCGACTTTTTTTGTACATTCGGCTTTGGAGCGGGGCGGCAAACATTTTTTTGTGCGATGAAGACAACACGATAATCGATTGTTTTTTTCGTCGCCCAAAAAAAGACGAGATTTCTGGAAAAACATTCACGCTTCCCGCGCCAAAACCTCAAACGCGCGATTTTCCAGTTCGCGATTTTTTGGAAATCGAATCGGAATATCAAAAATCAAACCCGTCCGCCCCTCCCCTTTCTTTTTGCGAAAAAATCGACCGTTTTTATTCGGCAGAAAACTCCGCGTCTTCGCTTTCTTCGCTTTTGGAACAAGCGGAAAAATGGTACGAGGCGCATTTTTTTAGACTGTCTGCCGCGCTTTCGCGCTTAAACGAAAAGCGTGCGGAATTTTTGGATTGTCAAAAACTCCGACATTTTGGCGATTTGATTCTTTCAAATGCGCACAAAATCGACGGAAAATCGAATTTTGTGGAATGTGAAGATTGGGAACATGACGGAAAAATCGTTCGCGTAAAAATCGACCCAAAAAAGACGGCGCACGAAAACGCGCACGATTTTTTTACGCAATACAAAAAAGCGGAAAGCGGAAGCGAAGCCCTCGAAAACGACATTGTGCGAACTGAAAAAGAAATCGCGCGTCTAAAAGAAAAATACGAATCTTTGAAAACCGAGAAAAATCCGCTCAAACTTGAACAACTTTTGAGAAAAACGCAACTTCCCAAACAAATCGAAAAAAAAGAGCAAATCGGACTTTCTTACGATTTTGACGGCTGGCGCATTTTGGTGGGACGCACGGCGGAAGAAAACGATTTGCTTTTGCGGCACGAAGTTCGTGGCTCGGATTGGTGGCTTCACACACGCGATTTTCCAGGCGGCTACGTTTTTATCAAAAATCGCGTTGGAAAAACCGTTCCGCTCGAAATTCTTTTGTACGCAGGAACGCTCGCGGTTCATTTTTCAAAAGCGCGAAAAAATGGAGAAGCCGACCTTTATTACACGCAAGTTAAGCATCTGCGACGTGCAAAAAACGCTCCAAAAGGCACGGTTCTTCCCACAAACGAAAAAAATCTCTTTATAAAAATAGAAGAAAAGCGACTTTTGGAAATCGAAGAACACGCTTTGTAACGCGCTCTTTCTAGCGCAAAAATCATTTTTTTCATTTACCACCATGCCATTTTTCATGGTATAATCGAATCAAAAAATTCGGAGAGGAAAAATGAAAAAAAGTAAAAAAAGACGAAATCTTTTTGCAGTTGTTTCAAGCATAATTGCAATTTCGGTGATTTTTTTGTGCGCAGCGCAAGTTTTTCTTGTTTCTGGAATTGCGGAAAAGGAAATCAAAGAAGCAACAAAACAGCAATACATGGACTTTACACGAACGTATGCAGGTTCGCTTTCAAACACGCTAGAATCATATTTTTCGAGGCTGGAATACTACACAAAAGCAGACGTTGTTCGCACAAAAAGCAACGAAGAGATTTGGGATTGGCTCAAAGCGCACGCGGACACGCGAGACAAGGCTTTTAGTTACGTTGCTTATGGAACAGAAAGCGGCGAATTTCTTTCAGATATCAATACGCGCGTTGATATTTCTGCACGCGATTATTGGCAAGCGATACTGAAATCTGGCAAAGAAAGATTTATCGATAATCCTTCAAAATCAAAAACGAGCGGAGAAACGGTACTCCACATTTGTCTTGCTTCAAAAACCGACGGACGCACAACGGGGCTTTTTTCGGGCGTTTTGACGATTGAAAAAATCGACGAGATTTTTGACGAATTTTTGCTTGGCGATAAAGGAACGGCTGTTGTTTTTGACGGAAACGGAGAAGTCCTTTCAACAAGTCTTAAAAACAATTCAGAATTTTCTGCGCGACTTGAAAAAATTAAATCAATAAATCCGTCCGATTACGAAAAAATCGCGGCGACTTTTGGAAATCAAGAAACTCAATTTTTTGAACTTTCCGACGGCGACAAAAAACCGCTTCTTGCCGTGTCCGTTCCGATTGAATTTACGCCGTGGACTGTGGCAGTTTTTTTGAAAGGCGAAAAAATTTTTAGTACGTCCCAAAACGTGCGGCGCAATTTGATTTTTGGAAGTCTTATTTTTACTTTGCTTTTGATTTTTATAACCGCAATCATTCTTTTTAAGACGATTCAACCGCTTTCCGTTGTGGAGTCTACGATTCGCGGAATTGCTTCTGGCGATGCCGACCTCACAAAAAGAATCGAAATCAAAGGCGGAAACAACGAAATCTCTCGCATGGTCGAAGGATTCAATCAATTTGCGTCAAAATTGCAAAGCATTGTTCACACGATGAAAGAAAGCAAAAACGAACTCGTTGACGTGGGTTCGCTTTTGCACGATTCCACAAACGACACGGGTGCGGCAATAAACGAAATCATAGACACAATCGGTTCAATGGAAAAAGGTGTCGAAGTTCAAACCGAAAGCGTCCACGCAACGGCTGGCGCGGTGAATCAAATCGCCTCGAACATCGAAAGTCTCAATCACATGATTGAATCGCAGGCAAAAAGCGTAGAAAGCGCGGGGCTTTCTGTTCAAGAAATGATAGAAAATATTGTGTCGGTTACGGCGGGCGTGGAACGAATGAAAGATTCGTTTTTGACGCTTGAGCAAAAGGCGACCGATGGAATTGCGCGACAAAACGAAGTAAACGCGCGAATTTCAGAAATCGAATCGGAAAGTTTGAATTTGCAACAAACGAATGCCGTGATTTCAAATATCGCAGAGCAGACGAATCTTCTTGCGATGAACGCGGCGATTGAAGCGGCGCACGCGGGAGAAGCGGGCAAAGGATTCGCCGTTGTTGCAGACGAAATCAGAAAACTCTCCGAAGATTCTTCCATTCAAAGTCAAACAATCGGAACGCAACTTTCCAAAATCACCACAACGATTTCGAAAATCGTTGATTCTTCGCGGATTACGGCGGACGCATTTTCCGACGTGGCAAGCGGAATTAGTTCCACAACAACGCTCGTTCGAGAAATCACGTCGGCAATGGAAGAGCAAAACGACGGCTCAAAGCGCATTTCCGAAGTTCTTGAACGCATGAACGATATGTCAAAAGAGGTAAAAACCGCGTCGTTCGAGATGGCTGCTGGCAACAAAGCGATTCTCGATGAAATAAAAGCATTGCAAGAAGCCTCGTTCGCAATCAAAGACGGAATGAGCGAAATGGGCAGTCGGGCAAAAAAAATCAATGAAACGGGAGTTGCGCTCGGAGAACTTTCTTCGCAAATGCGCCGTTCGATTGAAAAAATCGGCGGGCAAGTTGACCAATTCCACGTTTGATTTTTGAGGGGGCAAAAATGAAAGATTCGTTCAAAAATGTCCGCATGGATTCTTTGAATAAAAAATGGGCGCAATCGATTTCGCGCTTGACTCCGATTTACAGCCGCGGAAACGACCTTCGCTCAGAATTTGAACGCGACTACACGCGACTTTTGCATTGCCGCGCGTACAGAAGGCTTCGGCACAAAACGCAAGTTTTTTTTGCCCCACGAAACGACCACGCTTGCACCCGCATGGAACACGTGGGACACGTTGCGTCCGTTTCGCAGACGATTTCGCGCTATTTGGGGCTAAACGAAGATTTAACGCGGGCAATCGCACTCGGACACGACATTGGACACGCGCCGTTTGGACATTCTGGCGAGGACATTTTGAATTCGCTTCTCAAAAAAGACGACGACGTGCCAAGTACGCCAAAGCGATTTTGGCACGAGCGAAACTCGCTCTTTTTTGCCGATTACATTGAAACGCTGGACGACCCAAACGAAATCAAAAAACCGCTCAATTTAACGTATGCCGTTCGCGACGGACTCATTTGCCATTGCGGAGAAATCGATGAGCAAGGAATCAAACCGCGAGAAAATGCGATGAATCTTTACGACATAAAGCGACCAGGGCTTGTGCAACCGTACACCTGGGAAGGATGCGTTGTAAAACTCAGCGACAAAATTGCTTTTTTGGGACGCGACATCGAAGATGCCAGAATGTACCATTTGTTTGACATGGGAAGTTACAGGCAACTTCGAGAAATCGTAATGGCAACGTTTGGGCTTCCTAAACGAGATTCATCATTAAAGCGGAGCGGACGCGCGGTAAACACGACCGTCCTCATAAACGACATGATTGTTGACCTTTGCGAACATTCATCTCCGACTGACGGACTTCGATTTTCGGAAAGTTACGCCCGTTTTATCGTTGAACTCAAAAAGTTCTGCTTCACGAACATTTACAGTCATTGGCGGCTTCAAGAGTTCCAGCATTACGCCGAGGTTGTGATAAAAACTATTTACGACACGCTCCTTCGCGCCGAGCCGTTTGCAAAAAACGGCAGACTTCCGTTTAACGCAAACGATTATCCGTCGCTTGCAAAACCGTTTGAAGAATGGCTCATCTGTCATTCAAATTACAAAAAAGCGGGAGAAGAAAAAGACCTCCGCTACGCAATGCGGTACGACACGCCAACGATTTTTGACGTAAACTCTCAAGAATCGTTCCAAAAATGCGTCATCGAATTTATCAGCGGAATGACCGACGATTACGCGATTCAAAGTTTTAACGAAATAATTTCTTTTTGAGAGGACGCGACGAAACGGTTTTGTTTTGCTAAAATTGAGCGCATGAGGGAAATTTGCTACAAATGCTTGCGACCAAAAGAAACGTGCTTTTGCCGATTTTTAACGCCGTTTGACCCAAACATAAAATTCGTGATTTTGATGCACCCAAAAGAAGCAAAACGGCAGCGCACGGGAACGGGACGGCTTGCCTGCGCGGGTATTTTGGGAGCGGAAATTCTTGTGGGCATTGATTTTTCCCAAAACGACCGCTTGAACGCGCTTCTTTTTGACGAGCGATATGTTCCGTTTTTGTTGTATCCAGGAAAAGACGCGCAAAACGCAACGTCCCCAGCGATTTTTGAAAAACTCAACGGAAAAACGCCTCTCGTCGTCATAATCGATTCAACTTGGTTTTGCTCAAAAAAAATGCTCCGCCTTAGTTCCAACGTGTCTTCTCTTCCAAAAATCACGTTTTCTGGTTCGTATCGCTCGCTTTTTACGTTCAAACGAGAGCCGTCGCCTGAGTGCGTTTCCACAATCGAATCTTGCTATTATCTCATAAAGGAATTTTCTGAAGCGGGAATTGCAAAAAGCGACGGAAGCGAAGAAAGTTTGATAAAAGCGTTCAAAGAAATGGTGCGATTTCAACTTCAAAAAGAAAACGACCGTATCGAAGGAAAAATTCCTGACAGTCATTCCACGGACAGAAAATATCAAAAAATCAAGCAAATTCCTCACTATTTGCTTTCTTAAAATTAGGAAAAAAAATGCAAAACGACATGACTTTTTGCCCACAATGCGGCGAACAAAAAATTCAAAATATCAAAAATCGAAAATGGTTGTGCGCTTCTTGCGGCTACGAATTGTACAACAACGTTGCGTCCGCCGTGGGGCTTTTGATTTTTGACAAAGACGGCAGAGTTCTTTTTGAACGGCGAGCAAAAGAGCCTCGGCGCGGATTTCTTGCGTTTCCGGGCGGCTTTGTGGACCCTGACGAAAGCGCGGAAGAAGCGGCAGCGCGGGAATGTTTTGAAGAAATCGGCGCAAAAGTCGTTTCGTTGAAATACGTTGCGAGTTTTCCAAACACTTACGAATACAAAGGCGTGCTTTACAAAACGTGCGACATTTTTTTTGCCGCAAAAATCCTTGAAAATAATGATTTTTTGACGCAAAAAGGCGAAGTGTTATCACTCGAATGGAAATCTGTAAAAACAAAAGCCGAACTCGATTCTTTGGATTTGGCTTTTGAATCGGCGCGAAAAACGCTTTCCGTGTGGCTTGAATCAAAGGAATAAAAAATGAATGTAAATATTTTGATTTTTTTTGTTTCTGTGGCAATTTTTTTGTTTTTTATTTTTTCAATTCCAATGCGAAGAAAATCGCTTTTTTTGCGAGCGGGAAAATGTCTTCTTTCGCTTCCGTCGCCGTCGTTAAAAAAAATCGTTGGCATTTTTGTAGTTTGCGCGCTCATCATTGCCTTGTTGCCGTTGCAACGATTTGCGCTTTACATTCAAATCATTCTTGCTCTTTCGTGCATTTTAGGCGCACATTTTGCTTCACGCGAAGCCATTTCGTTTTCTCGCTTTGGGATTTACGAAAATGCCATTATTTTAGGAAACGACACGATTTTCTACGACGAAATCAATCTGTTTCCGACGCTCGCATACGAAAACGACGCAGAAACAACGAGTGTTGACAAAAGTTCCTTGCAAATCATTTTGAAAAACGGGCAAAAAAAAGAACTCGCTTTTGAAAACGAGGAAGTCAGAAAAAACGTCCTCGATGTGATTCTTTCGATTCGACCAGAGTTCAAGGCAAAATAGACTTTTGTGGTTTCGACAAACTCAACCACCGAAATTTCTTTCTCAATCACCGTTTTCAGAAAAACAAAAATGATGGGCGTGGCTTCGATACGACCTTCGGTCTACTCAACCACCAATTTTTTTCTTGGACGGATAGCGGGAAGTCATTTTTATGTCGAGTTTGTCGCGAAGGTTAAAATGGTCAAGAACAAAAATTATCGCGCTGCGGGAAATCGCAATCGACGCAAAAAGCCCCGCAATAAGCAAAAACGGCAAAATCACGCCAACGGGAACGCTTTGCCGCGCGTCTTCGCTCATGCCTGCAAGAAAAAACGCGCTCGCAATAACCAAAAAGCCACAAATTAAAAGCCCCAGCGCAACGTTAAAAATCCCGATTAAAACGTTAAAAAGCAGCGTTCGCTCTTTGACGGTCATTTTTCGCCCTCCGATTTTTTTGATTTTCCTGCAAACAAAAACGAAATGACGAGAATAATTCCGCATACAACAACGGCTGAATCGGCGATGTTAAAAGTCGGCCACCGCTCAAAACCAAAAAGTCCGTAGAATTTCACGTCAATAAAATCCACGACCCCAGTGCTTCTAAAAAATCTGTCGATGAGATTTCCAAATCCTCCTCCCACAATTCCCGAAATCGCCCAGCGTTGAATCAAACTCAAATCGTCGGTGAAAAAATAGAAAAAAAGAACAAAAATCAAAACGATGAGCGGAAGAACGCGAAAAAGCACGCTCCGAATCAAAAGCGACCAACCGTGCCCGATTGAAAACGCAATTCCCGGATTTACAACGTGAATTATGCGAAAAAAATCGCCTCCGAACGAAAATCCAATTTCACCGACTCCGACCGTGCGCACAATGATGATTTTTGAGATTTGGTCAATCACGACTACAAGAAAAAGGAGAAGCAACGGCACCATTTTTTGCTTTGAAAAACGTATTTTTTTTGACATAAACACCAACCGATTTCATTGTAGCGAATTTTTGTAGATTCTTCCATGGGGGATTCGTTCCATTTTTGCGCGATTAGGTCTATAATATGTCATCTTATTTTTACGGAGAAATGTATGAAACGAATTGTCTTCGCGCTTTTTGTGGCGGGCGCACTCGTTGCAACGGGTTGCCACAGAGCGCAAAATTCTGGAAGTAGCGCAGCCTCTTCGGGAGAAACGAGCGGAAAGGCGACCGCGCTTGACGCGGCGACTGCGGCAAACGAAAAAGTCGAAAAGGTTGAAGCCATCACGGACATCGGCGACGTAAAAGGAACGCGCATTTTTGTGGTTGGAGATTCGACGTTGAGCGCGTTCAACGACCCGTATTTTTATCCGCGATTCGGGTACGGAACAAAAATCCAAAATTACCTTGCGGACGGCACGGCGACTGTTGTAAATCTTGCAATGAGCGGTCGTTCTTCAAAAAGTTTCCTCAAAGAAGCGAATTACGAAACTCTCAAAAAAAATCTTCAAAAAGGCGATTTTCTCATAATTGGATTTGGACATAACGACGAAAAAGCGGAAGAAGCGCGTTACACCAATCCAAATGGAAAAAAGGAAGAAGCTGGCTCTTTCAAAAACTCGCTTTACGAAAATTACGTAAAACTTGCCAAAGACAGAAAGGCGACTCCGATTCTTTGTACGCCGATTGTGCGTCGCGCTCCAGGAAAAAGTTACGAAGGCTCGGTTGTTCACGTTACGGCAGATGCAGCAGGATTTCCAGGCGGCGATTATCCAAAGGCAATCCGCGAATTAGGAAAAGAAACGGGAACGCTCGTTGTGGATTTGACAGAAATCACGCGCGAACGCTACTCATCGCTTACGGACGCGGATACGGCGAAATTCCATGCTCAAATTAACTACAAAGCGGGAAGCACCGATAACACGCACTTGAACGAATACGGCGCGGCGGTTATCGCTTACGACGTTGTAAAGGCTGTTGCCGCTGGAAACAAAGATTTTGCAAAGTTTGTCAAAAAAGACGCAGCGGCTCCTTCAATCGATATGCTCGTGCAAAATCCTGATTACATAATGCCGTCGTACACGGGCTTTAATCCAAAGGAAGACGCTTCGGCGATTTGGGAAACGACGGCTCCGTGGTTTGGAACGGTTTTTGGAGATTGTGGCGGCGCGGAAAAACTTTCAAATCCAGACCTTTACGAAATCGAGGAGAAAGACGGAAAAGTTACCATGCACGCAGGAAGCACGGACGGTTCTACGAGCGTTGGAAAAATCGCGGGCGCGAGCGACGGCATTGCGTTCTATTTTCAGCAAATCCCTGCAAACAAAGACTTTACGTTGACTGCAACGGCAAAAATCCTCCACGTGGCAAAAAACAATCAAGTTGCGTTTGGACTTATGGCGCGAGATGACGTGTACATCGACAAATTCGATAACTCGATTAACACCGATTACGTTGCCGCAGGTCCACTCAAAATCGCAAAGGGCGAAGATTACTCGTCGAGTTGGCGACGCTCGGACGGAAACTTGAACGAAACAAAAAATCAAGGTCAGAGCGTTCCAGAAGCGGGGCAAACCGTGGAGATTTCGCTTTCAAAGAAAGGCAATGTTTACACGGCAAAATATGGCAAAGACTCGGCAGAATACGGCGCAAATCTTACAAGCATCGACGAAGGCAACATTTACGTTGGACTTTTTACGGTGCGAAGCGCGTACATCGAGTTCAGCAACGTAAAACTCACGGTTGAATAAAAACAACGCAAGGGGCAAAACGCCCCTTGTTTTTTGATTTTTGGCAATGGTATCAAAAATTGTTACCGTGGTGGTTTCGATACGACCTTCGGTCTACTCAACCACCAACGTATCCTTCAATTCGATTTTTGATTTTAGCGGTAAATGAACGGCTCTTTTGGTCCTTCGATTTTTACGTTTTGGAAAGTCGCGCCAGGCGCATTCAAAATCCTAAAACTTTTTTCTGTAACTTCGGGAAGTCCAAAGAACATATCACTGTTCATCGGGGACTCCGCGCTCGACTCGTCGGTTGTAAAATGGCAATCCGAAATCGAAAGATTGTCAATCGGCATTTCTGGAAGCCCCGCAATAAATCCCGCGCTTGCCTTGCAGCCCGTGGCTTCGCAGTCGCTGATTTTTACGTCGTGGATTCTTGGCGTTTCCGCCGTTATCGGTTGCTTTTCAAGGCTAAACAGCGGCGAAGACGTGTCCGTAATTCCGCATTTATAATACATATTGAGCGCAATCGGGCAGAGATTATTTTTCATTCGCAGATTTTTGAGTTCAATGTCAAAAAGGTCGCCACCGCGCCCGCGCCGCGACTTGATTCTGATTCCACGGTCAGTTCCATCAAGGTCGCAGTCTTCCGCAACCACGTGTCGAATTCCTGCCGCCGTTTCAGAGCCAAGAACGATTCCGCCATGCGCATTTTTGACGGTGCAAGCGCGAATCACAACGCCGTCCGTGGGACGATTCACGCGAATTCCGTCTGGTCCTGAGCCACTTTTTAAGCAAATGCCGTCGTCGCCCACGGAAACCGTGCAACCAATAATCTGCACGTCCTCGCACGAATCAACGTCGATTCCGTCTGTGTTTGGAGCGTCCGAAGGATTTTCAATTTTGAGGTTTTTGAGAACGAGTTTTTTTGTGTAAAGCGGATGAACCGTCCAAAACGGCGAATCTTTTATTGTAATTCCTTCAAGAACGACATTTTTGCAATTTGTGAATTCAACAAGGCTCGGACGCAAAAATTGGATTTCTCGCCCGCCGCCACCGCCAGGCTGCTCAAGATACCCAGGATTCAAAAGCGCGAGGAGTTTTTCATACGGCTCTTCTGGTTGGCTCTGACCGTTCGCCTTTTTCTTTTTTTTGAGTTCCCACCACGGTTTTCCGTTTCCGTTTAGCGTGCCTTTTCCACAAACGGTGATATTTTGCTTTCCGTTTGCGTAAAGAAGCGGGTGAAGTGCGTAACATTCCACGCCCTCCCAGCGAGTGTAAACGGGCGTATATCGAATCGGGTCTGCAATAAATAAGATTTCCGCATTTTCTTCAAGATTGAGCGTCATGTCGCTTTCAAGATTTATTGCGCCAACGCTCCATTTTCCCGCAGGAATCGTAAGAGTGCCGCCGCCATTTCGCGCGATTTCCGTTGTTGCCATTGCAAATGCGTTTGTGTTGTCAAAAACACCATCGCCTTTTCCGCCAAAATCCGTAATCAGGAAGTTTTTCATGTTTTTCTCCAAAACCGATTTTTTTGTGCCAAAAAGATTTGACTTGGTATAAAGAAACTTGGTCAGTTCCCAAACAATTTTATTGTACCACAAGCAAACGGTATTTTTGCGATTTTATTTTGAGATTTTCAGACATTTTTCAAAATCTTAGATTACGCCCGATTAAAACGCCGATTTTTGAACACGTTTCTTTTTTCTTCTTTGCTCTAAGTACTCGAAAAAATAAGAAAAGTGTGTTATTCTCTTCATCTATGAAATCACTGAAATTGGCAATTCTATTTTTTGCGCTGGGCATTTTTGCTTTTGCAAACGAACGTTCGATGGATTCCGTTTTTGCTTCCCTCACGGAGAACGCAGTTACGAGCGGAGATTTTTTGCAAGAAAAAACTTCGGCAAAATTAAAAAAGCCGCTTAAATCGTCTGGAACATTTGTGTTTTCACGGGACGGAATTATTTGGAAAACGCTCAAACCGTTTCCGTCAACAATGGCAGTTACAAAAGATTCAATTATTCAACGCGGAGCGGACGGGAAAAAGACCGTTTTAGACGGCTCTTCAAGTGAAATTTTCAAAACCGTTGCCGCTTCCCTTTCGGCGATTTTTTCCGGAAACCAAGCGGGAATCGAAGAGCATTTTTCAATAAAATCGTTTTCGTCAAATAAAAATTCTTGGAATTTAGTCCTTTCTCCGAAGGATTCCACGGTCGCAAGCGCGATTTCAAAAATCGAACTTTCAGGAATTTCTGAAAGTGAAAAAACAAAAAAAGCGACGCTCGAATCTCTAAAAATCGTGCAAGGCGACTCAAATGTTACAACGTACACGCTTTTGAATCAAACATATAAACAGGAACTTTCTTCAGATGAAAAATCGCTCCTCTCCAAATAAATTCACGGTCATTTGGTTTATTTTTCACGCGCTCATAACAGTGGCGTTTTTAATTACGCTCGCTTTTTACGGTTCTTTTACGTTTGACGCGGATTTTAACACGATGATGCCGTCCACAACGAACCACGCCGCGCGAATTGCCGAAAACGCAATCGCGGCAAATAGTGGCAACAGCGTTTTTATTCTTGCAGGAAATCCCGATTTTCAAAAAGCAAAAACCGCCGCCGAAACGGTCTACAATGAACTCAAAGACAGTTCAAAATTCAAAACGATTGTGCTTTACAACGGGCTTGAAACGATTGGCGACGTGCGGGAATTTTTGGCTTCTTGGCGATGGAACATTTTGAGCGAACAAACAATGCAAAAAATCGAGGAAAGTCCAGAAGCGTTCGCGGAAAATGCGCTCGCTTCGGTTTTTGGCGGCCTTTCGCTTTCTGACCTTGATTCCCTTGGAGAAGACCCGTTTTTGCTTGACGACGCAAATCTTTCAGATTGCCTTTCTGCAATTTCTGATTCTGGAACTGCGCTTCAGCCAAAAGACGGCGTTCTTGCAAACGAAGTTGACGGCGTTTGGTATGTGATGATTCGCGGAGAACTTTCTGCAGAGGGCGCAAAACTTGCAAGCAACGAAAACGCCGTTCCGCTCATTTACAGTTTGTGTTTTCCGCTCGAAACGGACGGCACGCGCTTTTGTTTTTACGGAACGCCTTTTCACAGCCACAAAAGTTCCACGTCCGCCACGTTTGAAGTCAAAGTTATCAGCACGATTACGATGATTGCAATAATCATAATGCTGCTCGTTGTTTTTCGTTCACCGCTTCCAATCGTCGCTTCTGTTGGCACGATTTTTCTTTCAATCGGAATTTCGTTTCTTGCCACGCACGCGATTTTTGGGCAACTTCACGTTATTTCGATTATTTTTGGAACGTCGCTCATCGGTTCGTGCATCGATTATTCGCTGCATTATTTTATAAACTGGAAAGGCTCGCCTGAACTCAAAACGGGCGAAAAAATCAGAAAACATTTATTGAACGGGCTTTTTCTTTCGCTCATTTCCACGGAATTGTGCTATCTTCTTTTGATGTTTGCGCCGTTTGCTATGCTCAAACAGATTTCTGTTTTTTCGTTTACGGGAATCGCGAGCAGTTTTTTGACGGTCATTGGAATTATGCCGCTTTTGAAAATTCCGCGCGAAAACAAACGCCGCATTCCGATGATAGAACACTTTGCCGCTCGCCTTGCAAAAGAAACAAAAAAAGAACGCTCAAAACGAAAACTCATCGGAAAATTTGTAATCGGCGCGATGTTTGCGTTTTGCATAATTTCGCTCGTAGTTCAACGGCACAAAATCGCAATCAAAAACGACATTTCAAATCTGTACGAATTGAACGGGCGACTCAAAGACGACACGATTTTGGCGTTCCGCGTTTTGCAATACGACCCGTCGTGCTGGCTCATTCTTTCGGGAAACAGCGAGCAAGAAGTCTTGGAACTTGAAGAATCGATTTCAAAAAAAATCCCCGACCCATACATTTCCACAACGAGATTCATTCCGTCTCAAAAAAGGCAAAAAAAATCGCGTGCCGTAGCAGAAAAATTGATTCCGCTTGTGGATTCTCAACTTGCAGAATTTGGATTTGACGAAGAAGACGCGGTTTTGGTTCGCTCTGAAATAAAAAAATCGGCTTCTCGCACACTTTCGCCACAAAGCGAGATTCCAAAAACAATAAAAACCTTGACCGACATACTGTGGATTGGCGAAGTTGACGGGCGATTTTATTCGATAATGCTTCCTTCGCAGATTTCAGACGAAGCGGTTTACGAAAAAATTGCGGAAGAAGATGAGCGGATTTACTACGAAAACAAACTCCGCGACATAAGCACGGGACTTGACCACCTTACGCGAATGATTTGCATAATGTTCGCGCTGGCGTTTGTGATAATTGTCATTTTGATGAAATTCTTTTACAGCGGACGCGACACGTTCAAAATCCTCACGATTCCGCTCATCAGCGTGCTTTCGATTATCACAGTTTTTGCTTACGCGAATCTCAAAATCGAGTTTTTTTGCATAACGGGCGTTTTGCTCGTCTTTGGACTCGGACTCGATTACGTGATTTACAAGCGACAAAACAAAGGCAACGCCACGGAAACGTTTGCAATCACGCTTTCGTTTATAACGACCGCGATTTCGTTTGGTGCACTTGTGTTTAGTTCGTTTATTCCCGTTCACGTTTTGGGACTTTCGATTTTTAGCGGACTTGTTGCAGCCTTTGTCTGCACAATGCTCTAAGATTTTCAAAAACGACTAAAAATGGAGGGCAAAATGAAACGACTGCTTTTTACGATTTTTTTCGCGCTGCTTTTTGCTTCGTGCGCGTCAACGGGGCTTTCAAAAGTGTTTGTTACAAACACAAAGCGCGTGTCGCTTCTTCCCGCCGACGCGATTTTGGAATCGGTCGAGGAGTTTCAATTTTTTTCTGCAACATTTGGAGAAAAATCGTTTTCGACTCCGCTTTTTTTGCAGGCGGATTCGAGCGGAATTCAAATTGTGATTTTGAACGATTTTGGACTTGAACTCGGCGGACTAAGTTACGACGGCGAAAGAGCCGAAATGGATTCGCCCGTGCTTCCAAGCGATGTAAAGCCAGAGTACATTTTGCTCGATTTGCAAAACGCCTACGCAGATTCTCAAAAACTCAAAACGCATTACGAAACATACAAACTCATTTTTGAAGAAACGCAAAACGAAGATGAAACGGTGCGCAAAATCAAAAACGGTAAAGACGTAATCGAAGAAATTACGATTTCAAAAAACAAAACAAAAATCGTGAATTTTTTGCGCGGCTACGAATATTCGCTGACAGAACCGCAAGGCGAATAAATATGCAAAGCGGTGGTTTCGATAAACTCAACCACCGCTTTTACATACTTTTGTTTTTTTTTGCGGTTTCGATGAACTAAGATGCCGCTTTGTATACTTTTCTACGACTGTAAACTGGTACTTTTCACGATAACATCGTGCGCCCCGCCTTCCGTAATCGAAACCGACGACACGAGCGTGAGTTTTGCTTTTTCCTGCAATTCGGGGATTGAAAGCGCGCCGCAGTTGCACATCGTATGCGTGACTTTTCGGAGCGTCATGCCAACGCCGTCGTGCAAGTGACCCGCGTACGGAACATACGAATCAACGCCCTCTTCAAACGCCATCGCCTTTTTGCCGCCCAAATCGTATCGCTGCCAGTTTCGGGCGCGGTTTGAGCCTTCGCCCCAGTATTCTTTGACATACTGACCGTTCACCACGAGCTTGTTTGACGGAGACTCGTCGAAGCGGGCAAAATAACGACCGAGCATCACGAAATCCGCGCCCATCGCCAAAGCCAAAGTCACATGATAGTCGTGGACGATTCCGCCGTCAGAGCAAATCGGAATGTAGATTCCCGTTTTTTTGAAATATTCGTCGCGGGCTTTCGCGACCTCAATCGTAGCCGTCGCCTGACCTCGCCCGATTCCCTTCTGCTCGCGTGTAATGCAGATTGAGCCGCCGCCGATACCGATTTTGACGAAATCCGCGCCCGCCTCGGCAAGAAAGTTGAATCCGTCCGCGTCAACGACATTTCCCGCTCCGACTTTTACATCTTTTCCGAATTTCTCGTGAATGTCTTTGAGAGCCTTTTCCTGCCAGTACGAGTAGCCCTCGCTCGAATCCAAGACGAACACATCCGCGCCCGCCTCAAGCAAGGCTGGGACTCGCTCCATGTAATCGCGCGTGTTGATTCCTGCGCCCACGATGTAGCGGTGCTGGCTGTCCAAAAGTTCGAGCGGATGAGACTCGTGCGTGGCGTAGTCTTTTCGGAAGATGAGCGAAATCAAGTTGCCGTTCTTATCGACCACGGGAAGCTGGTTCACTTTTTTGTCCCAGATGATTTCGTTCGCCTCGCTCAGAGTGATTCCCTCGCGCCCCGTCACCATGTCGGCGAGCGGTGTCATATATTCGGAGACCTTTGAATTCGGCTTGCAGTGAGAAATGCGAAAATCTTTTGAAGTGATGATTCCGACCAGTTTTCCGTGTGCCGTGCCGTCTTCCGTAACCGCGCAAGTCGAGTGACCTGTTTTTTCGCTCAACGCGATGACTTCTTCCAAAGTTTGGTCGGGGCGAACATTCGAGTCCGAAGTGACGAACCCCGCCTTGTAAGATTTGACCCGCGCAATCATCGCCGCCTGGTCTTGAATCGACTGGCTTCCGTAAATGAACGAAATTCCGCCCTCTTTCGCAAGCGCAATCGCCATTTTATCGTCGGAAACCGCCTGCATGACGGCTGAGACCATCGGAATGTTCATGCTGATTGGAGATTCCTCGCCCGCCTTCTTGTTGAACTTGACGAGCGGAGTGCGCAAACTCACATTGTCGGGGATGCATTCCGCGCTAGAATAACCCGGCACCAAAAGATACTCGCCAAAAGTGTGCGACGGCTCAGAAAAATAGTACGCCATAAAAATCTCCTTGCACGGTGGTTGAGTTCATCGAAACCACCCAAATTTTTCATCAAATAAATTGAATGAGTATAGCAAAAAAAAACAAAATCGAATAGAGCACGCTAAAAAAGAAGCGTCTGTTTTACGCGCCCCGTCAATTTCATGCCGTCAAACGGGGACGAGCGACCTTTTGTTTTGAACGTTTTTGAATCAACTGTCCATTTTTCGTTTTCGTCAACAAGAACGAGTTTTGCGTCCATGCCTTCCACAATTCTGCCTTCGTTTACGTTCAAAAGTTTTGCCGCATTCGCACTCATAAGCGCAGAAAGGCGCGAAAGCGAAATACCTTCGTTTTTGCACAAAACCGTGTGGCACACGCCAAAAGCCGTTTCAAGTCCAGGAAAGCCAGGCGCGCCCGCGGCTTTGTCCAAGAGCGTATGCGGCGCGTGGTCTGTTCCAATGCAATCCGCCGTGCCGTTTTTGAGCGATTCGATTAACGCGGCTCTGTCACTTTCGCTTCTGATTGGAGGATTTACGAGCGCGAGGTCTGAAAGCGGAAAATGCAAAAGCGAGAGTGCTAAATGATGTGGCGTTACTTCCACAGAAACTCGCTCGCCCGCTTCTTTTGCGCGTTTTACTGCCAAAATGCTTTTTTTTGTGGAGCAATGACAAATATGAATTTTTGCTTTTGCAAAAGACGCAAGCGAAAGATTTCGCTCCGTGGCGATGTCTTCTGCAAGGGCAAGAAGCGTGTGCGCTTTTTCAAAAAGAGCGCGAGCGTCTTCGATTTTTCCGCTTGCGATCCCGTTTTGCAAAAAAGCAGGATTTCCGCGAACGTATGTTCCAAGATTCACGCCCTCGCTTTTTAGAATCGAAAGCGCATTCCCTCGGATTTTTTTTGCTTCTGCCGCCAAATCAACGTCCTCTGAATGACACGCAACGATTGCGCCGCAAGCAGTCGCCTTTTTCATTGCGCACAGCATTACAGACGCGGAAGCCACATCGCGACCGTCTTCAGAAATCACGGGGATTTTTTTTGAATCAAGCGCGTCCAAATGCGACGTGTCAAATCCGTCAAAACCGCGCGTAAGGCTCACCGTTTGAAACGCTTTTACGCGCGATTTTTGTGCCGCGCTTTCCATGATTTTTTCCGCTTCGCTTGGCTCTGAAACGACGGGCGACGTGTTCGGCATTAAAACAACCGTTCCAAAACCGCCGCTTTCCGCTGCCAAAAGTCCAGAATCCAAATCTTCCTTTTGCGTTTGCCCCGGATAGCGAAAATGCGCGTGCGTGTCCACAAAAGCAGGCATTAAGCAAAGTCCGCGCCCGTCAATCGATTTTGCATCCGCAGAGTCAAATGCTCGGCGGGTGGCTTCTTCCGTCAAAAAATCCCCGCGCAAAACGCGGTCAATTTTTCCGCCGCGAACAAGAACGGCTCCTCGTGCGTCCATTTCCGAATCCACAAGACGCACGTTAAAAATCAAAGTGCTTTCCATAAACTCGATTATAGCACGATTTTTTTACAACGTTTGAACGAACAAATTCAGCGGTTAAGAAAAACTTTTTTCGGAGGTTGAACAAATAAATTCGGAGGTTGAGCCTGTCGAAACCTCCAATCTCTCGCTCATTTTGGAACAAAACCGATTTTCGGCTGGGCGCAAAATTCTTTGAAAAAAAATGATTAAATGGTATGATTTTTTTATGGACGATTTTTTTGAAAACCCAAGTCTTTCGATTGACACAGGAACGGGACTTTTTAGCCGCGACGTTATGGTTGCGTACATGAGCAAATTGATTTCGGTGGGAATTCCATTTAGCATGGCTTTGGTTGACATCGACAATCTAAAATATGTGAATGACACTTACGGACACGGAGCGGGCGACAAAGTTATCACCGCAGTTGCCGACAAAATAAAACGACAAATCGGAGATTCTGGCGCAGTCGGGCGATTTGGGGGCGACGAGTTCATCATTTTGCTCAAAGACACGGTAAATTACGACGAAATCTGGAAGATTTGCCACGAAATCCTCGTCAAAGTCAGCGAAACAGAATTCCCAGATTTTGATTTGCTTCACGTTACGGTAACAATGGGAGTTGCGCGATTTCCTGAAAACGCAAAAAATTACGACAAATTGCTTGAATCTGCCGACAAAGCACTCTATCGCGGAAAAACAAAAGGTCGAAATTGCTTTATCATTTATCTTCCAGAAAAACACGCGAACATCGTTCTCAAAAAAGAAAAAGAAAAGCAACTTTCTTCGATGTATCTTCACTCAATCGTTTTCAATAATCTTACCAAAACGGACGACCTTGCAGGCGGAATCAAAAAACTTTTTGACTTTTTGAGTTCGTATTTTATGCTCGACCACATTTGCATTCAAACGCACGAAAAAATCTATTTTGAGAAAATCCATCCACTTTCAAAAACAAAAGAATTCAAACCGATTGATTTGGATTTGATTCACGGCGACATAAATCGAACCGTGGAAATGTTTTACATGAACACAATTAAACAACTCGAACTTGCGGGGAAAAAATCTCTTCACGAACTTTTGCGCGAACAAAAAATTTCTGCAACGTGCTTTGTGGATTTGTCGGTGGGCGGAAAATCGTTTGGAATGCTTCGCGCCGACATGACAGGACAAGAAGATTCGTTTCGGATTTGGCAATACGGCGACATGGATATTCTGTTAACGGCGGCAAAAACGATTGCGCTCATTTTGAATTACACGGGGCAAACTGTGGAACAAATCGCACAAAAATAACGCAAACTCAAAAAAATCGAACGTAAAAAGGAGGGAAAAATGGACGATTTTTTTAAGACAGAACGAGCAACGGACAATTTGACAGGGCTTTACAATCGCGAGGTAATTACAGAATACGCAGAAGAACTTATTTCGCGCGTACAACCTTTTAGTTTTGGACTAGTTGACATCGACAATTTTAAGTACATAAACGACACTTACGGACACGTTGCAGGCGATAAAATCATCAAAATTGTTTCTGAGCGAGTCAAAGAAATCCTTGACGCACACGGCGTTGTGGGGCGTTTTGGCGGAGACGAGTTTGAGTTTATTCTTCCCGACATCGTTGATTACGACGCGATTTGGTCGCTTTTGCGTTCCATTTTGATTTGTATGCACGATATTGAAATTGCGGGTTTTGACGGGCTTTTTGTTACAATCACGATTGGTCTTGCGCGGTTTCCAACAAATGGTGCAAATTACGATGAAATCTTTGAAATGGCGGACAAAGCACTCTATCGCGGAAAAACAAAAGGTCGGAACTGCTTTATCATTTATCTTCCAGAAAAACACGCTCATCTTGAACTCCACACGGAAAACGACAAAGCACTTTCTTCGATGTACATTCATTCGCTCGTTTTCAAATTGCTCACAATGGAAACGGGACTTGCCGACGGAATTCGCGCGCTTTTTACGTTTTTCAGTTCGTATTTTATGCTCGACCACATTTGCATTCAGACAAACGACAACAAAGTTTACTTTGAAAAAACGCACGAACTTTCGAGGAATCAGTCGTTCCGCCCGATTCCGCTTGATTTGATTCGAGAACGAGTAAACTCAACGAGCGATATTTTTTACACAAACAATGCGCAAAACATGGACAAAATCCATCAAGGAAAACTCCAAGAAGAATTTAAGGCGCAAAAAATCCAAGCCACGTTCAACTGCGAGATTTCGTGCCGAGGCGAAGTGTACGGAATGTTTCGAGCGGACAACACAAACGCACGAATTTGGCAACGCAGCGACATGGATATTTTGATAACGGCGGCAAAAACAATCGCGCTCATGTTGAGCGACAGCGGACAAAGAATCGAAGATTTGAAGTAACATCGAATTCTTGAAAAAGAAATGGCAAAACTCTAAAATAAATGTCGCTATGGCTGATTTAATAAACGATTTTTTAGGTAAAAATGTAATCGATTCACTTTCCACGCTGCTTTCGTCAAAAAACGAAGCAGAAATCGAAAAATCTGCAAAAACGATTGTTTCCGCGTTTGCCTCTGGCGGCGAGTTTGACACAAAAAAAGACAACGAGGCGCGGCTCATCGAAAGTTTTAGGCGCAATTTGTCGCTCTTAATCGAAAAAACCTGGGTCGAGCAATTCGACGTTTCGTTAAAAGACGAAGTTCTTTACAAACTTTCGCAATTTTGCGAGCAAGTTCTTTCAGCCAAAAGCGAAAAATGGTCTTCTTCGTACCGAATGTTCCTCAAAATCTTGAACGATGTTGTGTATTTAATGTTTGGTTCTCAAGCAAAAAGCGATGATTTTGACGAGTACGCGCTTAGAATCGACCCCGAATTTGGAATTTTTTGGTGGTACGTCAAAAGCCTTCCAACCGAAAACGATTGGAGCGATGAAAAAAATCGCGTCGTTGAAATGGTCGCACTGTTTTTTCTGGCAAATTACTAAAAAAGGACATTTTCAAAATGAACTCGGACGAATTCGATTCAATCACAAAAAAACTTCGAGCGGCGGCAACGGAACTTTCCCTTTTGACGGCTTCTCAAAAAGAGCGTGCGCTATTTCTTGTTGCCGAGGAAATTCGCAAAAACGCCAAAAAAATCATTTCTGAAAACGCCACAGACCTTTCTCGCGCACGAGATTCAAAAATGTCCGAGGCACTTTTGGAGCGACTTTCGCTCGATGAAAAGCGAATCGAAGGAATTGCAAAAAGCGTTGAATCGGTTGCGCACGAGCGAGAAGTTGTTGGCGAAATTGTTTCGGGATGGAAAACCGCAACGGGGCTTGAAATCCGCGAAGTGCGCGTTCCGCTTGGCGTTATTGCGATTATTTACGAAAGTCGCCCAAACGTTACGGTTGACGCATTTTGCCTTGCGTTCAAAAGCGGAAACGCGATTTTGCTCCGCGGTTCTAAAAGTGCGCTCAATTCAAATCAGGCTCTTTTTGATGCAATAAAAACGGGCTTAAAACGTGCGGGAGAAACGCTTTCGCTTTTCTGGCTTTCGGATTCGCTTTCTTTAATGGAGCCGCAAGCCGACCATTCCGACGTTGACGAAATTTTGAATGCGCGAGGAAAAATCGACTGCGTACTTCCGCGCGGTGGCGCGGCTTTGATTCAGCGCGTCGTTCAAAATGCAAAAGTTCCCGTAATCGAAACGGGCGCGGGCGTGTGCCATCTTTTTGTGGACGAAAGCGCGAATCTTGAAAAAGCGGTGCGAATCGCCGAGAACGCAAAAATTCAGCGACCTGGAGCGTGCAACGCAATCGAGTGCATTTTGGTTCACGAAAAAATCGCAGACGATTTTCTGCCACTTCTCGAAAAAACGATTTGCGACCGCGTGGAATTGAGATGCGACGAAAAATCATATCAGATAATTATAAAAAATGCCCGTCATCCTCAAAAAATCGTAAAGGCAACGGAGCGCGATTTTGGATTTGAGTTTCTTGATTTTGTGTGTGCCGTAAAAATCGTTTCGAGCGTAGAAAACGCGGTCGATTACATAAATGCCGCGTCCACAAAACATTCGGAGGCGATTTGCACAGAAAGCAGAGCCGCTGCGCGATTTTTTCAATCAAAAGTTGACAGCGCGTGTGTTTACGTGAACGCTTCCACGCGCTTTACGGACGGCGGCGAGTTTGGGTTTGGCGCGGAAGTTGGAATTAGCACGCAAAAACTCCACGCCAGAGGTCCAATGGGAATCAGCGCACTCACCACCATAAAATTCCTCATCGACGGCGATGGGCAAGTGCGCTAAAATCAGCGAACGTTGTATTTGAGCGTTGCGCCCGCTTGCGCTTTCACGAGTGTTGCCGATTCTTCCGCGCTCAAAAGGTCGTATTCGTATGGAATCAAAAACGGCTTTTCATTCACCGCGTGAAGTTCAAATTGCTCCGAGTTTTTTGAATCGAGTTCAGGATTATTTTTGTTCACAAACAATTTTGAAAACGTTTCGTCTTCAGGTTTTGAAGAATCTGCGTAGCGAAGGATTTTCCCTTTGTGAGAACCGAACGTATTTCCTTCCACAATAAAAAGCGAGCCGATTCCAGGTCCCAAACTGTAGCCGTGATTTTTTTCCGTTCCTATGTTTTCGTAAACGTTGTTGTACAAATGAACTTGGCAACCGCGGCTTCGCGGCATTCGCTGAACCGTTCCGTGATAATAATTGTGATGAAACGTAATTTGCCTGTCTTTTGACTCGGTAAATTTGTCGCCAGAACCAATGAGCGTAACTTTGTCGTGATTTGAAAAATCGCACCAAGAAATCGTCATGTTGTGAACGGCCTTTACGTCAATCGCGCCGTCGTGATTAAAATTCCTGTCCAAATCCACGCACACTCCGTCAGAAAACGAGCAATGGTCAATCCAAATGTTCTCTGGAATGAACTCGCTCACATACTCCCCCTTGGCATACGTTCCTTCCACGCTGATTTGGTCGCTCCCCGCCTTTTTGTCTTTGAATTCTGGAATCAACGTGTCAAAATCCGTGGAACCGTGCGCATCCCAAAATTCCACGTTCCGAATAACGATGTTGTTTGCCGTGTTCGTTGGACGCGCTTTTATGCGAAGTCCGCCAAACGCGATTTTTGCGTTTTCAATGCCGAGAATTGTTTTATTTGAGCCGACTTCGTAGACAAAATCCGCGTGGACTTTTTTGTGCGTTTCAGAATCGAACTCGTCAAAATACGAATGGTCGCTGTCGCTCACGTTTCCGTCGCTCAAATCAACAGTGCCAAAAAGCAAAATCAAAGCCTCGTCTTCGCTCAATTTTGAAGAATCCACGCTCCCGCTCGAAATGGCATTTGTAAAAGCCTCGCGCTTTTTCTTTTTGTCAGGATACAACTCGTCGTCTATGACGATGACGTTTTTTGGATACGAAAGTTCCGCGCAATCAAAAAATCCGCCCGTTTTTTCGATTGTTCCGCTCGGAACGCCTTTGGGAATTTCTTGAAAAACTTTTTTTATCTCGTCGCTTTCCGATTTTGGAGGTTGAGAAACAATCGGCTCGCTTTTTGCGTTTTTTGATTCCGCAGATTTTTTTTGACAAGAAAAAAGCAAAACTGCGCAAAAAAAAGCCGCCACGATTTTTTTAAGATATTTCATTTTTTACTCCTTTTTTTTGTATTTTTCCAAAAAATCCGAAAGTTCTTCGCAATACCGCGCCTCGTCCACAAAAAAGGAAATCGCGTGAGGAGCTTCGTCAATCTGCACAAACTTGTATTTTTCCGCCTGCGCGTTCGGCACAAACTCAAACGAAGAGCCAGAAACGGCAACAAAAGAGCCAGCCGCCATCATAAAATTTTTTCCCGTCATATCGATTGGAACAAAATCGTCTTTTCCGCCGTGAAAAAACAAAATCGGGATTTGCTCTTCACGTTTTTTGTTTTTTTCAATCGCGTCGAGCGTGCTTGCGCCGTCAAACGAAAAATCCGCAAGGTGGCGCGCAAAAAAATCGCCAATTTTCATAATAAAATTCGCCGTCGGTAATTTTTTGTCGCGAGAAAGCACTTTCCAAATGATTTCGCGCGGCGTTGTAAAACCGCAATCGGCAACAACGCCCCGAACGTTTTTTGGCAAATCCAATTCAAGCGACATCAAAACAGACGCGCAGCCCATTGAAATCCCGTGAAGAAAAAGCGGTTTTTCGTTTCCAAAAATCTCATTCGATTTTTCTGTCCACGAAAGAACGTCAAACCGCTCTTTTACGCCAAACGTGATGAATTTTCCTTCGCTCGCGCCGTGAGAACGCTGAAACGGCAAAATCACGTTGTAGCCTGCGTTGTGGTAAAACCGCGCGATTGCCGCAAATTCGCGCACAGGCTCGGAATGATAGCCGTGAATCAAAAGCACCGTTCCATTTTCTTTTCCTTCTGCGCGAAGCATATACGCAGACAGTTTGAGCGAATCGAACGAATCCACAGAAAGCACTTCTGGTCGGCTGTTCCAAAACCACTCTTTTTCTCGCTCGTAGCGCGAAAAATAATCGTCTTCCACAAAATGCTTTTTATTTTGCTCTTCGGTTGGAGGCTCGCATCTTGTAAAAGACGGCACAAAAACCAAAAGAAAAATGAGCGAAACGTACAAAATAAAAAGTACCGCCGCCGTCAAAATAACGGCACGCGCTTTTTGAAAAATCTTTTTGAATTTCATTTTAGACCGCGTTCCTTTTTACTCCACCGAATAATTTTCGCCGTATTTTACGATTTCAACATTCGGAAAACCATTTTTGACAAGATGGTCACGGAAAAATTCCTGCGCGTCTTTTTCGCCATGAACCATAAAGATTTTTTTGAGCCTTGACGTGTCAATCGTTTTGAGCCATTTTGTCATCTCTTCGTAGTCGGCGTGTGCGCTAAACGCATTTATCGTTTCCACATTTGCCTTTACGTCAAATTCATCGCCCATGATTTTTACGACTTTTGCCCCGTCGCGAATTTTTCGTCCAAGCGTATTTTCTGCCATATATCCTACAATCAAAATCGTATTCCGTGGGTCTGAAATATTGTTCGCAATGTGATGAACGATGCGTCCGCTTTCGCACATTCCGTCCGCGCTGATAATGACCATAGGTCCTTCTTTTTCGTTGAGTTTTTTTGACTCGTCAACGCTGTTCACAAAAGTGAGTTGCCCAAAACCAAACGGATTTTTGTGGTGCTTCAAAAACGCCTCGTGCACTTCTTGGCTGTAACATTCTTGATGAACCTGAAAAATCGAAGTCGCGTTGACCGCCATCGGAGAATCAACGAAAATCGGAATGGAGGGAATTTTTTTCTGGTCAAAGAGCAAATGAAAATAGTAAACGAGTTCTTGCGTGCGCTCAATCGCAAATGACGGAATGATGATTTTTCCCTTTTTTTCGATTGCCCGCCTGACGATTTTTCGCAATTCGTCCATGGCAACGCTTGCCAGTTCGTGTTTTCTGTTTCCGTACGTCGATTCCAAAATGATGTAATCCATTGGCGGCAATTTTGTGGACGGGTCGCGTATAATCGGCTTTAATTTACGCCCCAAATCGCCCGTGTACAAAATCCGAATCTCGTTTTTTCCTTCTCTGCGGTCAAATCCGCTCCGTCGCTCTTCGCCTTTGTACGCGGCTTGCTCTTCGGGAGTTGCCCGACGGCGGTCGGTGCTGACTCTTTTTCCGTCTTTTTTCCAACCAAAAAGTCGCCCCCAAATTGAACTCGCCGCTCTCATTCCGCCCGTCGAAATCGGATTTCCAAAATCGTCGCGCTGACCTTTTATTGTAACAAATGCAAACGCGCTTCCTAAAATATGACCCGCGTCAAAATATTCAAGTTCCACGTCGGGCGCAATAAACATTTTGCGATTATACGAAAGCGTTACGATTTGGTCGGTCGCTTTTACTGCGTCTTTTTCGTCAAAAAGCGGAGTCCAAGAAAATTTTGTACCTTTTTTTTGCGCTTGCTTTCTCAGGTATTCTGCGTCCCGCGCTTGAATCCTCGCGCTGTCCATCATAATTAAATCGGCAAGGTCGCGCGTTGCGGGAGTTGCGTAAATATTTCCGTTGTAGCCTTTTTTTGTAAGCACCGGAAGCAATCCCACGTGGTCGTAATGCGCGTGAGTCAAAATGACCGCTTGAATTTTATCAACAGCGATGTCAAACGTACGGTTTTTTTCGTCCGACTCCGCGCGCTTGCCTTGAAAAGCACCGCAGTCAACCATAAACGCCCGCCCGTCAATCTCAAATATGTGCTTAGAACCAGTAACTTCCTCCGCCGCGCCAAGCGAATACAAAAAAACAGCCATAATACCTCCAAAAAAAAGACGAGTTCAAAAATCAGTTTCTGAAACTGACGTTTTTGAACACGTCCATTGTATTATGAAACCCAAAAATTCGCACGTTTATTTGAAGTCTATTTCAAAAGTGCGTTGCCACTTGTAACGCTATCAAAAATCTACAAAAAAGCCCGCTAAAACTTTGGCGGGCTTTTTCATTTTACGCGACTTGAATCGCGATTCGCTTTGGTTGCTCTTGCGCTTTTCGCGGAATCTTTATGGAAAGAACTCCATTTTTGAACTCTGCGCGGACATTTTCAGAATCAATGTCCTTTGGAAGCGTAAACGAACGGCGGAATTTTGCAGAGCGTCGCTCGCGGAGCAAATATTGCGCGTCGTTTTCCGACGTTTTCTTTTCGCTCGTTTCCGCTTCTTTTTCGTCAACGGACGCAATCGTAAGAACTTTGTCGTTCAATTCAAGCGAAACGTCATTTTCGGTTTTTCCTGGCAAATCCATTTCCAACGTGTACGAATCTTTCTTTTCGATTACATCCACATTTGGCGTAAAAGCGTGCTGATAACCGCAAAATCCGTCGCCATTGAGCCATTCGTTAAAAAGTGAAAGTGTGTTCATATTTTTTCCTCCTAAATGGAATTGATTTTATTTTTTTTGTCCGTATCTTGGACACTATAAATAAAGCAGATAGCGTGCCAAGTTTTGATTTTTTTGACATTTTTGTGTTTGAATCGGAAATCTTCTTTGAAATGCTATTGAGTCGGTCATTTTGAGGAAACGAAGAAACCGAAGAATCTTCTATTTATAATGAAAATAAGATTCTTCGCTCCGCTCTGAATGACAGAAACAAAAAATCGGAGGAGTTTTTATGTTTGCTTTGAGAAAAAGTGACTCAAAAAAAGAAAACAAACAAAGCGAATTTGGGTCAGAAATTCCCAAAAACTGCGTATAACTGAGAGATTTGTGCTATCATAGTGCTAAGGATTATGGTTTTGTTTAATTCGTTGGAAAATTCGTTTTACTCGTTTTTTGTTCGTCGCTATCTGGAACCTTTTTCGGTGCGAGAATTAGTGTATGAATTTCGCTCAAATGGAGCAAAAGTGAGTGCGGAGGAAATCGAGGAACTGCTTGAGGACGACCCAAATATCCTTCCGCTTGAGAAAAAAATGTATTTAACGCGCGCTGGAGCGTTTACGGGAAGATATTTTTCCATTGTTCCGAGCGCGGAGGAAGTGCGGCAAGGCGTTTTGGTTCCTGGAGACCGCTGCGTTCCGTTTGTTGACGGGGAACAACTTTCTTGTTTTCTTACGTTTGCCTTTGACGGCACGGCTCTTCCTCAAAAAAAATTTGAAACGGACTGCAATTCCGTTCGAGATTTTTTTACGCTCTTTGGCGACGAATTTGCAAATCAATACATCGCGTCAGACCCCGCAAACGCCACGCTTCATATCGAAGAAAACGGTTTTGAACTTCCGCCGCGCCTTTTTTTGACGGGCTTTGACGTTTCCGCTCTTTTTTCTCGATTCGATTTTCGCGTAGGCGACAGGCTCATCGCGTTTGTAAGGGATTGGGATTTGGGCGTTGTGGAAATTTATCCATTGAAACATTTTTTTCAAGAAAAAAAAGAGAACGTTCATTTTAGCGATTACGAACTTGCTCGCTCGTCTTGGTATCAAACGCTCGAAAATGCGCTTTTGGAAAGTTTTGACCGTTTAGGTCCGTGCGCAAGCATAGACGAGCAGTTGGCAAATGTTTTTTACGAAAATCGCGCAAAATTGTGCGTTCCGCTTTCAGGTTCAATCGGAGAGTTTTTGAACCGCTCAACGCGCGTGGGGCTTGAACTGTTTGGCGTGGAAACGCGGCTGTGGAGAGCGGGCGAAACCGTTCCCGCCGAAGTGTGCGGTTCATTTGACGACTTAATTTTTCCGTTTTACGACCTTCCCGAATCCGTCATTGAATCGTTTATAAAGGACGAGTTTTTTTCGCGCCATTCGTCGTCTGGACAAAAGGCGACGCTTTCCGACGAAGAGGCTCTCGCTCGGATTCTTCCTGATTTTATTGATTTTACAGATGACGAGTATAATTTTTTCTCGTTGCAAATAAAGCATATAAATGCTAAACTGCGAAAATCGTACAATTGGTTTGCAGATTTCGCATACGGAGATTTTAGACATCAAAGTCTCAAAGTCTACGAAAAAGTCCGCGAATTATTTTTTGAGTTGGATTGCTCCGACGACGAGTTCCGAAAAATGCCCCAAACCGAACTCATAACTCTTTCGCAACTTTTTTCGCATCTTACAAACATGATTGAATCGATTGCGGATTTGTGTGGCGAGGAGAACATTGTTTCCAAAGACGACGATTTGGAAACAATGCGCCTTTCTCTTGAGGGAATGGAATTCAATTTTGAAGATATACGTCCCATTCTCCTTGACGCATACGAAAAAATCGCGCGTGCAAGGTTTACCGTTGTAAACTAAAATGCAAGGTGGTGTTACAGAGAGTCTGCTGAGAGCGGTGGTTGAGTAGACCGAAGGTCGTATCGAAACCACCGTAGCGTAAGAAGATGGTGGTTTCGACAAGCTCAGGCCACCGCATATTGCTTACAGGTCAGCATACATTTTGTAACATCTCCAAATGCAAAAATAAAAGAAAACAGGGAGTTTTTTATGGACACAAAGAACGTTGCTGCGATTGCCCGTTCAATTCGTAGCCTGTCGATTGACGCTATACAAAAAGCGAATTCTGGTCATCCAGGATTGCCGCTCGGTTGCGCAGAACTTGCCGCGTTGCTGTACGGGGAAATCTTAAAGCACAATCCTGCAAACTCGCGTTGGATAGACCGCGACAGATTTGTTCTTTCGGCAGGACACGGTTCGATGTTGCTTTATTCCGCTCTTCATTTGTCCGGCTATAAAATCACCCTCGACGACATAAAATCGTTTCGGCAAATCGGCTCTCGCTGCCCTGGGCATCCAGAATTTGGGCAAACGGACGGCGTGGAAAACACGTCAGGTCCGCTCGGACAAGGAATCGCGATTGCTGTGGGCATGGCACTCGCAGAAACGATGCTTGCGGCAAAATACAACACCGCTTCTCACAAAATCATCGACCACTATACTTACGTTTTGACGGGCGAAGGTTGCCTTGAAGAAGGCGTTTCGAGCGAAGCGTGTTCGTTTGCGGGACACAACAAACTCGGAAAACTCATCGTTTTTTATGACGAAAACCGAATTTCAATCGACGGTTCAACAGACATCGCGTTTACAGAAGACATTGGCGCACGATTTCGCGCATACGGCTGGCAGGTATTGTCTGGCGATATGTACGACACCGAAAAAATCCAAAAACTCGTTTTGGAAGCAAAAGCCGAACGCGAAAAACCAACGCTCATAATGCTCAAAAGCGTTATCGGAAAATGCTCTCCAAAGGCGGGAACTTCCGCAGTTCACGGCGAGCCACTCGGAGAAGAAGCCGTCAAGCAGACAAAAATCAATCTCGGTTTTGACCCAGAAAAATTCTTTCAGATTGACCCGATTGCGCTCGAATATTTTGCGGAAAAAAAGGCGGAGTTTCAAAAAAAAGAAGACGATTGGAACGCGGAATTTGCGGCGTGGGAAAAAGAAAATCCTGAACTTGCAAACTGTTTTCGCGCATCTCTAAACGAAATTCAAGAAGAATCGAGCGAAAAAATCGACGAAGAGCCAAAATACGAAATTGGAAAAATGGTTGCAACGCGAACTGCTTCGGGCGACATGATTAACGCGCTTTGTGCAAAATATTCGCACATCGTTGGAGGCAGCGCAGACTTAAAAGGCTCAAACAAAGCGGGAATCAAAGACGGCGGCACGTACACAAAAGAAAACCGCGCGGGACGATTTATTGAATACGGCATTCGCGAATTTGCGATGGCTTCAATCGCGACGGGGCTTTCGCTTCACGGTGGCATTCGCCCGTTTGTTGCCACGTACCTCGTTTTTTCGGATTATATGCGACCTGCGATTCGACTTTCCGCGCTCATGGGAACGCCCGTGATTTTTGACCTCACGCACGATTCGATTTACGTGGGCGAAGACGGACCGACTCATCAGCCAATCGAACAACTCGCCTCGCTCCGCGCGATTCCGTCTTTGAACGTGCTTCGACCGGGAGATGCGGAAGAAACTGTTGAGGCGTGGAAAATCGCACTTGAAACAAAAAATGAGCCTTCCGTGCTTTCGCTCACGCGCCAAAACGTTGTTGTGTATCACAAAGACGACGAAAATTGGAAAAAAAATATGCGCCACGGAGCGTACGTTGTAAAAAAAGGTGCGCAAAATCCCGACGTAACGATTATCGCCACGGGAAGCGAAGTTTCGCTTGCGCTTGAGGCGGCAAAAAACGTTTCGGGAAAAAGCGTTCGCGTGGTTTCAATGCCAAACAAAAAGTGCTTTGAAGAGCAGTCGGATTCGTTCAAAGAAGAGATTTTGGGAAAGACTTCGCGCGTTATCGTTTGCGAGGCGGGCGTGCGTCAAGGCTGGGAAGGATTTGTCCGCGCCAAAAAAGACCTCTTTACGATAGACCGATTTGGCGCAAGCGGACCTGGAAAAAAAGTCGCCGAGTATCTCAATTTTACGGCAGAGTGCCTTGCCGCTTTGATTTTGCAAGATTAAAAAAACATTTGACAAGGGGCTAAAAGCCCCTTGTTTCAATTAGGCGAAGCCTTCGTTTTTGCGGCAAAAATCTGATTGTTCAGTCTGTCGAAATCGGGCGTTTTCTGTTATGATTTTTTCATGTTCGATTCGTTTCTTTCGCACGTTCTTGTGCTTTTGTTGCTTTTGATTTCTGCAATCAGAATCTTTTTTATAAAAAATCCGCGCATCGATTCCGTTACCCTCACGTCCCCGATAGCATTTCTCGTTTCGCTTTTGATTTTTTTTGTGTGGGGATTTCAGATTCAGACCGTGCTTGTTTCCGCGCTCGCGCTTTTATTTTTTTTGACGAATCTTCGTGCGCTTTTTAGACTTTCCGAAGAACTCGTTGTGGACGATTATTCGACTCCATTCAAAATTGCAACGATTTTTGAACTTTTTCTCGTTTTGGTTGCAATCGCGTTTGTTTTTTGGACTCGTCCCGTTCGTTACACGCCAAAGGATTACGGCGTTACCAAAACCGCGTTTGCGCTTTCGGGAAATTTTTTGTCGGGGTTCAAAAAAATCAAAACGATTTCTGAACTGTTTCACGGCGAGCGAGAAACGGGAACGCTGTCTGTTTACGAGCCTTCGGAAAAAATCGTTTGGGAAAACGATGGCTCGCTTTTTAACGCGCTTTCGGGCGACAAAACGTTCGTGGACGTAATCGAAGAATTTGAAAAAGACGAGCCAAAATCGGAATCGCTTTCGGAATCGGAAATCGAATCGTGGAATTTGCCGTTTGAATCAAACGAGATTTTTGAAGAAGTCGAAAACGAATTTGCGCACTTGCCCGTTCTTTTGTTTGTGGGAACGGCGCATGGCACGGCGGATTGCTACGAGCCGTATTTTTTGTTCCTTGCGCAAAAAGGATTTACGGTCATTGCGGCGGATTTTTTTCCGCCTGACAGTTCGATTTTTTCGGATTGGAAAGATTGGCGAACGTTTAGACGGATTTTTACGCTTTTGAAAATCGCGCCAAAAAACGCCAACGAAGAAGAAAAAAATCGAATCCTCGCGCTTGAAAAAGAGCAAAAAAAACGCGGCTACATCGCGCTTACGTCGCTTTTGCAAAAAGAAAACGCGGACGCGGCATTTTTTTATCTCACGGAAGGACTCGATTTTGAAGAAATCAAAGAAATCTCAAAGTCCGCAAAAGACTCGGCGGTCGGTTTTTTCTCTCTGAATCGAATCGACGAATACAAAACGCTTGGCTACGGCTTTATTGAGCAAACCGACGTGCTTCTTGCACAATTTTTAGGTTTTGAACGCGACAAAGAATTTTTTATTCCAAGATACGCGGCGTTCAAAACGATTCAAAGCATTGAACCGCAATATTCCGCGTTCAAAGCAGCAAAAAATCAAAAAAATAAAAATAGGGAGGCAGAATGAATTTACTCGAACTCGACTCGTTTTTTAATTCCATTTTGAAAAAGGAAAATTTTTCCAAAGACATCGCGCTCAACGGCATTCAAATTCAAAATTCCGCTCCAAACAAAAAAGAAATCCGCAAAGTGGCGTTTGCCGTGGACGCATGCGAGGAAACGGCAAAAAAAGCGGCGGAGCAAAACGCCGACGTGCTTTTTACGCATCACGGGCTTTTTTGGGGCAGATGCCAAACGATTACGGCAGGACATTACAAACGCATTGCCGCGTTCATAAAAAACGACATCGCGCTCTGCTCGTATCATATTCCGCTTGATGCAAACGAAGAAGTCGGAAACAATTTTGGACTTGCCAAACAGATTTTTCTCAATGACGTGCGCCCGTTTGGAAAATGGAAAGGCATGACGCTTGGTGCGATTGGATTTTTGCCAGAACCGCTTTCGCTCGATTCGCTTTCTCGTGCGCTTTTTCATGAAGGCGGGCAACCGCTCCACATTTTGCCGTTTGGAAAAAAACTCGTTCGCTCCGTTGCAATAATTTCTGGTGGCGCGGGCGCAGATTTTGAGCAAGCGATTGAAGCGGGCGCAGACGTTTTTGTTACAGGCGAAATCGGACACGAGGAATTTCACGCCGTGGAAGAAGCGGAGTTCAATGTAATTGCGGGCGGGCATTACCGAACAGAAACGGTTGGAGTTTCGCTCATGCAAAAAAAAGTCGAAAAAGAACTCGCGCTCGAAACGATTTTCATAGATTCCCCGACAGGACTTTAGGAAATCATTTGACATTCCCCGCTTTCCCCTCAAATCTCCGAATCTATGCTATACTCTCCCTATGGGCAAGACGATTTTCGACGCGATGGACCCCAAGATGGCGGCTCATGGACGACGACTTTATGACCGTCGTGTTCGGCGAGGACAAGAATCTGGCCGAGTTTCTTCTGAAAATTCCGCTTTCCCGCGACGATTTGCGTGTCAAGAGCGTAATGACGCAAAAGGAGAAACGCAATCTGTTCGGTCGCTCCGTGCGACTTGACATCGTGGCGGAGGACACGGCGGGCAAAATCTACAATGTGGAAGTTCAGCGTGCCGACAAGGGAGCGGTTGCCCGACGCGCGCGGTACAACCTTGCCATGCTCGACAGCCACACGCTCAAAAAGGGCGAAGATTTTTCCGCGCTGCCTGAGACGTACATCATTTTTATCACGGAAAATGATTATTACGGGTTGGGCAAACCGCTCTACCGAATCAAGAAAACGGTCGAGGGCACGGATTTACTTTTTGACGACGGCTGCACGATACTCTATGTGAACGGTGCGTATCGTGGCGATGACGCAATCGGGTGGCTGATGCACGATTTTTGCGAACAGAGCGCGGACAACATGCACTACGGCGAGATTGCCGAGCGAGTGCGATTCCACAAGCAAGAAGATGAAGGAGGCAGGGCTATGTGCAGGATTTTTGAAGAATACGGTGAAGAACGAGTTGCAGAGCGAAACCTTGAACTCGTGGAAAAACTTCTGTGTCAGAATAAACTTACAGTTGAGGAAATTGCAGATATAGCAGATGTTCCATTAGAGCAGGTGCGGCAGATGGCGCAGAAGATTACAGCTCCCGTGATGGCATAAAGGATGGCTATGGGCGGATTTTTAAGAGAACACACCGAAGAAGAGATTGCTGAATCTCATGCGGAAGCAGCAGCATTGCTTTATCAGAGGTTAGCCCCTGACTGCTCATTGCCATTTGAGCTTATAGTCAAAATCAGCAGATTTATGCATGATTTCAGCAATGAAGTCAGGGCAACTGCAATTGCGAGTGCAAAAACTGATATTGCGAAAAAGTTGATACTCCAAAACAAATTGTCTCCAGAGGACATTGCCGCTGTGACGAAAGTGCCGCTGGAGCAAGTTGAGCAGTTTGCGCAAAAACTCGCCGTTACCGTGTAGGCATTTCCCGCAAGTATCGGCTGACTTCCACCGCCACTAGATACCGAACTTATCGCGAACAAGGGACTAAAAGTCCCTTGTTTTTCCGCAAATTCTCAAATTTTTTCCCTAAATTCCCCCACAAACCGCGCAATCTGTGCTATACTACCCTTATGCGACAGCGAATCGGGAGCGGAAGCGGCTTTTACGGCGAAAAAAATGCAAAAAATCTCACAAAAACACTCGGCTTGCCATGCGCCCGCGCGTTTTGGTCAGCGGACGCTTTTTATTTATACACGGCGCGGCTTTACTAAGAAAACAACGGTTTAAAGGAGGACTGAATGGCAAACATCGTATTCAACAAAATCATTTTTGACACGCGCGAGGGCTACGAGGCGTTCCTGCGCGGACACGACAAGGCGGCGGGCTTCTCGCTCGGCTGGGTCATTCCGCAGCCACAAACGCGGGACGAGTGCGAGGCGAAGTATGTGCTTCCGCCAGAAAAGGAAATCGCGAGAAACAAGAAGCCGTGGCTTGACATACTGCGCTGGCAGCGCGACCACTGGGGCGTAAAGTGGGATGCCTATGATGATATAGACGAAAACGATGAGCATATTGGCTTCTTCCGCGATGAGAGCTGCACGATAGCGTTCAACACGCCGTGGGACCCGCCCTTTCCCGTGTACGAGCGGATGGCAGAGCAGGGCTTTTGCTTTTCGTACACATGGACGGCAGAGCTTGATGGCGGCTACAGCGGGAGCGGTCACGTAGCAGACGGCGAAGTGGTCATCGATGAGCAGCACTTTGAGAGCTTGGAGAACAGGCTCAAAAAATGATTGAAAAGCTGTGTCAAAATTCCCCTTGCAATTTTTCCGCATCTGTGCTATACTGTTCTTATGTTCAGTTTGCGTGCTAGCGATTCCATGGGAATCATAAATACCTATACACTCGTACCCCCCCCCATTTACTAGTCGCACGCACATTCATCAATACAACAGATTCTCACTCTCACAAAACCGCACGGAACGGCACAGTTCGTCATCGTGCGGCGTTTTTGTTTTCAAACGCGGTGGTTGAGCCAGTCAAGACCACAATTTTCTGCAAGGTCATTTGCACATTGTCTGCGGCAAGCGCAAATGACTGCAAATCAAAAAGGGGGATACCACTATGGCTAAAAAGTACACTTGGAATGTAAAACTTCGCCCCAATGCGTTCACGCCCGACAACGACCGCGACCAGCTTGCGGACGTTGAGCCGAACGGCGCGACCAAGCACGACGAGGATGTGGCGGACGCAATCATCGCGGGCGGGCAACGGTGCTTTGCATACCCGCGCAAATGGTCTTTGTACGCCCGTGCAAAAGGGCTTTGCAGGGGCTTGCAAAACTGATTTGAAAACAACTTGCCCGCGCCCCTGCAATCATAAGACGCGAAAACATGGAGAAAAGAACATGGAAAGAAAAAAGAATAAAAGAAAGGAGTTTCCTTTTGTGGAATTGACTGCCACCGCTATGCAAGAAACACATGAAAAAGTGTTGAATGATAAAAAATACGGAAAGGAATTTCTGCTGATAAAGGAAATTCTTTGCAAAGAGGAATACAAGCTGAACACGGACATCAATATCATTGCGCTAAAAATCGCTCTTATTGATGTAACGAACTCTACGCATATTTCCCAGCACAAGAAAAAAATCTCCCTGTACGCCCTTGCAGAAATCATACAGAACATTCCGAATATTGATGAGCGGATAGAAAAAGGCGATGTGTCCGTCGTGAATGATATAGCGAAAGCAACTGCTACATATCCATATCAGCGGAATTTCTTTTCGTTTGCCTCAAAATACTGCCACTATCACAGTCTGTTTGTCTATGGTCATGACTATTATCCCATATATGACACTGTGGTGAGCAAAAACCTGTATCGTTATGAGCCGCATTGCAAAAAAGGTGAGCCTGAAAAATGGCGTAACTCGATACGGTATGACTTATACAAAGAACAGATAGATAAGGTGCTTGCAAATTACAAACTCATTGCACCAGAAAAAGATGCACCATATACAGAGTTTGACCACTTTGTTTGGTATCCCTATCGCAAAGATGATGGGGATAATCAAGAGTAAAAAAACTTTCGGCTGCTCCTAAGAGGATCTCCCGAAGATTTTACCGCCGTCGGCGGTTCGCCTTGCAAAACAGGCTATCTTACTTGCTTGCGGTGAAATCCCGCGAGAAGTACAACGGAGGAATACAGAACTATGGCATACACAAAACCACAGGTTGTTGCACAGAACAGTGCAAGCGGAAGCTACGCGGCGGGATGTCCGTCTAACAATGCAAATGGCTACTATGAATGCAAAGAGTGCGAACGCACATCTTAGGCATTCTAGACCGTGCGATGCACAATATGGTAGGCAAAGCCCCGCCATGTAAAACAATGCGGGCTGGATTTTATTTATTGTAGGTAAAAGAATGAGATTAGGAATGGTTATAACCATTGGTGGTTGGCAAGCAAAATGCATCGGTTTGATTGATTCTGGCAAATACTGCTATGCGATTTTTAAAAATCTTCAGGATAATATACTAAAAGTATGCTTTTATGCGGGTAAAGATATTGCCGCGGAACAAAACGAACTGACTTTTATCCCTGTTCATTGGGAAGAGGTCAAAAATCCACAGACCGATTATTGGGAAACATTAACGGCGGCGTATATGGGCGAGTTTGATAAAATTGTTGATTCAAAACTTTCAATGAAAAAAAGAGGTTAATAATATGCTTTACCGACAGAAAAAAGATGCTCATATCCGAATCTCAAACGCGCACGGCTACATTACAAGCACAGGCTTGAACAAACGCACCGAAGTTGACGAAAGCGGCAGCGTGTTTTTGGGGGCATTGAGCCATGAGCCGCAGTCACTCGAACAACTTGCGGACAAATTGCTTGAAACTTTTAGGGGCGTTGACCGCGAGACGATTCTGCCCGATGCGCAGGAGTTCTACGACAACCTTGTTCGCGAGGGCTTTTTGGTCAAGGGCGAAAGTGAGACGGAGCTTGACGCGCACGACACCAGCTTGTGTAATGTTCAGCCGCCATACACGAGCGACAGCATCAACTTCTACCTTCCCGGACTTGACAGGGACTTTCTCAATTTCTATGTTCACTTTGCAAAATACACGCGACTTCATGCGGAACGCTTTATGCCCAACACGCGCATAGCATCATTTTACGGAACTTTCAAAGGCGCAATTTGGGCGGGAGGGCGCGTCACGGTGGGTACAAATCCTTCGCCCATAGACATGGAGGACGCTATTCATAGGATTAATGACGCGGGGGTAGCCGTGCGTTATACATTCACAAACAGTGTGCTTGAAGAGCGGCATTTAGGCGACACATTCTGCAATCTTGCGATGGAACTTGCAAATAACGGAAAGAACGAAGTTTTGGTTAATTCACCGATTTTGGAAAATTATCTTCGCAAGCAGTACCCGAATTTCAAATTCATTCAGTCAATCACTGCCGTGGAACGCAATGTTGACAGAATAAACGAAGCAACGAAAAAGTATGATTTGGTTGTGATTGATTGGAGGGATAACAGAAATTTTGACTTTCTTGAAAAAATTAAAAACAAAGATAAAATTGAAATTCTGGTGAACAGTTATTGTCCAAAAAACTGTTCATTCTCAAAGAAGCACTACAAAAATATTTCCCTTATAAATTGCTACCAAGGAAATTCCTCAGAGGGAAAATGCCTTGTGCAGAACCGTGTCGGACACCAAGGATTTTACGATGTCCTCGAAAAAAACAAGGAAGTCGCTCTTACCTTTGATGACGTGTATGGTCGTTATTACGATATGGGATTCAGACACTTTAAGCTTGTCGGCAGGGAAGAGCCAGCTTTCAAACCTTTTGAAGCACTGTTGTATTATTTTTCAAAGCCAGAATTTCGCGAGCGTACAAGTAGCGATTTGGCAGCAAGCTACATTGAGTATCTGATAAAAGTTCACGGCGGGAACATAGTGCCAGAGCTTGATACGCCTATAAAGGTAACTCAGTAAATGAGTATTACGGATAACACATGAGCGGCACAAGTCAAAATCAAAAAATGACCAGTATCTCCCTAGAAATCTCAAACCCCTGCAACGAACGGTGCGTCCACTGCTACCGCGTGTGCGAGGGAACGAAGCGCGGATTTCTGCGATTTCTGTTTTAGTCCGCACATCACGGCAAATCACGGGGAACTTGGGAAAGTGGATGGGGAGTATTGTAGGTTTGTGTCAGTGCGCCGAAACTTCGCGCAGATACTGGACGCAGTGCTGGCGGCGAGGGATAAGGCAATATGAACTTACAGCAGCTGGTACATAAAAATGCAGTTCGTGTCATAGTCGGGCTTAAGGTGGGCGTGGATGTAGGCTTCCATCTCTGGCGGAAGCCTGCTGAAACCGAACGAGCCGTAATGCTCAAGCAGCTCGTCTTCGGGGAGCGCATAGATGTGAATCGCCTGAATGCCGAACAGTTCCGCGCCGTACTTCACCGTGGGAATGATGAAGCGGCGGAACACCTGTTCGCCCAGCCGCTTGATTTCTGGGTACTTTGCGCGGTAGGCGGAATTGACCGCAAAGTTGGAAAGTTCCACGGACGGCACAGTGTACTTGCTTGCATCGTCGTCGCCTGTGCCTTGCTCTTTGAGCGTGAACGAGCCAGTGCGCAGGGAAAAATACGCGGCAATCTCGTTCGTTCCCTTGTCGCGCACAAGGTAGGTGCGGTTGCCGCCGTTGTATTCCTCTGGCTCCGCCATCAGTTTGAGGTAGCGTTCAAGCCCCTTACCCGTTTCCTTTTCTACAAAAAAGGACTTGATTTCCTCAAGGTTTTGCGTGGTTGCAATCAAATGCTCATACTTGAATTTTTCGTTTTCAATCGGCGCAAGCAACATACAATCCCCCTAGTACGATGGTGTGGCAAGCACTCGGCGGCGGGTGACTTCATCAAGGCTATCAAGCCACTTCTTGTTTTCTTCGTCAATCTCGCGGTCAAGCTCGGTAAAATCGGGCTTGGGCGTGTTGAG
>CALFJF010000035.1 GCA_937877535.1 uncultured Treponema sp.
TGATTTCGGCGCACTTCATCCACGGTCGCTGCTCAAACGGCACGACATCGCTCGGCACTTCAATGTAGTCTTCAAGCTTTTCGTCGAATTTGCCCTGCTTGTTTCCGTTGAAGAAGTAGGTCACATGTCCGTATTTCTGCGTTTCTGAAATTGCGAGCAACTTCACGCCCGTTTTGGTGAGATATTCGCCCATCGTGCGGTCAATGCTCGGCGGATTCACGAGGTACTGCGCGGGAACATGTGCGTCGCCGTCGTATTCCATCATACCGGCATATTCAACGCTCGGAACGCGCTTTCTGTCAAACGGCAGGTCGCCGCCTTTCGGCGTCTCGAACGCGCGGGTCATTTCAAGCGCACGGTCGCCGCGGAAGTTGAAGTAGATGACAGAATCGCCGTCCTCAATCGTGCCGACAGGCTTTCCGTCCTTTGCAATGACGAACTCGTGCATATCCTGGTCAAGAAGCCCCGCATTTTCCGCGCGGTAGGTTTCAATCGCCTTTGTCGCGCTCTCAAACTGCCGACCTTCGCCCAAAACATGAGCCTTCCAGCCGCGCTCCACCATGCTCCAATCCGCGTTGTAGCGGTCCATCGTCATATACATGCGCCCGCCGCCCGACGCAATCTGGTAGTCCACGCCGCTGAAAGAAGCCAAAAATTCCTCCAGCGGGGTGATGTAATTCAAAGCACTCGTTGGGTCAACATCGCGTCCGTCAAGCAAAGCGTGAACGCGCAGTTTTTTAACGCCGACCTTGTTCGCCTGCGTAATCATCGCCTTTAAGTGGTCGATGTGAGAATGAACATTGCCGTCGCTCACAAGTCCGATAAAATGCAAGGTCGAATTTTTGTCGTTCACATTTTTGATGAGTTTTTTCCAAGTGTCTGCCGCAAACATCGTTCCGTTCGCAATCGACTCGCCCACCAATTTTGCTCCCTGAGCAAACACGCGACCGCAGCCCATCGCGTTGTGACCGACCTCGCTGTTTCCCATGTCGTCGTCGCTAGGTAAGCCCACCGCCGTTCCGTGCGCCTTCAATTTGGTATGCGGGCAGTTCGCCGTAAACCAGTCAAGGTACTTCATTTTTGAAGCCTTAACCGCGTCTCCTTCTTCGTACTTTCCGTAGCCCACGCCGTCCATAATCACGAGGACGACAGGTCCGCGCCGCCCTTTCCACGCAGGATTCTTTTCCAAAACATGCATTGTGTCTGCCATACTAAAATCTCCTAAGATTTTCTTAAAATTTTCTTTTTATGATACGATTTTCCTACATTTTACACAATGAACAAAAATTGATTTTTGAGGATTCTCTTGCAAACGCATTGCGATTGAAAAAATGCGAAAAAATCAATACTATGTCAGAAATATTTTTTTGAGGTAATTTTTATGTTGATGACAAACGAAATCAAGGTCGGAACGGCGTTTATGTATGAGGGAAAAGCTCTCATCGTTCAAAAAATGCTCGGTCAAAAGTCAGGGCGACAGGGCATGGTTACAAAACTTCGCGTTGCCGACATTGTAACTGGCGGAACTCAAGATTTGGGACTTGACGCTGGCGAAAAATTTGAGGAAGTCGATTTGGTCGAAAAGAATGTCAAACTTTCGTACATCGACGGAAACGACTATCACTTCATGGACCAGGAAACTTACGACGACATCACTTTGGAGAAAGATTATCTCGGCGACAACGCGGGCTACATTTCTCCCGATGACGACTACGATGTCAAAATCACTTACTACAACGAAAAACCAGTCGGCGTTCGCTTGCCGATTCAGGTTACTCGCACGATTACATATTGCGAGCCTGGCGTTAAAGGCGACACTTCGGGAAAATCAACCAAGCCAGCCACGCTCGACACGGGCATGGAAGTCAAAGTGCCGCTCTTCTGCAACACCGACGACCGCATCGTAATCGACACCCGCGACGGCTCATTCGTGGAACGCGCAAAGGACTAAGCACTAGCGAGTAAAATATCAAATCGGTTTTGAATCAAAAATTCCCGAACTGAAAAAATCGAAAAGGGGCAAAAAGCCCCTTTTTTCGTTGCATCGTTCTATAAAAAAAATAAAAACAATTTTTGGAGGACTATTATGAGCGACACAGCATTGCGGGGCGAGAAAGTCGTTGCCGCGCTTAAAAAGCGCAATTTTGAAGCGTATTATGCCGAAACGTCGGCGGCTGCCGTAAAACAGGCGTTGGCTTTGATTCCCAACGGTTCAAGCGTAAGTTGGGGCGGCTCTGTTTCAATTCAGCAAAGCGGACTTTTGGACGCGATAAAATCGGGCGAGTACGTTTTGATTGACCGCGACACGGCAAAATCGGGCGAAGAAAAAGCGGAAATTATGCGCCGTGCGCTCACGGCGGACACGTTTTTGACGAGTTTTAACGCCGTGAGCGAGGACGGCGTTCTTTTGAACATCGACGGGAACGGAAACCGCGTGAGCGCGATTTCTTTTGGACCAAAATCGGTCGTCGCGCTCGTTGGAATCAACAAACTCGTTCCAACGGAAGCGGACTTGGAAAAACGCGCGCTTTCGGTCGCCGCTCCGCTCAACGCAAAGCGACTTGGCATTGACAAAGCCGAAAACATCTGCGCGATTTTTGTAAAAACGCGCATGTGCATGACGAAAGGACGAATCAAAATCATCGTTGTGGGCGAAGAACTCGGCTACTAAAACAGGTTTTGAACGAATTTCATTTTCTCATTTTTGCGCACTCAAACTCCAATCTCAAAAACGGAATTTTTGACAAATTGGCATTGAGGGTTTATTCTTGTTTCACACTTGAAAATTGAATTTAGGGGTATTTTAATGAAAAAAATCGGCAAGTTTTTTGCGCTTTTTTCAATTTGCGCGGTATTTGCCACGTCGTTTTTAGGATGTTCTCGGCAACGCGGGCATATCGTTTACAGAAAATCGTCGCGCGGAGACAGTTCAAGGCAAGTGCAACAATCGCAAGCGCAGCAAAGCACCCGCGCCGTTGAAATCCGACTTTCTTTTGCGCACAATCAAACAGCAATGGATAATCCTTACGTTTTTGGAGCAAACGCATTTCGTGAAAAACTTGAGCAACTTTCAAACGGAAGCATAGAAGCGGAACTGTTTCACGGCACAAAGACCGAAGACGAAGGAGAACTGTACAAAAAACTTCAATCTGGAGATTCTACGATTGTAGTGATTTCTCCGGGGCTTCTTACTTCTGTTGTTCCCGAAGTCGATGTGTTTTCTCTCTCGTATCTTTTTGATAATTTTGCGCATTGGGGCGGAGTTCTTGACGGTGCGTTTGGGCAGGAACTTTCTGAAATCGTGGCAACAAAAACGGGCGGAAAAATCCGCATTCTCGGTTATTGGTCTGCGGGAGTCCGCGATTATTATGGAAAAAAACCGATTTACAAACCTTCTGATTTATCTGGCATGACAATCCGAATCGGAAATTCGCCCGTGCAGCAGCAATTTTGGAGAGCGTGTGGAGCGACTCCAAAGAGCGTTGGTTGGGGCGAGTTGTTTGACGTTCTTAATCGTGGCGAAGTTGACAGCGCGGAAAACGACTACACAAATTTTAGTCTAAAAAATCATCACAAAGCAACAAACGGAAAGTACGTCTGCGAAACTGAACACGATTTTACGACGCGATTGATGCTCGTTGACGGCACGTTCTACGATTCGCTTTCTGCGGAGCAAAAATCGTTGCTCACGCAGGCAGCGCAATACGCAACGCAAGTCGAGCGGCAAAAAACGTTTGAACAGGCTTCGGCTTCAAAAGCAAAAGTTATTGCAGACGGCGCGGTTGTTGTTGAAAACAAAGAAATCGACGTGGACGCATTCAAAGCGTTAGCGTATCCGATTCAAGACGAGTACGCTCGAAAAAACGGAATGGAAAAATTTATCAAAATGGCTCGTGACGCGCGGTAAAAAGGGGAACAGACATGGCACGAAAGGAACTCGACCGTTTTGCAAAAAATGCAAAGCGGGATATGCAAATAGCAACAAAACTCATGCTCATAATCGGAGCGGCGGTAATCGTCAGTTGCGCGGTTGTGGGCGCGGTTTCGCTCGTGGTTTTTGATGCGGGCATGACCGACAGCACGATTGAAGATTTGAGCCACACGGCAGACGGCGTTGAACAAACGATTGCCGATAAACGGACGCAACTTGCGGGATACACTTCGATTCTCGCGGATTCAATGGATTTGCGACAAGCGGTTTCGGGCGGTTCTTCGCGTGCGCTTCAAGACACGGTGCTTCGGAGTGTTCGGAACGCGGATTTGTCGTTTTTGTTTGTAACCGACAAAAATGGGCGCGTGCTTCCAGGCGGTGGCGTAAAAATCACGGACGGCGTTGACGTTTCTTACATTGGCGCGGTTGCGAGTGCGCTAAAAGGCGCGGCTTCCACGGGAATTGAAGGCGTGGCGAATTTCAACTACGCGATTATTGCAAGTTATCCAATTTACGTTGGCGGAAGAGTTAGCGGAGCGGTTGTTGCGGGGTACGACCTTGCGGAAGGTCCGCTTGCGAACATGATTTCGCAAAGTTACAACGTTGAATGTACGGTTTTCAAAGACGACCTTCGCGTGGCGAGTACGCTCAAAGATTCTTCGGGAAAAAGCGTTGTTGGCACAAAACTCGAAAATTCATTTGTGGAAGGAGTCGTTCTCAAAGACGGAAACGGCTGGGTCGGTCCTGCGGAAATTCGAGGCGTGGCGTATTACGGCTATTATTTTCCGATTGAATCTGGCGACGGACGCATTACGGGCATGGTTTTTGTGGCAAAAAACATGAAAGCAACAACGAGCGTCAGAAATCACACGCTCATCGTCGTTCTTATTGTTATGGCGGTTATCGCGCTTTCGCTTATCATTGGAAGCGGAATTTTTGTTCGCTGGCTCATGTGGCGAATTTACAACGTTACGAACACGCTCAAAGACATGGAAACGGGCGAAGCCGACCTCACAAAGCGTTGTAAACTGTTTATCCGCGACGAAATCGGTGACCTCGTTATTCATTTTGACTTTTTCTGCGACAAATTGCAGCAAATCGTTTCGGAAATCAAAAAGAGTCGCGATTCGCTTTCGGGCGCGGGCGCAGAAATGACAAAAGCAACCGACGACACGGCAAACGCCATCGTTGGAATCACGGATTCAATTTCCGACATTCGCACTCAGATTTCGGCGCAAGGCGAGAGCGTTCATCAAACGGCAACGTCTGTTACAGAAATCTCTCGCTCGATTATTATTTTGAACGGCATGATTGAAAGTCAGTCGAACGGAGTGGGCGAAGCGAGCGCGGCTGTTGAAGAAATGGTCGGAAATATCGCGAGCGTAAACTCAAGCGTTGACAAAATGGCGGATTCTTTTGAAGATTTGGCGAAAAACGCGCAGGCTGGATTTTCAAAGCAACAGGACGTAAACGAAAAAATCAAGCAAATCGAAGGGCAATCAAAAACGCTCCAAGAAGCAAACAAAACAATCGCGCAAATTGCAAACGAAACGAACCTTTTGGCAATGAACGCGGCGATTGAAGCGGCTCACGCGGGCGACAGCGGACGCGGATTTTCTGTTGTTGCCGACGAAATCAGGAAACTTTCTGAAACGAGCCGCGAGCAATCAAAGACAATCGGCGAACAACTCAAAAAAATCAAAGACTCAATTACGAGCGTGGTGAGCGCGTCGCAAGAATCGGGCGTTGCGCTTGCCGCTGTTTCTGGAAAAATCCGCGAAACCGACCAACTCGTTGTGCAAATAAAATCGGCAATGGGCGAGCAGCGCAGTGGCTCGGAACAAATTGTGAGTGCGCTTGCAAACATGAAGTCAAGCACGGGCGAAGTGCAGCAATCGTCAAAAGATATGGCGATGCGAAACGAGGAAATCATGCGCGAAATAAAGTCGTTGCAAGATATGACTCGAAGCATGAGCGACAATATGGAAAAAGTGAGCGCGGGCGCGGGAAAAATCGGCGAAACGGGAGCGTCACTTTTGGAAATCTCCAAAAAAGTCCGCGAATCAATCGACAAAATCGGCGGAGAAATCGACTTGTTCAAAGTGTAACAAAACCGCTTTCAAATTGACAAAAGCCACCAAAATCGGTGGCTTTTTTTTTTGTGATTTCGATAGGCTCAATCATCAATTATTTTTCAAAAAGGTGCTTGGCGTATTTTTGAATCACTTGGATTGTGCTGTCGATGTCTTCGTCAGAATGAGCCGCGCTCACAAAAAGGGCTTCAAATTGACTTGGCGCAATGTAGATTCCGTGGTCAAGCATAAAACCAAAATAATCGGAAAATCTTTTTGTGTCGCTGCAAACTGCGCTTTCGTAATCGGTAACGGGATTTTGTGTCCAAAACACGCTCATCAAAGACGCAATTTGATTTACTTGAACGAGTTTTCCAAATGAGGAGCGGAACGAGTCCGAAAGTTTTTGCGTTTTTGACTCAAGTTGTGCGTAAAGTTCCAAATGCGAAGAAAGATATTCGAGCGTGGCGATTCCCGCGCTTACGGTGACTGGGTTTCCGCTCAACGTGCCTGCTTGATATACGTTTCCAACGGGCGACACGCATTTCATAATATCGCGTCGCCCGCCATACGCTCCCATGGGAAGCCCTCCGCCGATGATTTTTCCAAGCGTTACGAGGTCTGGTTTTACGTCAAAATACGCGCCCGCGCCTCCAATCGAAAGTCTAAAACCCGTTATCACTTCGTCAAAAATGAGAAGCGAGCCGTTTTTCTTTGTGATGTCGCGCAAAAAGTGAAGAAATCCGTTTTTGGGAAGAACGACTCCCATGTTTGCGGCAACGGGTTCAACGATAACCGCCGCAATTTCATTTTTGTGTTTGGAAAAAAGTTCTTGAACGCTTTGCTCATCGTTGTACAGAGCCACGAGCGTGTCTTTTGCGCACGACGGCGGAACGCCCGCGCTGTCTGGAATTGACGTGGTTAATGCCGCGCTTCCCGCTTTGACCAAAAGTCCGTCGGAGTGTCCGTGGTAGCAGCCTTTGAATTTGACGATTTTGTTTCGTCCCGTGAATCCGCGGGCAACGCGAATCGCGCTCATCACGGCTTCCGTGCCACTGTTCACTAATCGAAGCATCTCAACGTGTGGCATAAGGTCGCACACGAGTCGGGCAATGCACACTTCTTTTTCGGTTGGAGCGCCAAAACTCAGTCCGTCTTCCGTTGCATTTTTTACCGCGTCAATCACGGACGGAAAAGCGTGTCCCAAAATCAAAGGTCCCCACGAGCAAACGTAGTCGATGTATCGCACGCCGTCTACGTCAATTATGGAACTGCCCTTTGCGCTTTTGATGAACCGAGGAGTTCGATGTACGTTTTTGAACGCTCGCACGGGACTATTTACGCCGCCTGGCATAAGATGTTGCGCTTCGTCAAAAAGTTCTTCCGATTTTGTTTTTGTCATACGTTCTCCGTGTTTTCTTCAAAAATCCACGCGGCAGCATCGAGCGCGTGATACGTTATGATGATTTTTGCGCCCGCGCGTTTCATTGCAATAAGATTTTCCATGACGATTTTTCGCTCGTCAATAAAGCCTTTTTCAGCCGCCGTTTTGACCATTGCGTACTCGCCGCTCACGTTGTACGTTACAATCGGAAGGTCGAATCGATTTTTTGCCTCTCGCACAACGTCCAAATACGCAAGCGCGGGTTTTACCATAATAAAATCCGCGCCTTCGTTTATGTCAGATTGAATTTCTCGCATTGCCTCTCTTAGATTTGCGCTGTCCATTTGGTACGTTTTTCGATTTCCAAACGCTGGAGCGGAGTGCGCTGCCTCGCGAAATGGTCCGTAATATGCCGAAGCAAATTTTGCGCTGTACGCCATTATCGCGCACTTTTGAAAACCGTTTTCGTCAAGTGCGGCACGGATTTTTTTTACGCGCCCGTCCATCATGTCGCTTGGCGCAATAATGTCCGCGCCCGCTTTTGCAAGGCTCACGCTCATTTTTGCAAGAAGCGGAAGCGTTGCGTCGTTCAAAATTGTGCCGTCTGCGCCCACAAGCCCGCAATGCCCGTTTTCCGTGTACTCGCACAAACAAACGTCCGCAATAATCAAAAAATCAGGATAATCGCGCTTAATGAATCGAATTGCATTTTGCACAACGCCGTTGTCGCTGTAAGCACTGGAAGCGATTTTGTCTTTTTTGGACGGAATGCCAAAAAGCAGAAGTGCCCGAACTCCGCTTTTTTGCACTTTGTCTAGTTCTTCGGAAAGTCGGTCGATTGAAAACTGAAAGATTCCAGGCATTGAATCGATGGGATTTTTTATGTTTTTTCCTTCGATTACAAAAATCGGATAAACGAGGTCTTTTACAGAAATCGACGTTTCTCGTACCAACGCCCGCATTGTTTCGCTCACGCGAAGTCGTCTTAGTCGCGCAAAGCCGCCGTCATGTTCTGTTTCCATTGTTATCTCCTTTTATTGCTTCGATGATTCCTTCTGCCGTAAACGTTTGTGCGGTGATTACGCGGTTTTTGATGTTTAGATGCGCTGTGGCGTTTTTGACTGTTTCTGAAGTTTTTGAGCCAATGCAAATAAACGCGCACGATTCTTTGATTTTGTGGCATGTTTCAAAATCCAATGCGTCAAAAAACGCGCTCGCGCCGCTCGAACTTCCAAACGTAATGTAATCAAGAACGTCAAGTTGCTCAAGCAGGTTTTCAAGAATCAAAGAATTCGGCGAAAGCGAATACATCGGCACGTCCATAAAATCAATTTGTTTTGAAGAAAACGCGCGATTCAAATCAGGCGAACCGTTCAAAGCGCGAACGGCGCAAACGATTCCGCCCGCGTTATTTTGAATGTGCGACAAAAATTCTTCCGCCATATCAAAAACGGTGAACCGATGTGGCACAAAATCAGCAGTAAAGCCGAATTTTTTTAATTCCGCCGCCGTTCCTTGCCCCACAACGCACAATTTTATATGAGAAATCGAACGCACGTCGATTCCGCGCTCTCTCAAAAGAAAAAAGAAAAATCGCACGCCGTTTGCGCTTGTAAAAACGAGCCAGGCAATTTTTGAAAACGGCGGAAAAAGAGAAAACGCATTTTTGTTGAACTCCGCTTTCATAAACGGCGACGGATGAACGAGTGCGCCACAATCTTTGAGCGCACAAGCGATTTTTTCCACGAACTCGTGCGTTCCTGTAATGGCGATTTTTTTTTCAAAAATCGGAACAGACGTGTTTTTCAGATGAAATTGAGCGACTTCTCCGACGCAAATGACGGCAGGATTTTTTACGCAAAAGCGAGTCGCCATCGAAACGGCAGTTTCAAGAGTTGCGTCAATTCTGCGCTCGCGCACGGTTGTTCCCCATTCCACGATTGAAACAGGCGTTTTGGCATTTTTTCCGCCCAAAAGCAATGCCGAAACGATTTTTGGAAGCGAAGACACACCCATCAAAAATACGAGCGTACCGTCAAAATTCGCGTAGCGAGAAAAACGCTCCATTTCGCGCTCGTCGTCTTCGGCATTTGAATGTCCTGTAATGACCGCAAAACTCCGCGCGATTTCTCGATGCGTTACGGGAATGCCTACGCTTTCAAGAGCCGCCACCGCCGACGAGACTCCCGGAATTATTTTGTACGAAATTCCGTGCGCTTCAAGAAAAAGTGCCTCCTCTCCGCCGCGTCCAAACACAAACGGGTCGCCGCCTTTTAATCGCAAAACGGTTTTTCCTTCCAAAGCTTTTTCAACAAGAATCGAATTTATTTTTTCTTGAGAAACGCTGTGATGAGAGAGCCTTTTTCCAACAAAGATTTTTTCGCACGATTCTTTTGTTTCGCTCAAAAACGCAGGATTTGAAAGCGCGTCGTAAACGAGAACGTCGCATTTTTTCAAAATTTCTTGTGCGTGAACAGTCAAAAGTCCTTCGTTTCCAGGACCCGCGCCCGCAAGAAAAACGATTCCGATTTTTTTTGAAGAGCCACTGTCATTCATACTCTTTCTCCAAAAGAGAATCGCCCAAAGAAAGAAGAGAGTCAATGTCCGTATTTGGAACGTTTTTGCACACGCTCTTTTTTTGATACGAACCGTTTTTTTCTTCTGCCACAGTGATTTTTGCCGAGTCGATTTTGCACTCGCTGAATACGGCGGTGGGTTCGTGGCAGCCGCAGCCAAGCCGAAAAAGAATATAACGCTCCACGCAAAACTCTGCAAACGAACGAACGTCGCACGCATTTTTGAGCATTTGTATTATTTGCGTATCATCTGCTCGACATTCAACGGCAATAATTCCCTGACCGCCTGCGGGGAGCATTTCGTCAAAAGAAAGCGGTTGAAAAACAAAAGCGTTGTCCGCGCTTTCTTTATCCGTGCCGTTCCAAAGCCCCAGCCGTTTGAGTCCTGCCGCCGCAAGAACAATCGCGTCAAATTCATTTTCTAAAAGCCGAGAAAGCCGCGTTTGAACATTGCCTCGAAGAATGTTTACGCGGCAATCGGGAAAAAGCCTTTTGAGTTGCATTTCTCGCCGTGGACTACTCGTTCCAAAATGAATCGTGCCGTTTTTTGAAGCCGTTTTTCGCCACACAATCACATCTCGCGCGTCTTCTCGCGGAAGCGTCATTGCCACGCAAAGTCCGTCGGCGATTTTTACAGGCAAATCCTTTGCGCTGTGAACGGCGATGTCGATTTCTTTTGAAAGAAGCATGTTTTCAAATTCAGAAACGAACGCGCCTTTTCCGCCAAAAGACGCAAGCGACGAGGAGAGATTTTTGTCGCCAGTCGTTTGTTTTTTGACAATTTCGATGTTGAGATTTGGAAAAATCGACGTGAGTTGTTTTGAAACGAGGCTTGATTGCAAAAGCGCAAGTTCGCTCCGCCGTGTTCCTAGTTTGATGATTTTTTTTGAAGACTCCGAAAGTGAAACTAGGGCGTTGTACGTTGTGTCTTCGCTCGGTTTTTTGCCCGATTCCAAAACCGCTTTTCTTTGAAGAGCCGCCGTTTCGAGTTTTTTGTCAAAATCGAGCGGAAGCGTTGCGTCAATGAGTTTTTTGACTTCGCGGGAAAAAGCGGGACTTTTTCCGCCCGTCCCGATTCCAACAACAAGGTCGCCACGGCGAACGAGCGCGGGAAAATAAAAATCGCACAATTCTGGTTTGTCGGCAACGTTTAGCAAAATGTGCCGTTTTTTGCACGATTCATAAACCGCGCGGTTACATTCTGCGTTTGCCGTGGCAGCCACCGCGCAATCAAATCCTGCGGTATCCGCGTCTGCAAAATCTCGCTCAATAAGTCGAATTGTGCCGTTTTTTGCAAGTTCTTGGATTGGTTCAGAAATCAAAGGCGCAACAACCGTAACGTTTGCGCCGTAATCCAAAAGAACAGAAATTTTACGAAACGCCACAACTCCCGCGCCAACAACAAGAACGTTTTTTAATTCAACAAAAATCGGAAAAAACGCCATTTTTCACTCCTTCGCTTCTGTTTTTATGCGCTTCCAAAGTGAAAGAAGAACGGAAAGTTCCGAAGAACTCGCCACGTTTCGCATTTCAAAAAGAAATTGTCGCGCGCTTTTTTTCTCAATGAACGAAGCGAACTCTTGAATAAAATCGATTTGGTTGTGAAACAAAAGTTCCTTTACGTTTTTGTCGGTTTCTTCAAGAATAATCGATTTTGCCATTTTTTCGCCGAGTTTTTTGTTTGCTCCGTGCGCTTTTGCAATGCTTGCAAAGCAATCGATTCCAACATATTTGACATTCTCGATTTTTTGCACGTCGGGGTCGATGTCGTTTGGAACGGCAAGGTCAATAAAAAGTCGCGCTTTTTTTGTTTGAATCGAATGAAACACGTCGCCAAAAGAAAGCGTGTAATGCGGACTTTTTGTCGCACTCACCACAACGTCCGCGCGTTCAATGTACGAATATCGCTCGTCGTACTTGATTTTTTGCACGTTTGGCAATTCTGGAAGCCCGTAATGACGGCGAACCGTTGCAAATACGCGCACGCCTTCTCGCTCAGAAAGATTTTTGGCAATTATTCCGCCCGTTTGCCCAGACGCGCCAATCAAAAGAACGGTTACGTTTTCGCTCACGTTTTTTTTGAACACACCAATTTCTTTTACGGCGAGCGTTGCGATTGACTCGGTTGATTTTGACAAATTCGTTTTTGTTTTTACGATTTTTGCGCAAGAAAGAGCGCGTTGAAAAACAAAATTGATAAAAAAATCGGTCAGCCCCAATGTTGCCGAACGTTTGTACGATTCTCGAAGTTGTCCCAAAATCTCGTTTTCGCCCAAAACCATGCTGTCAAGTCCCGATGCAACGGAAAAAAGATGACGAATCGCGTCCGCGCCCGTGTACGAAAAACAAAATTTTCGGAACAAATGCGCTTCTTGCGCCTTTGCTTTTGAAAGAAGAAATTGCGCTTTTGCGAGCGTTTCATTTGTGTCAAAAAGAAAGTCGCTCTTTGGAGAAAAATAAAGTTCGGTGCGATTACACGTTGAAATCAAAACGCATCCGTTTGCAAGTTCAACAAAAAGCGTTTTGAGAAGAGAAGTCGCCTCTTCGTCGGAAAACGAAAACAAATGCCTGACTTCCGCTGGCGTGTTTTTGTGACTCATACTAATGCAATACAAAGATATACTTTCCGCCAACGTGTCAGACTCAAATGCGGGCATACGGATAATTTCCTTCAAAACCTATATGAAATAATCAAAATAATGTATATCTTTCGTTGATATTTTGCAAGACCGCCCGCTCGATTCCGTGCCGAAAATAGATTTTTTTGCAAAAACATCGTATTCTCAACGCTTGAAGTCAACAAGGAAACAAGGGGTTAAAGCCCTTTGTTAAAACAGTCCGTTTCCATTCTGAGGAACTGTCTAGTGTCATTCTGAGCGAAGCGAAGAATCTTGTGTGAACGAGATGTTTCGCTTTTGCTCAACATGACGGCGGGCATTGAGCCTGTCGAAATGTCCGTCAAAAACGGGGGCTTTGAAAACCGCAACCACCGTTTTTGATTTTCGCCACCGTCTACTCTACAATCTTTAGCTCGTCTTTCGACACATCCGTGTGATTTTCCACGATAAATGCGTTCAATACGGGATTGTCTTTTTCCATGAGCGAGAGAATGAGGTAGCGCGCCTTTGAGTCAAAGAAAAGCCGCTTGTCCTCTTCGCTCGGGCGGCTCGGCGATTCGGGGTGCGAGTGCCAGTTTCCGAGCGGCGAAAGCCCTTTTGAGCGCATGTCTTTAATTGCTTTGAGCTGGTCTTGCGGGCTGATGTTAAAATGTTCGTTTGAATGGTCGGTGTTTTCAAGGAGATACACTTCTTTGATTTCTTTCACGCCGTTTTCTTCCGTTCCAGCGATGAGTCCGCACGCTTCTTCGGGAAGACACGACCGCGCGTGTTCAACGATTTTTTCGTAGTCAGATTTTTTTAAAGTAATCATAGAAAGTTCTCCTTTTTAGGTTGGCGGTGGTTTCGATAAACTCAACCACCCTTTGACATTACTGCGCTATTGGTGGTGGTTTCGACACACTCAACCACCGAGTTTTTTTAGTGCGATTTCAAATCACAAGCTGCCTGCTCGTAGTCAATGAGCTTGGTGATTGTGGGATTCTCGCCGCAGACAGGGCATTTTCCGTTTACGGGCGGAAGTTTTACCGCGTGGAAGTTGTTTTTGAGCGCGTCGTAGGTGAGAAGTTTTCCCACGAGGTTTTCGCCCACGCCCACGATGTACTTGACGGCTTCCATTGCCTGAAGGCTTCCGATAACACCGCCCATTGCACCGATAACGCCCGCCTGCTTACAAGTCGGAACGGCATCTTTTGGCGGCGGGTCTTTGAACACGCAACGGTAGCACGGTCCCTGCCCCGGAATATAAGTCATCAGCTGGCCTTTGAAGCGAATGATTCCCGCGTGGCTGAACGGCTTTTTTCCCATAACGCACGCATCGTTAATCAAGAATTTAGCGGGGAAATTGTCCGTGCCGTCGATGACAAAATCATACTCTCGGATAAGCTCGCGGATATTCGTTGAATCCACGAACATTCGGTAGGTTTTGACTTCAACATCTGGGTTCATCGCGTTCATCGTTTCTTTCGCCGACTTGACTTTCGCCTTGCCCACGTCCGCCGTTCCGTGAATAATCTGTCTCTGGAGATTTGAAAGGTCAACATCGTCCGCGTCCACAATGCCGATGGTGCCCACGCCCGCCGCCGCAAGGTACATGGCAACGGGTGCACCCAATCCGCCCGCGCCGATAATGAGCACTTTCGCGTTCAAAAGCTTTTTCTGCCCTTTTACGCCGACTTCGTTCAAGATGATGTGGCGTGAGTAGCGTTCAATCTGCTCGTCTGTCATCGCCATTATTGTCCGCCTCCCATAAAATAGAGGAATTCAACAGAATCGCCCTCTTTGAGAACGGTCGCCGTCTCCGCGTCCTTCTGAATGAATTCTTCGTTGATTGAGACCGTGACATACTGCGGAGTCTCCACCTTTTCCTGTTCGATGAGTTCAGGGAGCGTGAGTCCGTCCTTCACTTCTTTTTTTGTTCCTGCAACGGTAATTGTCATTTTTTTCTCCTATTAGAATTATTTGGTGGTTTCGATAAACTCAACCACCGCACACTATTTTTCGACTTTCTGGACATAGAGCATATATGTGCCGTCGCTGTTTTCGTTTAGTTCAAGCACTTGATGACCTTCGTCCTTCATTGAGCGCGGAACATTCTGCACCGGCTCGCCGTCGTTCAGTTTGATTGCCAAAATTTCGCCGTCGTCGAGTTCTTCGAGCGCGACTTTTGCCTTTACGAAAGTGAGTGGACAAACTTTGTCGGTGATGTCAACAAAATCGTCTGCTTTCACTCCATTTTCTGAAACATATTCAGCCATTATTTCCTCCAGTTTTTGTCATTCCGAATTCGGCTCGGAATCTCTGTTGCGAGACGCTGAAACAAGTTCAGCATGACAGTTATTTATTTTCGCCGTTGTATGCGTCTTGTATTGCCTTTTTGAATTCTTCCTCGCCCGTGCGCTGAATCATGAATCGGAATCGCTCGCTCGGTTTCGCGTGCTCTTTGAAGTAAGTGACCGCCGCGTCCGCCACACGGAAGAGCGTTTCCTTGTCCTTGATGAGTGGCAAGAACGAGTCGCCCTTGTAGATTTCGTTTCCGAACAAGCCGCCGAGAGAGACCACATAGCCCGCTTCTCCGCTCCATGCGTCAAACGGACACGCCTTCACGCAGCGACCGCACTTGACGCACTTTGACTCATCGAATTTGATTCCGGTCGCCTTGTCGAGTTCGATTGCGCTCCAGCGGCAAGCCTTCACGCACACGCCGCATTTCTTGCATTTTTCGTTGTCGATTTTGACTTCCATGCCGCCTTTTACGCCGAAGTCATTTTCTTCGGTCTTGAGGCAGTTCGCGCGGCAGCCCGTAACGCCGAACTTGAATTTGTGCGGCAATTCCTTTCCGAAATAGCGTTTGTGGAATTCCTCCGCGATTTCGTAAGTGTTGATGAGACCGTTCGGGCAGATTTCCTTGCCCTGGCAAGCCGTGACGGTACGAACGCGAGGACCGCACACGCCCGTCGGCACTCCGCCCTTCAAAAGTTCGGCTTTGACGGTATCGACATCCTCGACATCGATGAACGGAATCTCGATTCCCTGTCGGCTCGTCATGTGGACATAGCCGTGACCGTATTTTTTCGCGACTTCAGAAATAGTGGCAATCTGCTCCGCCGTCATGTTTCCGCCGATTGTCATCACGCGAAGAGAATATTTTCCATTCTGAACCTGCGGCATAAGCCCGCCCGCCTTCAACGCCGCCTTATCGACTGTTCCTGCCATTTTTAGCCTCCGCTTTTGTGGATTTGTACCTCGATATTTTCGATTTTAATAGAAACATATTTTACCTACTTGTTTAGTAGGAAAATTCGGTTTGTAATCATACTATTATCTTTTGATTTTTTCAAGAGTTTCAAGCGGTTTATGATTCGTATTTTGATTATCTGCGAATTTTTCAAAAATTCAAAAAATCGTATTGACTAAAATTTTGAAACTGAACTAAAATGAAATCGTCCATATAAAAACCTAGTTATCAACTGGGAATTATAGGAAATAAAAATTTTAGAAAGGGAAGAGGTACAGATTATGAAAAAATCATCTGCATTGCTTTTTGGTTCAATCCTTGCTTTTGCCGCGTTGGGTTCGTTTTCTTGTAACAAAAACGGGCAAAACAATGCCTCAGACAATAGTTCTCGAGCGGCTTCTGCTCGGAAAGTAACAATCACGAATGTGAGCTACGACCCCACGCGCGAATTGTACGCGAACTACAACAAGATTTTTGCCGCCCATTGGAAGGAGACGACGGGGCAGGACGTGGAAATCACGCAGAGCCACGGCGGAAGCGGCAAGCAGGCCCTTGAAGTCGCGAACGGGCTTGAGGCGGACGTGGTGACGCTCGCGCTTGAGTACGACGTGAACG
>CALFJF010000036.1 GCA_937877535.1 uncultured Treponema sp.
TCGCTCGTCACGCGCGAACTCATTGCCGACAGCGTTGAGTGCGTGGCAAAGGCGCACCAGTTTGACGCGCTCGTCATGATTCCGAACTGCGACAAAATCGTTCCGGGAATGCTCATGGCGGCGGCGAGGCTCGACTTGCCAACGGTTTTTGTCTCAGGCGGGCCTATGATGCCAGGTCACTTGCCCGGAAATGACGCTTCAAATCCTTATTCTGGGAAAAATCTTTCTTTGACCGATATGTTCGAGGCGGTCGGCGGCGTTGCGGTCGGTCGCGTTACCGAAGAGCAGCTTCACGAAATGGAAAATTACGCTTGTCCTGGCTGCGGCGCGTGTTCAGGAATGTTCACCGCAAATTCTATGAACTGTCTCACTGAGGTTTTGGGATTGGGCTTGCCCGGAAACGGCACGATTCCTGCGGTCACAGGGCGGCGAATCCAGCTCGCCAAACACGCGGGCATGGCGGTCATGGATTTGTACAAAAAAGGAATCACCGCGCGAAAGATGATGACGAAAGAGCATTTTGAGAACGGGCTTGCCGCCGACATGGCGCTCGGCTGCTCAAGCAACACGATGCTCCATCTTCCGGCAATTGCGCACGAGGCGGGAATTGAAATCGATTTGCACGAAGTGAACGAAATCTCGAACCGCACCCCGAATCTCTGCCATCTCGCTCCCGCAGGTCACACTTTCATGTGCGAGCTTGACGACGCGGGCGGCGTTCAGGCGGTTCTGGCGGAACTTGCAAAAAAGAATCTTATCAATACTTCTCTCATCACGGCAACGGGAAAGACAATCGCAGAGAATATCGCGGGCGTGAAAAACCGAAACCCTGAAATCCTGCGTCCGATTGAAAATCCTTATTCTGACAACGGCGGAATTGCGATTCTGTTCGGAAATCTCGCTCCAAACGGCACAGTCGTAAAGCGAAGCGCGTGTGCAAAAGAACTCATGCTTCACACGGGACCTGCCCGCGTGTTCAACGACGAGAGCGAGGCAATGGAAGCCGTTCAGAAAGCGCAGATTAAGCCGGGCGATGTCGTGGTCATCCGCTACGAAGGTCCGAAAGGCGGCCCTGGTATGCGAGAAATGCTCGCCGTCACAGCGGCTCTTGCCGGTCAGGGCTTGGATAAGCAGGTCGCGCTCATCACCGACGGTCGCTTCTCTGGAGCAACGCGCGGGGCTTCTCTTGGTCACTGCTCGCCAGAAGCGGCGGTTGGAGGTCCGATTGCGCTCGTTCAGGAAGGCGACAAAATCACGCTCGACATCAACAATTACAAGATTCACCTCGATGTAAGCGATGAAGAACTTGCGAAACGAAAGGCAAAATGGGTCGCCCCAGAACCGAAAGTAAAGACTGGCTATCTTGCGCGCTACGCGAAGCTCGTTTCTTCTGCGGACAAAGGCGCGATTTTGGAATAGAAAGAAGATTTTACTCAATCAACCGTTCAAAAACGAGTGTTGAGCGTTGATTGAGCAAAATCAAAATCGACTCCATTTTGTTTTTAACGCAATTTACAAAAAGACTTGTTCGGAAACCGTTTTCGTTTCCGAACATTTTTTTGAGAACACGATTTTTCGCAAAATCCACAAAAAAAAACGCTTTACCGCTCGATTTTGTATTTGGGAGCAATTTGCGAACTTTGAAGCACGGCAAGCATTTTGCGCCCCGTTTCATCAAGATTTTGTTCGCTTATGACGCGCACGGAATTTTGTTCGTCGATAAAAAATCGATACACCTCCACAAAAAGCACCTCGGAAATTTTTTCAAGCGTGTCAAACGACGGATTCATTTTTCCAAGTTCGTAGCGACTTATCACTTGATTTGAAACGCCAACTCTCTCCGCCAATTCCTCCTGCGTGAGTTTTTTTTCAGTTCTAAAACGCCTAAGATTCCTTGAAAATATTGCGCTGATTCGATTATTTTCTGCCATTCCAAAAAATTTACAATTTTGCTTTCTTTTTCTTACAGAAATTTTTACTATCAATTTTTTACGATTTTTAGAACTAAAAGTATCAAAACAGCGCGATTTTCAAAATCAAATACGGCGTGATATACTTTTTTCTATGGAAAAGAAATTTTTTGCTCCGCGAGAAGTCGTTGTCGGCGGATTTGGGAATGTTGATAAAATCATCGTGGGCGGCGAAAATCCCGTCACGATTCAGACGATGTGGAAAGAAGGAATCGTCGGCGTAAAGGATAATCCCCAAAAACTTGAGGAAATTCGGAACAAAATCGCCTCTCTCAAGATGCTTGGCTGCGACATCATCCGCTTTGCCGTTCCCGACATGGAAAGCGCGGAAAGTTTCATCGAAATCTGCAAGGCGACGAGTATGCCGCTCGTAGCTGACATTCACTTTGACTATCGCCTTGCGCTTAAATGCCTTGAAGGACCTGTCGCTGCAATCAGAATCAATCCTGGGAATATCGGAAGCCGAGACCGTGTTGAAGCGGTGGTGAACGGCTGTCGCGAGAAGGGAGTTGCAATAAGAATTGGCGTGAATTCGGGAAGTCTTCCGCATGACTTACGCGAAAAGGTTGAGAGTGGCGAGATGAGCCGTGCCGTGGCTTTGAGCGAGACTGCCGCGCGGGAATGTGCCGTGTTCGACGAGCTTGATTTCAATCAGTTCGTGGTGAGCATGAAGGCAAGCTCTGTCGCCGAGACCATCGAAGCGAACGAGGATTTTGCCTCAAAGTACGACATTCCGCTTCATGTGGGCGTGACGGAGGCGGGCCCCTTGATTACGGGAGTCGTCAAGTCAACGCTCGCGTTCAGCCATTTGCTCCGCGAGGGAATCGGCTCGACTATTCGAGTTTCGCTTTCTTCATCGCCAGAAAATGAAGTCATCACGGGTCTGGAGATTTTGCGCGAGTGCGGGAAGCGAAGCGGCGGAGTCACGCTCGTGAGCTGTCCCCGTTGCGGAAGGCAGGGCTTTGATGTCCACTCATTTATGAACCGCTGGCAGAACAGGCTTCTTTCAATGAAAAAAAATATTACGGTCGCGGTCATGGGCTGCGTGGTGAACGGCCCCGGCGAGGGAAAGCACGCCGACATCGGGATTGCAGGCGCGGGCGGAAAGGCGATTATCTTTCGCAAGGGAAAAATAGTCCGCACAGTTGACGAGAAAAATGCCGATAATGAATTTGAGAAGGAATTACAAAGTCTATGAGGATTTTCAAAAAAACGGCAACCGTTTGCACAATCTCACTTGCATTTTTTTCGATTTGCGCTCAAAGCGTACCAAAAAGACCAGAAACAGGCGAAGTTTCGTGGCGACTTCTTGAAAATGCGCAAGTTTTTTATGACGCATCTCAATACGGCGAAGCCATGAATATGGCAAATCGAGCAAAGGATAGCAGAAAAGCAGAAATCGACTGGGAAGTTTTTATTCTTGAAAGCGCACTCGCTCCTCTTGAAGTGCGACGCGCGGGAGATGACTTCAACGAAGTTCTAAAAGTTTTGAAAAATCGCGATGAACACGAAGCAATTTCTCTCATAGACCGCTATTTGAAATTGTATGGTGAACATTTTTTTGACAGTTCGGTTCAAAAAATGGTCGATTGGGTAAAATCAAAAAGCGTTTATCCAGAGGCGGATTTTTTAATTGGAAAAATCTACCAACTCGAAGGCGAATACCCTATGGCATATACGTTCTACGAAAAGGCTCGGCGGGAGCGAGAATTTTTGGATATTCCTGGAACGCAATACGAAATTTTGTACGCAATGGTGAATCTTGCGCGGGAATCTGGAAACGCCGAAGATTACGAGCAAGCCCTCCGACTCGTTCTTGATAGCGACGGACGGATTTTGAGTGCGGGCAAAAACAAGAATTTTAGCGCGGCGGAAGATTACGAGCAGGCACTTCTTTTGATTTTGGACAACGACGGAAAATACAAAGACGACGTTTTCAAAAGCGCGTTCTTAAAAATTCTTGACGCGGACAAAGAAAGCGACGCTGACCGTTTTTTCAAACTTTTTAGAGCGGACACAACAGGTTCTCTCACCGCGCTTTACGAACTCGGAAATGCGTATCAGGCGCGCGGAAAAACGCAAAAAGCGCTTGAATGTTCAGCCCTCGGCTCAATCGAAGCGTTTACGCACATTTTTGAAACGTTGAGCGAGCGCGACACGGATTTTGAATTTCAATCGTATACAAACTTTCTTGAAGAATGTGGAAAATACAACGACATCATAGAATGGGGCGAAAAAAATCACGTGTGGGAGTTGATGTTTCAACTTGCAGACAGACTTAACGAACGCGGAAAAAAGAAAATCGCGCAGAGTTTTTTTGAAAAAATGGCAAAAGCAATGCCAATCGAATATTGGAAAGCCGAAGCCGCAAACAAAATCAAAAGGTAGATTTCAAAAAAGAATCAAACGGTGGTTTTTGCGAATGAAAAACCGCCGTTTTTTTTGCCTCGTCATTCAATGCAACGGGAATGCCTGCAATAACGAACACGCTTTGGTGCGAAAGAGAAGCAATAAACGCATTTACGCGCGAAAGAGCCGAAAGATATGACAAAATTGGAGGATTTTTTGCGGACATCTCAAGAGAAACTTCATTTGAAACAAAAATCGTGTTCGCGCTCCACTTTGCGACCAATTCGATGAGCGAAATCGATTTTTCGACCGCTTCGCTTTCGGTTAAAACGCCGTCTTTTTGAAACATCGCGCGAGCAACAAGATTTCCAACGTCTTCAAAAAGAACTGTAGAAAAAGGCGAAAACACCTCCTCAAAAGAAAGTTCCGCCCCGAACTGTGAGCAAAAAGAAAAAGACGGAAACAGCGACGAAAGTTCCACCGTAAAAAAGCCCTTCCCTTTTCGCATATTTTGATGACGCGCAATTCGCTCCGCGCTGTCGCCGCCCGAATCCGAGTCGAGCGTTGCAAAATAGACGAGTTTTGATTGCGCATTTTTTTTTGAAAGCGAAACCGAAACCGATTCAGCAAACGCGCTTTTTCCGCTCGCGCTTCCTCCAAGAACAAACACATTCATAACGCTTTGTACGGCTCAATGCCGATTTTTTCAAACGACGGAAGCGATTTATAGGCTTCAAGCGCAAGGTCTAAAAGCGGCAAAAGCGAAAGCGCCCCCGTTCCCTCTCCTAGATGAAATTGTGCGTGAATCGCCGCGTCAAGATTCAAAAACGAAAGCGCGGCAACGCTCGCCTTTTCCGCACTTTCGTGGCTCGCTATCAAAAATGAGCGAACGGCAGGGCAAATTTTTACGGCAACAATAGCCGCACATTGCGCAATCAGTCCGTCAACAATAGCCGCATGATTATTTTTTGCCGCGCCAATAAAAAATCCTGCCATACCCGCAATGTCAAATCCGCCGAGTTTTGAAAGAGAATCAAGCGCGTCGTCTTTTTGCGGTTTTCTGCGTTCGATTCCGCGACGAATAACATCGATTTTATGAAAAAGAGCCGAATCTGAAAGTCCCGCGCCTTTTCCCGTCGTTTCTTTTGGGTCAAGCGAAAGAAACACGGACAAAAGTGCGCTGCTCGTTGTGGTGTTTCCAATCCCCATTTCGCCCGCCAAAAGAATGTCAAAATCTTTGGAAAGTTTGTCAGCAAGGTCGATTCCGTGCAAAATCGCGTGCGCACATTCTTCTCGGCTCATCGCGTCTTCCTCCAAAAAATTCCGAGTTCCCCGCCGAACGCAAAGCGAAACGAGATTTTTTGAACTGACCTTTTGAGAAACGCCAATATCAACGGGAACGACCTCGCAACGAACAGAGCGAGCGATTGTACACGCACTCGATTTTCCGTCGCAGAGGCTTTTTACAACGGCAGTCGTAACGTCCTGCCCACTTTGCGACACGCCCTCGGACACGATTCCGTTATCCGCACAAAAAACGGCAAGTACTCGTCGGTCGATTTTTGGAAAAAGCGACTGAGCGCAAGAGGCAAGCGTACAAACGTCGGTTTCAAGAACCCCAAGCGCACCGAGCGGTTTTGCAAGCGAATCCCACCTCTTTTGAGCAGACTCAAAAAAAATCCGCGATGACGGCTCAACAGCAGAAACAATTTCGTCTAAACGCCTTTCATTTGTATTTTTATTCATTTTTTGCAACCTTTATAACGAGGATTTTGAAATATGACAACTAATGGGGGAATTTGAGCTAATACTTTGACACGAAGTGGGAGTTTTAATCGCCGCATTGCTAAAACGGCAGAATTGCTATATACTTTTTGTATGGCAGGTTTGACCTATACACTCATAAACAAGGAAACTCCTCTCTGCGACTTCATCATCGAGGGTGAAGGCGAGCTTGAACTGTGCAAAATCGTTCGGGAATACAAACCGCTGCCGTTTTGGTGCGACCTCATTTCGACCTGGGTGGCAAACCGAAGCGCGGCAAAGCACCGAACGCATGTGAACAAAATCCTTGAGTACTGCGGGGGAAAGACAAAGAGCGGTTTCATCGCGCTCACGCACTGTCTCTCGCTCACCGACACGCTCTGGGTCAAAAGCGACCGAGAAGATGTGACCTGGAGCGAGGTGAACCTGTACGAAAACAACTTTGACGAAGTGATTTCTAAACTTTCATTCGACGGCAATGGACTTTTCGGAATTCAAATGTCCACCACTTCTCCCGAACTCACGACCGACGGTGCGTATGACAAATGCTGGCTGAACGAAAAAGACGGCATCCACCTCATCAAAACAGGAAGCGAGGGAGCGAGAAATACGGGCTTAGAACCGTATGGCGAGGTGCTTGCAAGCCAGGTCTTTGAAAAGATTTGCGATTCGGTCACATACACGCTCAGAAGATTTGACGGCAAGGTCGTTTCTGACTGTAAACTTTTCACAAATCAGGCATTCGGCTACAAACCAGTCAGCATGTTCTTAAAGCAAGGCGTAAAATACGGGCTTCCCGAAACGATGGAAATCTACCGCGAATTCGGCTGTGAAGACGCATTCCGCCGCATGATTGTCGCCGACTGCATCACGCTCAACTGTGACCGGCACTTCGGGAATTTCGGATTTTTGGTGAACAACGAAACCTTTGAGCGCACCGCCTTAAATCCCTGCTTCGACTTCAACATGGCGTTCGTGCCGTTTGCCGAAGAAGGCTTTGACTTCGGAAAATCCGCGGACGGAACGGAACTTGACTTTGACGAATACCTTTCAAAGCGAGGTCCTGTCATCGGAAGCGATTATGTCGCCCCCGCCCGCGCGATTCTCACCCCCGAAATCAAAAAATGCGT
>CALFJF010000037.1 GCA_937877535.1 uncultured Treponema sp.
GCATGGAACGACACGGCGTTGCGGTTTTTAGCAGAGAACAATGTAACAGCGATTGTGATTCATCCAGAGCTTTCTTTCGACTATTATCTGAAGTTGAACCATCACGGAATGAAAATCCAAGCGGTCGGCTCTAAAAAAATTGCGCTGGGATATACACGCGCCTGTTTTGGCGAACTTGGCTTATGTAATTCCCGTTGTGGCAGTACTCGTTTTTCCATAAAAAACGACACAAGGAATTATGATTTGGACATTCTGTGCGACAATGATTTTGGCTACAGGACTATTCAAAGTTCCTCATTGTGCGAGCCTGCAAAATCATTTCCGAATTCATTGCAATGGATTGTTTCAAAGTCTGACGGTGGCATAAAAAATACGGTTATACCGATTTACGACGATACAGTCGCATAAATTCGAAATCGCAAATTAAGGAGGATTATCATGCACAGCGTCATAGGCATAGGCAATATGTGCTTTGTCCTCATTTCCCGTATTGAAGAGGAATTGAGCAATGACAAAGCCCGTCAAGGCATTATACAAAATAGGTTTGGTGGAGTCACATACAACATTTTACGGCAACTGCGGGAGCGTGCCTTGTGCGATTGCAGTTTCATATCAGTTCTCTCTGATGACATTATAGGAAAATCCGCGCAGAATGAATTAAAATCTCATGCCATCGATTTTTCTGATTCCTTGTTTGCAAAAAATTGGAGTTCATATTTCGTTGAAACGATAGCACCGCGCGGGCATTATGGCATCGAGCAGATGTCTATGCTCCGCTCCCTTACGCCGCCGAATCCACGGCACTCGAACTTTGACTCGGGAACTCCGCGTTCGGAAAGCTCGGAGGCGACCTTGCGCGCCCGCTCCACCGAAAGAAGCCGCTCGCCCGCCTTGTCGCCCACGCTCGCCGTATGCCCGTCCACGATGATTTTTGAGGACGGCACGGTTCTCAGAATCTGCGCGATTTCGTCAAGCCGCCCGCGCTCGCTTTCAAGAAGCACCGCCGAATCCGACTCGAACCGGATGTTCCGAATGCTTATCCGAACGCCCTCTGAGGTGCGCTCGATGACCATGCGGGGAGCCTCGGAATCCTCGTTCTCAATCTTGCCCATGAGCCGTCGGATTTCATCCTGCGTTCCGCCCGAATCGTCCTTTTCCGTGGAGGCTGATTTTTTGCCCCGCCTTTCGGACGTTTTCCCCGAAGTTCCCTCCGACCTTGGCATCTCAAGTCGCTCAAGCACCTCAAGGTTCTGCCGAATCTTCTCCTCGTTCGTCTTCTCGTGGCTCTCGCCATCGACTCCGTCCGCCTGAAGCCCATTCGGGAACGCCCCGATGCCCAACATCAGAATCAGAAGAAAAAAGATGCCCCTCATGCCCACACCTCCACGATTTTCCGCTCTGCGAAGCGCACGCACTCGTCTGCGTTCTGCCAGCCCGTCCGTCCAGAGGCGATTTTGTTTCCGCCGTTGTCGTAGAGCGTGAACACATCGCCCGCAATCTCAAGCCGCCGCACTTCGCTCCACCGCCAAAATCGTTTTTTCCTGAACGAATCGGCGAGCGCGTCCCGCAGTTCCATGCCAGCCTCGCTGAACGAAAGGCGCGGGTAGGTGCGGATTTTTCCGAGCAGTACAAAAAATGCGATGACAACGGCACCGAGCGCGAACACGATGGCGACCCACACGAGCGCGCCCGCTTCCTGTATGTCGCTCCAGTTCTCCGCCACGACGCCGCCCAAGAGCCACAGCAGAAGGGCGCACACGGCGGCAAAGCCGTAGCAAAAGTAGGTGAAGCGCACCACGGGTCGCGTGACGAGCCGCTTTGTGCGCCGCCCGCCCGCAAGGTAGAAAATGCCGCCGAGCACAAGCGCGGCAAGGAGAAGAATCAAGCGAATCATAAAAATCCTTCCGAATGCTCATCCACGCCCGTCGGCTCGCCGCGATTTTCGGGGGCTGGTTCAAAAGTCCGATTCCGCCTCATGCTCCTTCCGATGGCAACGAGCGGGACTGCGACCCCGATGACTGCCGCCACCGCAATCATCGCGACGGCGAACGCCCTGTGCGCCTCAAAAAGCGACAGCCCCTCCACGAACAAAAACGCGCCCGCGAGCGTCGGAAGAAGATGCGCGTATCTCCCGCGCGGCTTCTTTGGAAGTTCCCCAAAGCGCGGCTCGGGCAGGGCTTCTTTTAGGGAAGAGTAGGCGCTTGCGGCCTCCCAAAATTGTTCGAGCATAGTTCCTCCTACAGCTCCGTCTTGAACGGAACGGACGCGGGGCCGTCGGGGAGCGCGAGGAGCTTTTCCACGATGGCGCGCCTGAGCGAAAGCCATTCCTCCGCCTGCTCCGCCGAAACCTCGGAGATGTCGCTTGAGAGCCACTTCCTGTAGCCGTTCAGGTAGCCCTCGTACACGCCCTTCCAAGAGCCGTAGAGTTTTTGAAGGAGCGTTCCCACCTTCCGCGACTCGGAAAGAAGCTCGCCTCTGTCTATGAAGCCCACGGAAAAGCCGTTCCCCAAAATCTGGAGCGCACGGCACAAATCCCACGCGGCGGTCTCCGCAGCCGCCATGTTCGCGTTTCCCTCGCCGTCGTCCGCCTCGGATTCGAGCGTTAGGTACATGACCGTGGAAAGGAGGTCGCTTTGTCCCTTGATTCCCCAGTCGCGCTCCAAAAGGAGGAGAGCATTCTCGCGCGTCATGCCCTTCCGCTCCGTTCCCTCGTCCTCAAGTCCCGTGCGCCCGCCCGTGTACCGCCAGTCGGTGGCGAAGTGCGCAGACCAAGGCGCGTATGCACAGACGTACCATTTTTCAGCCGAAGTCTCAGGGTAGGTGTCGCCCGCGGAGGGGTAGGGCGCGGAGAATCCCGAAAGCTCCCGCACGCGCCCGTCTTTCCTCGCCTTTTTCCGAAGGCCGATTTTTCCCGCAAGAAGAAGGAGCAGCACGCCGAGCGCGATGAACACGACTGCGCACAGCGCGATTTTTATGAAGAACGCCGCCTGCCCCTGCTTTTTCTGCGTCGCCTCGTCGATGAAGTAGAGCTCCCAGTCGGGAGACGCGCCGTATTTTTGGCAGACGGAAGCAAGCGCGGCTTTTGCGGCCTTCGTGGTGGGCTTTTTGCTTGCAGGAGGAAGCGCGACCGCCTTTCCGCCGCGCAAGGCACGCGCGTACCAGCCGTGCATCCGCGCGGGAACGAACGAGCCGTCCGAAAGCTCCACAAGGCAATAGCGCGTGTACGACGCGCTGTCTCCCTGAAAGCCGTTCCGCACTATTTCGCGGTAGCGCATGGTCTTACGCCCGCTTCGCGACACCTCCGTCTGCCACGGGGCGCGCTTGTACACGTCGGTCTTCACCGCGCCGCGCGCCTCCACCGTGCCGGAAAAGAACGAGCCGAGTTGTTCTATGGAAGAAAGAGTTGGAAGCGGATTTTTGTCCGCAGCCTGATTTGCTTGGGGTGCACCGCTGGGCTTGAGCCATTCGAGCGCGTCGATGTTCGCATACAGCGCGAGCGCCGCAACGAGGGCGGCAATCACGCACAGCCATTCTGTGGGTTTAAGCTTAGTTGTTCGTGCCATGATGGGGAGTGTACCACAAATTGGCGGTTTCTGCACGGGGGGAAATTCGTTTTTCCGCCCGCGAAATATTGGTAGATTCTTCACATTCGCTTAGAATGACAGCGTTTTTTTTTTACATATCCAAAAATTGCACTATAATAAATTTGATACAAAAAAAATCGATAAAAGGGGAGGCTTACCTGTGCCAAACATTGTTTTCAACACAATCACTTTTGAAACCCAAGAACAGTACGATTCCTTTTGTGCGATGGGCGACAAAAGCAATGGATTTTCGTTCGAGTGGATTGTTCCGAGTCCAAAGACGAGGGAGGAATGTGATGAAGAATATCTTATTGCCGAAAAAGGCGAAAAATCAGCGGCTGCAATGGGCATAAGCCCTAAAAAAGAGCGTCCCTGGTTCAACTGGTACAAATGGCAATGCGAAAACTGGGGAACGAAATGGGACGCGTATGACGACTTGGACGAAAACGATGAGCATACGGGCTTTTTCCGCGACGAGCAGAGGACAATCGCCTTCAACACCGCCTGGAGTCCGCCGTTTCCCGTCTATCAGCGCATGGCGGAACTTTCCCTTGCCTTCAACTTTTCTTGGCTGTCCGAGCCGTATGGAGGAACGAGCGGAAAAGGACATTCGGAAGACGGAGAGATTGTAATCGACGAGGAGTATGAGGAAGAGGATGACGAGGAGTGAGAAACTTTAGAAGCCCGAATGTCGAGTTTTGTAAAATTACGCGCAAAACTATGCCAGCCCGAAAGAAAAGCACGGCGGACGCACACGCGCAGCGGAGAATTTTTTTCTTATGCGATTAACTTTAAAAAGGTTTTTATGCAACTGCGAGTGTTTTACCGCCGCACTGCTTTTCTTGTCGCTATCGCGCTTTTTGCCCAAATCGGCTAAAAAAGGCGACATTCGCCCTCTCTTTGCAAGGTATTAAAAAGTCGAAATTCGCGGTAGAAAAAATCTCGCCATTTTAGGCGAGCCGAATAATCCGTTTGAGAGATTTTTCGTTCACAAAACGGTGCATTTAGCGTTAGGAGAAAAATATGTCATTTCCGCTGTTACTGATTAGCCATAATTTTACGGATTTTTGCATAAAAGAGTTTCACAATGCCATTGCGACGGGATATGAAATTTTCCAGAATGACGACTCGCTCCTAAGCATAACGATTCCTCATTTTTGTGAAGAAGAAAAAACGAAACTTGGCATTTTTCTAAAAGACTTCAGTCCGTTTTTGTGCGAGATGCTTGTAAAATGGAACAAAGATGTCGTTGAGCGGTTTTTCAAGGAGTCGATGGCAAAACTTTTTCCAAACAGTGCCGGCGACTACGAACTGGGGTTTTATGAAAGGCAGAATCAATTTTACTGCACGGTTCAGTACACGGCAGAGGCATACAAGCGAATTTTTGGCTCAGAAATGGTCGGAACGTACGCAGAAACGCTTTCACAAACAATTCTTCCGCCGAAGCGACTGAAATTTCAAAAAAAGGACGAGACGTGGGAAAAAATCTTCAACGCCATTGAAGCGAGAAGAAAAGCAGCAAAAAAAAGGATTACCATTCGGGATTTGCTACAGGATGATTTATAAGCAAAAAAACTGATTATCATCCTCCGACGTGCATTGACTTTTGGATATTCCACGCGTATCCTACCCAGCGGGGGAAAGTTTTCCCCTCGCCCCCGCTTCGCAAGCACTAAGGAGGATATGCTTGCTCATAGCCCCGCGCTGGCGTTACGGGCGCTCGAAGCCGTATTCGGCGAGCAGGGCGCGGAAGGCGGCTTTCTGGTCGTCGGTGGCAAAAGCGTAGGTCGTGTCTTTCAGGAGCTTTTGCAGCGCGACGCTCTCTTTGATTTTTGTGCCGCTTATCAAGTCTGACAAGTCGCCCTTGTAGGAGGAAACATCATAGCGGTAATAGCCGTTCAAGTAGCCGTTCAGCGTGTGCACATATAGCCGAGCCACGGAAAAGCCGTCGGGAATGGCGATATGCTCAAGCCTGTCGCATGAAGCGGCGATGCCTCGCACCGTATACTTCCAGTCGTCAGTCATTATCCGCGTGTCTTCCCAGCCATCGTGCAGGAAGCGCAGGCTCTTCGGGAGCGAAAGCGCCGTCAGGTTTTCGCAGCGATTGAACGCACCGCCGCCGAGCAGCACCAGTCCTTCGGGAAGCTGCACTTCTTCCAAGCCAGAGCCAGCAAATGCCTCAACTCCGATGGCTTTGAGCGACGCGGGGAATTCCACCGCCCGCAACGCGGTGCAGCCGTTGAACGCCTTTGTTTCGATGACTTTGAGCGTGGACGGAAGCACGACGGTTTCAAGCGTATCATAGGCGCAGCCGCCGACAGTTTCGATGCCGTCTGCAAACACGGCGGACACAATGCCGCGCCCCAGTCCGCGCACGCTCTTTACGGGTAAGCCCTGTATTTCGGCGGGAACGACCACATGCTTGCTCTTTCCTTTGTACCGCGTGATGACAACGCCGCCTCGCCCTGTGCGGGTGCGCTTGTAGCGGTTTCGTTTGCGCGGTCTTTTAACGCCGCAATCTGCGCCTGCACCGCATCCGACCTGAACGCATCGCCGTACCTGAATTTTCCATCATACGCCTTTGCTTCCTGTGAGCCGTCCGCAAACTTGAAGGCAAGGAAGTCGCTGACCGCCTGCTCCGCATCGTCGTAGGCGGCGCGGTCGCCTGCCTGTACCGTTTCTTCAAGTTTCGCCACCCGCGCTTCCAGGTCGGCAAGGTATCTGTCCTCTTTGCTCTCGCAGCCTGTCGCCGCCAGTGCCGCGAGCAGTGCGAGCGCGGCTTTTGCAATCCGTGCGGTGCTTCTCATCTAGCCGCCTCCTTTGTGTCCGACTCCCCGTTCCATACGGAAAGCTCCCACTGCGCGGGGCTTTTTTCGCCTGTCTGAGCCGCCGCTTGCTCGATAATCTTTGTGTATGCGGGTATGTCGTCAATGTCCGTCCAGTTCGCGTTGATGTGGAGGGAAGCCAGCACCCGCCTGTCAATCGGGAAGTGGGGCGGCTCGGCTATCCAGCCCGCGCACCAGTAGTATTTGCAGAGCAGGTTCAAAAGTTTCTGGCAGGTGCCGATGTTGAGCCGCTCGCCCGCAGCCGCACTCTTTTCTTGCAGCTGCACGATGTTCTGCGTGTGCGCTTCGGACGATACGCCGCCTTTGTATGAAGCGAGCATGGTTTCAAGGAATGCCTGTATGTTCTGCTTGAACTCGGCTCTGTCTTCCTGCTCGGTAATCTGATTCCATGTCTTGTTGTGGCGCACCGCCGCCGCCCAAGACGCCAAGAAAAACTGATTTTTGAGGAACCGCTCCCCGGCTTCCTGTACCGTATTGTCTGCCATTGTGTTCTCCGTAAAAAATGCCCCGCGCGGCACGCCGTGCGCACGGAGCGAAAGGTTGTGTGCAAAAGCCCGCCCCGCACGATGCAACGCACCGCACCGCGGAGCGGGAACAGCGGTTATTTTACCTTTGTGTAGGTATTATCGGAATATGAAATAGAAGAACCGTCTTCCTTATACCCAAAAGGGTCCCATTCTCTACCACCTTCGTAAAACATACCCGACAAGGTGGCTGGGTCTAATGTATATGTTAATTCTATAGACCTTGTATCGCCATCATAGGTATAGGTATTGGTACATTCTTTTTCCGAAGTAAAAACCCAAGTCTCATCGTGTCCTTCATAAGTATGCCCCTTGAGCGGGTTCTTTGAGCCGCAGCTTGCGAGCGCAAGCACCATCATTCCTGCAAGAAGAGCCATTGCGATTCTTGCGACCAGTTTTGTTCCCTGTGTTTTCATGTTGAAAACTCCTTTGCGCTTAAAGTCCGCCGACTTTTGTATTTCTTCCGCCCATGCGGGCACGAAGGTGCGTGTTAGGTTGCCGGGTCACGCCCGACAATGACAGCGCGGTGGTTTCGATTGCACTCAACCACCGCGCCGTGCATAAACAAAAAGCCCTCCGCTGACCGAAGCGCGGGGTGCAAGGCACGGGCGCACGGCGAGCCGAGGGCTGATGTGTGAGGAAGTGGAATGTATTTGTGGATTGTACCAACAACAAGGGGCTTAAGCCCCTTGTCAACGCTATGTGGGCAGAGTTCGCTCTGAGCGAATCTGCGAATCTGCGAAATTATACGGGCAGGGTTGCTCGTGTCAAGTGGTTTTGAGAAAAAGTGAACTTTTTTCGCGGGTTGCGCTTCGCATAGAGAGAGTATAGCACATATTGCGGCTTTTGTGGGGGAATTTGGGGAATATTTTGCAGATTTTGCGGGGAAATACGCAAAAAAGTTCCCGCGTATGCAATTTCGCAATCAGCTCTTGCGCTCGTACAGAGTCTTTCCGCGCCGTTTTATGTGGTCGATGAGGTCGGGATTTTTCAGTTCCGAGAAAATCGAAACGTCCACGAGATACGGGAGGCTCGAATCGTCAAATTCGTTCCAGATTTTTGAGAGGTCGCTTGAAGAAAAGCCGCCGTCAGCGATTAGCGTCATGTCGATGTCGGAGCCTTCGCGGAAATTTCCCATCGCGCGGCTTCCATAGACGACGACGCGCTCAACCTGCGGGAATTTTTCGTAGATCCCCGTGATGATTGACATGGATTTTTCGGAAAGACCGAATTCATTAAGTGGAACATCAAACAAGGGCATCGAGCGTTTTCTCCAGAGCCGAAAAGCACGGCTCAAATTTATCAGTTATCAGAGCGAGAAGTTTTTCCGCGTCCGCCTCGTCGTAGGTGTGGCTGCTGAGATTCCGCGCCTTAATCATATCAATCCAAATTTCCCCGTCGGAAATGAGGGCGCGGTTGAACGCGTTTCTGTAAGCGTCGCGGCTCCCGATGATGCCAGTGAAGCCCTGATATTCAAGGTAGTCCTTCATCACCTTCCAAGAAAGCTCCTGCGTAAACTCAAACGCCTGAATGATTCCGCCCCGCTCAAGCTCGGAAAGCCCGCGCTCTTTTTGAAGCGCAAGCCCCCGCCGCAACACCGCGAGTGCCTTTTTGTAATTTGAAAACCGCTGCTTCCAGCGGATGTCCTCTGATTCTGTCATAGTAAGTCCTCATTTTTCCGCAATAATTTACAAATTCCCCTTCATCTCCAGCCGAATCAGGTTGTTCATCTCCACGGCGTATTCGAGCGGAAGCTCCTTGCTCACGGGGTTGGCGAATCCGCTCACAATCATTGTGCGCGCCTCCTCCTCGCTGATTCCGCGGCTCATCAGGTAAAACACCGCGTCGTTACTGATGCGCCCGATTTTCGCCTCGTGACCCACATCGCAGTCGTCGGTGTGAATGTCCATTGCGGGAACGGTGTCGCTTCGGGAGATGTTGTCGAGCATGAGGCTTTCGCAGGAAACGCTCGCGCGACTTCCCGCAGCTTTTTTGTCGATGTAGATGGCGCTTCGGTAGGTGGAGACGCCGCCCGACTTTGAGAGCGACTTTGTGGTGATGACGCTGGAAGTGTTCGGCGCAAGGTGCACCATTTTTGCGCCCGTGTCAAGGTTCTGCCCCTCGCCCGCAAAGGTCACGCCCGTGAACTCCGCGCGGCTGTTCGCGCCAATCAAATCGCTTTCGGGGTAGAGATAGGAGATGTGGCTTCCGAACGAGCCAGACACCCACTCGACCGAGCCGCCTTCTTCCACGCGCGCGCGCTTGGTGTTCAGGTTGTACATGTTCTTTGACCAGTTTTCAACCGTGGAATAGCGCAGGTGCGCGCCTTTTTTCACATAGAGTTCAACGCAGCCTGCGTGCAGGTTCGCCACATTGTACTTGGGGGCGGAACAGCCTTCGATAAAGTGCAAGTCCGCGCCCTCGTCCACGATAATCAGCGTGTGCTCAAACTGCCCCGCGCCCTTCGCGTTCAGACGGAAATAGGATTGCAAGGGAACTTCAACCTTCACGCCCTTGGGCACATAGACGAACGACCCGCCCGACCAGACCGCCCCGTGCAGCGCGGCAAATTTGTGGTCGCCCGGCTTCACCAGCTGCATAAAATGCTCGCGCACCATGTCCGCGTACTCACCGCGAAGCGAGCTTTCAAAATCCGTGTAGATGACGCCCTGCTTTGCAACCTCGTCCTGCAAGTTGTGGTAGACCAACTCCGAATCGTACTGCGCCCCCACGCCCGCAAGACTCGTCCGCTCCGCCTCTGGGATTCCGAGTTTTTCAAAAGTGTCCTTGATGTCATCGGGAACATCCTCCCATTTCGCCTGCATTTTCGTGTTCGGGCGCACATAAGTCGCAATCTCGTCGATGTGCAGCCCACTGATGTCAGGTCCCCACTCAGGCACACGAAGCTCATTGTAGATTTTGAGCGCGTTCTGGCGGAATTCGCGCATCCAGTCGGGGTCGTTCTTGTCCTCGGAAAGTTTTCGCACGATGTCCTCGGTCAAGCCCGCCTTGTTGCGGTATGCCCCGCGCTCCTCGTTGCGGAAATCGTAGGGGGAGGTGTTTATCTCGGTGATGGTGGTGTTTTCTGACATATATGCTCCTTATGGTTTTGTCTGTTCAGCGTTCTCGTTAAACCAATTTTCAATTTTGAGCGGAAAATGCGCCTGAATCGGCTCAAAGTCTTTCACATTCCGCGTTACAAGAATCAAATCTTTTGCAAGCGCAACAGCAGCAATCTGGATTCTTGTAGATTTCACGAGAGCGTGGCGGGGCAAATGCGTTTTGCATAAATGCAGAATCCTCAGGATTTGAGAATAAGCTCGCAGAATCATTTCGCCACAGTGCAAGTGCATTTTCGTAGGAATTACTGTTTTCAAACGCCGAGAAATGCTCTTTTAGCTTGAGATACACGATGAACTGGCTGATTTCCGAAATGTAAGATTCTGGCAATGCTCGGATTTCTTTTTCTAATGCTGTGTGGCTCATGAATCAGTTCCTCCTCTTTTATGCTATGGCTGAAAACAAAGTATCAAATAACTTTGCAAAATTCGCCTTTGTTTCTTCAGATATTTTATCCTTGTTTTTCAATATCTGATTCTTAAAGACTGTAGATGTCGAGGCATGTTTTACAGCTTTTCCATTATCATCAACTAGACCGAATTGTATCACATCATCTGATGAAAATAAAGATTCTATCGCCTTAAAACTTGTGTCGGCATCGCTCAAAGAAATAATGGTAAAATCCTTGTTGCCGTTGTTCACTTCCTTCATGCAAGCACCCGCTTTGTCATTATCTACAAGAAGAATCGGGTCTTTCTTTCGGATTTCCAGCAGACGCTTGCTGATTCTTATGCTTTCTTCTTTTGTTTTTCCCAAGCCGTTTATCGGCAGGAATGTTATGCCTGTCTTACCAAGCAGTTTTTTGAATGCAGTAAGATAATTGTAATCGGTGATGCCTTCAACAAAGACCACTTTTTCTTCTGGATTTACAAGAATGTGGTTTTCTACCGTCAGAGAATCTTTTACAGGCAAAAGAGAGTCGGGGTCATTCGCATTTACAGCGGCAAAATTATTTTCGATGGAAGAAATATTATCTTTGTTGACAACTACGCGAAGTTCATCTAGATAATCCAAGTCAATCAGAAACGGAGAATGCGTTGCGATAACGATGGTAATATCATTTCTGATGGCAAAATCCTTCAAAAATCCGCGCAATTCCCGCTGACCTTTTACATGAAGGTTTGTCGCAGGCTCGTCCATAATGATGATGTCGCCCGCATTAAGCGTTGTCGAATTCAGCAAATTGAAGAAGAGGTTGAAGAACCATCTGAATCCCGTTGATTGGTAGTCAAGGGAAATGCTCTGCTCACCACGGAACAACGAGAAGAAAATTCGTTCACTTTCCAAATCGATTTTAAAAGAATAAGTTGCATCTTCGATAAAATATAGTTTGTTGAATTTTTCTGCCACAGCCTTGAGTTTTTTATTTATCTTGCTTTCTAGCTGAGACAAAACACCCTTGTTATTTTGCTTTCGGAAAGTTTCATAGGCATTTTTTATTGTGGAAGTATCAAATTCTATAGATTTGAATAACGCAGAGAAAAATCTATTGTTTTGTATATTGTTGTAATCTGAAACTAAATTGTTATTTGATACATCGTTGTTTTTATAAGTCAGAATTGTTGGGATAAAATCGTAACCGTATTTTGAGGAATACTTTTCGTTTGCGATTGACTTAAAATCCTTGTTGACAATGTTTCGGACAGACGAATATTCTTTCATAATCTCAGTATTTCTTGTTTGGTTATAAAAGTTATTCCAATGTCCACTACGTCCATATTGTCTTTTTAGAAATTCTAATGTATGAAAAACTTCGTCGGCGACAGCAGGTAATTCGTTGTCAGAGAATTGCCCCTCTTCATACTTTTCAGAAAAAGATTTTAATAAATCATACAACTTTGCTGTTCCAATATAGTTCCTTTCTATATCAGAAATTCTACGTAGACTTTCTGGGAAGTTCTCAATAGTTATAAATTGGAATTTGATTTCATCATCCGCATCAGTAGGATATACAACCTCATCTGTCTGCTGATAGGCTTTCTTATACGAAAATTCATCCTCTTTTTTCTGATTTCGCGCAAAAAGAGTGAGAGCGGGCTTTCTGCATGCTTCTTCCATGTACAAGTCGGTAACATCGCGCTCTTGAATCTGCTTGTTTCCAAAAGTCTCAAGAGCGGTAAGGACATTTGATTTCCCGGAGTTATTCGCGCCGATAAGGATGACTAAATCGCCAAGTTCGCCTTTGTTCAGCGAGTTGTTGAGAACGAGGCGCTCGTGATATGGCTTTCCGTCTTTAAATCCTATGTTTCTGTAGCCTTCGATTCTTAATGACCTTTCCATAATTATTCATCTCCTTCTGTATCAAGAATAGTTTTTATATCATCAAACGGCTTTAAAAATGCAATCTCTTTGTCCGAGAGTTTTCGTTTTCTTAGTAGCGGATAGATTTTCAGCAAGTATGTTACCGCGTCATCGTAATCTGTTTTTTGCACAATCAATTCTATGAACTGGCTTTTTGCAGATTCGGGATTGGCGATAAGATAGCGTTTTATCTGATTGTAAACGCGATTTTCTGCGGTGTCGCCAAGTTCTTTTTCTTCAACAAGATTTGTCAGAATATAAGAAACAACGGTCTTTTTTCCAATCAGAGGGTTTTCATCAATATATTTAAAAAGTTTTAGGACATGCTTGTTGATTACGGAACTGTCGCCCGAATCATACGCCTCGATGAATTTGTACATCGTTGGGCGTGATATTTGCAGGTAATCCGAGAGTTCGGTAATCTTTAACTCCATGTCCTTCAATCGTTCCTTTATCATATGTAAAATATTTTACACTGTTTTACATTTTCTGTAAAGTGTTTTTTTTATTTTATCCCCCGCACCCGCTCCATAATCCGCGCGACCGCGTTGTAATTGTGATACCGCTCGTAACTGCTCATCTTGTTTTCCTCGCTCTTTTTGATGAGAGCCTCATGCCAGTACGCAATCAGTGCGCGGCGAACACCGTCCAACGAAAAAAGTTCAAGCGCATCAGAGAAAGTTCCATCAAACTGAATGCTTGCGGAGTGCGGAAGCGCAGTCGCGTAGGTTTTCGTGCTGATTGTGCCATTGTGCTTTTTTGAGCCACTTCTTGACATCGGGAAAATCAAGAATCAGAGAATCGAGCATCAGCATATTCGCCTGCGGACTGCCGTTTTTTCCGAGCGTGCTGAACGCAACTTCGTGGCTTCCGATGTTCAGCGTGAAGTACCGACCGCCGTTCGTGGACGGAAAAAGCACGAAAGTCCAGATTCCCTGCTGCTCAATCCAGTGGAAAAGCCCCGTGAATGTGAAAAGCCGCACGATGTACGACAAAAACGCCTCGTCCAGAAACATTCGGTCAATTTTCGGCTTGTAGACGATTTCTTCGTCGTTCAGCTCATTCAGAGCCTGTGACGCTTCGGCGACCGAAAGGCGAAACAGTTCCTTCTGATTTTTGATTTCCGTATTCAGCGCGCTCCGAAAGCGGTAATGAAGATTATGCTCCACCACCCGCCAGTCCGTCACCTGCCGAAAGTCCGCGAGAATCCAAGTTCCGAGCGACTTGTACGGCTCGGTCGCGTTGATTTCCTTGATTCGTTTGAGCGGCGGATAGTCCGTGCCGCCGATTTTTACGCAGTCGCAATTTTGAGATTGGAGAATGTAGACATAACCGCGATTTTCCATTATCAAAGTTGCCCCGTTTCTTTCAGCAAGAATTCTTCCAGCGTCTTTGTGTCGGGGAGCGTGAGCATGTAGGTTGAAACAAACAGTTTGTTGTCCATACCCGCGAGCGCGTATTCTACCATCTTTTTGCCTTTTTTGGTACAAAGCAAGATTCCCACGGGCGGATTGTCGCCTGAGTGCATTTCGTTTTCTTTGAAGTATGAGACATAGGCGTTCAACTGGCTCAAATCGGCGTGCTTGAATTCGTCGTTTTTCAGTTCCACGATGACGGAGCAGTGCAGAATGCGGTTGTAGAACACGAGGTCGGCAAAGTAATACTCATCGTCGATGACCATGCGCTTTTGCCGCGCCTCAAAACAAAAGCCTTTTCCCAATTCAAGCAGAAAATCCTGCAAGTGCGAGATGAGCGCGTTTTCCAAATCGGATTCGCTGAACGCTTCGGGGCGCAAATCAAGGAATTCAAATGAGAACGGGTCTTTTATGCTGAGTGCAAAACCGACCTGCGCCTTTGTCGGCTCAAGCAATTTCTGCGGATTCTTGCTGATTCCCGAACGGAAAAACAGGTTCGTTGCAATCTGTCGTCTGAGTTCCTGCACGCTCCAACAGCATTTAATGCACTCGGTTTCGTAAAAGAATCGGGCGAGTTTGTCATCCACAGTCATTATTTCACAGATATGGGAAAATGACAGTTTTGAAATAAGTTGTTCCGCATCTGTTTCAAATTTGAACGCATCCGCTATCGTTGCGCTTACCAACTCAGAAAAGTCCGATGCCGTTGAACTTTTTTCCATCAAAAAGTCCGACGACATCGGACTTTTTGAGAACAGATACCGTTGAATCTGCGGATAATTTAGATAAAATTTTCTACTATTTTTGAGAAGCGTTTCGTTCAAGCCACGGCGGTTGATTTTTTCAGCAAGCCGTTTGATAAGCCTGTCGCCGTACTTGGCGCGGTCGCTTCCGTGCTGCTCATATTCCACGATGTAAAAACCGATGAGATAGTTTCGCACGGTGGCGAATCGGTTTATGGCTTTGACGGCGGAAATTTGTGCAGAAGAATGCAGTTCCACAATCGCGTCGGAAAGCTGGTCAAAAGAGAGATTCGCCGCATTATTCAAGTTTTCGGGAAGATTGTATGTTACTGAGATTTCGTTACTCATATCTTAAATCCTCTCAAAAATTCCTTCTTATCATCTGAAATTCTGTAGCTTTCGACCGCCTTTTGTATCGCCTTGTTGTGCGTCCATTTTGAAAGCCGCTGTTCGGTGATGAACGGAAGCGCCGCGTCGTAGTTTTTGGCGAGGGCGGTAGCGAAGTACCACGCGACCATCATGTTCACATAGTATTCCTCCGAGCGAACGCCCGCAACTAGCTCGGCGTACTCGCTTTTGAAGTCGTCGCCCAAAAAGTGCTGCATGAGCATACCGATGGCAAAGCGGGCGGTGTAAGGGTGCGCACTTTTAAGCCACGGCTGTAGCTCGGAAAGCAGTGAGGGGCGGTTTTTCTTAAAGACCTTTGGCGAAAGCTGGTCGCACGTCGCCCAGTTGTTGATGAACGGCAGAAACCGCTTTGTTTCGGCGATGGCGCGGTCAAAGTCCTTCTGCGCGCTGATGATAAATGCGTGGAGCTGGTTTTCGTCGAAATACGGGTGCGGAAGCGCGCGTAAAAAGCCCGCACAGTCCTCGCGCTGGGCGATTTCCTTGGCGAGTTTCCGCAGCGCGGGCGTGCGCACGCCGATGATTTTCTCTGCCGCGAGCGTCGGAAGCAGTTTCGCTTGAAAGTCACGGTACTTTGTGTCTTGCAGCGAAAAAAGCGCTGCTCTGATGTCGTCGTTCGTCATTTCTTCCTCTTTTGCGCCGTTACGATTTCATCCGCCTTCATATTATTTACCCGTTGTGACATCGGGCTAGGGATTGAAGTACCGCGCGAAGCGTAGCGAAGGAATGAGCCGCGCAAGACGGCGAAGTGCGAAAAGCCCGACCGCGAAGCGGTAGCCCCCAATCATGCATTACGCATTGTTTTCAAACTGCTCGAATCCGTTTGCGTTGATTTCTTCCACGAGCGTGCCGTCGCCTTCCCTGATGATTTTTCCCTTGACGAGAATGTGCGTCTTATCGACTTTTAGGCTCTCCAAAATCTTCGTGGAGTGCGTGATTATGATGAGCGCGCCGTTCATGCGTTTTTGGTATTCTTCGATTCCCTTTGAGACCGTGCGCACCGCGTCCACATCAAGCCCGCTGTCCGTCTCGTCAAGAATCGCAAGCTTTGGATTCAGCATCAAAAGCTGCAAAATCTCGCTCTTCTTCCGCTCGCCACCGCTGAACCCCACATTCAAGTCGCGGCTCGCGTAACTTTCGTCCATGTGGAGCAATTTCATCGTCTCTTTGAGCTGCTTCTGGAACTGGAAAAGCTTCACGCGCTCGCCCGTCTTCTGCTGCAAAGCCGTGCGGATAAATGTGTCGAGCGAAATTCCCGGCACTTCAAGCGGCTGCTGGAACGAGAGGAAAATACCCTTCGCCGCGCGCTTGTCCGCACCGAGCGAAGTGATGTCCTCGCCGTCAAAAAGGATTTTTCCGTCCGTCACCTCGTAGCGCGGATTCCCCATAATCGTGTAGCCGAGCGTCGATTTTCCCGCCCCGTTCGGTCCCATCAGGACGTGCGTCTCGCCCTCGTTCACGGTCAGGTTCACGTTGTTCAAAACCGATTTTTTTTCTATATTTACCGAAAGATTTTGTACATCTAAAAGCATTATTGCACCTCTGATTTTTCCGTTTTTATTAGTAGATTAGTGGGAATTATTTGAATTATTCTAAAACGCGGTCGGTTTCAGAATAGTTCTATTTTTGTTGCCAAAATCAAAGATACTAAATTTGGGCGCAGAATTCAACACGCTTTGCCCGCTGTCAATTCCAAAAAAAGTGTGGTAAAATCGGCATTATGGATAAATTATTCTGCACTCGTCGCGTTTTGTGTGCGTTTTTGCCGTTTTTGTTTTTTGCGTGTTCCAAAGTTCCAGAAATGACAATCGAAGAAATCGAAGCGTACAAGTCAAGTAACCGAAACAGCGTTGTTGAGCGCACCGTTTCTCGCCCCTGGACGGATTCTGGCTGGACAGACGGAAAAAGCGGTGGCACTTGGCACACAACGATGTCTGGCGACCCCAAAAGTTTCAATTTGCTCATCGCCGAGCGCGATGCCACAACGTCTGGCGTTCTCAACGATTTGTACGAATATTTGGTCGATTACAACGTCGTGAAAAAAGAATGGGAGCCGAATATCGCGTTTTTTAGAATTGAAACGGACGAAGAGCATGGGTCGATGGATTTGTACTATACTCTTCGAGATGATTTATACTGGTCGTTTTACGGAAATTCAGAACCTCGTGTAAAGGTAACAAGTGATGATGTAATTTTTTGGTACGATGAGATTTATGGCGATGAGGAAATGGGGTCTTCGGGATTTAATCAAGTATTTATGGAAATGCCCGACGGTTCTGTTGAAAAAATTACGATAAATCGCGTGGACGACAAAACGTTTTTTTTCCATTTTCCAAGAATCGTTGCCGAGCCACTTTTGGCTACCAATATGAATTTTGGACCGCGATTTTTGTATAAAAGCGCGAAAGATTCTGGAGGTGCGCAGGGCGTAAAAGATTTGTTCAGCGTGGAAATTGACCCGCGTATTCTTCCGAGTATGGGTGAAATGTTTATTGTAGAGTATACTCCTGGACAGCGAGTTGTCTACGAGCGAAATCCAAATTGCTGGAAAAAGGACAAAAACGGAACGCCACTTCCGTATTACGAGCGGAAAATCGTGCGAATTGTTGACAATTCCAACACGAACTATTTGCTTTTCCAGCAAGGCGAAGTTGAAACCTATACACCGACTCCAGAGCAACTGTCCACTATTGTCATGGACTCGCGAAATGCTTTTGATTCTGACTCAAATTACAGTGCGCAGAAAAAAGGGTATACTGTTTTTTCTGCAGGTGGTAGCATGAGCGCGCCGTTTTGGACGTTCAATCAAAATCCAAAAAATAAAGACTTGCCGTCTTACAAGTGGTTTACGAAAAAAAAGTTTCGGCAAGCGATGAGTTGTCTTTTGAATCGTGAACGAATAATTAGTCAAACGTATCGGGGGCTTGCCGAACCAAAATATTCGTTTTTTCCAGAAGTGAACGCTTTTTACAATCCGTCCATTTCTCTAAAATACCGCTACAACCCCGCGCACGCTCGCTCGCTTCTTTTTGAGGCGGGATTTTCTCGTGGCGAAGACGGATTGCTTCACGACGAATCGGGTGAAAAAGTCGAATTCGATTTAATGATTTACTCTGGAAGTACCGTATACAGCGACATCGCTCAAATTATCGCTGATGAATGTAAACGAGAGGGAATAATCGTAAACGTTCGACAAGTTGAATTTCAAAAACTTGTTGAGATGATGACTTCGACTTACGATTGGCAGTCGATTTTAATCGGATTTTCTGGTGGCGGAATGTTTCCAACGCAAGGAAGCAACGTTTGGGTAAGTAGTGGCAATCTGCACGTTTGGTATCCGCTCCAAAGTTCGCCAGCAACCGATTGGGAGGCGAAAGTTGATAAACTATACAATGAAGCGAGTTGTATAGTTGACCAAGAGACGGCGGCTTCGCTTTGGAATGAATACCAAGAAATTCTACTTGAACAATGTCCAGTTATTTATTTGGTGAGAAGTCGCGCATTTTTTGCCGTTCAAAATCGCTGGAATCTTTCAAACGTTTATTTTGACAATATGAACGGCTCTGAATTGCGCCGAATCTTTACTCTTGAATAGTTAAATCGGTTGCTCTTTTAGTGGCTCGCACACAATTTTTTCCACCAACGGCGGGATTTCCGCTTGCTTTTCACGCGAAAGACCTTCGGTTTCAATCGGGTCGTGGATAATCATTTTGACTTTTGCGGGAACGAGTTTCTTTTTGTCCTCGTAGATTTTCCAAGTGCCGTCAATCGTAACGGGAACAATCGGCGACTTTGACATAAACGCGAGTTTGAAACTGCCAGCCTTGAACTCGTTGTGTGGTCCGCCTTTGCTCCGTGTGCCTTCGGGAAAAATCACTTGCGAGTAGCCTTTTGAAACGTTTGCCGCTGCATCGTGAATCGCTTGCATCGATTTTCGCGGACTTTTTCGCTCAATAAACGTACATTCCAAAAGTCGCATCCAATCCGAAAGAAGCGGGATTTTTGCAAGTTCCGCCTTTGCCACAAAAGCCATCGGCTTTCCCGTGTAGCCGTACAAAAGCGGAATGTCCATCATTCCTTGGTGATTTGCCACAAAAACAACGGCTTTTTCTTTGGGGAGTTTTTCAAGTCCCTCAACAAGAACGTCGCTTTTGCACGCCTTAAAGACAAATTGCGCCCATTTTGGAACGATTGAATTTACGATTCTATCGCGTTCTTTTATGTCTCCGTTTTTTTGCGCTTTGAGTGCGAGAACTCGCCATTTATTTTGCGAGAGCATAAAAAAAATGATTCTTATAAGACAAATGAGCGTTTTTATCATAATTTTCTCCGTTTTTGCCGTTTCAAACGAGATTTTGTTCTATTTTACACGGAAAACCTTTTTTTGGACAGAATGGACTTTTTTCGTCCGTCTGTAAAAAAATCTCGTTTTCTGCTAAAATTGCAGTTATGCGATTTTTGAAAATCCTTTTTGCAACTTTTTTTGCGCCATTTCGAGCGTTTCGCGCGCGTTTTCCGCTGTGCGCTTTCATTTGTGCGCGTTTTTTTACGATGGTGGCAATTCTTTTCTTTTTGGGCTGGGCACTTTTTGCGCTTATGGCACTTGCGCCAGGCGACATCGTTGACCAGATGATGACGCAACAACTTTTGTCTGACGAATCGGGTGGGGGCGCAAAAGGAAACACGAAAGACCAAGCGTTTTCCGAAGAGCAATCGGCAGCCCTTCGCGCAGAACTTGGGTTGGATTCTCCGTTCACCGTTCAATATGTTCGATGGCTTTCTCGCGTTATCGTGCATCACGATTTGGGAGTGAGCCTTATTAGCCGCGCTCCCGTTAGTTTTTTGATACGAACGAGAATCGTAAATTCCTTTGTGTTAAATATAATTTCACTCGTTTTTATAACAATATTTTCGTTTCTTTTGGGTGTCTATTTTTCAAGCAAAGCGGGAACTCGAATTGACGTGGCGGCAACGTTTTTCGCGCTTTTTTTTCACGCATTCCCGGGGATTCTCCTTTTGATTTTGCTCCAACTGTTTGCCTCCGTTTCAGGATTGTTTCCCGTAACGGCGTATCCTTCGTTTACAATCGAAGAAGCCCCCGTTAAATTCGTTTTTTCTTATACGCATCACGTTTTTTTGCCACTTTTTGCAAGTTTCCTCGGAGGACTTGGAAGCACAATGCGAATGATTCGCTCCACGATGCTCGACCAAATGGGACTTCCGTACATTACTGCGCTTCGCTCGCGCGGAATAAGCGAACGGCGAGTTTACTTAAACCACGCATTTAGAAACACGCTCAATCCGTACATTACAGGAAGCGCGAATCTTCTTGCGGGACTTTTTTCTGGAAGCCTCGTTCTTGAAATCATTTTTTCGTACCCTGGAATCGGGCGACTCATGTATGAAGCCGTTATGCAGCAAGATGTAAACCTCGTTCTGGCAAATTCGATGTTCATTAGCGCGCTCGTTCTTGCGGGAATGGTGATTTCTGATATTTTGCTTGCGCTCGTTGACCCCCGAATTCGCTACGGAAAAAAGTAGGTTTTGTGATAATTTTTTTTTGAGAAATGCACAGAAAATAAAAAATATGGTATGCTTTTTGAAAAAACAGTAGGAGTTTTTAATATGAAAAAAATCGCACTTTTTGCGTCGGCTCTTTTTTGCGCGAGTCTTACGCTCTTTTCTTCGTGCAATACGTCGAGTTTGCTTTCGAGTTTGTCGGGCGGTCAGTCAAAACCGACCCTTTCATTTGAAAAGGTTTCAATAAAAACACTCGATATGGAAGGAATCACATTTGGTTGCAATTATTCCGTGAAAAATCCTTATTCTGTAGGGATTTCTCTTGCAAGCGTGGCTGCCGACATTTCTTGTAACGATTCAAAACTCACGAGTATAAACGCGAGCGACGGAATTTCAATCGCGGCAAAAAAGTCCAAGTCGAATCAATTTGATTTTAAGGTTCCTTACGATTCGATTTTGAATTTTGCAAAAACGTACAAAGAAAGCAAAACGCTTCCGTTTACTGTAAAAGGCAACGTTTCGCTCGACAAACTTCCCGTGATTTCAACATTGAGTCTTCCGTTTACAAAAAATTTCGATGTTCCCGTTTTTAAGCCATCGTTCAAACTTTCTAGTCCAAAACTCATTCTTCCGAGTGCGACCGTAATTGCGGCGGCTCTCGTAAAGGGCGGAAAAACAAACGCAATCAAAGCGGCAAGCCTTGCAAAATCGCTCATTACGGGCGGAACTGTTGAAGATACGAGCCTTTTGGACGGTCTTGATTTGGACATGAAATTGAAATTCGACATGAACGTTGCAAATGAAGGCGGAAGCGATTGGAAATACGCGCTTAGTTCGTGCGGAATCAAAACAGACGGGCAGAGCGACCTTATTTCGCTTGACACAGACGGAAGCACGGAAATCGAGTCGTCGGCGGGAACAATTCCGCTCACCGCAAAACTCAACACGCTCACGTCGGGCAAATTTATCGCGCAACTTTTGAACAAAAGCGGAAAAAATCCTTCGTTCTCGCTTGAAAGTGCGCTTTCGTTCCCGTCGTTGTCTTACGCGCCAAATCTGCCGCTTTCTTATTCAAAGGAACTCCCGCTTTCGAGCGTTTCGCGTTCGTCTGAGTAATGTGCGAAAAATCCGACTTTTTGTCGGATTTTTTTTGTGCGCGTGTCTTTTTGCCACCGTTTTTTTGATTTTGAACAACGTTCTAGGATTTTTGTAAAATGAAAAAAGCCTTCCGTTACATTTTTTCGCGTCCGCTCGCGCTCATTTCGTTTCTTTTTCTTGCTTTGCTTTATCTTGTAATGATTTTTGCCGAGTTTGTAGCTCCGTATTCGCCTTCGCGCTCGTTTGGGGAAGAGTCGTTTCATCCTGCGAACGTTGCGTTTTCGATTTCGGGACTTGAAGCGCGCGAGTTTCGCGTGTTAGAGCCGATGACTTGGTCGTATGCAAAAGTCAAAGGCGCGAATTTTCATCACAAAATCCATTTTTTTGTGCGCGGAGAGCCGTATCGGCTTTTTTCTTTGATTCCGTGCGAGTTTCATCTTTTTGGCGCGGAAAAACGAGAAGACGGAACGGAATATCCCGTTTTTCTTTTTGGCGCAGATTCGCTCGGTCGAGACCTTTTTTCAAGAATCGTTTACGGAAGTCGCATTTCGCTCACGATTGGATTTGTTTCAAGCGCGATTTCGCTCGTTTTGGCGATTCTCTTTGGAGGACTTGCAGGCTATTACGGTGGCGCGGTTGATTGGTCGATTATGCGTTTTTCGGAATTTTTTATGCTCATTCCGGGGCTTTATTTGATTCTCTTTTTGCGCTCGCTTTTGAACACGAGCATGGATAGCGGGCAAAGTTACATGATTATCACGGTGATTTTGTCGCTCGTGGGCTGGCCTGGAAGCGCACGCACTCTTCGTGGCATGGTTCACGCAATAAAGCGCGAGGAATTTGTGGAAGATGCCGCGCTGGAGGGCGTTCCGAGCGGTGTGATAATTTTTCGCCACATAATTCCGCAGATTACGAGTCTTTTAATCGTGTCCACAACGCTTTCAATTCCAGGCTTTATTATGAGCGAAACGACGCTTTCGTATTTGGGGTTAGGCATTGCAGACCCTGCAGTAAGTTGGGGAAGCCTTATAAATCGCGACATTTCAACGCTCGCCAATTTGCGAAATTTTCCGTGGCTTTTGATTCCCGTGTGGTTTTTGCTTGGAGTTACGCTCGCTTTCAATTTTATCGGCGACGCGCTCCGCGATTACTTTGACCCGTATCACACGTTTGTGCCTTCAATAAAAGATTTTTTCTTTGGACGAAAAAAAACGTTGACACTCAAAAAAGACGGTGCGCTCAAAAACGAATCAAAAAAATCATTTGGAAACGATTTTTTGAGAATTGAAGATTTGCGCGTGTCATTTTCGATTATGCGTGGACGAGAAGCGGCGATTGTGCAAAGCGTTCGCGGCGTTTCGTTTTCTATGAAAAAAGGCGAAATTCTTGGAATTGTTGGCGAAAGTGGGAGCGGAAAAACGGTTACTACCACAGCGATTCCTGCTCTACACCCAGAAAATGCACAGATTTCTGGGCAGATTTTCTTTGACGGAGTTGATTTGACATCGCTTTCAAAAAAAGAAATCCGCTCGTATCGAGGAAAGCGAATCGGAATGATTTTTCAAGAGCCAGGGCGCAGTTTTGACCCGCTTCAAAATATCGGGAGCGTTTTTTTGGAAGCGTTCAGAAATTCAAATCCAAAAATAACAAAGGACGAGGCGAAAAAACGCGCGGTGGAACTTTTGCGCGAAGTGGGGCTTCCCGATAGCGAAAAAAGGCTTTCTTCGTTTCCGCATCAATTTTCTGGCGGGCAACTGCAAAGAATCGGAATCGCGCTTTCGCTTGCGCAAGGCTGCGACCTTTTGATTGCCGACGAGCCTACAACCGCTCTTGACGTTACGATTCAAGCGCAAATCGTTTCACTTCTTTCAGATTTACGAAAAAATCGCGGTCTTTCGATTATTTTTATAAGTCACAATATAAATCTTGTGGCGGATTTTTGCGACAACATAATAGTAATGTACGGCGGTCTTATTATGGAACGCGGAAAAAGCGCACAAATTATGCAACATGCTCGCCATCCATACACTCGTGCGCTTTTGGCTTCTACTCCACAATTTGGCACGCATTATTCAGACGGTTTTCTCCCTTCGATTCCGGGGCGTGTAACAGACCCTGCGCACACTGAAACAGGTTGCCCGTTTGCGCCGCGATGCTCTTTTTCTAAAAAAGAATGTCGCTTGGAGTCGTATACGTGTTGGAAAATGAATAACTGATTTTTTTTGCCGAATCAAAAATTCTTCGTATAATCAAAGTGGTCTAAAAACAAAAAAGGAAATAAAAATGCAATCGAATTGCCAAAACGAAAGTTCGTCGTCTGGTGCGTTTTTTGAAGTCGAAAAAATCATATCGGAACATCTTTCTGACGAAAAAACAGCGTTCGTTTTTCCGACGCAAACTGCTGCGGGAATGTGGGCGGACAGGGCAACCACGCTTGGACGCACCGCCGTTGCAATGGAGCGATTTATCGCGTGGGACGATTTTAAGGGAACGTGCATAAAAAGCAAAAATCCTCAAAAAAGTTGCATTCCGTCTTTAATGCGCCAGATTTTTGCGGAAGATTTGATATGTAAAAACGCTCAAAATCCGTTTTTCAAAAGCATAATCGTTCCTGATTTTGCAAAAGAATCCGCGTCTTTTGCAAAGTGGATTTCAAAAATGCTCCCGTCGCTTGCGCTTTGGAATGAATACAACGAATCTTTTACAAAATCGGGCGGAGAATTGGACGACGAGGACACAGATTATTCGATTCTCTATAAAAAATACAAGGATTTTTTAGATGAGCGAAATCTGTTTGACCCCGCTTGGGAAAATCCGCCATTTACAGGAGATGGGCGGACTTATTTTATCTTTTTTCCAGAAATCTTAATGGATTACGCGGAGTACAAGCGCATTTTTGCTGGCACTGACAAAATCAAAATCGTTAGCACAAAAAGCCTTCCTTCGCTTTCACGCGCGACGGTGCATTTTTACGAATCTTCGACCGTGGAACTGCGAGAACTTTTTGCAGCACTGTTGAGTGCGCACGAAGAGTACGGCATAAAATGGAGCGATATGGCTCTTTCTGTTCCCGACTTAAAAACGTATGCGCCGTATCTTGAGCGCGAATTTGTGATTCATCAAATTCCGTTTACGTTTAGAATGGGAAGCAAACTCGGAGAGAGTAGGGCGGGCAATTTTTTTGTGCAAGCGCAAGAATGTGTGCAAAAAGGCTTTCCGTTCGCGCTTGTAAAAAAAATCCTTTTGAATTTTTCGCTTCCCTGGAAAAACGAAGAGAAAAATCGCGCCCTCGTTTCGTTTGGACGCGAAAATAATTGCCTTTGCTCCTATGAATACAAAGAAAAATTCCACAATCCGTGGCGCGAATCGCTAAAAAAAGAAAATCCGCTTTATGATTTTTACGAAAATTTTGAAAAAAAACTGTCTGATTTGGTGAACGCTAAATCGTTTTCAGAGATAAATGCAAAATATTTTATTTTTAGAAACGAATTTTTTGACATGGACAAATGCTCAAAAGAAAGCGACCAAATAATCAGCACGTGCATAAGAAAATTGAGCGAGTTAATCCAAATCGAAAATGAGTTTTTAATCGAAGGCGGAAAATGGAGCGGGCAAGAGCCGTGCCGAGTTCCATCGCCGTTTTCGTTTTTTACGTCGTGTCTTTTGGACGAAAATTACGTTCCGCAAAAGGAAAGCGAAGGCGTGCAAATCTTTGCGTACAGAAATTCCGCCGAAAGTCCTTTTTTGTGCCAATTTGTTTTGGACGCAAGCCAAGATTCGCTTTCGCTTTCGTCGCTGTACAAGCAACTTTCGTTTTTGAACGATTCAAAGCGCGAAAAACTCGGAATCGAAGATGTTGACCCCACGGAAGATTTTTTGCGCCTGTATGCTTCGTGCGGAAAATCGTATTTTAGCGCAGCAGAAAAAACGTTCACGGGGTATTCTTTTCCTCACGGACTTTTAAAGTCGATTCGCCATATTCCAGAGCCTGAAAAAGAAAAAAACGGTGAAAAACCAAAAGAGATTTTGAGTTACGACATTTTTGACGCGGAAAAACGTGTTCTTCTTGAAAAATCCGAAAAAGAGGAGCGGTATGAAATGAAAGCGGGTGGCGAAAAAAAATATCCCACGCATTTTCCAGAAATCGCGCTCGGCGGATTTTCTGTTTGGAGAGCGCGGGCTTTGCCCTTTGATTCAGAAGGATTTTCTTTTGAGCAAAATCAAAAATTGATTCGTTCCGCTCTTTTTGACGAAGAGCGAAAACGCTGGAAAATTACGCAAAGCGCACTCAAAAATTTCTTTCTTTGCCCCAGATTGTGGTTTTTCAAAAATGTCCTTGGCGTAAAAAATCAAGACAACGAAGCATTGTTAATCAATCGCTTTACAATGGGAAATGTCTATCACGAAATCCTTGACCGATATTGCGCTTCTCTCAAAGAAAACGGGATTTTGCTTTCTCCCGACATGAACGAGAGCGTAAAAAAGTGCACTCGCTCACAGTTATTAAACGATGCGCTCGACTCGACGCTCAAACGATTTCATGCTAGCAGGCTTTCTCGTGCGCTTCTTTCAACGGCTCGCGATTCGATTTACGAAAAAATCGAAAGTAGCGTCGTGAAATTTTCGGAACTTTTTTTGAATCACGAAGTTGCGGAAACGGAAAAATCGTATTCTTTTGAAATCGAAGGAAAATCTTGGTTTTTGGAAGGCAGAATCGATTGCCTTTTGAGAAATCCTGCGGATTTTTCGACGACACTTGTTGACTATAAATCGTCTGCAACATCTGTTCCAAAATCGGTTTACGAGCGGGAAGGGGAAGTGGCAGACCCGCAAATGCCAATGTACAAGCGGCTTATAGAAGCGCAAAGCGGCGAAAATGAAGTTTCAAAAGGTGCGTTTTACAATTTAAAAGATTGCGAGTTAAAAAAAGTCTTTGGATTTGAAAAAAACGAGCCTTTTGAGCCGACGCTGGACGCTTTTGACAAGCATTGTGAAGAATACGTTTCGCGCCTTGAATCGCTCGATTTTTCGATTGATGAAAAAAAACAGACTTTTTCCGTTTGCACAAAAAAAGAGTGCGAAGATTATCGCGGTGCGTGTAGGCGTTTTTTTAACGTTTCTGGACGATAAAACAATTTTTAAGGAAAAAAAATGAAAAAACTCGACGAATTTCAACAAAAAGCGGCGGATGTTTTGAATAACGCGGTTGTGAGTGCGGGCGCGGGAAGTGGAAAAACCACGGTTCTGTCTTCTCGCGCCGTGAATCTTGTAACAAAACATCACATAAAAATCGACGAACTGCTCGTTTTGACGTTTACAAAAAAAGCCACCGTCGAAATGAAAAGTCGAATTTTTGCATCTCTTTCTGAGGCGGCGTTGAGCGGAAATCTTGAGGCAAAAACGGCGATAAGGCAATTTGACCGCTCGCACATTCAAACGCTCGACAGTTATTGCGCCGAAATCGCGCGGCAAGGTGCGCATTTTTATGGAATTACGCCGTCTTTTTCGTCTGACAAAGAAAAGGCGGAAGAAACGGTGAAAATGCGCGCACTCCCGTTTCTTTTGAAATATCGCGACGACCGCGCGATTCAGTCGCTCACGCGCACAATGGATTTTGACAGAATCGCCGACGAATTTTTGGTAAAGCCGATTCTTGAAAATTCGACCGTTTCATGTCCGATTGATTTTTTAGGCGACCTCGAAAATCAAATTGCAGAACTTCCAAATGCTTGGCAAACGGCGTGCACTGTGGTAGAAGCGCGAATCTCTGAAATGAAAAAGATTTTTCAAGAAGGCGATTTCAAAATGTCGTCAAAATTTGCGCTTGCCCTCGATACCGCTTTGTCTTCTTTTTTGAATCTTGAAATGCCGATTCTGTCCGAGTCGGAAATAAAATCGTCTGATTCTAGTCGTCTTGACGAGTATATTTTGTCTTTCAAAGATTTTTGCGCCATTTCGCTTCCAGGCGGAAAAATTTCGGGCACTCTTCTTGAGTTAAAACGCTCGCTCGTTGCGCTTTTTGATGAAATCGACACGCTGCTTTCGATTTCGAGCGCGGTTTCGTCTTTTGAGATTTCGAGCGCGGCGGCACATTTGCTTTCGCTTTTTCAAGACGAAGTGAACCGCGAAAAACGGTCGTCTGGAATTTTGACGTTTCGGGACGTGGCAGACCTTGCGCTCAAAACGCTTTTGGAGCATCCTGAAATCCGTTTGATTCAAAAGCGAAAATTCCGCGCGATAATGATTGACGAATTTCAAGATAACAACGAACTTCAGCGCGATATGCTTTTTTTGCTTTCGGAAAAAATGGAACGAAACGAAAAAAGCGTTTGCACTGAAAGCGAACTTGACGGCGAAAAACTGTTTTTTGTGGGCGACGAAAAGCAAAGCATTTATCGGTTTCGTGGCGCGAACGTTTCTGTTTTTAGACAATTAAAAAAAGCACTCAAAGGCGCGGACGGGCGCGGAAATCTTGAACTCAACATGAATTATCGAAGCAAACCTGAGTTAATCGCGTTTTTTAACACGATTTTTGGAGCCACGCCGTATCCGCCAAACACGGTGCGTTCGGACGCTTCGGTTTTTTACACAGACGGAGCGATTCCCGATTACGAAGCGCAATACGTGAATGTTGAAATTCCAAAGTTAAAAATGGAAACGGCAGATTTTCAAAAACGACGCGCTCACGTATCTCTTTTCAAAGATGAAAAATCAAAATCTGAAAACGAAGACAATTTGAAAGCGATTGAAAACGAGGCGGCTTTTGTTGCGTCAAAGATTTCAGAAATGATTTCAAAGGGAACATACAGCGCGGGAGATTTTGCGATTCTTCTCAAAAGCACAACGCATCAGGCGGTTTTTGAGCGAATGCTTCTTTTGCACGGTCTTCCGTATTCCACAGAAATTTTCAAAGGATTTTTTAGCGACGGACCGGTAAACGACATCGTGTCGTATCTTTCGCTTTGCGCGTACACGTCGGAGGCGGACAATGCGTTTTTTGAATTGCTTTGCTCGCCGTTCGTAAATCTTTCTTTTGAAGAGGCAAGCGAGGTCGTTGCCGCAAAAATCGCGCTCGAAAAACAAAAATCAAAAGAAGCGAGTGCGGAAAGTGGCGAATGGAAAAAAATAAAATTGCCACCTTTTTTGAAAGAATTTTCAAAAACGCTTTCGCTGGAAGCAAAAAATCGCTATGAATCGGCGGCGGACGAGTTTTTTCGTGTGTTTGAAAAATCGCAAATTGAGCCAATCGCGAACGTTGTGAGTTATTTGTGGTATTCGCTTGGGTATCGGTACGAAACGCTTTGGAATCGCACGGTCGAAATGTATTCGCCGCTTTACGATTTGATTTTTGAATTGGCGCGTCAATCTGACGAAAAATCGGAAAACGTTGCCGATTTTGTGGACAAAATCAACGAATATCGCGATGAGCAAAAAAAAGTCGAGGACATAGACATTCCGTTTGAAGCGCGGGATTGCGTGAAAATTATGACGATTCATAAAAGCAAGGGGCTTGAATTTAAAGTTGTGTTTGTGTCGGCGATTTCTGGGCGCGGCGTAACGGATTCAAACTCTTCGAGCGTGTTTATTTCAAAAAAATGGGGCGCGGTTATAAATACTCCCAAAGGCTCAATTTTTAATGCAATAAAATCGAGGGGGCGATTTTCAAAATCAAAGACGGCGAATTATTTTTACGATTGTGAAAAAGCGGAAAACGATTCAAAGGCGGCGGCGGAATTGCGAAGACTTATGTACGTTGCGTTTACGCGCGCGGAGGACGAATTGTTTATCACGGGTTCGTTTGACGGAAGTCCAGAAACAACCAGAGAGGGAAGCAAAATCATCTCTTCGGACGCTTTTCTTCCGGGGAAATTGGGCGAGAAAATGGAAAACTCCGAAGATTGCTTCAAAAGTCCAAAGACGATTTACCATTTGCTCCAGCCGTTTCTTTCGCGATACGTTGTTGACGAAAAGGCTTCGGAACATGCACCGTTTGATTTTGAGTTAATCAAAGAAATCGCTCGAAATGAAGTTGGAAAGAGCGAAAACAAGACCTATCGAAAAAATTGCACGGAAGAAAAACGCGCTCTTTTGGAAAAATTGAGCGCAGAATATGACAAAGCCGAAAAAATCTCCACGAAAAAAAATCGCTCGATTTATATAAGCCCCAGTTTGCTTCATGCGGCGGACGAAGAAACGCATCGGTGGCGAGCGAAAGGCGGGGCGGTTTATAAAATCGACGAGATTTTGAAAGGCATTTCAAGCGAAGATTCGGAAGAAGAGGGCGCAGACGATGAGCGAAAACGGTTTGGCTCGAACAATTTTGGAAACATCGCGCACGCTTTTATGGAAGCGTTATTCAACGATGACAAAAAAGAGCCAAAACTCAATGTGGAAGACACGTCGCTTTTGTCTGAAGAGCAACTTGAAAAAGTGTGCGAAATCTGCGCGGATTTACGGAACGGTTTTGCGTTATCTGAAATAGGAAAGCGGGCGGCAGCTTCTCTTTGGATTCGCGCGGAATTTGCTTTTCGTGCGCGAGTACACACAAAAAATGGCGAGAGCATTCTTCGCGGCTCAATGGACTTGGTTTTTCAAGAATCCGATGGCTCGTATACGATAATTGACTATAAAACAACATCGATTATCAAAAATGCCGTGTATGCCGCGCAACTTGCGTGCTATCGACGCGCACTTTCGCAAATGCTTGGTGTCGATGAAGCAAACATTTCGTGCCATATTTATTATTTGCGGCTCAAAAAAGACGAGGACATCACACCGCTTTGCGAAAAAATCTCAATAGAGTCGCTTGACTTGTTCCCAACATCCGAATTATAATCAATCAATTTTGAAACTGACGTTTTGAGATTGATTGACTGCTTTTTAAGCAACGCGGTTGTCATATAACGGCTATTATCCGAGCTTCCCAAGCTCGAGACGAGGGTTCGACTCCCTTCAACCGCTTTTGATTTTACAAGAGTCCCTCGGCGACAAAATCAAGTCACAATTCGTGGCAACGCAAAAAAAAGAAAACGTGCCGTAAAAACGGTTTTCGTTTGTCTCCTTTTGAGTGAGATTTTGTTGCGACGAGGGGCTTGCTATTTGTTCGTTTTTATCATTTTTGCCGTTGTTTGGACTTTCCGCTCGACTTCTTTTCTTAAAATATATCCAGAATCTTCAAGATATTTTCGCCGCGTCATTACTAAATGTATGAGTTCTTGATACATGACGAAATTGACTTCAATCGCGAGCGGAAAAATGTAAAACTCGGTTTCGTCGCAATATCGCTCGATGAATTTTTCGTCCGTAACATAGCCGAGCGAAATCATGTTGGAAATTCTGTCGGCGCATTTTAGGATTTTTGCTTTTTCTGACCCATGTTCGATTATTCGTCTCAAAAAAGAATCTTTTGCTTCGCCCGTGCGTTTTGTAACTTCCAAAACGAGGTCGCAAACTTGATTTCCCTCGCTGTCACAATTCCTAATGATATTTTCGTCAAAATCTGGAATGTCCTCTATACAGTCGTGTACGATACTTGCTTTGAGAAGTACGCTATCGATGTAACCGTAATCGATTAAAATCGCAAGCGTGTCCATTTGGTGTCTAAACATATTGCCACCAGCGCGTCGAGCCTTTCCGATGAGAGCGGTCGCGATTTGCATATACGGTGCCATAAAGATTTCTTTGAGTTGTTGCATGTGCTCTTTGTCCATTGCACCAGGATGGTCTGCTGTCATAATGGGAATCGTTTTGCTCATGGAAGCCTCCTTATGGCAAAAAATTGAAAATTGTGTGTAGGTTATAACGAAAACGTCTATACTCTACATTTATGATTACGATTCTTAAAACCGCTAATCATAAATGTAGATTTTTGTAAGCAAGGGAAAAAGTTCCCCTTGCTTTTTTTACAGTTCGGAAATGTATCCCCGAAGTTTCTCAATCCGCCGCTTTGCCTCGGCAAGCTTGTCGCGCTCGGCTTGCACCAACTCGGCGGGAGCGTGTTCGGCAAATTTGCCGCCCAGTTTTGCTTCCGTCCGCGCGGCTTCGGCTTTTGTTTTTTCCACATCTTTGGTAAACCGCGCCAACAGCTGCTCCTTGTTGATGTTTTCGTCAATCAGAATGAACGCCTCAAAGCCCGTGCCCACCGTACCGATTGACGACGCGGGTTTTGCCTCCACAAAGTCAATCTGCGCCACGCCCGCGAGCAGCTGAATCATGTCCGTTTTTTCGCGGCAGACTTCGGCAGGGCTTCCCGCCACAATCTGCAAGGCAATGTGCAGTTTGGTCGCGGGGTCAATGCCGCACTCGTTCCGTAAGCCGCGCACGGCGCGAATCAAATCCTGCAAGACGGCAAAGCGTCCCGTCACCGTTTCGTTTACGCGGCGGTCGTTCGCCTCCGGGAAGGGCGCGGTCACCAAGAGCGATGTATAGTCGTCGTTCGGCAAAATGCTTTGCGCGCCCGCTTTTTTTCGGTTTGCCACCATTTCTGCAAGCGGCAGTTTGGAATAAATTTCTTCGGTCACAAACGGAATGAACGGATGCAAGAGGCGCAGGCTTTCTTCCAGCACATTCAGCAATACGGACACCGCGCGGTCTTTTTCGTGCTCGTCGTCGCCCCGGAACGAAAGTTTGGTCGCTTCCACATACCAGTCGCAAAAGTAGTTCCAAAAGAATTCGTACACGCAACTTGCCGCATCGTTGTAGCGGTAGCCGTCCAGTGCCGCCCGCTCATCGCGCACGGCTTTGTCAAGCGCGGCATAAATCCAGCGGTCAAGTTCAGTCAGTTCCGCGTCCGTCACGGGAACAAGCGTGCGCCCTTCCAGATTACCCAAAATGTAACGGCTTGCGTTCCACACCTTGTTGCAAAAGCGGCTTCCCATCTTAAAACTTTCGCTGTCAATCAGAATGTCCTGCCCCTGCGCGCACAAAAATGAAAGCGTAAATTTAAG
>CALFJF010000038.1 GCA_937877535.1 uncultured Treponema sp.
GTAAATGCAGATTTTTCAAGGTCAAAAAAATAATTTGAGTTGCTTGTATGCTTTGAATTTTCCGACGACGGACACAAATCCGTAACAAGCAAATTGACGGTTTTGTCGTTTGCCGAAAGAGCAACTGCCGTCCCTTCTGGCAGAGCCGAATATTTTGACTCAGAAACCGCGCAATGATACCACCCATCTTCGAGTTCTGGAACGTAATACGCAACGGTTGTTGCGTCCGCGCCTTCGTAAAACGTAACGTAACCAGAGGTTTCGCTCGTGTATTGCCCCGAAACCGAAGATTCATTCGACTCATTTGATTCATTTGAAGAATCGGGAGTTTTTTCATCTTCGCAAGAAACAAAAAGCAACAAAAAACAAAGCAAAACCGCAACAAACTTAAAAATCTTAATCATATTTTACTCCTCCAAAAAAATTGACGGTGGTTGAGCCTGTCGAAACCACCGCTTTTGGCATACTTTCTAAAACGTTTTACAATTTTACAATTTGAATAACAATTTTTCGAGCGATTTTGAAAATCATTCTCAAATTTTATTGACACAAAAGTGCGATTTTTGCTAATCTGATAATCGTTATCATTTTTATCAATTTTTCAAAACACAAATCAAAAAAGGAAAAAGATGAAAAAATCAAACGTAATTATTTCTGTGGCAATTTTTTTTGCTCTGTTCGCGCTCATTTTTTCTGGAGCGCAGGCGTTTGCGGCAAAAAAGCCAAAATCGGAGTCAAAAAAACTCAAAATTGTTGCAACGATTTTTCCAGAATACGATTGGACGCGCGAAATTTTGGGCGAACGGGCGGCGGACGCGGAACTCACGTTGCTTTTGGACAACGGCGTTGACCTTCATTCGTTTCAGCCGAGCATGAAAGACATCATAAAAGTTGGCGCGGCGGACGTTTTTATTTTTGTGGGCGGAGAAAGCGACGAGTGGATTGAAGACGCGCTCAAAAATGCCACAAACAAAAATCAAAAAACCGTGAATTTGCTTGAAATCCTGGGCGAGCGAGCAAAAACGGAAGAAATTGTAGAAGGAATGGAATCTTCGGACGAGGACGAGGACGAAAAAGACGAACATGTTTGGCTTTCAATCAAAAACGCACCCATTTTGTGCGAGGCGATTTGCAACGCGATTTGTGAAGCGGACGCAGAAAATGCGCACGTTTATCAAAAAAATCTTGCGCTGTATACAAAAAAATTGAGCGAACTCGACGCTGAATACGAAAAAACGATTTTGAATGCGTCCAAAAAAACGTTGCTTTTTGCGGATAGATTTCCGTTTCGCTACCTTGTGGACGATTACGGACTTTCTTATTTTGCGGCGTTTTCGGGCTGTTCTTCGGAAACGGAGGCGAGTTTTAAGACGGTCGTTTTTCTTTCTGGAAAAATCGACGAATTGAATCTTGGAACGATTTGCACGATTGAAAAATGCGACCAAAAACTTGCAAAATCCGTGATTCAAAATTCCAAAAAAAAGAAAGCAAATATCGCTGAAATCGATTCCATGCAAGCGACAACGTTGCGCGACGCAAAAAAAGGCGCAACGTACATCAAAATCATGAAAAAAAATCTTGCGGCAATCAAAAACGCACTCCGCTAAAAAATCAAAAACACTCTTGAATTCTGGGGCGATTTTAGAGAAACTAAAAATGAAAAATGCAGGAGGAGAAAACTATGTCGCTTTGGGAAACCAACGGAAGATCTGAAAATGAAGAGGCAAAAGCGGGTGGAAAAAATAAAAACGCGATTTTCCTTATTTTGGCTGCGATTTCGCTTTGCGTAACGCTCGCGCTCGTTTTGATTCAAAACAAAACTGCTCCCCAAAAAACGGAAATCGACCTTTCGCATTTGGGAACCACGATGATTTACGCGGAACTCGCTTCGGTTTTTACGGAACCTGAAAAATACAACGGAACGACTTTTAGAATGCACGGTTCGCTTGAAATCGACGAAAACGAAATTGACGGAAAACGAGTGCAAACGCTTTATTGCACGGTTCAAGACACTTCCGCGTGCTGCTCGATAGGTCTTCCGTTTGTTCTTGAAGCAGAATCCAACACTCCCCTGCCCTCGCCTGGAACACAAATTACCGTGCGCGGCGTTTTTGGCGAAGCGCGCGACGAGTTTGGAGAATATCACGCTCTCAAAAATGCTGTCATCGAACAGTTTTACGATTAAAAATCCGAGGAGAAAACAATGGCAATAATCGAGTGCGATTCGCTTTCGCTCGGATACGGCGGACGAGAAGTGATTGGAGGGCTTTCGTTTAAGGTTGAAACAGGCGACTATCTTTGCATTGTGGGCGAAAATGGAGCGGGAAAAACCACGCTTATGAAAACGCTTCTTGCACTCCAAAAGCCGCTCGGCGGAAATCTCACATTTGGCGAAGGATTTGACCGAAAAAAAATCGGCTACCTTCCGCAACAAACGCTCGTTCAGCGGGATTTTCCAGCGGTCGTTGAGGAAATTGTCCGCTCTGGCTGTTTGAATCGACTCAGGCATCGCGTATTTTTTGGCTCAAAAGAAAACGAACGAACGAAAAACGCGCTTGAAACGCTTGGCATTTTGGAATTGCGCAAAAAAAGTTACCGCGAACTTTCGGGTGGGCAACAGCAGCGCGTTCTTCTTGCGCGGGCACTTTGCGCTGCGGATTCAACGTTGCTTTTGGACGAGCCTGTAACGGGACTCGACATGGAGGCGACGGCAGATTTGTACGGAATTATCAAAAATCTGCACGCACGCGGAATGACGATTTTGATGATTACGCACGACGAAGACGCTGTTCAATACGCCACGCACGTTTTGCATTTAGGAAAAACGTTTTTCTTTGGAACAAAATCCGAATTTGAAAAAACGAATCTTGGAAAAAAAGAATTAAACCGTTAGGAAAATTAACATGGATTTTTTTGATTATCTTTCGTATGCAACGACGCAACGCGCACTCATCGCAGGAACGCTTATCGCGCTTTGCTCCTCGCTTTTGGGTGTAACGCTCGTTTTGCGACGATTTTCGTTTATCGGCGACGGATTGAGTCACGTGGCATTTGGAGCAATGAGCGTTGCTTCGGTTCTTTCGCTTTCAAATCGAATGATTTTGGTGCTTCCTGCAACGGTTTTTGTGGCGGTTGTTCTTCTTTGCAGCGGAAAAAGGCGCATAAAAGGCGATGCCGCGCTTGCAATGCTTTCCGTTAGTTCGCTTGCGGCGGGTTATCTTCTTTTGAACGTGCTAAAACCGACCACGAATCTTTCGGGCGACGTTTGCGGAACGTTGTTTGGTTCTTACGCAATCGTCACGCTCACATCGGGCGAAGTTTGGCTTTCGGCAGTGCTTTCGATTATTGTGTGCGTGCTTTTTGTTTTGGGCTACAATCGACTTTTTTCGATTACGTTTGACGAGAATTTTGCGAGCGCAACAGGAACAAAAACTGGTGCGTACAACATCGCGCTTGCCGTTGTTATTGCCGTTGTCGTGGTTCTTGCAATGAATCTCGTTGGCTCGCTTTTGGTGAGCGCACTCGTTATTTTTCCCGCGTTGAGTGCAATGCGACTGTGCAAAAGTTTCCGCTCGGTTACAATTTTTTCCGTTATTTTTTCCGTTTTTGACGCGCTCGCAGGAATCATCGTTTCAATCATCGCAGACACGCCCGTGGGAGCTACAATCGTCGCACTCGATTGTTTTACATTTGCAACGTGCTTTTTAGTCGGAAAAATCTTAGGTCGATAATCGATTTTGTGGTATTACAGAAAGTATGCTGGGAGCGGTGGTTGAGTAGACCGAAGGTCGTATCGAAACCACCGTAGTGTAAGAAGATGGTGGTTTCGACAAGCTCAACCACCGCATATTGCTTACAGGTCGGCATACATTTTGTAACATCTCCATCGATTTATTTAGAAGGAAGAACGTTATGAGAAAAATCGTGTGCGCCGTTTTTTTTGCCCTCGTTTTTTTTGAAGTGGCAGCGGCAGGAAAAAAGAAAGTTGACGTAGATTTGACGCGCCTTCCCGCCACGCTCATTTACGGCGAAGTATTCAACATGATTGTAGAGCCTGAAAAATATGAAGGAAAAACGATTCGGATTCGCGGACAATTTTCCGTTTTTGAAGACGAACGAAATCCAATCAAAAAACGAACATTTGCTTGCGTAATTATGGACGCAACCGCGTGTTGCGCACAAGGAATGGAATTCACGCTCAAAGGCTCGCCGTCTTATCCAAGCGCATACCCGCAAAAAAATTCAGTGATTACACTCGTCGGAACATATCATCAGCACGACGTAAACGGCTACACCTGCACCGAACTCGTTGATTGCGAAATTGAATAAACGTAAAATTAGCCAAGCGATGCGACTTTTTCGATGAGTTCAAGCGGAGTCATCGAAAAATCGCACGCAATTTTGCGGCTGGCAAGTGCGTGGGCAAGCGAAGCGGTGGCTGCCGCGTCTATGCAACGGTATTTTTGCGAAAGCAAGGCGACAATCAATCCAGAAAGCACGTCCCCGCTCCCTCCTTTTGCAAGGCACGGTTTTCCGAACGGATTAACGTACAAATTGAATTTTCTGCCGTCAAACTGTCCAATCATCGGGTTTGCGCCCTTTACGATAATCGTTGCTTTGGGAAATGCGCGACAAAACAACTCAATTAACTCTGGACGGCGCGTTATGCAATCTTGAACAGAATAGTCGCCGAGCGAACACGCCCTCAAAATCGCCTGAAATTCTTTTGGATGCGGCGTGAGGACGGTTTTTCTTCCGCGCTGTTTCAAAAATCCAGGAAGAGAGGGCGAATAACAAGCGTCCGCGTCGATTACGCACGGAATTTCAGGATTTACCGCAAGAAAATTGAAAAATTGCTGAATAATCGCTTCCGCCTGCGCCGTTCGTCCAAGTCCCATTCCCAGCGCAATCGCGGTCGTTCGCTCTGGAAGTTCGGTAGCCGTCATAAGTTCTGGCGGAACAGAATCAAAATCCGCGTCGCCCGATAAATCAACAAGTGTAACAAGCCCCGCGCCAAATCGCTCCGCAGAAAGCCCCGAAAGAACGGGCGCACCTTTTTTTTCTCCAAACGCGATTACCGCGTGTCCAAAACTGCCTTTGTTTACGCAAAGCCGCGTTCGGTGCGGAAGAAACATATCGCTTTCGTCCAAAAGCACGGCGGCTTTGAGCGGCGAATTTGACGAATTTTCGTAGAGCCTTCTCACGACTCCCAAATCAGCGCACACAACTTCGCCAGTAAAATCTTTTGTTAAATCGTGAAAAAGCGACAATTTTAACGCGCCCATCGTCACCGTCAAATCCGCCTTGAACGTTCCCACGGAAACGTTGCCGTCTAAATCGATTCCGCTCGGAACGTCGCACGCAATCCGAAACGCAGAAACGTCGTTTGCGTCATTCAAAAGAATTTGGATTTTTTCGTTCAATTCGCCACGAAATCCCGTTCCAAAAATGCAATCCACGATTACGACTGCGCTTTCCACAAATTCAAGCGTAAAATCTTCCAAATCAAAGAAAACCGTGCCGCATTTTGCTGCGCGCTCCGCTTGAAGCACGCACAGCGGACTTGACGGCTGCTCGCATTGAAAAACAACAACGTCATATCGCAAGCGCAATCGCCGAGCAAGCGCGTAACCGTCCGCGCCGTTGTTCCCGCGCCCGCAAAAAATCAACACGCGATTTCTAAAATCGCTGAATTTTCCATGCTCAAGAATTGCATTTTCAAGGGCAGCGGCAGCATTTTCCATCATAATTTCTTCTGTAAGCCCGTAAGCGGCTCTGCACGATTCATCGAGTTTTCGGGTATCAAAAAACAAATTTTGCATGATTTTCCGTTGGATTTTGGGGATTTTCCCCGTAAGATTGCGCCAGAAACGGCGGTCTTATTGTAAATGATAATCAAATAAAATGATACGAAAAAATCTGGGAGATGTTACAAAATGTATGCTGACCTGCAAGCAATATGCGGTGGTTTCGATACGACCTTCGGTCTACTCAACCACCGCTCCCAGCATACTTTCTGTAACACCACCAAAATCTGTTAGTTTCGATAGACTCTCCTCCCCGCCCCCAATGTAACAATCGCATTTCTAGTTAAATCACTTTTTTTTCGAGCCATTTTTGACTTTTGAAACGAATTAAAAACATCGTTCCTCTAAAAATCCAATCGAGATACATTCCAAACCACACGCCGTAAAGCGCAAGACTCGTGGAATCTGGAAATCGCTTTAAAATAAACGACGAAATCAAAAAACTAAAAAGAACTCGGAACGCCCACATCGAAAAATTGCTCACAACCATCGTAAATTTTGCGTCGCCCGCCGCACGAAGAATGTTTGGCATTGTGAATGACATCGGCCAAAAAATCACGTTTGCAACCATGCACGTTCTGATAATTCCCACGGCGAGTTTTTGACTTTCCGCTGAAATTTTAAACGCACTTGTAATAAACGGCGAAAGCAAAAAAATCACTGCGCTTGTACAAAACATTGCCGCGTAAGCCGTTTTCATAAGATTTCGTCCGTATTTGACCGCTTGATTTTTTTCTCCCGCGCCAATGCACTGCCCGATGACCGTTACGCTTCCAAGTCCCAACGCATTTCCTGGAATATTTGAAAAACTCGCCACCGTATTTGAAATCGCGTTTGCGGCAATCGCAATCGTTCCAAATCCAGACATAAAAGACTGAACAAAAATCTTTCCGATATGAAAAACAGAATTTTCGATTCCGCTCGGAATTCCCACTTTGAGAATCCTCCGAATCATTCCAAAATTGACTTCGATTTTCCAAATGCGTTCGATGTAGATTTCGTTTTTTTTGGAGCAAAGAAGCGTGCACATGACAACCGCGCCAACGATTCGACTCAAAAGCGTGCTGATTCCCGCGCCCGAAACGCCGATTTTTGCCCCGTAAATCAAAACGGCGTTTCCCGCAATGTTCACCAGATTCATCGCGATACTCACTTTTAAGGAAAGTTTTGAATTTCCCATTGAGCGAAAAAGGGCTGCCGACGAATTGTAAACCGCAAGAAACGGAAAAGAAATCAAAATCCACACAAAATAAGTAAGCGCGTTTTTGAGAACTTCCGCGTCACTTTTTCCGTAGAGTTTTTGAAGAATAAACTCTCGGAACGGAAGACAAACGGCAACAACAAGCAATCCCGTTGTGAGCGCAACAAAAAGCAGTTGTTTTGCTGCAAGTCGCGCCGACGTTTTGTCTTTATGTCCCAAATATTGCGAACTTACAACCGCGCCTCCCGTGGCAAAAGCGGCAAAAAGTTGAATCATCAGTTGACTAAATTGGTCGATTAAAGAAACGCCCGAAATTCCCGCGTCCCCAATGGACGAAACCATTATTGTGTCGCACGCCCCAATCGTCATTGCAAGAAATTGCTCTGCAACAAGCGGAAGCATAAGGCGCATAAGGAATTTTCTGTCAAAGAGTAACGTTGTGTTTTGATTTTCTTGATTTGTTCGTTCCATGAAAAAGATTTATTGCGAATTAGACAAAAAAAAGCCGCCAACGGCGACTTTTTTGATTTTTTTTGATAAAGAATTACTTTGAGCAAACAACCACAGAATTGTCTGTTGAGCTAAATGGTGCAGGAATGTATTTGTCGGCTGCCCAATCGTTTTCCCAGCGGCTTCCGTCAAGAAGATAGCGGAACTGATATTCTTTTCCAACTTCAAGTGCAATTTTTACAGAAAATGAGCCGTCCTTTCCTTTTTTGAGAGGAGTTTCTGTGCTGCTCCAACTGTTAAAATCACCAGCAATCGTTACTGTTTTTGCGCCTTGTGCCGCCTCTGCCGTAACGGTAAAAGTAACGTTGCATTTTCCATCTTTTGTGAATGACTTTTTTAAAGACATATTCAACTCCCTTTTTGTAATTTTACGGTATATAAATATTTTTTCGTTCTAAACAGAACTAAAAAAAGTATATCTATTTTTAGAAAACATGACAACACCCATAAGTCAAGTAAAAAAATCGTATTTTTGAATTTTTCTTGATTTTTTTGAAATGCAAAAAACTAAGACAACACGGCAAGGAGCGTATTTTGACTTTTGTCGTCAAACCCGTTTTTGAATTCCACGGAAGAAAAGCCCGCGTCTTTTGCACACTCAAAAAAACATTCGCGAGAAAGTGCGCAAACAGGGCAATCGGTTACAACGCGAACGTCGCCATTTCCAGTTTCGATTTTTTGTTCAAGAAAAAACGAGCCGTCAGAGTTTTTCTTTATTCGCTCAAAAAATTTCACGCGAATGCTCTCTCGGCTAAAAACAAAATTCGGATTTTTGTCAAAAAACTCAAAATCTGGCACGGAAATCACAAGCCGTCCAAAATCCGAAAGAAGCGTTTTGCAATCAAAAATGAGTTTTTTTATTTCGCTTTCGTTCCCCACAAAAAGGATTCTGCCGTCTAAAATCGAAATGATGTTGTAAAAGCCTTTTCCCAAAAATCGCGAAAGTTCGTCGTTTTTCATGTTAAAAAAACGCAATGCCATGAGTTGCGTCCGCCGTCTTCTGTTTGCGCTTTCAAGCAAATCGGTTATTGTTTCAATTCCCGTAACGTCCGCGCCTTCTTGAGAGAGTTTTTGCTCAAATTCGCCCGTTCCGCAACAAAGTCGAAGATATTTCACGGGATTTTTGAACAACGTAGCAAGATTTTCGTAAAACTCGCGTTGCGCCAAACTGACTGGAAAAAGCTCGTCATAATACTCTGAAATGTTTTCCAAAATTTTCATACTCTTATTGTACAATACAATTTATCGATTTTGGAATTTTTCTCTCATAAGGAATTGTTTTGAATAAAATTTGTTGGACTTTGAATCAAATCAAGGTATATAATTAAAAAATCTTATTTCAATCAAAGGAGCAATCCATGTCATTTTCTGAAAATCTAAAAAGCAGGTCGCTTGACCGAAAGATTTTTGTTGCAGGTTCTGCGCTTGCACTCGTTGGATTTCTTGTGCCAACGATTTTTGTTACGGAGCAGATTGAGCATCACGAAAGCGTGCCAGTTACCGTAAATTATGAAGAGGAAGTTCCGCTTTCTGCGGAGGAAATCGCGCTTTTTAAGGCAGAATCTTTGGCAAAAATTGCTGCCAACGCTCCTGCTTCAGAAACCACTACGGAAATTTCTTCTGAAACAACAACAAAAAAATCTACCAATTTTGACAGCGATGACCCCACAATAATCAGCCTCAAAAAGACAACTGAAAAAAGCGAAACAACCACAACGGAAACGCAGACAACCACCGAATCCGCCGTGGAAGCGTCTTCTGCGGAAACAGACGCGATTCTTGCGGCAGCAGGAATCACCGTTCCAACAACAAAAAAAGTTCAGAAAACTCGGCAAGAAAATCAAGACAAAGTAACATACACCGAAGAGCGTACTCTTAAAAACATATTTGGAATGGCAAAATTCTTTAACGTTGCAGACAGCGCAGGCGGATACGCATACAATGCCACATTCCCAGTGGCAATGTGGCTTGCCACAATCGCGGGAATTATTGTGTTCCTTTGCGCAGAAAGTTTTGTGGGCGACGTTTTGGTTTGGCTTGTTGGCGCGGGCTTTGGACTTGCAGCCACAATCACAATTCCAAAGTATTTGGAAGTACAACCCATTTTTGGATACGCCGCCGTGGGGGCGTACATCGTGTTTGTTGGTTGGACGATTGCACTTGTTGGCATTGTTCTTGCAAGCATTCACGTGCAGCAGCAAGGAATCCGAAAGGAAATCTAATCTTTAGATTTTGATTTTAATGAGGGGGCAAAAAGCCCCCTTTCTTTTTTTAGAGCGAAAAGAAAACTCGATTTTGTTATTTTCTCCAATATTCGCGCAAAAAGAAAATCAACATATTGTAGAGTTCAAGACGACCCGCAATCATCGCAAAGCAATACCAAAGTTTGAGAAAAGACGGCAAAAAATCAAAAGAAGCCCCTGGTCCCAATTCGCCAAAAGAAAGCCCCACGTTTCCAACCATCGAAAGCGCGGTCGCAAAGGCAGAAAAAATGTCTAAACGCGCAAGCGTTCCTAAAAAAGTTGTAACAAAAACCAAAACTGCGTAAACAAACGCAAACGCCGCCACGTTTCCAACCAAATCGCGCCGCCCGCTTCGCCCGTCGAGTCTAAGCGAAAAAACGCCGTGCGGATGCAAAAGCCTGAGCATTTCGTTTTTTGCGTGCTTAAAAAGAACGCACCACCGCACAACCTTAAATCCTCCCGCCGTTGAACCAGACGAACCGCCAACAAAAAAAAGCGCGAAAAGCACAAATTGCGCCGCAGGATGCCACAGTTGATAATCCGCAGTGGAATACCCTGTAGATGTAATTACAGAAACGACTTGAAAAAATGCCTTTCTAAATGCAGAAAAAAAATCGCCACTCGGAGCTAAAATCAAAATCGAAACAATGACAGAAGAAACAAGAACAAGCAAAATATACGCTTTGAGTTCAGAATTGCGCCGAACGTCGACATATTTTTTTGTCAAAAGGTAAAAATACAAACTGAAATTCACGCCAGAAAGAAACATAAAAATCGCACAAGTCCATTCGATTGCAGGAGAATTGTAATACGCGATACTTGAATCGCGCGTAGAAAACCCGCCCGTTGACACTGAAGAAAATGCGTGTGCAATAGAATCAATCGGATTCATTCCCAAAAAAAACAAAATGAGCGCATGAACGACCGTAAATGCAAAGTAGAGAATCCAAAGCACTTCCGCCGTGTTCGCCATTTTGGGAGTGATTTTTCCTTTTTCAGGACCTGTTGTTTCCGCTTTGATTAACTGAAAGCCGTCAATTCCCAAAAGCGGAAGCAGAGCCACGGTAAGCGCGATAATTCCCATGCCGCCAAGCCAGTGCATTTCGCATCTCCACAGATTTAGGCTTTTTGGAAGATTTTCAACGCTTTTTAGAATCGTTGCCCCCGTCGTGGAAAATCCGCTCACGCTCTCAAAAAGCGCGTCTGAATAAGAATCAAAAAATCCGCTCGCGTACAAAGGAATCGAGCCAAACAGACTAATCGAAATCCACGTGAGCGCAACAAAAAGATAGACCGAGCGAACAGAAAACTTTACCGACCTCTTTCGTCCTCGGAAAAAGAAAAACGCAGCAAAAATTACGGAGAAAATGAGCGGGAGCAAAAACGGCAACGTCATTTGTGTTTCGCCCAAAAAAACAGAAACGCACAGCGGCAACAAAAGCGCACACCCCACAACGCCAAGAACCACAAAAATGAGCCGAAAAAAAACAAACGCTCTCATGCAAATTTCCTTATTATGTGTTGTACGCTGTCGCGCTTTGCGATTACCACGATTCTTGCGCCCGCTTCGATTACGCTTTGCCCGCCAAGAATCGAGTAAGTGCCGCCGTTTTGCTGCCCCAAAAGTACCAAAAATCGTCCAGGTTCCGAGATTTCAAAGAGTTTTTTTCCAACGGTTTTTGATTTTTCGCCAACGGTAATTTCAACAATTTCAAGTCGTCCGCCGTCAATCGAGTGAATTCCGCTTACGGCAGAGCCGCGAAGGTGACTCATAATTGAATCGACGACCGTATCTCGCACGGGAATAGCGATTTCAATGCCGAGATGACGAGCAATCGCAGAATAAGCCGACGACGGAACAAGCACGATTGAATTTTCCACGCCAAAAGATTCAATGTACGCCGCGTTTACGAGATTTTTTTCGTACGCATTTGTGGAGCAAATGATTAAATCGTATTCGCTCACGTTTTCTTCGTCGATAAACCCTTCGTCCGTGATGTCGGTATTAAACGTGATTCCAGGGAAAATCTCTTCCGCCGCCCGCGATTTTTCTGAATCGCTGTCAACGATGATAAAATCAAATTTCTTCTTTTTGAGTCGTTCTGCAACCAAAAGCCCGATTCGCCCCGCGCCCACAAGAACGACTTTTTTTATAGATTTTGAAGGAATCCCGCACAGCGACAAAAACTCGCCGAGCGCAGTTCGCTCAACGACGAGCGCGATGCAATCTCCCGCGCGAAGCACCGTTTCTCCAAAGGGAAGCGACGTTTTTTCCGCGCTCTCCACGAACGCCACCACAAATCGCCGCTTGGTGAGTTTCCACAAATCCTTTAGAGCCGCGCCGTCAAAAGCACTGTTTGACTGAACGTTCATCCGAATCAACTCGTAATTTGACCCCGAAAAATGCAACGCCCCCGCGATTGAATCTTTGTCAAACGAATTTACGATTTCCCGCGCGGCTTCAAAATCGGGATTTACCATAAAATCGATTCCGTAGAGCGGTCGATTGTTTTTTGTGGAATGAGCGTGTTTTTCGCTTGCACGAGCGGTGTTCACGTAATAACTGTAATTGCGAACCCGCGCAATTTTAAGGACTTTTGGATAAATCGAATCCGCAAGCGAGCACGTTACCATGTTCACTTCGTCGCTGCTCGTTACGCAAACGAGCGCGTCAGCCGTGGCAAGCCCCGCATCCTCAAGCGTTGAAAGATTGTTTCCATCGGCATTTATCACAAAGAAATCCGAACGGTCTTGCGCGTGCCGCGAAATTTCCTCGTCATTTTCGATGAGAACAACGTCGTTTTTGCCGTTCACAAGTCGCTTTGCAAGTTGAAGCCCCGTAAAACCTGCGCCGACTATTATGATTTTCATACCATTTTCCTTTTTTAGGACATAAAGATTGTTCTAAAACGACCCTTTTTGCACAATGTGATTTTTTTCAAGAAAACGCGCAATGCCATCGGAATCGTTATCGAACTCGGTTACAAAATCTGCGACCTCTTTGATAAAAGGACAAGCGTTTTTCATTGCAACGCCGATTCCGCACATTTTTATCATCGACTCGTCGTTCATTCCATCTCCAAAAGCCATCGCGTTTTTGAGCGGAATGCCAATATGAGAGCAAAGCCAACTGACCGCCTCGCCTTTTCCACAATTCGGCGGCAAGATTTCCAAAAAATACGGTTTACTCGTAAAAACAACCGCACGAGAACCAAATTCGCGTCTGAGTTTTTCTTGAACCGTTTGCAAAATCGAAGCGTTTTCTGGTTTTGTTGGAATGAGCATTTTGGGAAAACCTTTTTTCAAAAACGAAGTGTAATCTTTTACGAGAACTCCGTTTACATGACAAAGTTCAACATCAAGCAAGTTTTCCTCGGTTTCCTCTCCGTAAAAAATCGTGTCTGGCGTGTACACTTCGCTTGAAAGCGAAAACTCGCGAGCGATTTCGTCCGCGCGAATCAAAATGTCCCCAGAAACGTCGTTTTTCAAAATCTGCGTGCGCTCGTGCAAATCAAAAACGCTGCACCCGTTTATCGCAATAATGAATCGCCCCGTTTTTAGCCCCGCGATTTCGAGTCGGCGCACAAAAGGCAAAATCGCTTCTTCAAGCCGTCCAGAACAAAGAACAACGTAAATGCCTCGTTCTGCACATTCTCTAAGAGCGAGCACGTTTCTTTCGCTAATTTGTGCGTTTTTGTTCAAAAGCGTGTCGTCCAAATCAAGCGCGATAAGTTTCACTTCGTCCATAAAAAAAGTATAGCAAATTATTCGCCATTCTTGAACGCATTATCAAAGAAAGTTTATGATTTGTCTTTATTATGGAAAAAAAGAAGTATACAGAGCATATAAAAAAACTGCCGATTTTTTCGCATTTGGACGAAATTTGCGACCGCCTCAAAAAGTCCAAAAATCGAATTCTCGTTCTTACGGCAGAAACCGCCGCTGGAAAATCAACCGCTCTTCCGCTCGCGCTTTTAAATCACTTTCCAAAAAAATAATCATGCTAGAGCCACGAAGACTTGCCGCGCTTTCGGTCGCTCAAAGAGTTGCAGAAAATCTCGGCGAGGAAGTTGGCAAAACAGCAGGCTACCGCTTTCATCTTGAATCAAACGTGTCAAAAAACACGCGCTTTGAAGTTGTAACCGAAGCGATTTTGACAAAAAAACTGCAAAACGACCCAACGCTTGACGGCGTGAGCGTTGTTGTTTTGGACGAATTTCACGAACGCTCGATTCACGCAGACCTTGCGCTCGCGTTTTTGCTTGAAACAATGGAAATCCGCGATGACATTTTTCTTCTCATAATGAGCGCAACGATGGAAAGCAAGGAAATTGCGGATTTTTTGGGCGCAGAAACGCTCCACATTCAAGGGCGGCTTTTTCCCGTCAAAATCGAATATCGTCCAAAAGAAACGGTGGAGCAATGTGTTGCTTCCATTCTTTTTGAGGAAGATTTCCACAAGGACAAAACGCGACTTTCCGAACAATCGGTAGGTTGTCCACATTTTATCCACGAAAATGTGGACAACCTGTGGAAAAACAGTGGAACGCAGACGGAAAATGTGGATTTCGAGAGAGAAAATGTGGATAAAATTCCCGAAAATGTGGATAGTTTTTCGAGTTTTCCACAAACTCCTTTGTTTCGCACGGACTCGATTCTTGTGTTTCTTCCGGGCATTTTTGAACTCAGAACATGCAAATCGCGTCTTTTAGAGAAAATCGGCAACCGCGCGGACGTTTTTATTCTCCACAGTTCCACGCCATTTTTTGAGCAAAAGAAAATCCTTTCCCCCGCGCAACTTTCATCACCGCGCCGCGTCATTCTTTCATCTTCAATCGCAGAAACAAGCCTTACGATTCCAGGCGTTTCGTTCGTAATCGATAGCGGATTTTGCAGAATAAACCGATTAAAACCGTCGCTTGGAATGTCTCACCTTGAAACGGAACGAGAAAGCGCGTTTAACGCCACGCAAAGAGCGGGTCGCGCAGGACGAAATGCGGGCGGAACGGCAATTCGTTTATGGAACAAAACCGATGTTCTTTTGGAAAAATCTTCGCCAGAAATCACGCGCACAGAACTTTCGCTTCTCGTGCTCGAATGTAGCGCGTGGGGCGTTACCGACGCAAACGGCTTAAAATGGCTCACTCCGCCGCCCGAAGCCGCTTGGAACGAAGCAAAAAAACTGCTTTTGAGTCTTGGCTGCATCGATGAAAACGGAAAAATCACGCCTCTTGGAACCGCTTGCCTTTGCCTTCCTTTGAATCCGCGGCTTTCTTGCGTTGCGCTTTCGGCAAAAAACGCGCTTTTGACGGTTCTTCGATTTTCAGAATTCGCACAAAGCGCAAAAGAGTTGCAAGAGCGATTTTTGCGCACGTTATCAAAACGAATCGAACGAACGGGAAGAAGTCTTCCAGAATCAAAACAAATCGGAGAAATCGTGCTTTCAGGCTTTCCTGACAGAATCGCAAAACGGTGCGCACTCGGAAACGACTTTACCGAATATCAATTTCCGTCGGGAAGAAAGGCTCGACTCGCCATTCCAAACGGCGCGCTCTGGATTGTTGCGATTGAAGTTGACGCAGGAGAATCGGTCGGATTTATTCAAGAATACGAAAAAATTGAAAACGCGGAAGCAGAAAAATGGATTTTTGAAAGAGCAAAAAGCAAAATCGACCTGTCGTTTGACGAAAAAACGGGAAAAATCGAAAAATCGGAAATCGTTTTTTTTGGCGAAATCGAATTAAAGCGAAAAAAATGCCCCGTTTCAAAAAACGATTTTTTGGAAGCACTCTGCCAAAGCGTTGAAAAACGGGGACTTTCGAGCCTTCCGATTGATAGCGAAACTGCCGAATTTCTTGTTCGTGCAGAATTTTGTGCGCGTTACGCAAACGACGATGCTCTTTTTGAAAAACTGACTTCGCTTCAAAAAAACGTGCGCGAGTGGCTTTTGCCGTTTTTGTCGAGCGAAAAAATCTCGGAAACGGTTGTCAAAAACGCGCTCAAATGGCATTTAGATGCACACAAAATCGACGAAAACGCGCCAAAAGAAATGGTGCTTCCGAACGGCAAAAAAAATCGACTTCGATACGAAAAATCGGGAAACGAAATTCGCGTGATTCTTGAGTGCATAATTCAGCGGCTCTTTGGCGTTTTTGAAACGCCAAAAGTCCTCGGAAAGCGGGTGCTTTTGCGCCTTCTTTCTCCCGCCCGTCGCCCGCTTCAAATTACAGACGATTTAGAGCATTTTTGGAGCGGTTCGTGGCAAGAAATTTGCAAAGAAATGAAAGGTCGATACCCAAAACACAATTGGAACTACCGCGTGATAGACAAAATCGAATAAAAAAAACGGAATCTTTGTATTTCAAAAGATTCCGCAAAGTCGGGCTAACCGAATTCGAATCGGTGACCCCAAGTCCCCCAGACTTGTACGCTAACCAGCTGCGCTATAGCCCGATAAATCGAGATATTTTGAAACGCGATTTTCAAAACATCTCCCATTTCAAAAAAGTATAGCAAAAACAAAAAAAAGAGGGAAGTAACAAAACGCTTTTTGATTTTATTTGTACGCAAAACAGAATGTTCTGTTCCCTACCACAAAGTGCGCAAATCCGCTAAAATGCTTTTTTAATATGAAAATGGGCGCTGTACATTTCCTTACGCTGATGAACGGAACGCGCGGGCATGCTGTTTTTGTTGCGTGTTGACTGAATTCAGGTTTGGATTCAGTTTTTTTTGCACGGATTTTGGAAGGAACAGGAGGAAAAATGAAAGGCGAAGCAAAGCTTCTCGTAAAATTTTTGGACGGCTCAGAAAATCGCTATATAATTCCCGTTTATCAGAGAAATTACGACTGGACGCAAAAGCAATGCAAGCAGTTGTTTGACGATTTGGTTCACGTTTCAAAAGAAGGGCGGAAAAAGCATTTCTTTGGAAGCATTGTGTCAACGCTTGCGGCAAATGGCGGAGGGTCGGACTACCTTATAATCGACGGGCAGCAGCGCATCACGACCGTTTCAATTCTGTTTGTCGCCATTGTGAATTTACTGAAATCGAAAAAGGTTTCTTCGGAAGATGAAAAACTCGTCCGCTACATAGAGAATAAATTCATTGTTGACGAATACAGCCCTGAAGTGCGCAAACTTCGGCTAAAGCCGATAAAGGACGACTGCACGGCATTCGACAAGCTCGTTGCGGGTGACGAGGAGGAATTTGAGAAAGGCTCGAACATAACCCAGAACTACGAATATTTCTGTTCAAGGATTTGCTCGGGCGAGATTTCCGTGGACGACCTCTTCGCATCGATAAAAAAACTGGAGATTATTGACATTTTCGTTGACAAGGACGAGAACCCGCAGCTCATTTTTGAGAGCCTGAACTCGACAGGGCTTGATTTGACGGAAGCGGATAAAATCCGCAACTTTATCCTTATGGGACTGGACTCGCAACTGCAGAACGAGTATTACGAAAAATATTGGAACAAAATCGAAAAATACACCGATTATGCCGTAAGCGACTTCATACGCCATTACCTGACGCTCAAGCAGAAAAAAATCCCGAACGTCAAGGCGGTTTACTTCGCATTCAAGGATTACGTCAAACAACTGAAGTTCACCCCCGCAGAATACGGAACGCTTTTGTCAGACCTGCTTTTCTTCGCAAAGATTTATGCTCTGATTCTGGGCAAGAAAGTCTTGGAGATTCCCGTTTCAAACACGATTCTTGCGACGCTCAGGCGGCTTGACCTCATCGACGTGTCCGTGAGCTATCCTTTCTTGCTCGCCCTGTTCGGTGCGTTTGCCCGCGGAGAAATCCCGGAATCGGACGTCAACAAATCACTTGAGTGCGTGGAGTCGTTCGTCTTCCGAAGGATTATGTGCGCCCTGCCGACGAATGCTCTCAACAAGATTTTCTGCACCTTGGATTCCGACATCAAGAGGCTCAACAAATCAGGCTCGCCCTACTCCAGCGTCCTGGTTTACGTCCTTGAAAGCAAGACCAATTCCGCGGAATTCCCGAAAGACAAAGATTTTTCAAAAGCAATCCGCGAAAAGAACGTCTATAAAATGCAGAAAAAAAACAAGCAGTATCTTTTTGACCGACTGGAAAACAAGGGCACGGTGGAACACGTCAACGTGATAGAACTTATGGACAGCACGGACGACACAAATAAACTGACAATAGAACACATCATGCCGCGAACGCTTTCTGCAGATTGGAAACGAGACCTCGGCGAAAATTGGAAGGAGATTTTCGACACTCGCCTGCACACGCTCCCCAACCTGACGCTCACTGGTTACAATTCAAAATACGGAAACGAGCGTTTTTCCGTAAAAAAGACGATTGAACACGGCTTCAAAGACAGCGGACTGAACATCAACAAGATTCTTCTTGACTTCGACAAATGGACTGAAACCGAGATGAACGCGCGATGCGATGCCCTCACGGAAGAAATGATTTCCCTGTGGGCGTATCCAACCACAGATTTTGTTCCTCCGACCGATATGCTTGACGAGATTTCCCTTGAGGATGGCGAGGACCTTACGGGACGAAAACTAGTTTCGTTCCAATATGCCGACAACGGCGAGCAAAAAACGAGCCAGTGGGTCGAGATGTACACGTCGGTCGCAAAATATCTGTTTTCCGAGGATTACGCGCCTATGGCATCTCTAGCCGCAAGCGAGCAGATGATTGACATTTCGTTCGACAAGTCCGGTGTTTCAGGCTGGAACGAAATCGGGAACGGAATCTACATCTACAAGGCGAACAGCACCATTGCAAAGCAGCACATCCTTGAGAAAATTTTTGACGAATACGGAAAGGACAAGTCCGAGCTGATATTCTGCCTTCAGCCAAAAAGGACTGATGAAACGGCAGCCGAAGAGAATTGATAGAAAAGGAGATACATACAATGCCACTGAACAAAGACATCCACAAGGTTATGGTCATCGGGTCGGGACCCATCATCATCGGGCAGGCGGCGGAGTTCGACTACGCGGGGAGCCAGGCGTGCAAGGCCCTCAAGGAGCAGGGGCTTGAGGTCGTGCTGGTGAACTCGAACCCGGCGACGCTCATGACCGACCACGCGATGGCGGACCACATCTACATCGAGCCGCTCATCCCCGAGACGATTGAGAGAATCATCGAGAAGGAGAAGCCCGACTCGATTCTTTCCTCGCTCGGCGGGCAGACGGGGCTCACGCTCTGCATGGAGCTCGCCAAGTCGGGCTTTTTGGAGAGCCACGGCGTGCGGCTTTTGGGCGCGAAGCCCGAGACAATCGACAAGGCGGAGGACCGCCAGATGTTCAAGGACACGATGGAGTCCATCGGCGAGCCGTGCATTCCGAGCAAGGTGGTGACGACGTACGAGGACGCGCTCGACTTCGCCAAGAACGGAATCGGCCTGCCCGCAATCATACGCCCCGCGTTCACGCTCGGCGGGACGGGCGGCGGCATCGCGAGCACCTGGGAGGAGTTCGACGAAATCGCGCACAACGGGCTGCACCGCTCGCCCATCCACCAAATCCTTGTGGAGAAGTGCATATCGGGCTGGAAGGAGGTGGAGTTCGAGGTGATGAGAGACCACGCGGGGAACGTCCTCACGGTCTGCTCGATGGAGAACTTCGACCCGGTGGGCGTGCACACGGGCGACTCGATTGTCATCGCGCCCACGGTGACGCTCTCGGACAAGGAGTACCAGATGCTCCGGAGCGCGGCGCTCAACATCATCAGCTCGCTTGAGATGGAGGGCGGGTGCAACTGCCAGTTCGCGCTCAAGCCCGACAGCTTCGAGTACGCGGTCATCGAGGTGAACCCGCGCGTCTCGCGCTCGTCCGCGCTCGCGTCGAAGGCGACGGGCTACCCAATTGCCAAGGTCGCAGCCCTCATCGCAATCGGCTACAATTTGGACGAAATCCCCAACTTCGTGACGAAGAAGACGGCGGCGTGCTTCGAGCCTGTTTTGGATTATGTCGTCGTGAAGTTCCCCAAGTTCCCGTTCGACAAGTTCGTGTACGCGGCGCGACGCTTGAGCACGCAGATGAAGGCGACGGGCGAGGTGATGGCGATTGCCCACACGTTCGAGGCGGCAATAATGAAGGCGGCGCGCGGCGCGGAAATCGGCGTGGATTCGCTCAACCTGCCGATTTTTGAGGAGGAGGACGACGCGAAAATCCGCGAGCGCGTGGGCGAATGCACCGACCAGCGCATCTTCGCGGTCTTCCAGGCGATAAAGCGGAACATCCTTTCGATAGAAGAAATCAACAGAATCACGAGAATCGACCCGTGGTTCCTGAACAAGCTCAAGAACCTCGCCGACATGGAGCGTCATTTTGCCGACGTGCGGGCGAGAAATGCGATTCTCACGCAGGCAGAATACAACGAGGCAAAAAATCTCGGATACCCAGACAGTGTAATTGAAAAGATGACAAATCTTTCAATCGAAAAAACTGAAGGACGGAGCGCGTAAGAAAACCAAAAACAGTCCTGCAGCCATAAACGCAAGGAGAAAATATGTCAAAAATCATTGACGGAATCAAGTATTCAGACGACATGAAGATGGTTGAGGACGCTGCAAGCAAGGACATCTCAAGCGCAGTGATAGCGGATGGCGTTACAAAAATCGGCGAGCGGGCGTTCCATGACTGCTCGTCGATTTCATCGGTCGTGATTCCCGAGAGCGTTACAGAAATCGGCAACGGGGCGTTCTCTGGTTGCTCATCGCTTGCGTCCGTGGAATTCGGCGGCACAAAAGCGCAGTGGGACGCGGTTAAAGGAAAGAAGGAACTTTTCCTCTATGTTCCCGCGACGAGCGTGAAGTGTGCAGACGGGGAATGGCAGAAGCCCGTTCTTTTGGTGGAAGCAGGCATTGCCGTAAAATGCCTCGACAAGAGCGCGACAAGCGTGGAAATCCCTGCGGGCATTACAAAAATCGGCGGGTATGCGTTCAAGGGCTGCACGTCGCTTTCGTCCGTGGTGATTCCTGCGGGCGTTACGGAAATCGACGGGTGGGCGTTCGAGGGCTGCACGTCGCTTTCGTCCGTGGAGATTCCCGAGAGCGTTAAGGAAATCGGCTGGGGGGCGTTTCGTGACTGCTCGTCGCTTGCGTCCGTGGTGATTTCTGCGGGCGTTACGGAAATCGACAGGAGTGCGTTCGAGGGCTGCTCGTCGCTTGCGTCCGTGGAGTTCGGCGGCACAAAAGCGCAGTGGAACGCAGTTAAAGGAAAGGAGGGGCTTTTCCTCTATGTTCCCGCGACGAGCGTGAAGTGTGCCGACGGCGAGTGGCAGAAGCCCGTTCTTTTGGTGGAGGCTGGCGTTGCCGTGAAATTGCTCGACAAAACCGCGACAAGTGTGAAAATCCCCGATGGTGTTACGGAAATCGGCGTGGGTGCGTTCGAGGGCTGCAAGTCGCTTGCGTCCGTTGTTATTCCTGAGGGCGTTACAAAAATCGGCGGGTATGCGTTCGATGGTTGCTCGTCGCTTGCGTCGGTTGTGATTCCTGCGGGCGTTACGGAAATCGACGAGAGCGCGTTCGAGGGCTGCACGTCGCTTGCGTCTGTGGTTATCCCTGCTGGCGTTACGGAAATCGGCTGGCAGGCGTTCTTTGGCTGCCCGTCGCTTTTGTCCATGGAATTCGCTGGAACTATGGCAGATTGGGAAGCGGTGAAAAAAGGCAATGCTTGGAACAATGGCGTTCCCGCAAAAAGCGTGAAGTGCTCCGACGGCGACGCGGAACTGTAGCGCGGCGGGCAAAAAAGGCGGCTCTGAGAAAAATCGGGACCGCCTTTTTTGCTTTGCGCGCGGAGTTTGTCCGTGCCAGCACGTCATTCTGAGCGGTGCGAAGAATCATGGATGTTTCGGCTTCGCCTCAACATGGCGAATTGTGCGCAACATGGCGAATTGGGGTGGCGCGATGGCTCAAAGGCAAAGCGTACGCTTTGCAACGCTTCCCACATCATTCTCGGCTTCTAAAAAAGAACGCCCGAAAAAGACAACCGCTTTCTCGGGCGTTCTTCCTTTGCCAAAAAAATCCTAGAACACCGTCACGACTTCGCCGTTCTTGTAGGTCTCCTTGACGTACTTCCTTACCTTGTCCGACTTGAGCGCGTCAACAAGGGCCTTCACGGCGGCGTTGTTCTCGTTGCCGGCCTTGACCGCGACCACGTTCACGTACGGCGACGAGCTGCCCTCCACAAAGATTCCGTCGCGCGTCGCCACAAGTCCCGCGGGAATCGCGTAGTTCCCGTTGATGACCGCAGCGTCCACGTCGGGCAGGGTGCGCGGGAGCGAAGCCGCCTCAACCTCGACGAACTTGATTTTCTTGGGGTTCTTCTTGATGTCGAGCGGTGTCGCCGTGATGTTGCTCGGGTCCTTGAGCGTGATGAGTCCCGCCGCCTGGAGGAGCAGCAGGGCGCGTCCCTCGTTCGTGGGGTCGTTCGGAATCGCGATTTTCGCGCCCTTCTTGATGTCGGCCACGCTCTTGATTGCCTTCTTCTTGTTCGTCGTGCTGTAGAGCGCGAACGGCTCTACGTGTATTCCGCCCGCGTTCACAAGGTGCGTCCTCTTCTCCTTGTTGAACGAGTTGAGGTAGGGCAGGTGCTGGAAGTAGTTCGCGTCGATGTCGCCCGCCTCCACGGCCTCGTTCGGGGTAACGTAGTCGGTGAACTCGACGATTTCAAGCTCCACGCCCTTTGCCGCCAGGTCGTCCTTGATGAGCGCGAGGATTTCCGCGTGCGGCTGGGGGGTCGCGCCCACCTTGATTTTCGTCTGTGCGCTCAGGGCGAGCGCGGCGAGCGCGATTGCAATGCCAGAGATGATTCTTTTCATATTCTTGCTCCTTGGGATTTTAATCCCCATAATTCCTACTGATTTTATATGCAATTTTATACAACCTTGCGGAAGTTTTGTCAAGGGGGGCTACCGCTTCGCAAGCATCCTGTTCGTGATTCTTGAGCCGACGAACTGGACGAGCGCGACGAGGATGATGATGACGATGACCGACATAATCATCACGTCGGTGCGGAACCGCTGGAAGCCGTAGCGGAACGCCAGGTCGCCCAATCCGCCGCCGCCGAGCGTGCCCGCCATCGCCGAGTAGGAAATCAGCGTGATGACGGTGAGCGTAAGCCCCGATGCGACCCCCGGAAGAGCCTCGGGAACGAGCACCTTGCGGATTATCTGAGCGTTCGTGCTTCCCATCGCGCGGGCTGCCTGGATTACGCCGGGGTCAACGTCGTTGAGCGAGGTCTCCGTGATTCTCGCCACGAACGGCATAGCCGCAAGGCTCAGCGGGATTATCGTGGCCTCCGTGCCGACCGCCGTGCCGACCACGAGCCTCGTGAACGGCATCAGCACAATCATCAGAATCACGAACGGGAACGAGCGCATCACGTCGATGATTCGGCTCAGAACCATGTTCAGAATCGGCTTTGGCGTGATTCCGTTCGGGGAGGTCGTGTTCAGGAAGATTCCGAGCGGGAACCCCGCCGCCACCGCGATTATCGCCGAGAAGAACACCATTTCGAGCGTCTGAACCGTCGAAGTCAAAACCAAAAGTATGATGTCAGCCATTTCCTACTCCTTTTCGCTTTCCCCAATGCCCGAATTCTCCGCGTCCGTCGAGAGGATGACGCCGTTTTGCCTCAGGAATTCCCTCGCGCGGCCGATTTCGTCCTCGCTTCCCGAAATCGTCGCGTTCATCGTGCCGATTTCCCCGTCAGGAAGTCGCTGGATTCCCGCCCCGAGGATGTTCATGCCGATGTCGAATTTCCGAAGAAGCTCGCTCAGGACTGGCCTTCCAGTCGCCTCGCCCATGAAGCGGAGCGTGTAGTTCCCCCGCTGCCTCGCCCACTGAACGAAGTCCGCGCCGTCGTCCTGCCTCGTCAGGTTCGCCAGGAATTCCTTGGTGATGTCCGCCTTGGGGCTCCTGAAAAGCTCCCGCACGCTTGACAGCTCCACGATTTTTCCGTTGTCGATGACCGCCACCCTGTCGCAGATGTCGCGGACGACCTCCATCTGGTGCGTTATCATCACCACGGTCAGGTTCATCCTCTTTTGGATGTCGCGGATGAGGTTGAGGATTGATTTTGTGGTCTGAGGGTCGAGCGCGCTCGTCGCCTCGTCGCAGAAAAGGATCCCGGGCCGCGTGGAGAGGGCGCGCGCAATCGCCACGCGCTGCTTCTGCCCGCCGGAGAGCGTGCTGATGGGCGCGTCCTCGCGGTCCGAAAGCCCCACGAGGTCGAGCATCTCGCGCACCCGCCGCCGAATCTCGTCCTTGCCGAAGCCCGCGATTTCCATGGGGTACGCCACGTTCTTTCCCGCCGTGCGCGACGAGAACAGGTTGAAGTTCTGGAAAATCATGCCGATTTTGCGCCGCCGAAGAATCAGCTCCCTTTTTCCGAGGTTGTCCACGCGCTCGTCGCCGTAGAAGATTTTTCCGTCGTCGGGGGCCTCCAGAAGCGAAATCAGCCTGACGAGCGACGACTTTCCCGCCCCGCTCTTTCCGATTATGCCGAAAATCTCGTTCTCGGGTATCTCTATTGAAATCCCGTCCACCGCGCGGATTTCCCCGCCCTTGCCCGAGTACCATTTCCTCAAATTCTCAAATCGTATCTGCACAATTCAATTATGATGAAATCTCAAAAAGAGTTCCACAATAAATCTCTAGGATTTTCAGGGATATTCTAAAAATCGCTCCCGAAGTTCCGACTCCGAGAGATTCAGTTTGGCGGCGGCATCTTTTATTGAAAGCAAGCCGGATTTTATCAAGTCGATGTATGCGCCCATTCTCCCTTCTTTCAGACCTTCTTTCAGTCC
>CALFJF010000039.1 GCA_937877535.1 uncultured Treponema sp.
CGAAGGCGGCAGGAAAACTGCTCGCAAAGAAGCAGAATGTCGTGGGGTGGGTGGAAGAAACGCGATGAAAAAACTTGACTATCCATTCGACAGCGCATATCTCTTGAAAAAACGAAAATCGCTCCGCAGGAATCTGCTTTCAGAACTTGAAACGCACGAAAAGGCGGGCGAAAAAGTCCTCTCAAAGCGGATTGCGATTCTCGGTGGCTCGACCACGCACGATTTTGCAAAAATGCGGGAAATTGCGCAAAACAGATTTTAGTCAAAAAGGCAAAAAAAAGACGCACGTTTGTGCGCCTTTTTTGAAGCAAAACGCTTATTTTGCGTCCACGTAAGAATTGGTTGGAGTTATGTCTTCAATTTCTGCATAATTGTTGCCAATGCTTTTAATTTTTAACTTTTTTGCAGATGAGTTTTTTGCCTTTGGAGCTTTTGAATACAAATCCAACTCGTCGCCTTCTTTTACAACGTAGGTGTAAGTTGTTCCGTCTACAGTAATATCGAAGTAGTAGCCTCCAATAGACGTTTGGGCAATTCTTGTTACGTGCGAAGTTGAAACTCCGCGAACTGGAACGTAACTGATTTCATCGCCAATTTTCACAGAAAGCGCAAACGTTGGCAACGAGAACGCAGCCGCAAGTGCAAGTGCAATAATCTTTTTCATGGAAATCTCCTTAAAAGTAAAATTAAAATCCATTCTAACGATTTTTTGATTTTTTGTCAGCGTTTTGATTTTTTTTTGTATCAAAATAGAGCCTTTGCTTTAATGTAAATTGAAAATCTCGTCGAATTCCGCTATTCTTTTTATATGAAAGAACTTGAACTTAAATACGGATGCAACCCGAACCAAAAACCGGCTCGTGTCTTTGTGGACGAGGGCGATTTGCCGCTCACTGTTATCAACGGAAAACCCGGATATATCAATTTGCTCGACGCCTTGAACGGCTGGCAGCTCGTAAAAGAATTAAAAGAAGCGACAGGGCTTCCCGCCGCGACGAGCTTCAAGCATGTAAGCCCGGCAGGAGCGGCAATCGGAAAGGAGCTTTCTGACACGCTCAAAAAAATCTACTTCGTGGACGATAAAATCGAACTCACTCCGCTCGCCTGTGCCTATGCCCGCGCCCGCGGAGCTGACCGGATGAGCAGTTTCGGCGACTTCATTTCGCTTTCGGACAAGTGCGACAAGGCGACCGCGCAGCTCATCGCAAAGGAAGTGAGCGACGGAATCATCGCGCCCGGCTACGATGACGACGCTTTGGAAATCCTCAAAGGCAAAAAAAAAGGCGGCTACTGCATTTTGCAGATTGACCCGAATTTTGTTCCGCCAGAAACCGAAGTCAAGCAGGTCTTCGGCGTAAAATTCGAGCAAGGACACAATTTTCTTAAGCTCGACGAGTCAACGCTTTCAAACATCGTCACAGAGAAAAAAACGCTCACCGAGGACGAAAAGCACAATCTCCTTATCGCGCAGATTGTTTTGAAGTACACGCAGTCAAATTCGGTCTGTTATGTCAAAGACGGTCAGGCAATCGGAATCGGCGCGGGGCAGCAGAGCCGAATCCACTGCACGCGCCTCGCGGGGCAAAAAGCAGACAACTGGTGGCTTCGTCAGTCACCGAAAGTCTTGGGCTTGAAGTTCGTTGAAGGAATCAAACGCGCCGACCGAGACAACGCGATTGATGTTTACATCGGCGACGAATACGAAGATGTTCTGGCTGAAGGCAAGTGGCAAACGATTTTTGCCGAAAAGCCCGCAGTGTTCACGCGCGAAGAAAAACGCGAGTGGCTTTCCAAAAACACCGATGTCGCGCTCGGAAGCGACGCATTCTTCCCGTTCGGCGACAACATCGAGCGGGCGCACAAAAGCGGCGTAAGCGTGATTGCGCAGCCAGGCGGCTCAGTCCGCGACGACAATGTAATCGAAGCGTGCAACAAGTACGGAATCGTCATGGCATTCACGGGGATTCGATTGTTCCATCATTAAAAAATGTGAAAAAAAACGGTGGTCGCGTTTATCGAAACCACCGTTTTTCATAATTTGAAGAAAAGTTGGATTTACAAATCGAGTTTTGCAACAAATCCGTATTTATCGTTTACTGGGTCTATAATGGGAAGCATAGAGAACATATTGACTTGTCCATTTAGCGTGTTTTGAAGCGTTGTGTTGTAATTTTTTGCAAATACAAACGGTCGAATCCAGCCATAAATTTGACCAATCGACATACTTATCGCGCCGATTGCAACAGGGGCGGCAGAAATTTCATCTCCCGCAACGCCTGCGATGATTAAAATAAATCCCAATCCTTCAAAAACGGTTTGGAATGCACCGCCTCGTTTGTCGCCTTGAACGTATGAGCCAACACCCCAGCCAATAAAGAAGTTAAGAGCGAAAGGTCCGCCCGCGCCTTTTTCGTACTTGTTGTAGAGCATCATCTTTTGATTTTGGTCAAGTTGCTGAGAAAGCGCGGCAATTTGAAATTTATTATCTTCCAAACTGTCATCGATGAGTTGAGAAACCTGAAAGAACGCATTGCCGCCACCTTGATACTGATTGTTTGCAAACATATTCGGGTTTTGGTTGTACATATTAAAATTGTTGTTGTACATATTTTGATTTTGGTTCTGATTCTGGTTTTGATTTTGATTTTGTTGTGCCATAAAACTTTGCATTGTTTGATAGGCATCTTGTTGCGCGGCGTTGAGTTGCGCTTGAATGGTGTTTACTTTTGCCTGTTTTTGTGGCAAGTCGCTCGAATTTGAAGTATACGCTTCATAAGCCTCCGCTTGCGCTTTTGACAATTCGTTTTGAAGTCTTGTAACTTCCGCATTTTTTGCGTCCACCGTCGCTTGCGTTACGGTTTGCGCCCATACAATCGATGCCGAAAAAAGCAGCAAAATTGCAATCGTCGCTGAAAATTTTTTCATAAAAACTCCTTACTGAAAACAAAAATTTACTCTGAAAAAAAATTATCAACTAAGAAGTGAAAAATGTTTATCAACTAAAAAACAGAATTTCATAATAGAATTTTGATTTATGTGTTTAGATTTATAAAAAATATGTAAAAATCGCTAGAAAATTAAAAACATGGGAGTAAGGCATATTTTCATTCAAAATCTCAAATTCTATAGAAAGAAAGCGGGTTTAACTCAAGAAAAACTTGCAGAAGCCATAGGAATGAGTACAGCATACATAGGTGATATGGAAGCGCGTGAACGTTTTCCGAGCGCGGAAACAATCGACAAAATCGCTGACGCTCTTCACGTGCATCCGACGGTGCTTTTTAGCGAAGAGAGTTGCCCTGAATGTATAAAATTGCGTTTTGTCGAAAAGTATGCCAAAAGTATTCAAGAAGAACTTTCCGAACGTCTGCGAAAAGACATCGAAGAAGTGTGCGCCCTTTTTTGAGCGCGATTGTTGAAACAAAAGGAATGTTCAGAAAAATCCAAACATTCCTCTTGTTTTTTGAATTTTGCTCCTTTTTATTTTCCAAATTCAGAAAGCGTTTTTGCCTCTGCCGCTTTCCAGTAATCAGAATCGCACGAGAAATTCCCTTCAGAATCAACCGTGAACAAGATTGAGCCGTCGGCGTTTTCTCCAAGTGCCTTTTTGGGACGCACAATGCTTTTTGCAAGAACTGGAATCTGGCGTTTTATTGCCCGCGCAAACTCGCCTGCGATTACAAATCCGCCGAGTTTGTTGTTGTGCGTGCTGTCGCCTTGGAACATCAACTCGCGTGCTTTTTTGTCGCTTCCCGCGTCAGCAAACGCTTTTTCGTACAGCGATTTTGTTATTTCAAATCCGTCGAGCAAAATCACGTTTTCTTCCGTTGCGAGTTGACGAACCGCCTCAACGTAAGCGTTTCCGCTCGTTGTGAGCGTGTTTGTAGATGTGTCCGTGGAATCGTGGTGCGGACGGATTTTTCCGTTCGTGAAATACAGTCGGCTTACGGGAGTTACCAAAACGGGAGTTGCGCCCGCTTTTCGCGCCACGTCGATGTATTGCTTCAAAAACCATTTGTACGTTCCGCCAGAATCCCATGCGTAAAACTCGTCGCCGTATTTTGCTTTGTACGACGCTGGCGTTTGGACTTTTTTGCCTTCGGTTACGGGATACCTGCCGTTTCCGTCTGGCTGTCCGAGTGGCACGTAGCGGTCTTCAAGATAGCCAGATTGATTTGAGCAATCGTTGTGTCCAAATTGAATGAACAAAAAGTCGCTTTTTTCGATTGAATCTGCGATTTTTTGAAGTGAGCCTTCGTTTATGAAATTCCGCGTTGAGCGTCCGCCGTTTGCGTAATTTTGAACAGCAACGGCAGAATTAAAGAAGTCTTGCAAAAACTCGCCCCAAGCACCTTCGTTTCGAGTTTGTCCGCCGCTCCACATTCCGCGTGCGCTGTAATCTTTTACGGTGCTGTCGCCTGCAAGAAACACGTTGACCGCGCCGCTTGTGCGCGGACGGTCTGCCGCCACGTTTGCAGGAATTGCGTAGCCTTCGTTTACCGTCGCGTCAAGAATCACCTCTTTCGCGCTTCCCTCGCCGCTTTTTGTTTTTGGAAGCACGACCGCTTTGATTTTTGAGCCAGAATCGTCCGCCGTCAAAAGATACGTTTTGTCGGCAAACCCCGCCGTTTGTTTTATGAGCGTTTCTTTGCCGTTTTCAATTCGATACCAGCGAATTAACGACATATCTCCTTCGGGAGAGCCAGAAAGCGAATAATGGAGCGTAATTGTGTGTCCGGGGTAGGGCGTGTTGATGTCATCGTCTGTCGTAAAACTCGGATTTCTTGAAAAAACGGGATTTGAATCCGCGCTTGAAAGAAAAACGGGCTTCCAAGAACCGAGATACTGTTCCGTTTTTGCCGAACCGTCGTCTTTTTGAACTGTTCCTTTTACGCGCTCGTCAAAATCCAACTCGTCGCCCCAAATCGTATTGATTTCGCGGAAATGCGCGTTTTCGGGTTTATTTCCGCTCATCTGCGTCCAGCCTTTGTCGTCGATATTTTCATCGCTTCCAAGAATCGTGTTGATGAACGTAACGTTTGCGTCCGCGCCCCACGGTCTGCCAAAAAATCCTGGCGACTGCAACGTGCCGTCATCTCTGGAAATCACGCAATTCAAAAAGAGATAGCCTTTTGCATCTCCACTCGTTCTTGCTGCCGTAATGTATCCCGCCGAGCGTTTGTCGGTGTAGCCGCACCAACGGATTTCGCAATTTTCAAAAACAAATGAACCGTCACCAAAAATAAAATCGGTTTGCCCTTCAATAAAGCACGAAGAAAAATAGCCTTTTATGCCGCTTCCCGTATAGAGCGTGTCTTGACTTCCAAGAAATCGACAATTTTTGAATTCCGTTTCGTCGGCTTCGATTAAAATCGCCGCGCTTCGCTCCGTTGCCGCCTTTGAACGCACGTCGCTGTTGAGTTTTCGCGAAAAGTTCAGCGAGCCGTCCGCTTCCACGCCGTCCGCGATTTCCTCGTCCGTCATGTATTTATTGAACGACGTTTCAAACGTGATTCCGTCTGCGCGGAACGCTTTTGCTTCTTTTTTGACGTATGTTGCGCCGCCCCATTTTGCCACGCCTTTTTTGGAGAATTTGTCGTAAAACAGGTCAGAATCGAACCAGCCGTCCTTGTCTGATGAATAGTAGTTGTACGCGATTCCGTAATACCAAGTGAGTTTGACTTCTCCGCTGCCCGTCGATTTGAGCGTTATAAATGGAACGTCAATCGTAATTTGCTCGCGGTAAACGCCTGGTGCAATGGAAATCGTAATGCGCTCGTCTTCTGACGTTGGATTCATCGCCTTTGCTGCGCGAAGAGCCGCTCCGACCGTTTTGAATTCCGCCGCCTTTCCAACCGAAAGCGATTTTCTGAGCGCAAGCGTTTCCGTTTTCTTTGATTTTGCAACAAGATTCACGTCTTTTTTGACGTTTTTTTCGTTCACTACAACGTGATTCGCCGTTTTTGCGACCGCGCTTTCTGCGTTGATTTCGTATGCGCCGTCGCGAAGGTTTGCGCTAAACGAATTTCCTTCGATTTTTCCGCTGTAGCGGTAGCCGTCGCTCAAATTCACAAACTCGATTTTTTCTGGAATAACCGAATTTTCTCCGATGAAAGAGCCAGAAACTTCGTAAACGGCTTTTTTCTCCGTCAAAATGTCTTGATTTGCGTCTTCCGAAAAATCGAATTTTTCGCCCGAAGAAATGAAAAAATCGTTTGCGCCTTCAATCGTTGCCGTGTAAGACACGCCCGGCTCCAAATCCGCAGAAAACAAAAGCGTTTCGCTGTCAAACGACGCTTTTACGCTTTGATAAACGCCACCTTCTGGCGGATTAAAAATCACGCTGAGATTTTTTGCCGCCGCAGAATCGATTTTGACCGTTCCCGTCGCTTTGTACGTTTTGGCATCTTCTACGATGAGATTTGCAGTTTCGGCTTTGCCCGCGCTCTCTTCTTTTACGCTCAAAAGCCTTGTGTCAGAAGAAATCGATTTTCCTTGAACGCCTTTCAAAATTGCCGTGAGCGTGTAGCCCGCTGGAAGTCCCGCTTGCCATTTTGAACCGTTGATTTTCGCGCTGATTTCTTGATTCGTTTCTTTTACGATAAACGAAAGAGAGCCACCGCTTGCGCCACCGATTTTTCCAGAATACAAAACGCCCGGAGTGCGTACCACGCGGAAAAAGACGGGCTTTCCCACCGCGCTATCCGCGTAGATTTTGTACGTTCCATCGGAAATCGCGATGTAAGTGTATTTTTGCGCTTCGGCGTTGAGAGGGGCGGTTTCATCTTGAACGTTGTTTTTTACAAAAGCGCGAGGATTTGCGCCTTCGCCTTCTTTTTGCTCTGTTTTTTCTTCGTCAACGCTTGCAAAGTGAATCGTTTCATCGCCTGCGTTCGATGTTCGCGCGTAAAACGAAATCACGTCGCCTGCAAAAACGTGTTCCAAAACAACGTATCGCCTGTTTTCGCCGCCTTTGCCGTTTGCGTAGTACATTCCGTTTGAAGTGTAACCGTCATCAAATTGAGTTGAAGCGTACCCTTGCGTTCCGTAATTCTTTTTTCCAACGCCTTCGTCGCCATAATAAGCGCGGTCGTTGTTTTCCGTGTTCAAAATAAGGTCTCCAAATTGAATGTCGCCTTTTTTGAATTTTCCATCTTGAGCGAGCGTTTCGTCGGAAATCGAATCGAGGTCGGAAATGGAAATCTTGTTTACCGCGCCTTCTTCTTCGACTCCGCCAAAATCCCAAACTTCAATTTGTCGCGCGGAAGACGAAGAACCGCCGCACGACAAAAATAATCCTGATAAAAAACAGGATGCGGCAAAAACCGCAAAAATCAAATTGTTCTTTTTCATGGAAAACGATTATACTATGTATTTTTTGTATGGTCAAAAAAAATGTATGAACGCCTTGCTCAAAATCTCGTTTTCAACCTATATTTTTTTGCATGGGAAAAAAAGAAAAATCAACCGAGGGCGAATATCTTGCCTGGGCAAAGGCGAAAAGCGTTGACAAAAAAGCGCGGGAAGCAAAAAAGAGCGAGGATTTTGTTCCTGGAACGAGCAAAAAAGACGCTGAAACTCGTCTTGAAGAAGCAAAAAAAATCGACCCGAATGCGGGAATCAAAAAGAAAGCCGTTTCGTACACCGACGAGCAAGTGCAGCATTTAGACGCACTTGAGCATATCCGAAAACGAAGCGGCATGTATATTGGACGGCTCGGCGACGGCTCAAATCAAAACGACGGAATCTACATTCTGCTAAAGGAAATAATCGATAATTCTGTGGACGAGTTTATCATGGGTTTTGGAAAGCGGATTGACGTTACGATTGACGGAAAACTCGTAACGGTGCGCGATTTTGGACGCGGGATTCCGCTCGGAAAAGTCGTGGAGTGCGTTTCTCAAATCAACACGGGCGCAAAGTACAACGACGACGTTTTTCAGTTTTCCGTGGGAATGAATGGCGTTGGCACAAAGGCGGTGAACGCGCTTTCTTCTCGATTTCGCGTGGTCAGCGTTCGCGGCGGAAAATGTACGGACGCTTCGTTTTCGCGCGGAAAACTCGTTTCTCAAAAATCAGGCACGCTCAAAGTGACACAGCCCGACGGAACGTATTTTGAGTTTGAGCCAGACGAGGAGATTTTTGGAAAATTCAGTTTCAATATGGAATTTGTGGAAAAACGGCTTTGGAATTACGCATATTTGAATTCTGGATTGACGATTCGTTTTAATGGACGAGATTTTGTGAGCGAAAACGGACTACTTGACCTTTTGAACGGAGAAATTGCAGGCGAATCTATGTATCCCGTTGGAAGTTACGCAGGAGAGCATTTGCAATTTGCTTTTACGCATACAAACGTTTACGGGGAAAATTATTTTTCATTTGTAAACGGGCAGTACACGTCCGACGGAGGCACGCACCTTGCGGCTTTTCGCGAGGGATTTTTGAAAGGGGTAAACGATTTTTTTCACGCTTCGTTCAAAAGCGAGGACGTTCGCGACGGAATTGCCGCCGCCGTTCTTGCAAAGGTCAAAGACCCCGTTTTTGAAAGTCAAACAAAAAACAAACTTGGAAACACCGACATTCGGGCTTGGATTGTTGCGGAAACGCAAGGCGGGCTTGACGACTGGCTTCACAAAAATCCGACTTCGGCGCAGTTAATGCTTGAAAAAATCAAAGCAAACGAAAAACTGCGCACGGAACTTTCCGCCGTCAAAAAAGAAGCAAAGGAAGCGGCAAAAAAAATTTCAATCAAAATTCCAAAACTCAAAGATTGTCGATTTCATCTTGACGACGGCGGAAAAGGCGAAGAATCGATGATTTTTGTTACAGAAGGCGACAGCGCAACAGGTTCAATGATTGGAAGCCGCGACCCGTCGTTTCAGGCGATTTTTTCGCTTAGAGGAAAGCCAGAAAATATGTACGGCAAAAAGCAAAGCGACATTTACAAAAACGAAGAACTCTACAATTTGATGATGGCTCTTGGAATTGAGCAGGACGTTTCGGGGCTTCGGTACTCAAAAATCGTCATTGCAACCGACGCTGACAATGACGGATTTCATATTCGCAATCTTGTTTTGACTTTTTTCCTTGGCTATTTTGAGGAACTCGTAACGAGCGGCAGAGTTTGGATTCTTGAAACGCCGCTTTTTCGCGCAAGAAACAAAAAAAATACGATTTATTGCTATTCTGAATCGGAACGCGACAAAGCGGTAAAAAAGTTGGGAAGCGGGGCGGAAGTTACCAGATTCAAAGGGCTTGGCGAAATCAGTCCGCATGAGTTTAGGCAGTTTATTGACCCAAAAACAATGCACTTGACTCCTGTTGAGGTGCAGGCTCTCAAAAATATTCCGCCACTGCTTGCATTTTATATGGGAAAAAACACTCCAGAGCGTCGCGATTTTATTGTTCATCACTTAAAAGAAGAAATCGACGCTTAAAATGCGCTATTTTGCAAAAAAAAATCCGCCCAAAACGAGCGGATTTTTTTGTCGGGTAGACTGGATTTGAACCAGCGACCCCTACGTCCCGAACGTAGTGCGCTACCAGCTGCGCTACTACCCGAATAAAAAGCGCGATGTGCGGGACTTGAACCCGCGGTCTCCGGCGTGACAGGCCAGCGCGATAACCAACTTCGCTAACACCGCAAATCAACATTCGGACACGAACGACCGAACGAATCAAAATATATCAAATTTCTATGGTGCGTGTCAACTGACAGAATTTTGTTTTTCGGGGCGGTTTCCTATTATGTAGTCCAAAAAATCGCGCTGAAAGAAAAATTTTTCAACTCCGAGCGATTTAAATCCTTCATTCCAAGTAAACGTGGCACTAATTCCCGCCGTGTCGGTTTTTAGTCCTTCGAGTTTTGGAAGTTCGTACAGCGGATTTATTTTGACTTTTGAGCCTGTGAGCCTATCCGCAGCCTTTAGAAGATTTCCGATGATAATCGGCGCAACCATCATTCTCACCGTTTCGTTTTGGAAGCGGTTTGACGACGTGTTTGCATTGAACGTAATTCCTGAAAGAGCGCAAAAAAGAAATGAATCAAGTTTCAAAAGTACCTCAAATCGATTTATTTCCACGAGAAATAGAAAATCCTTTGCGTCTACGTGCGACATAAATTCTGCGCGACTTATTTGCTCTATTGCGCTTGGAACGATTTTTCTGATTCCAGGTTCTGAGTACATTTTTTTGAAATGCGAGCGAAGTTTTGTGGTAAAAGACATCATTACCGCACGAAATTTCTCGATTTCTTGGTTAGAAGCAATCGTTTGCCGAGTGAACGTTTGCTCTTCCTTTTTTTCGTCGCTTTTTGCCGAAATCCCAAGAAGTCGGTCAACTTCCGCTTGAGATAGGCTGATGCTGTTTTCGTTGCTCATTCCTTTATTTTACAACATAATAAGGGAATGAAAAAGATTTTATTTGTCTGTCATGGAAATATTTGCCGCTCTCCGATGGCGGAAATGGTTATGAAGCATCTGGTAAAAGAGGCGGGGAGGGAAGCGGAATTTTTCATAGACAGCGCGGCGACCGATAATGACGCGCTCGGTTGCCCGATTCATCGCGGAACTCGAACCGTGTTGATTCAAAATAAAATTCCTTTTTCGGAGCATTATGCGCGCCTTACACAAATCGGCGACCTTGAAAAATTCGACGAAATAATTTGCATGGATAGCGAAAATGTCAGGCATTTGAAGCGCATTTTTGGCAGCGAAAATGAAAAAGTCAAAAAACTCTTGTCTTTTTGCGGAGAAAATCGCGATGTGGCAGACCCTTGGTATACTGGAAACTTTAACGAAACGTTTTCAGATGTGCTTCGCGGGTGCAAAGCGTTGTTAAAAACGTTTTGAGCAAAATCGAAAAATCAAAAAGGGGAAAAAATGACAAAAAAAGAATTTCTTTCTTACGACACGGTGCGAAACGACGCAATAAAACTTGCTGACAAAATATACAAAGAAGACGGTTTTGTTCCCGATGTGATATACGCTTCGCTTCGCGGTGGCGCGTATATGGCAAATGTAATGAGCGAATATTTCAAAATTGCGCGTCCAAACGAAAAACCTGTTCTTTTTGCCGCCGTTGTTGCGCGGAGTTACACGGACATTCACGAAAGCGGGCGGATTAGAATTGACGGCTGGACGTACAGTCCTGAGCATTTGCGCTCTGGCGACAAAATCCTTCTGGTGGACGACATTTTTGATAGCGGACGCACACTCAATTTTCTTGCAGAGGTGATAATGGAACACGGCGTTCCTCGAAAAGACATCAAAATTGCCGTTCACGATTTTAAGAATTTTTTGTTTCGACCGCCGCTTCCTGTGCGTCCCGATTATTATTGCCGAAAAATCGACATTTCATCTCCCGAAGAAGACCGTTGGATTCATTATTTGAGCCACGAACTCGTTGGTCTTACAAAAGAAGAACTCGAATCGGAATATTTTAAGTACGATTCGTCGCTTCGAGCAATTTTTTCTCGCCTTGAACGAGATAAACAGTAAACGAGGAAATCAATGCGCTCGATAATCGGTTTTTCTTTTCTTTTGATTTTTGCTTCTTTTAGACTTTTTGCTTTTAATCGGGTGATTTCTCCTTCGGAAGGAACCTGGGGAAACAGGCAATGCCTTGTCATTGACACATCGGACGGCGTTGATTGCTTTTATTCGCTTTCTGGCTCGAATCCGTTGGAATCTGGTTTTGTATACGACCGCCCCGTTTTGTTGGATATTTCGGGCGACGTTTTTTTGAAAATTTGCTGCGTGGGCGCGGATTCTCAAAACGAAGTGTACGAAATCCATTTTAGAGTTGACGAAAAACTCCCCAAAGACGAAAAAGAGCGGGCGTTTGTGCAAGACGCTTCTTTGCGCGGCATTTTGGAATTGAACGCGGGAGATGAACTGGTTGTTCCCGATTCTTTTATTTTGGGCGCGGGAAGTTCGGCAAAAACGCCGCGCGTACAAGCAAAATCGTTAAAAGTGAGCGCGGAAAACGTGCTTTCGCGCTTCGTTCCGTTTACGGTTTCTTCGGAATCGATTTCGTGGAGATTTGTTGTCGCGCTCAAAGCAAAAAAAACGCGCGAAGACGATTTTTCAAAAAACGCGGAAAAAGTTCCGTTTTTCTTTTCGTCTTGGGAAAAAGTGCAATTTCCTTCCGACGGATTTGAGTGGCGACTTGACGGCGGCAACTGGAAAAAAAGTCCTGCAAAAATAAAAATTGACCGCGAAAACGAGCACGTGCTTGAATGGAAAAGCGCGGAAAACGCAAGCGGACGATTTTTGATTCCAAAAAAGCCGTCGATTTTTGTTCAAAGGCAAAGCGATGGCGCGGTTTCTTTTTCCGTTTCCGAAGGCGGCTCTTGGCGGCTTTTGAGCGTTTCGTCTGGAATCGGCGGCGAGATTTTTAAGCGCGAAACTCCTTCTTCAAATGTGGTTTTTGATTCCATTTTAGGCGAGTTTGTTTCTGGAAAAGCGCGATTTGCCCTTTATTTTGACGGTATTTTTATGGGGGAATTGCCCGCTTTTTGGGGAATCGACCGCGAACCGCCGCTTCCGCCCGCTTTGATTTCAAGCGAGGAGGGCGCGTTTTCACGAACGAGCGTTTCCGTTTCAGCGTTTTCCGAGGAAAATGCTCACATTCGTTTTAGAATCATGCTTCCTGACGGAAAAACGCGCGTTTTGTCGAGTGAATCCGTTTCTCTTCCCGCGCTTGGAGAAACGATTGCACATTACAAAGTCAGCGCAACCGCCATTGATTCATACGGAAATGAAAGCCTCTCTTCAAAATATGAGGTAACAATCGACGAGTTGAATTATCCCGTTTCGTCGTTTTCTGAAATAAAATCGATTCTAAAAGAAAATCATCACGTTCGGTTTTCCGTTTCTGGCGAAATTCGCTTACCTTCGGGAGAAAGCGTAATCGACTCGGATTGCACGATTTTGGCAGCAAATGCTTCGGCAAAAATAATCGTTCCCGCAGACGGATTTTTGAGCGTGCGCGAAACTTGGCTCAAACTCGATGGACTTGTCATTGAAAAAGAGCGAGGCGGCTCAAGGTCTGACGCGCGTTTTATTGTTTTGGAAAGCGCGAACGTGTCTTTTTCCGATTGTGAACTTTCTGCGTCGTTTTTTCGTGCGGGAACTGCAATCGAAGCAAACGAAAGTGTTGTAAAAATCTCACAAAGCGGCGTGAGCGCGTCTTCAAGCGAATACGTTTGCGCTTTAAGCGCGACTTCTTCGCTCGTTTTGGCAGAAAATTCGCGTTTTTGGGTTTCTTCTTCTGGCGCGGTGGCGTTTAGTTCTTCGGGCGGAATCCTTTCGGTGCGCGGGTCGGAGTGCGTGGTTTTGCCTCAATCGGCTCGCACGGGAAGAGTCGCTTCGCTTTTTGACGTTTCCGCGCATTTTTTTGAAAACGATTTTCGGCTCGAATGTGCAGAAAACATTCCTGCAAGCGCGTTTTGGAAAGACGAAAAAACGCTCATCGTTGAAGATTTTGGAAACATAAAAAAAGGCTTTGGATTTTAGATTTTTTTTGGGGGCGAAAAAATGGAGGATTTTCTTTTTTTGTGTGGATTTGATGAAGCGGGGCGCGGACCTTTGGCAGGACCTGTGGTTGCCGCGTGCGCGATTCTTCCGTCGGATTTTCCGATTGAAATCCTCGGAGATTCAAAAGCGTTGAGCGAAAAAAAGCGAAATGAAGCGGAAAAAATCATAAAAGAGAAGGCGTGTTTTGGAATCGGCGAAGTTGACCACAAAACGATTGATAAAATTAACATTCTTGCATCTTCTCTTTTGGCAATGAAAATCGCTTACGAAGAAATGACAAAAAAAATCGTTGCGTGGGCAGAAAAAAAAGGAATCGCTCTTCCAGAAAACGGTTTTTCCGATTCGCTCGTTTTTGCCATTACAGACGGAAATTTTTGTCCACAGATTCCTTGCACATGCGTAGCAAAGCCAAAAGCCGACGCAACATATCCGCCTGTAATGGCGGCAAGCATTTTGGCAAAAGTTCACCGCGACAACATAATGCGCGATTTTGACGAGTTGTATCCTGGGTACGGTTACGCAAAGCACAAAGGGTATCCGACGGCTTCTCACGTGGCTGCCATAAAAAAATTAGGTCCAAGCCCCATTCAGCGGCTTACGTTTGGTTCAAAAAAGAAAAAAGATGACGAGCCGTCGTTGTTCGATTCGTGAAAAATTGTCTAATAGACAAAATGACAAAAAATGTGATATTGTCATTAAAAATCTTTGATTTTAGGTGGAAAAAAATGGACGAATCAAAATTGGACAGGACTCTTGGAAGCACACTTCCCATTCTTTTCCGCGAGAAAGTCAAAAAAATCCCGCATCATACGCTTCAAGCCGTAAAAAATAAAAGTGGCGTATTTGTTCATTATAGTTATTCGCAGGTATATCAACACGTTGTAGAAATGGCTTCCATGCTCAAAAAAATGGGAATAAAGCGTGGCGAAACGGTGGGAATGATGAGCGACAATCGCCGCGAGTGGTTCATCGTTGATTTTGCACTGCTTTCGCTTGGCGCGATTGACGTGCCACGCGGGTGCGATTCAATGGGCGTGGAAATGCGCTTTATTCTTTCGTTTGCGGAATGTCGCGTTTGTTTTTTTGAAAACGGCAAGCAACTCGAAAAAATCCTTGAAAAAATCGAAGAAGTTCCGCTTTTGCGCCTTGCGATTTTGTTTGATTTTCCAGAGGAAAAAATTGTCAAAAAGGCAAAAGAACTCGGAATTGAGGTTGTCAATTATCATTTTTTGGAAAGCGAGGGCGTTTCGATTTCTAAAGACGAGTGGGAAGAAATTGAAGCGGGAATGGACGAAATCCGTCCTGAAGATGTTGCCACGATAATTTTTACGTCTGGAACGACGGGGCTTCCAAAAGGCGTTCAACTCACGCACGACAATTACATTGCGCAATGCGAAAGCGCGAACGCGGTTTTGGGACTTATGCAATCGGGGGATTTGTGGCTTACGGTTCTTCCGATTTGGCACAGTTTTGAGCGGGCATTTTGCTACATGGTCGTTGCAAAAGAAGGCGGATTTGCGTATTCAAAACCGATTGCGTCGGTCATGCTTCAAGATATGACGCTCGTGCAACCGCAATGGATGAACGTGGTTCCGCGTCTTTTTGAGGCGGTGGCTCAAGGACTTTTCCGCGAAGTCAAAAAGCAAAGTTGGCTCGACCAACTCCTTTTTCGGAATTTTGTAACGATTGGAAAAATCTATTACAAAATGAAAGAGCGCGTTTTGGGACTTCGTTGCCGATACCGCTGGTATCCGCGCGTTTTTGACATCATTTGGGGCGTGCTTCCGTTTGCGCTGCTTTGGCCGCTTCACGTTCTTGGCGAACTTGTGTTGTATAAAAAAATCAGAGCGCGTTTTGGCGGAAATTTCCGCGCGGTTATTTCTGGCGGCGGCGCGCTCCAACCTGCAACAGAGGCTTTTTATCACGCAATCGGCTTTAATTTGCTTGAAGGCTACGGAATGACGGAAACTGCTCCTGTGATTTCCGTGAGAAATTCAAAAAAACCTCGGAGCAACAATGTTGGTTGGGTTTTTCCTTCGTTCGATGTAAAAATCGTTCGCGAAGAAGACGGCGTTCCCGTGGACGGCGAGCCGCTGAAACCTGGAAAGCGCGGTTTGATTCTTGTGCGTGGACGGCAAGTTATGAAAGGCTACTATAAGCGCGACGACTTGACTCAAAAAATCATAGACTCCGAGGGATGGCTCAACACGGGCGACCTTGGGATGATTTCCTACGACGATGAATTGAAAATCGTGGGGCGAGCAAAGGACACGATTGTTCTTTTGGGCGGCGAAAATATTGAGCCTGCCGTCATTGAATCCGCGATAAACGAAAGTCCGTACATTGAGCGGAGCGTTGTTGTGGGGCAGGACAAACGCTATCTTGGTGCGCTTCTTGTGCCTGACCAGCAAAACGTTTTGGCTTTTGCCGAGGAAAACAATATTCTCTACGACAATTACGACGCTCTTCTTGAAACGAACGAAGTGCAAAATCTGTTCCGCTCAGAAATTGACCTTCGAGTTTCTGCAAAAGCGGGATTTAGAACGTGTGAGCGGATTTTTAAGTTCCGTCTTCTCCGTCGCTCGTTTGAAATCGGAAAGGAAATCAACGCAAAGCAAGAACTTTTGCGCCACAAAATCGTAAAAATGTATGAAAAAGATTTCAATGCGCTTTTTAAGTAAAATAGTTCTATTGATTTGTGTGGATTTTTTTTATAACACTTAACATTTTTGAAAAAGTTTTATAAAATCAAAATACATCAAATTTTCTGGAGGATTATATGAAATCAGTCAAATCTGTTGTTTGTGCGGCTGCTGTTGCGGCTTGCGCATTTGCGTTTGCGTCATGCGGTTCAACTTCGCAGGTGGTAAAGGATTCTGGACAGGCGACAAAAACGGCCGTAGAAAGCGCAGTTCAGCAAGGCGTTGAAAACGTAACAAACGCTGCTGTTTCTGACGCAGAGGCTGCTGTTGATGCTGCGGCTGACGCTGCAACCAATGCGCTCAACTAAGTTTTTTGTTTGTTAGCATCAAAAAATCCCCCGTTTTTCGGGGGATTTTTCATTTTTCTTATTTATTTTGCGTCAAATGTCGCGCTTCCAGATTGCGCCGTGTCGTTTTTTCGTTCTCTGACAAAATAGTCTTTGAATCCTTTATTTTCAAGTTCCGAAAGAATCGATTGCACGTTTTCAGTCGGAATGTCTTTTATGATGACGCGCGTAACTTGCGACGTATGTTGATAAATCACATTTTTGAATCCCGCGTCAATCAAGCGTTGCGCCATCGTTTTGGCGTTTTGCGGCACTTCGGTTGAATCTCTTTTGAACGCTCCGAGTTGAATATCCCATCTTTTATTTGGAGAAAGTGCGGGCGATTTTTTTGTACCCGTTGCCACCGTTTCCGTTGTTGTTTCTCCGAGTTGCACGATTTCAATGGAAACTTGAGCGGTTCCAGACACGAGCATATCCAATTTTTCCGCCGCCGCAACCGAAAGGTCGATTTCTCTTCCTGGCGCAAACGGTCCTCGGTCGTTTACGCGCACTTGTACGCTTTTTCCATTCGCAAGGTTTGTCACTTTGAGCAACGTATTAAAAGGCAAATCCTTGTGAGCGGCGGTGAATGCGTACATATTGAATGTTTCTCCGCTCGCGGTTTTCTGTCCGTGAAATTTTGTTGCATAATAGGACGCAGTAACGTTTGACTTGAATAATTCGTCTGCAAAAGCAGAAAATCCTGCAAGCATGACGGCAAAAACAAAAAGTAACTTCTTCATAACAAAAGTATCGGCGTTTGAACTGTGTCGCTTTATTCCATAAAAGCCGATAATGAACGTATGCGAAGAACAATTTTTTCAGCCGCTTTTTTTATGTTTGCGAGTTTTGCGTTTTCTGAGCCTCCGTTGTTGCTTCAAGGAATTTGGCAAGGAAAAGACAGGCTGGTGCGTTTTTCTTCCGACTCGAATGCTGAAAGCGAGCCGATTTCCGTGGTGCTTCGCCTTTTTTATGGTTGGTATTCTGACAGAGCGGCGGAAAGTCCCGCTTTTTCACAACTGCTTGCGCGTGAGCGAAACGACGCTTCGGCAAAAAACGCAGAAGACGTTTCTGTTTCATTTCGCACGATTTTTGAAAATGAACAAAAAGATGCGGGCATTTACGAACTTTCGATTTTTTATCCCGTGTCGTCTTCCAAAACCAAAATCAAAATGGAATCTACGGTTGTGCCGATTGCAGTCGTTGATGGAAAAATCTATTTGGATTTTCTTTTGAATGCGCCTGCTCAAAATGCGGATTTTGTTCGTGTGGACGGCGAAAATAGCAATTCTCACGACGGATTTTGGAGAGCCGCGTCAAATGCCGACGGAATCACGATTTCTCCTCCTCGGATTTCTGGCGAAGTCCGCTCGTTTTTTGTTTCTGGAAACGACGTTTATTCTCTTCGATATTGGAAAAGTGAAATGGAGTACGCCGACGCGCAGGCGACGTTTTCTGACGGAAATCGTGTTTTTGAAGTGGCAAAATTCCTCAAAATCGGAGAAGAAGTGTATCAATGCACAACAGGGCGAAGCACAAAAATCCGAAATATCGAAAAATCCACAAGCCTTCCGTCTTCTGCGTTTGATTCGCAAAGTGCAATTTGCGTTTTGGGAGAGCCGTATCTTGTTCGCGTGGACGGAAAATCGTCGGAGCAAGATTTGCTCGCCTCGGTTTCTGAAAACAACGTTCGGCGGCATCCTGTTCCAAAACCTGTTTTTCCGCCGTTTCCGATTGATTTTCATTGGAAAGAAATCAGCGAACTCGAAAAATACAATCCAGCAACGTACAGTCGCCGAAATATCGACCTCGGAAAATAAAAAAGAAATTGATTTTCCCTGCCTCAAAAACCGCGTTCCCGTTCCAAATTCTTTGGCGATTTTATAAAATAAAACCGTTCTGAAACAGAAGTTTTTGAACGGTTTATTCTTTTTCAGGGGACTTTTATGGCTCAAAAACGAACAGGCTCTCAAATAATCATTGAACTTTTGAAGCAAAACGGAATAAAAACAGTTTCTGGAATTCCTGGCGGCTCGATTTTGCCACTTTACGATGAACTTGCTCGCTCTGGGATTCGGCATATTTTGGTGCGCCACGAGCAGGCGGCGGGATTTATTGCGCAAGGCATGGCGCGAGTGAGCGGAAAAGCGGGAGTGTGCTTTGCTACAAGCGGTCCTGGCGCGATGAATCTTCTTACAGCAATCGCCGATGCGCGGAGCGATTCCATTCCACTCGTGGCGATTACGGGGCAGGTGAATTTGAATCTTGTTGGAACGGACGCATTTCAAGAAGCGGACACGTTTGGACTTTCGTTTCCGATTACAAAACATTCGATGCTCGTCAAAAGCGCGAGCGAGTTGATTCGCGCGATTCCGCTTGCGTTTGCGATTGCCGAAAGCGGGCGACCAGGACCTGTTTTGATTGACGTGCCTCGGAACGTGCAACTTGAACTTTCTGACATTCCAGATGATTTTTCGACGTGTTTCAAAACGGTGTACGACGAATATGTAAAAAGCGGCAAGGGCGTTCGTTTTAGAACAACGGGCGAGGAAGCTATAGCGCTTTCTCACAAATTTGCTACGGCGTTGCTTTCGTCAAAACGCCCCGTTTTGTATCTTGGAGGTGGCTCAAATAATCCGTGTGCCGAGGAGAAAATTCGCGAGTTTCTTGAGATTTTTGATTGCCCCGTTGTGTCTTCGCTTATGGCGTTGGGCGTTGTGCCCGTGGATTCTCCTGCTTTTCTTGGAATGGTTGGAATGCACGGCTCTCTTTGCGCAAACCGCGCAATGCACGACGCTGACCTTGTTTTGGCGGCGGGCGCGAGATTTGACGACAGAGCAACAGGCGTTGTTGAACAATTTTGCCCGAACGCAAAAATCCTTCATATTGACATTGACGCTGCCGAAGTGAACAAAATTATCAACGCTACTGAAGCGATAATCGATGATTGTGCGCTCTCGTTTTCAAAAATCATCTCTGAAATGAAAAAATTGAGCGTGGACGAAAATCTCGTTTTTGCTCGAACTCAATGGTTCAAAAAATGCCAAGAGGAAAAGAAAATCGAAAAAAATGAAAGTGGCGCAAAAGAAAAATCGTCGTTTCAAAATCCGCTTGATTTTATCCGTTCGATTCCAGAAATTGCAGAAAAAAGCGGCAAAAACGCAGACGACATAATCGTTTCCACGGACGTAGGGCAGCATCAAATGTGGACGGCGCAAGGCTATCGTTTTACGCACACGCGGCAATTTCTTACGTCTGGTTCGCTTGGAACGATGGGCTTCGGACTTCCCGCGGCAATCGGGGCGGCTCTTTCGTTGCCGAAAAAGCGAATTGTCTGTTTTTCTGGCGACGGCTCGATTATGATGAACATTCAAGAACTCGCAACGCTTTCTGAACTCGGTGTTGACGTTACGGTAATCGTGCTTGACAACGGTTGCCTTGGAATGGTTCGGCAGCAACAGGAATTTCTTTTTGACAAAAATTACAGCGCGAGTACTTTTTCCAAGCGGCTCGATTTTGTGAAAATCGCAGAAGGCTTTGGAATTCGTGCGTTTGACGCAACGACTGACGAATCTTGGAAAAAAGAAGCGTTTTCTGGAAGCGGACCGAGATTTGTTTGCGTAAAAATCGACGGCGGCGAAAACGTCCTTCCTTTTGTAAAAGCGGGGCAAGCGAACATCGACGCAATCCGATAAAACGTCCTAAGATTCTCAAAATCGCCGACCTTTTTGTTTTGGACTTTTGAGAATCTTAAAATGCTGTTTTCAAAATCGTTTTGGATTCTTGATTTTTTCTCTTTGTTAGTTTATGCTAACTATCATATTTTTGAAGTACCTTTTTGAATAAATTGAAATAGTTTCCAGGCAGCACTTTTTTAAGGAAAATGTAATGAAGAATAAAATCGATGAAATCCTTTTGACGTTTAGAAAAAATGGCGGAAGAATTACGGCTCAACGCCGTGCGCTCGTTTCTTTGATTCTTGAAAATCCTGATTGTTCTTGTAAAGAATTGTATTATATTGCAAAAGCAAAAGATTCATGCGTTGGTCGCGCAACCGTTTATCGCACCGTTCATTCGCTTGAAGAATTTGGGGTACGGCAATCTGCTCGATAAACGCTCTGATTGTGCAAAATCAAAGCCACACCGTTCATTTTTGCGTTTTTGATTTTCTGTAAATGTGCAGCGCGATTCCGCCACCTCCAACAATTACCGTTGCAATCACAACGGCTTCAACGATTTTTACAATTTCGCGACTTGTTTCTTGTTTTTTCCGATTTTCCTTGGAGTCATTTTTTTGAGAAAAAAACGGAGCAGAAAAAATGAGCAAAAAGCAAAGGCAAAAAAACGTTTTTTTCATATTTTTAATCGTCGTCATTTGCGACGTTCCCGTCGTCTTTGAATAAAATGATGTCGCGGATTTTGAGCGAATACGTTGAGTCAAGGCTTTTTCGGGGAGCGGCTTCGCTTTCAACTGGAACGCTAAACGAACTCACTGCGCTTTTGTAGCCCGTAGCAGAAACTTCTATTGTAAAATCAAATCGCATTGATTCTTGAATTGCTTCGGCTTGAATCGGTCGAACCCAAAACGAGTACGTTCCATGCGTTGAGCGGTACGTCATCGCGGGATTTGACCAGGTTTTGTCTGCCATTGGCGCGTTTTCCCCGTGGAGTTTTAGCAAAATCTCCGCGCCAGAAATCGGCTCGAACGTGGCTCCGTCAAGAATCGAGCCTGAAAACGTTGGAAAATTGAACACGGGCGTTCCCGTGCTTTCCACCGTTTCGCATTCTGCGCGTGAAAGCGTGTGAAACGGTCGCTTTGTTTCGCTTATGAGTCGAATGCCCTCCATTCCAAGCGCGTCAATGTCTGCGCGAATTTGGTTGTCCGTTGAAAAAAAATCAGTGCTGTGCGTAACGCCGCGTCCAGAAACCACGTACTTTGGCGGAATCCTGTTTAGCACGTAACTTTTTGCGTCAAGTCGGCAATTTTCGCACGCGCAAGAAAGCCACGCCACGTTGTCTTCTAAAAGGCTTTCGTACAGATTATCAACGCGCTCTGAAACCACGTCTTCCATTATGTTGTGAACGTTCATTTTTTACTCCGATTTTTAGATTAAACCGAGCGAGAAAACGTGCGTTTTGAAACAATTTTCTTTGATTTTTTCTCGCTCGACTACTTTTTCAAAAACTCAAAACGATTCCGCTCAAAGTGTAAGAAAAGTTCATTTTTTTGTAAAAACCTTTTCCGTGTGTCATTTTTTGCATTCGAGGCAACAATCTCATCTCTTTTTTAGACGACTTTTAGACAATTTCAAAAGCGTTTTCGGTCTCAATTTCGACCAAAAACGCTTTGTGATTTTAGTTTCCGCCCTTGCGCGTGTATGCGGCAAGCCCGCCCGCAAGCAAGATGTCGCGGCTTCGCTTTGCCAAATCGTTTACGCCTTCAATTTTGATTTCGCCGTTGCTGCCTTTAACGGTAATCTCAAACGGCGTGCCGTCTTTGAGCGATTTTGTAATATTATTCAGCGTGAGCGTGTCGCCCACGGCAATTTTGTCGTAGTCGGCGGGATTGGCAAAGGTAATCGGAATGATGTTGTAGTTAATCAGGTTTGCTTTGTGAATGCGCGCAAAACTCTTTACAATCACGGCGCGAACGCCAAGGTACATCGGACCTAACGCGGCGTGTTCGCGGCTAGAGCCTTGCCCAAAGTTTTCCGCGCCAACGACAAAGCATCCGCCAAAATCCGTTTCCTTTGCGCGCTCGTAAAAGTGCGCGTCCAGCCGTTCGTAAGTGAATTTGCTGATTTCAGGCACGTTTGAGCGGAACGGCAGCACTTTAGTGCCCGCCGGCATAATGTCATCGGTAGAAACATTGTCGCCCGCCTTTAAAAGCACGGGGAAGGTAAGGCTGTCCGCTGTTTCGCGGCAGGGCGGGCACGGCTTGATGTTCGGACCGCGCAGGATTTCCACTTGGGAAGCGTCTTTTTGGGCAAGCGGCGGAATGAGCATGCCGCTGTCGGTCGCAAAATCCTGCACTTGTTTGAGCGAAAGCCGTTTGTCGCCGCCGTTCAGCAAACTCAGGCGCACGCCCGTCGTATAGGCGGGGTCATCGTACTGTAACGTGGTCGCGTCGGTGAACACGCCCGTAATAGCAGATGCCGCCGCCGTTTCGGGCGAAACCAAATACACATTTGCGTCTGCCGTTCCGCTTCGTCCTTTAAAGTTGCGGTTAAAGGTGCGCAGGGAAACGCCTTCGCTGTTGGGCGCAAATCCCATGCCAATGCACGGACCGCACGCGCTTTCCAAAATGCGGAAGCCCGCCGCAATCAGGTCGCCTAGAATGCCCGCCTTGTCTGCCATAAGGAGCGTGGCGCGGCTTCCGGGGGCAATGCCTGCTTCCACGCCCGGCGCAATGTGCTTTCCTTTGACGATTGCCGCCACGCTTTCCAAATCGTCCAGCGACGAGTTGGTGCATGAGCCAATCGCCACCTGCGTAATCGGTTTTCCCGCAAGGTTTGCAATCGGCTGCACCGCGTCAGGGGAGTGCGGGCAGGCGGCAAGCGGCTGCAATTCGCTCAAATTGATTTTTATCACTTTGTCGTACACCGCGCCTTCGTCTGCTTTTTGTTCCGTCCAGTCTTCTCCGCGCCCCATGGATTCCAAAAATCGCTTGGTCGATTCGTCCGACGGAAAAATGGAAGTGGTCGCGCCCAGTTCCGCGCCCATGTTCGTTACGGTTGCCCGCTGAGGCACGGTCAAAGTCGCCACACCGTCGCCGTAATATTCGTAAATTGCGCCCACGCCGCCTTTTACGCTTTCTCTCCGCAACACTTCAAGAATGATGTCCTTTGCCGAAACGCCTTTTTTGAGTTGCCCCGTCAGTTCCACGCCAAAAATTTTGGGCATGGGCGTATGGAATGCGCCGCCACCCATCGCCACGGCAACATCAAGCCCGCCCGCACCAATGGCAATCATGCCGATGCCGCCGCCCGTGGGCGTATGGCTGTCCGAACCGAGCAAGGTTTTTCCCGGTTTCCCGAACCGCTCCAAATGCGCCTGATGACAAATGCCGTTTCCCGCGCGGCTAAAATACAAGCCGTATTTGGCGGCGACCGTCTGCAAATAGCGGTGGTCGTCCATGTTCTTGTAGTCAGTCTGCAAGGTGTTGTGGTCAATGTATGACACGCTCACTTCTGTTTTGACGCGCGGAATGCCAATCGTTTCAAACTGCAAATACGCCATCGTGCCCGTTGCGTCTTGCGTAAGCGTCTGGTCAATTTTTATCGCAATGTCCGCGCCGCGAGCAATCGGCGTTCCTTTTTTGAATTCCGTTTCTGAACACGCATCGGAAACGATGTGTTCCTGCAAAATTTTTTCGGCGAGCGTTAAAGCCATACTTGTTCCCCCAGAAAATGATTTGACTGTGTGATGTTCTAAAATTGAACTGTTTTGAATAGTTTTCTTTTTCGTTGAAATTATAAATAAAACGCTCTTAAATTAGAAGTGGCGAGGGAGAAACTTCAAAAAAAAAACTCCGCGTGATATAATGTTCATCAAACTATGCGCTGTCTTTTTTTTCTTTTGATTTCTGCGATTTTTCTCTTTTTTTCTTGCTCGAATCAAAATCAAGATTCGGAAATATTTGAAGAAGAAACGCTCCGAGCGGAAACTGAGCGAATGGCGAATTCTTTTGCTTGGACTTTGGAACTTGAAAAAGGGCGGCTTACCGAAAAAAAACGCGAGGAGCATATTTCGTCTTCTGTAAAATTAAGTCCTATCTCGATTGTGTCGTCGCTTCCTCAAAAAAATATTTTTCCGTTCATTGATAATTTTGGTTCTCTTGATGTAACGGCTCTTCCAAAATCGCTCAAATCTGAAATTGCTGCTTTTTGCGCTTCTCTTTCAAAAGGCGAAAACGTTGATTCGTTTATGGCAAAAGGCTGCCTTTATTCGCTCGCGCTTTTTTACCGCGATTTTTCGGAAAAAAAATACAAAAACGCTCCTTGGATTTTTGGAAACGTTCACTATCTTGGAACGAATTGGGAAATTCTTGTTCGATTTGGAGAAGATTTTGACGTTTTGCTTTTTTGGACAAACGAAGACGAAACGTGGAAAATCGACCAAATCAAAATCCGACCAAAACAAAAATCTGACGAAAAAACGGAGGAGGCGAAACAGTGAACGATATAAAAACGAGCGCGAAAATCGAAAACAAAGTACAAAATGCCCATCTTTCTTCCGTTGAGCGAAGTATCGTTCTTTCGTCGCTTTCAAACGGCAGAATTCCCATTTCAATCGATAGCGACTGCGGTCTTCCTGCGACCGTTGAGGCTGGAAAACTCACCGTTTTAGACAACGGCGTGATTCTCGTTTCTCGTCCCACGCCAGACGTTGCCGCTTTTGCGGGCGAAGTCGTTACGGTTCGTTTTGAATGGAACGGCGTTCCCGTGTTTTTTCAGTCCGAAATGAAAAAAGTCCGCGCAGGCATTGCGTTTGTGGCTCCCGCCGTTATGAGCCGAGCGTTTGTTCCTCAAAAAGAGCGAGTAAAATCGGAGGAAAAGCGAATTTCCGCGACGCTTTTTTTGGAGCGCGAGGAAGAAACGGACGGCGTTCGTTTTATGAATAAACGCGCACTTTTGTGTTCCGTTTTTGAGCATTTTTTGACGGATTTTTCTGGACTTTCCGAGGAAGAAACTGATTTGGCGCGTTCTTTTTTGCCAAAAGGTTGGGAAAAAGACGAGGCGATTATTGCGCTTTCGCGTGCGCTTCTTTTTGATATGCAAAAAAAAGAAAATGAGCAAAGCGAGGTTTTTATTCCGTTTTTGGATAAAAATCGAGTGTGCCTTTGTTCGTTTGATTCTGAATTGCTTCCGCTTTTTGAAGGCGACGAAGTGGCTTTTGAACTCCGATTCCCGCTTCCGCACCCGCTCAAAGAAAGAAAAATCGCAATTTCAATCACCGTCGTTCGAGTTTTGGAAAAGGCGGAAAATGAAAAACCGACTGCGCTCGGTGCGCTTTGTCGCATTTCTTCTGCCAGAATGGAAGACGTGCGTTTTCTTTCGGATTATTTCAAATGACAAAAAAAGCGTTTTTACCGCCTTCCGTCGTCAAGTTTGATTTCTGCCGTTTCGTCGTTTTCTGCGCTTTCGGTGACTTCTTCAAGTTCTTCAAGATGTTGCTCTTTGTTTTTTGATTCTGAAACGCGATGCGGTTTGTGTCCAAGGAAAATCGCAATGGGTTGTAAAAACGACACATTTTCGCACACGATTTTTACTATAACCATAAGTGGGACTGCAAGTAAAAGACCGATAAATCCCCAGAGCCAGCCCCAAAGCGACAGACTCACCAAAATCACAAACGTGCTTAATCCCAAATCTTGCCCTTCGATTTTTGGTTCAATAAATTGCCCGATTATGATGTTTGGAGCCGCCGCGCCCGCAATGACTGCAAGAACGGGGGCAGGGGAGGGGTAAAATTGCAAGAGCGCGAAAAGCGACGTAAATCCCCACGCCACAAGCGAGCCAAACGTTGGAATAAAGTTCATCACGAACGCTAAAAATGCAAAAACAACGGCAAAATCCATGCGCGCAAGGTGGCAAACAACATAAATGACAAGCCCCGTTGCAACCGAGGCGATGAATTTTATTGAAATATAATGCATCGTTTCCGTGATGACGTTTTGCATGACGCGATGAACGCGCGTGGAATATTTGTTTCCAAACGCGCTGATGATTTTTTTCTCCGTGGAATTCATTTCTGCAAGAAGAAAAATCGAAAGAATTGAAACGAGAAAAAGCGATTTTACAAACGCGATGAACGTGCCACCCGCACCCAACGCTGCGCTTTTGAGAACGCCCTGAATGTCCAAAGCCTCGATTATATTTTCAGAAAACGACAATTCGTCGTTAAAATTCAAAAATCCAACGAGCGGATTGTCGTGCCTTTTTGCGAGTGCTTCGGAAATCGCGCCAAAAATCGCGCGGAATTTTTCTTCGTAATCGGGAAGCGAGCCTAAAATTGCCTTAAAACTCGCTGTGAGAATATTCCCGATTCCAAAAAAAATCCCAAAAAATAAAACGTAAACGAGCGTAATTCCAAGCCAAAACGGAATGTGCCATTTTTCTTTGAGTTTTTTGACGATTGGAAAAAATACAAGCGACAGAAGCACCGAAAGAACGACGGGTTTGAAAAACGATTGCATGATTTTCAAAAGTCCGCCGCCAACGATTATGCACAAAAAGAGCAAAAGAAAGAAAATCGCCTTTGTCCAGCGGTTTTGTGGTTTTTGTTTGCTTACGTCTGACATTTTTGCCTCGTTTTTCTATTTTTTTGCAGGCTTATAAATAGGCGACTTCACGTCTTTCTTCGGCCCGATTCTGTCGAAGCCGCACATCGGACGCAGCACTTCGGGAACCGTCACGCTTCCGTCCTCGTTCTGGTAGTTCTCCAAAATCGCGAGCATGGCGCGCCCCACGGCAATCGCCGTTCCGTTGAGCATGTGGACGAACTTGTTCTTTCCGTCGTCGTCGTGGAACTTCACGTTGAGCCGCCGCGCCTGATAGTCCGTGCAGTTCGACGTTGACGTGACCTCGCCCCAGTCGCCGTCGGGGTGCTCTTCGTTCGCCCGCCCGGGCATCCACGCCTCCAAGTCCCACTTGCGGTACGCGGGCGCGCCGAGGTCGCCCGTGCAGGTGTCAACCACATGGAACGGAATCCCCAGCCCCACGAAAATCTCCTCCTCAATCTGCCTGAGCTTCTCGTGGATTTCGTCCGACTGCTCGGGGAGGCAGTAGACGAACATCTCCACCTTGTCGAACTGGTGCACGCGGTAGAGCCCCTTTGAGAACTGCCCCGCGCCGCCCGCCTCGCGCCTGAAGCAGTGCGAAAGCCCGCAGTAGTAGAGCGGGAGCGCGGACTTGTCCAGGATTTCGCCCGAATGGAAGCCGCCGAGCGTGATTTCGGCGGTCGCCACGAGGCACGTTCCCTCCTCCTCGATTGCGTACACGTTCGACTCGTTCCCGCGCGGGTTGAAGCCGATTCCCTTGAGGATTTCCTCCTTCGCAACATCGGGCGTGATAAACGGCGTGAAGCCGTGCTTCCTGAGGATGTTGAGCGCGTACATGATGAGCGCCTCCTCCAAGAAGACCGCCTCGTTCTTGAGGTAGTAGAATTTGGGGCCCGAGACTTTCGTTCCGCGCTCGAAGTCGATGATGTCAAGTTCCTCGCCGAGCTGAACGTGGTCGCGCGGCTTGAAGTCGAATTTCCTCGGCGTTCCGACCACCTTCACCTCAAGGTTCTCCGTGTCGAGCTTCCCGATGGGAGTCTTCGGGTGCGCCATGTTCGGAATCTGCCGCCCCGCCTCGTCGAGCCGCGCCTCCACGTCGGCAAGCGCCTTCTCCACCTCGGCGACGTCTTCCTTTATCTGCTTTCCCTCGTCGATGAACTTCTGCCGCTCCTCGCCCGAAAGCTTCTGCTTCATCGCCTTCGCGTTCTCGTTCCGCTTCTGCTGCAGGCCCTGCAGCTTCGTGGTGAGCGCGGTGCGCTCGTCGAAGAGCCGCACGACCAAATCCGCGTCGGCGTTCATGTTGCGGTTTTTGATGTTTTCTTTCACCTCGTCGAGGTGTTCCTTTATGAATCTGTAGTCAAGCATGATTTTTACTCCATTTTTTATTTTAATTCGTAGATTGCGTCCACGCTTACTGTGATAGTGCTTTTTCCTGCGGAAATGGGAGTCGGTGCGCTTTCTTCCGTTACCGTGTCCGCAAGTCCGTTGTAAGCGGCAGCTTTAAACATAACGCTTCTCCTGTTTGATTGATTTTGCTGCTCCGAGATTTTGAGGACTTTGCCAAGTTTTGCTCCGCTCGTTCCCGCAATCAACTGAGCCGCTTCTTGCGCTTGTTGAACTGCCACCGTTCGCGCTTGACGAATTGCGGTTTCCGTGTCCGTAATTCCGTATTGCAAAGAAGAAAGTTGATTTGCTCCAGAGTTTAACGCAGCGTCGATTATTCCGCTCACAGAATCTATGTCTTTTACAAAAACTTTTACTTGATTTGTAACACGGTATCCAGTTGGAATATTTTGTCCGTTATCGTAGCGCGATTCTTGAAAAACAGAATAATTTTCTGTTGTAACGCAATCCTTTGCGATTCCTTGATTCAATATGGATTTTTGCACTTTGTCCATAATTTCTGCGTTATCGTAACTCGCCTTTGCAACGTTTTCTGCGCGTGTAATCACGGACATCGTAATCGTTGCGTTGTCCGCTTCAACCGTAACAGAGCCAGTTCCTTGAACGCTCACCGTTCGCTTTGCAAACTCCGACTCCCTGATTGTACACGCAGAGAGAATCGAAATGAGTGCAAAAAGTGTCAAAAGTTTTGTGATTTTCATCTTTTTTCCTTTCATTTTTTTCATACCTTCATGTTGAGTTTTCTAAAACAAGCGTTTTTAGCGTATATCGATGTAAAACCTCCGCAAAAAAATGAGCCTTTGATTTGCAGGAACCCACAAATCAGATGCAGGGTAGCCTTGCACGAGCGCGTCGTAACTTTCAATCGCCCGCCGAATATTGCGCTCTTCGCTTTTTGCTTCAAACGCTTGCCCCAAAAGAAAGAGCGCGCGGTCGGATTCGTCCATGGCTTCCAAAGCCGCTTGAGCGAGCGCAATGGCTTCTTTTAGTTTTCCTTCGTTGAACGCTTCTTGCGCTTTTTCAAAAAGAGAAGCCGTTTCCACAATCGCAGGAGCACTGTTTTTCTCAAAAACGTTTGTAAAACCGCCTTCTTCGCTTGCTGAAAGAGAACTTCCTTCGTTTTCTGCTTCTTTTTGCGACGTTTCTTGAATTACCGTTCTAACGCCGTCGTCTTGAATCGAAGGAATTTCCGTTTTTCTTTCCGTGATTTCTGCGCTCGTTGCCGAAGGAATTTCAGGCAGCGGCGAAAGTCCTTCGGTGTTTGCGTCCACGCTTTCAACTTTTCGCGCCGCCACCGACATATCGGGTTTTGCGGGAACTTCCGCCGCATACAGCGGGGCTACAACTTCTTCTTCGCGATTTTCGCTCTCGCCTTCGATTTTTACAAGAAGATAGTCGTCGATGTATCGCCCTGTCAGAGAATCCGTTTTGTAAAAATGAAGTAGCGTTTCTCCGCATTTTTTTGAGCGCAACGAAAAATCCGTGTCCTCGCGACCAAGACTTTTTCCAAGAAACGTAAGATGCGCCGCCTCCGCGCCCGTGTCAATTTCCCCCAAAAACGCCCAGCCGCGCCCAGGATACGTTATGGAAAGACGCTGATTATTTTTCATCGTAACGGTTCGCGACGGAACAATCTGCGCATCTTCGATTTCTGGCTCGCCCTCTTCCAAAGAATCCGCTTCCGCCAAACTGTGCGCGTTTTCGATTTCGTTTTCTTCGGCTTTTTGTTCGTTTGCAATTTCAGAAGACGCGATTTTTGGTTCGTTTTGACTTTCTTGATTTTGAATCAACGCGGGCGACTCTGCGATTTTTGGCGCACTTTCTTTTGGCTCTTCAAGAGAATCTTGCACAGACGGCTCGTTTATTTTTCCCGCATCAAAATCTCGATTCCGCGCGATTTCCGCATTTTCAGGATGTGCCTCGTCGTCAGAAACTCGTTCGGTGGCAGTAGCATTTTCGCTTTTTTGTGAGGATTCTTTTTCGCTCGAAGACCGCATCGCCGTCAGGTCAGAATCGCCCTTGATTGACGCATTCACCGCGCCGTTTGAAGCCGAAAACGCCTGCAAAACGCCCGCAAAAGTGAGCGCGAGCGCGAGCGCGTTTTTTTGCATTTTTTTGTTGTTCAAATTGATTTTCATGGAACCGCCTCCAAAATGTCATCTGCAATACTGTCGTTTGCCTTTTCGAGCGCGTTCATTGCCGAGTCGTCTGGAGAAGTAAAAAATTCTTGCGACTCTCCAGCATCCCATTTTTCGGGCGTGGAACGGTATTGATAATACGCACTTTCAACGTTTGGCGGGTCAGGAATAAGTACGCCCGCTTTTGCTTGAAATTCTGCTTGCTTTGACGGTCGTGTTTTTTTTGTGCTTGTCTGGGAAGCCAAAATTATCATCGCAATCAAAAACAGCACCAAAATTCCAGCAACCGCTGCCACAACGTGCGGTTTTTCCCTTATGGAATCCAAAACGCTGCTTTTTGCGTCTTCCGCCATATCGTTAAAATCCATCGTGTTCTCCCCCTTTTGTTTCTGTCATCATTTGAGTTTCTAGGACTTTTTGCCTCGCCTCTTTTTCCGCTCGCTCTTTTCGTTTTTTCTCTTCGATTACAGGGTCGGTGATTGTGCCGTCTTCATTGAAAATGCGAGCGGGTGGACGAGGAATCGGAAAAACGCCTTCTTCGTCGTCGAGTTGTTCTTCTTCAAACGGAGTCGTTTCAGAAAAAGTCCTTGTATTATCATCGGCTTTTCCGTCCTCTTCCTCGGAATGAAAATCGTTTGGATTTTTGTCGAGTCGCATCGTGATGATTTTGCTCACGCCGCTTTCTTCCATCGTAACGCCGAGCATCGTCTTGGCTCCAAGAACCGTTTTTTTGTTGTGTGTAATTACGATGTATTGCGAAAGTTCCGAAAACGAGCGCAATGCTGAAACAAAACTCATCACGTTTTTGTCGTCCAACGCCGCGTCGATTTCGTCCAAAAGGCAGAACGGGGACGGGCGAACTTGATACGTTGCAAACAAAAGCGCGACCGCCGTCATCGTTTTTTCTCCGCCAGAAAGCAGCGCGATGTTTTCGAGTTTTTTTCCAGGCGGCTGGGCAAAAATATCGATTCCGCTCGTTAACACGTTTTCGGGGTCGGTGAGTTTCAACGCTCCGCGCCCGCCGCCAAAAAGCCGTCGGAACATATTGTGAAAATTCGAGCGGATTTTATTGTACGTTGACAAAAACAACTCCGAGGATTTTGAGCGAATCTCCTCGGAAATGCGAAGCAAGTCGTCGAGCGATTTTTTTGTATCGTCGTAACTTGCTTGGAGTTTTTCGTACCGCTCTTTGATTTCGGCGAATTCCTCCACCGCCATAAAATTCACTTGTCCGAGCGAACGTTGCTCTTCCCGCGCTTTTTCGAGTTGCTGCCTGATTTCTTGCGGACTTTTTTTGATTTCGCTCATGCGCTCGCTGAATTCCGAAAGGTCGCGCGAATACTGGTCAAGGAACATCTGTTTTATATGACGAATGTCGCTTTCTGCTTGTATTATGTCAAGCGAAAGCCGTTCAAGATTCGCCGAAAGTTTGCGCTCTTCGTATTGTTTTTTTTTGAGTTCGTCTTGTTTTCCGCTCATGCTTGAGTTTTTTTCGCGAATTTCTTTGTCGAGCGCGTTCATCGCTTCCACGCATTGCGAACCGCGCACTTCGATTTCTGAAAGCGATTCTTGGATTTCTTCGATTTGCTCCAAAAGTTCGTTTCGCCGTTTTTCTTCCAAAAAAAACTCGTCGTCGCATTGCGCTTTTGCCGTTTTTTCTTGCGCAAGTTGCCGTCGGAGCAAATCCGTTTGCTTTTGCGCCGCTTCGATTTGCGCTGCCATTTGCGCTTCGCTCACTTTCAAAGACATAATCGTGCTTTTTGCGTCGGAAATGGTTGCAGAAAGTGCTTCGTTTTCTTTTTTTCGCTCTTCTTGCGCGTTTTCGATTTCCTCTTGAAGTTTCAAAATTGCGTCGATTTTGAGGTCGATTTCTCGCTTTTGTGTGATAATTCCTTCGGGCGACAAAAACTCGCTGATAAAATGGGGAAGCGCGTTTTCGTAATTTTTGACCGCTTCTTCCGCTGTTTTTGAAAGCAAAACCATTTCTTCAAACGAATTTACGGCTTCGGTTACGATTTTTTGCGCGTCAAGCGCGGAAAGGTTCAAAGTCGAAAAATCCTTAAAAAGCGCGAGTTTTCCTTCGGCAGAAATATGGATTTTTTTGATTGCGCTTTCGATTTCTTCGCGCGCTTTTGAAACGCTTTGCGCCGAAAACGACGAATCTCGAAGCCGTGCATCAAGCGCACGAACGATGTCTTCTGTGATTGATGCGCGTTTTTTTTCGAGCGCGTTTTTCTCTTCTTTTTTTTGCAAAAGCAAAAGAGAACTTTTTTCGTTTTTCTTCCCGTTTTCCGCGATTTGCTCTTCCGAGCGGGCGATGTTTTCTTCAAAAGACGCAATATTTTCGCGAACCGTTTGGAGCGAGCGCGTTTTTTGGTGCGTGTCGGCATCTTCCTCGTCGATTTCTTCGCTCAAATTTTCAATGCGCTCTTCAACCGCTTTGCTTCGGACTTCGATTTGCCCGATTTTTTCTTTTGAGCGCGAAAGGTCGAGCGACAGTTTTTTTGACATCGCGAGTTTGCCTGTTTTTTCCGCTTGAATGCGCACGACTTCGTTTTGAAGATTGCTCATTTGCGTCTGAAATTCTTTGATTTTGTCATTTCCAAGCGAAACGTCTTCTGAAATCGCTTCGATTTCCTGCCGCACTTTTGAAAGATTTTCCGATACAAACGCTTTTTTTTCGTTTCCGTGATTTTGATTTTCGTTTGCAACTTTGAGCCTCAAAAGTTGAATGTCGAGTTCACATTCAAAAATCTCGTCTTTGAGAACGCGGTATCTTTTTGTTTTTTCGCTTTGGATTTTGAGTTGCTCGTAAGTTCGTTTGTTTTCGCCAAGCGCGATTTCGATTTGCGAAAGATTTTGCCGCGTGCGCTCAAGTTCCTTTTCCGCCTCGGCGACTTCTTGTTTGCTTCGGCTAATTCCCGCCGCCTCCTCAAAAAGATAACGGCGGTCTTCTGGTCTACTCGAAAGAATCTGGTCGATTTTTCCTTGCTCCATTACAGAATACGCCGCTTTTCCGACTCCTGTATCCAAAAAAAGCCTTCGGATTTCCGTAGGACCGCAAGAGCGATTGTTGATAAAATACTCGTTTTCGCCAGAGCGATAAATCCGCCGTCGAATCGCGATTTCTGGAGCATCAAATTTGAGCAGATTTTTTTCGTTTGAAATTGTGAGCGTTACTTCCGCCACGTTGAGCGGAGAGCGAGTTTCCGTGCCGTTAAAAATGACGCTTTCCATTGTGCTTGCGCGCAGATTTTTTGCGCGGTTTTCCGCAAGAACCCATTTTACGGCATCCACGACGTTGCTTTTTCCGCAGCCGTTTGGACCTAAAAGCGCAGTAATTCCGTCCGCAAACTCCACGTGCGTTTTGTCCGCGAACGATTTGAATCCAAAAATGTCTAGTGATTTTAGGAACACCGCGTTTGCCCTCTGAAAGTGATTCTTTGATTATACCGCGAAAAGCCCCGCTCGTGCAATTCTAAACCCCGCCTTTTCAATACATCAAAAATCTGATGTACTATACATTGATTGTTTCGTTGCCGTCTTCGATTTTTATGAGTTTCCCGCCGCGAATTTCGCGTGGATGTATGGCGATTTTGAGTTTTTTTTCGATTGTCGAAAGACGAATCATGTCTTTTGCGTTTCCGATTACGACGTTTGTGCCCGTTTTTCCCGCCCGTGCGGTTCGCCCTGCGCGGTGGACAAAAAAATCAGCATCTTCTGGCGTGTCCATTTGAATTACGTGTGTGATTCCATCGATGTCCATTCCGCGCGAAGTCAAGTCGCTCGTTACCAGAAATCGAATTTTTCCGCTTCGGAATCGGTCAATCGTACTTTTTCGCTCAACTTTTCCGCTTTTCGCGCTCAACGAGGCGCAAATTATGTTTTTTCGAGAAATTTTTTCTGCAATCAAATGCACGTCCGCGCTTTTTGCCGTAAAAATCAATGCTTTTTCGACTTTGACCGCAGAAAGAAATCGGCGGAGCGTGTCGATTTTATCCCGCGTTTGCGAAAAAATCGCTATGTGAAAAATGCGTTTTTGTAGCACATTTTCTTGAGGAAGCCGAATTAACTCGATTTTTTTTTGCGAAAAACGTGAGAGAAGTTCAAGCGATTTTTTTGGTATCGTTGCGCTACACGAAATGAGTTGCGCGTGAGAAAATGTTTTGATTGCTTCTTCCGTGCTGTCCCGAAGTTCGGGCGAAAGCAGTCTATCCAATTCGTCTAAAACGAGTATCGAAAAATCTCGGACTTTTAATTTTTTTAGCCTTGAAAGTTCCACGATTCTAGCCGCCGTTGCGCAAACGACCGCGGGTTTTTCTTTGAGAGATTCCGCCTGACGCTGAATCGGAGAGCCGCCTGCGGCAAGAACGCTCGAAAGTCCCAATTTTTCTTTGGCGTATCTTTTTATTTGCGCTCCCAATTCCGCCGTTGGAGAAATGACAATTATCCGCGCGTTCATTTGGGAAGCGGGCAGAAGATACGCGAGCGTTTTTCCAGTTCCCGTTTCGCTTTGAAACGCAACGTCTTTTTTTTGAAGAATGAGCGGGATGACTTCTTTTTGAACCGCCATCGGTTTTTCAATTCCCAACGGTTTGAGTTTTTCCGTTATGTTTGAATCGAGTCCGAGCGACGAAAAATCGATTTCCTCGTTTTGAATTTCGTTTTGACTATGTTGAATCATTTTACCGACTATAGCACAGAAAAGACAATGACGCTATAATTTTATGCCATGAAAATTGGTGTTGACACGTTCGGTTGCGAGTGTGGAAAAAATGAGGCGGGGGAGTTTATAAAATCGTTGCTCCGCGCCCTCAAAAACGTTCAGATTCCAGACGGTGAAAAATTAGAATTGGAACTTTTTGGCGAGGAGTCCGAGCGATACGATTACGTGCCTGACGAAGATTCTATTGGGAACGCAAAAATCAGTTTTGAAGAAGTGCTGTTGCCAAAATCAACGTTTGGAATTGAATTGTGGCATTCATTTTTGTGCGTGTCGTTTTTCAAAAAGCGCGGTTATGACGCGGTGATTTTTCCTTGCCCGCACAAATTCAGCCCGCTAAAAAGCAAAATTCCAGCCATTTTGATAATTTCTGAAATGGTTTCAAAAAAAATAGAGTCGTTTTCGATTTTTTCAAAAAAACGTTTTTTGATTTCGCTCAAAAATGCAAAAATTATAGCAGTTTCAAGTCAATTCTTAAAAAAAGATTTGAAAAATCTTTCAATTCCGCAAGAAAAAATTCGTGTGGTGCGTCCCGGAATCGACCACGCGCACTTTTATCCGCGGGAAAAAACGTCTGTGTCAAACGCTGATTCTGGAATCATTTTTGTGCAAAAACCTTATTTTGTGTACAATTCAGACATGACGAGCGCGGAAAAAAATCACTGCAAATTGATTCGAGCATTTGGCGCGTTTAAGTCGAGAACGGAAAAACCTCACAGACTCGTTTTAATCGGCGGGGGAGAGTTGGCGGAAAAAGTTTCCGAGGAAGTTGCGATAAATCCTTTTTCCGAAGACATTTTTATGACGGGCGCGATTGCGCGGGAAAATGTGCCAGAATTGTACGCCAACGCGGAAGGTTTTGTTTGCCCGTCGGCGGTGGAAGGCTCCGGAAACTCGGTTTTGGAAGCGATGAGTTGCGGAATTCCCGTTTTGTGTGCAAAAAGCGGCGCACTTCCAGAAATGTCGGGCGAAAACGCGCTTTATTTTGACGAATCCGACGAAGATTCGCTTTCACTTTCGCTTTCAAAACTCGCTTCTTTGGACGAAGACGAGCGCGAAAAATTGATTTCTGACGGACTTTCTTGGAGTTCTCGATTTTCATGGGAAAACTGCGCAAACGAACTTTTTGGCTCTATCTGGGAAGTCGTTTTTGAAAAAAACACAAAAAAACGAAGAAAAATCAAAAAAAAGAAATAAAACGCTTTGGCTTTGTGCGAGAAACGAAAAAAAAATCGGCATAAAAACCGACTTTTTTTGTTTTTGGAGAGAAAACGTTTGTTAGTTTTCTCTCTAAGTTTGCAAATTTTTATTCTGCGTCAACGGCGATTCCTGTGTGCCGTTTTTGGAATTTTTTGAGCATTGCGACTCCATTTCGCTTTCCATTGTAAACAAAACCGCCATTCCAATACTCAAGAGCCGCAAAAAGCGCGTTTCCACCATCTTGGTCGCTCGACCGCGCTGTTCTAAACGACACATAATTTGCAAGCGATTCAAAATCTGATGTGTGCAAATATTCAAGTCGCTTTCGGTTAAACTCGTTCCATTTTTCAAGGTCTTTGAAACCTTCGCCTTCGTCTTTTACGATAATGTGCGCGTGCGACGGGCTGAACGAATACCAAACTTTGACTTTTTTGTTCAAATCGCAGTTATTTCCGTGTTTGACGGCGTTTTTTATCACTTCGCTGATTTGCTGCTCAAGAAGATTGATTTCTTTTATTTCAAGCGGTGCCGATTGCACGATAAGGAGCGTAAAATATCGTATTTGTCTAAAATCCGACGGAAACTCTTTATAGAGCATATTCGTTGTGTCAAAAAGAGGGTCGTTGTCGTCAGAACGCAATTCTTTGATTTCTTCCATTTCTTTTTCCTTTGTTTTTTGAAGTCTGTGCTACTCGTTTACCATGAGGAGAGCTTCTTCGACGCTATTTGCGATTGGAAAATACCCCGTGAGTTTTGTGAGTTCAATAACTTTTTTGACCGACCCGTGCACGTTTGAAATTGCGAGTTTCAAATTCATCTTTTTGATTGTGGAACAAATGTAAATCAACGCGCCAATTCCCGATGAGTCGATATAATCAACTTGCTCCAAATTGATGATGAAACTTTTTACATTTTTTTCGAGCATTTTCATCACCAATTCTTTTAATTTGTATGAATTGTACAAATCCATTTCGCCAGTAACATCGATGATGTAAACATCACCGTTTTTTCTGATTTTCAGTTCCATAGAAAACTCCTTAAAAACTCCTTTTATTGACTTTGCCAATTACTGTATTTTTATTACAAGAAGCGTTTGGTCATCGTGCAGCAACGATGTTCCAATAAACTTCTTGATGTCTGATTTTATAAGAGAAGCGATTTCCCGTCCAGAAAGACGGCTGTTTGCTTTTATGATTTCTGCCACATTTGATATTTCGTACTGTTTTCCTTCAGAGTTTAGGGCTTCAACAAGACCGTCCGTGTAAGAAAGCAGTATATCGCCTTTGTTTGCCGTAAATTCGATGTCTTTGTATGTTTTTCCTTTTTCAACACCAATAGGCTCGCTTGCAACGCTTACCGATTCGAGTTCGCCTTTTGCTACGTTGAATCGCATAACGGGGGCAGTACCTCCCGTGGAAAGTTGAACTTTTCGCTTTGCGGGGTCGTAATTTATGAGCGCGACGGACGCAAAATGGTCGAGGTTTGTTTCTGCGCAAATGCCACGGTTCGCCCAACTCAAAATCGTTCCCGCCGTTTGCGTTGTGTTTACGATTAGTCGGAACATCGCGCGAATCATCGTGATGACAAGAAGCGAGTTCATGCCTTTTCCCGCAACGTCCATAAGCACGAACGAAATTCTGTCCGCCCGCGCTGGAATCACGTCAAACGCATCCGAGCAAACGCCCGCAACTTGCTCGCTGAACGAACCAAACGAAATGCCCTGTAATTGCGGCACTTTTTTTGGAAGAAGCGAGAGTTGCAAACTGGAAGCCATATCGCTTTCTTTTGTGAGTTCTTGCTGTTCTTTGTATTGCCTAAAACTAATCGTGGTAGCGAGCGCGTCTTCGGCAAAATTTGCAAGCGTTTGAACATGGCGGAATTCTTCGTCGCCAAACGGTTCTTCGCCAAAATTCCTTGAAAGAGCAACGAGTCCCACAACGATGTCTTTATCTCGAATTCGAAGCGGAATAAAGATAAAACTTCCTAATTTTAAGAAATCCTCGCTCTCATTTTGAAAAATGCGGTCGTCCATTTTTGGAACTGGAATCAACTCGCTTCTTCCTGCACTCGCGACTTCTCCAAAAATATTGTCGCGGAGTGGAAATTGCGCGTACTTAAAACTCGTTGACACGCGAAGCGGTTTGTGCGGAAGGTCATCTGGAAGTTTGTATGGTGGCGGAAAATCGCCTTGAAAACTCTTTACGGAAATCACGTCGTCAAAATCATCAACTAAAAGAAGCGCACCGCCGTTTGCCCCCGCCGTTTCAATACACGCTTTTGTTATCGCATCAAGGAGCGGTTGTATAATATCCGCATCTTTTTCTTCTTTTGAAAGAAACGACCCCGCCGCAAGCGACATAAATTCCCGCCCTTTTTCGAGAAGATTGATTTCTTCCGTTTTGATTTCTTCAACGACGATTTTAGGAGTTTCTTGCCGCTCAATTTCTTCTTCGCTGTCCTTTTGCGGTTCGTGCGTTGCTTCTTTTTGTTTTCCAAAGGCGAGCATAACGCAATACGGAATCAAAAGCGCGACTGAAAGCAACAGTAAAAGGTTAAAAAGCAACGCATCTTGACGCACAATCATTCTCACGCACGCAAAGACAAGCACAAAAAGCGCGAGAAACGAGATGAAACTGACTTTTGCAGTGTTTCGTATTTTGATTACAACGAGCAGCGCGAAAACAAAAATCGCAACAGCCATGATTCCTATAAGTGGAATATACGTTATTGTATCCTGATACAATTTTTTCTATATCTCCAATTTGTATAATACATATAATAATTTAGTCTGCAAGTAAAAAACGCTAAAAAGCGCGATTTTTAGCGTTCGTTCTCTAAAAGAGAAAACGTCCCGCCGATTTGTTCGATTTTACCATTGAATATTTTGACCGTCAACAAAAATCAAGGCACACTCACCGCAAGTCTTTTTTTCATAAGGATTCCTGCAAGGCGGTTTTTGAGTCTTCTAAGAAGTGGCGGTTTTTTGTGTTCATTGAGGAACTTTGTCGCCATTTCGTCAATCGGAAAATCGCCACCGAATTTTCGTTTTATGTCGTCCCAATATTTTATCATCCAGACGTAAAGGTCGCTTTTTGTTCTTCTTCTAAAAAAGCGCATGACTTTATGCCTATCGATTACGTTTAATATCGGAAGATACACTATTCTTAACCATGAAATCATCGCTTCGTCCATGCCAATTTCGTTTTCTAACGATTGATTCAAATAATATTTATGGGTAAGAATGTGATTATAAATTACGTCATATTGTCCAGGTACGGAAAAATCTAAGCACCAATAATCCGTAACATCTCCAAACCCCGTTTCTCCGTAAAAAACTCGTTTTTCATATTCGATGACTTGTTTTTTCATTTTTTTGAGAGAGTCGCCAGGGTGGAGTTTGATTTCGCTTTGAAGAGAAACGACTTCCGCATCGATAAACTCGATTCCTTTTGACTTTGCGACCGACACGCGATGATTTCCATCGCGGACAAAATACACGCCACCGAGTTCGTAAAGCGACACGGACGGAAGAATAATGTCCTGCAAATGCGCTGCGTCAATGTGTTCCCAGCGATTTTTCAAATGCGTGGAGCGCGGAAAAAATCGATTGTCAAAATCGCGATACCGTCCTTCGCTTCCAACGATTAGGTTTACAGGAACGGTTTTCATTCCTTCGTAAACTTCCCCCTTTGGTTTTAGCAAATTCTTGATGTCCTTAAAGGAAATGAGTTCTGCTTCGCCTGGAGTCAGTAAGTGTTGCACCTCGTTAAAAAGCGCACGATGCCTTGCTTTCAAAAAATCCTCTTCTGTTTGCGCTGATAACAGTTGAGTCATAAAAATCCCCTTTCCACCCTTTACTAAATCTATTCAAAAACTATAATTTCAGAACAAATCACTTTTTTTACATATTTTGAACTGAATTTTTTTCTCCAAAAAATTCTCCGTTGAATTCCAAAATTACGTGACTAAATGCGTTTACAACGAGCGTTTTTCCGTTTTGCGTTTTTACTTCCGTTTTTCTTTTATCGTTCATATCGTAGAGATGAATATGCCCGTGAACAAAAAACGTTGGCGAATATTTTTTTATAAATGTATTAAAACATTCAAAACCTATATGACACGGGTCTTCTCTATCGTGAATATGCCTTGGAGAAGCGTGTGTTAGAAAAATATCCAGATAAGTCCCGTATCGAATCTTATTCCAAAGAAGACGCGGGGCAAGAAAAAGCAATTTTCGCCGCATTTGCGCTTCTGTGAATTGGCACAATCCGTTGTTGTACCGAATCGAACCAGAAACGCCCGCAATCAAAAGCGGACGGGTTTTGCCATTTTTTCCCACAACCAAAAGCCTTTTATCCATTGTTACCCGAAATCCCACGTAATCCGCGCCCGTCCGCCCGCTCATGTCAAAAATCGTGCGCTCTTCGCGAAAAACAGGATGCGCTCCATGCGCAGACGGAACTTTGTGATAAATCGGATAATCATTCAAATTGTGATTTCCAAAAACAAAATACGTTGGCTTGTTGAGAGATGAAACTATAAAGTCAATATATTCTGAAGGCAAGTCTCCAGCGCAAAGTACCAAGTCGATGTCATTAAACCGCTCTTTTGCTTTTGTGCTGTAAACGAGCGGGTCGATTTGGTCTGAAACGCACAGGATTTTCATTGACCTTTGCCTCCGTGAGTGAAAAACTCGATTTTTGCTAAAGTCTAATTTTCTAAACTCCAGCCTTGTCAAGAATGCTTTCGAGTTTTTCCTTTCCGATTAACTCTATCGGACGATTTTCCGCAAAACCTGTTGCCGCACTTGTAAAACCAGAACTCGTAAGGACAATCGCCTTTGCACAATTATGAGATTTTGCCCAATCAAGAACGCGCCTTATTTCTGAATCCGAAATCGGCTCTGTTTCGCGGTGAAAATCAAGCAAAAACAGTTGCTTCCTCACGCTCCGCCAGTCGTCGCCGTCTGAACCTTCTATCGCAAGAACCCGCACGCCCCAATGTTGCGCTTCCATTTTTTGCGCCGAAAATCCCATTCCTTTTAGAGCGACTTTTTTGCAAAGTTCTTCAAATTCCTGTGTAGAACACGTTAAAAACTCTTTAAGAGCGTCGTTTGTCTGTAAATCCTTGTATTCTGAAAGTTTCGCGCCAACGTCCCGAAACGAGCGATTTTTTTTGTAAATCGCCTGCCAATGCTCGATTGCTTTGTCCAAATTGCGTTGCTTTTCGTAACACGCTGCAAGAAAATAGTGCGCGTAAAGCGTTTCTTGCGCTCCCTCGTCTTTGCTTGCGCGAACCGCTTTGTCAAATTCCGCGATTGCGTTGTCCTCGGCTCCCGCACTCATGTAGCACGAACCGCGCTCAAGAAGCGCGCGTTGCTTAAATTCAGGGTCTCGAAGCGATTTTTCAAACGCTTTTACCGCACCAGAATAATCTTTCTGCTCTTTTAATATTTTTCCGAGGTAATAATAGGTTGACGCAGTTTCTGGACTAAGTTTTATCGCATAATCGATTTCTTTTTTTGCTTTATCGACTTGCTTTGTTCTAAAATAAGCCAAACCGCAAGCGGCATGCGCCTTTACGTGCTTTGGAGCCAATTGGATTGCCTTTTGATAAAATCCGAGAGATTGGTCGTAGCGGTTTTGCATTTCATACAATTTTCCTACTTGAAAATAATTTTCCGCAACGGCAGGCTCTAATTTTGTGAGAAGCAAAAATTCTTTGAGAGCGTCTTCTGTTTGATTGAATTTGATAAAAAGTTGAGCGAGTTGCTTTCGGAATTCCGCCTCTGGAATCTGTCCGTCAAAAATCGCCTTTTGATTTACGAATTTATATTCCATAAGGGCGAGTTCATTTTTTTTGTCTGCAAGATACGCTTTTCCTAGATAATAATGCGCGATAAAATCCCTTGGATTTTTTGCAATCATCGCCTTTGCTGCTTTTTGCGCCGCCGCATAACGCTGTTGCTTTATCAACTTCGCTATTGAACTTATTTGCTTTGGCTGAAAAACGCTTTTGAGCGCGAAAACCGCCAAAAAACAGATTCCTACTGCAAGGACGAGGATTATCACTATGTAAATCATTGTGTCGATTTCCTCCAAAAACGGTCGCACAATTTTTTCGCACTGAAAGTTAAGATTCTTTAGACTATAATTTTTCAAGTTCTCTGTCAAATACGCAAATGGTGGACTTTGCGAGGAAAATCTGTTACATAAAACGAAACTTGTTCATTGCGTTTTGTCGAGTAAATCAAATATTCGGCATTTATTGCCGAAAATAAAAGGAAATGTCCGTGAAACAACGAACTCAATGGAGCGAAAAATTCATGCCGAACGTACAGAAACTGCGCCTCGTAATGAGCAAAATAATTCCCGCATTTTTTCTTGCGTCTGTCTTTTTGGGGCAGAGCGTTTTTTCCCAATCGATTTCAAAAGCGGAACTTCGCAGAATTGAAAAAGAGCGAGCGGAAGCGAGAAGCCGCGCAGAACGCGCTGATGAGTTTGACGAGGCGGTTGACGTTTTTAGAATGAATCGAGCGGAAGAAGCCGTGCCACTTTTTGAGTCTTTTTTGGGAGAAACGGACGATTTTCCGCAAGTTTTTGTCTATCTTTCGGTTGCATATTACCAAATTGGCGAGTTCCAAAAAGCGATTGACATCGCCGAAGAAGGCTTAAAAAAAGAAGAACCAAAAGAAAACGAAAAAGTCCTTTTGTTTAATGCGGGAAATGCCGCTTACGCGCTCGGAAATTACGTGAAAGCGGATTATTATTACGATGCCTCGCTAAAATCCGATGAAAATTATGCTCCAGCCACATTGAATCGTGCAAATACGCAACTCCGCCGAGACCAACTTCCAGAGGCTCGTGCAAATTACGTTCGATATTTGGAATTAAAACCCGAAACGCTTCAGCGACCCGAAATCGAAAAAATGATTCGACTTTTGGACGAAGAAATCGCGTTTAGAGCAAAGAATGGACCTGAATTGGTGGAGTCTTTTGGTTCAAGAAGCGACGACGGAAGTGGTGGAAAAACTGAAGCGGTGAGCGACGCGGAAGTTTCTGCGCCCGCGCTCCCAGTCGCAGAAAAAATCGACGATGGGGAAATTTTGGGAAGCGACACATCCGTCGCCCCCGCGTTGCCGAGAGAATCGCGAAGTACAAGCGGAGAGCGCGTTGGCGGCGGAAGTGAAACTGCGCCCGCGCTTCCGAGGGAATCGCGAAGCACAAGCGGCGAACGAGTTGGCGGCGGAAGCGAAACTGCGCCCGCGCTTCCGAGGGAATCGCGAAGTTCGAGTGGCGAGCGAGTCGGCGGAGGAAGCGAAACTGCGCCCGCGCTTCCGAGAGAATCGCGAAGCACAAGCGGCGAGCGGGTCGGCGGCGGAAGCGAATCCGCACCCGCGTTGCCGAGAGAATCGCGAAGTTCGAGCGGCGAACGAGTCGGCGGCGGAAATGAAACTGCCCCCGCGCTTCCGAGAGAATCGCGAAGTTCGAGTGGCGAGCGAGTCGGAGGCGGAAGCGAAACCGCGCCCGCGCTTCCAAGAGAATCGCGAAGCACAAGTGGCGAGCGAGTCGGAGGCGGAAGCGAAACTGCCCCCGCGTTACCGAAAGAATCGCGAAGTTCGAGTGGCGAGCGAGTCGGAGGCGGAAGCGAAACCGCGCCCGCGCTTCCAAGAGAATCGCGAAGCACAAGTGGCGAGCGAGTCGGAGGCGGAAGCGAAACTGCCCCCGCGTTACCGAAAGAATCGCGAAGTTCGAGTGGCGAGCGAGTCGGCGGAGGAAGCGAATCCGCGCCCGCGCTCCCGAGAGAATCGCGAAGCGCAAACGGCGAGCGCGTTGGCGGCGGAAGCGAAAGTGCGCCCGCGCTTCCGAGGGAATCGCGAAGTTCAAGTGGCGAGCGGGTCGGTGGCGGAAGCGAAAGTGCGCCCGCGCTTCCGAGGGAATCGCGAAGTTCAAGTGGCGAGCGAGTCGGCGGCGGAAGCGAAACCGCGCCAGCGCTCCCGAGGGAATCGCGAAGCACAAGCGGTGAGCGCGTGGGAGGCGGAAGCGAAACTGTGCCTGCGCTTCCGAGGGAATCGCGAAGTTCGAGCGGCGAACGCGTTAGTGGCTCTGCGCCTGAAGTTCCCGAAGAAAAAAAGGAAGAAGTCAAAAGCGAACGGATTTCTGCGCCGACTCCTCCAAATGTGGAGGAAGAAAAAAATCAAGAAGAGCCTGTGCCAGAAACGCCCTATATTGACGCAAAATAAGTTGAATATATGGTGGTGTTACAGAAAGTATGCTGGGAGCGGTGGTTTCGACAAGCTCAACCACCGCATATTGCTTACAGGTCAGCATACATTTTGTAACATCTCCGAATATATTACAAGCGGTGGCTTGAAGGTTTCAAAACCACCGCTGCCTTTTTATTGGCATTTCGATAAACTCAACCAACGTAGTTGGAGCATACATTCAGTAAATCTATCAGTTTTTATTCTGTGCGGCGTACTTTTTCGTAGAGCCAAGCGCGGGAAAGCGTGAAAAAGACGGGGCGACCGTGCGGGCAATGCGGGTCTGGAAGCAAAAACGCTTTTTCGGAAAGTTCTTTTGCAAACTCGTCGCTGATTGGCGTTCCTGCCATAACCGCTTTTCGGCACGCCGCACTCGCGCACGCTCGGTATAGTATGTTTCTAGTTCCTTCTTCATTTTTTGAAGAAAGCAGCGCATTCTTAAAATCCTCTTGAGAGCCTGTCCATTTTTCACTCACCGTGTTGAACTCAAATTCGCCGTCTCCGATTTTTCTTCCAGAAAATCCTACTTCGGAAAGCGATTGCAATGCGCTTCCAATCGCTGCTTCCGTTTCTTCGTCGTCGGTTTGAATTTTGTACGGAATCAAAAGCGGCTCTGCATTTTTGCTAGAAAGAGCGGCAGAAAAAATCTCGTCAAAAAGCAAGCGTTCATGGACTGCGTGCTGGTCGATTACAAAAAGGCTGTCGTTTTTTTCTGCCAAAATAAACGTTTCCATGGTGCGTCCAACGTATCGAATCGCGCCGTTTTTTTTGGTTTCGAGATTTTTTGTTTCTTTTCCAAAATCAAAATTCAAAAACCGCGAAAGCGATTTATTTTTGATTCCAATCGAATTTGGCTCAGATATTATTCTTTTTCCAAAATCAAAATCCGTTTTGTAGAGCGTTTTTTTCTCGATTTCTTTTGATTTTGCTTTTTCAAAAACCGAAGGAGAAAAATCCGCTTCTTCAAAATCGCCTTTTGAAACAGAAATTGACGCTACGGAGCGCAAAAACGAGCGAATGTTTGAACTCACCGCGTGATGAAGCGGGGCGGGGTCTTTGAATTTTATTTCTCGCTTTGCTGGGTGAATGTTGAAGTCCACCAAAGCGGGAGAAACGTGCGCAAAAAGAGCGGCTACGGGGTGCGTTCCATTTGGAAAAAAACCTTGACAGCCGTATTCAATCGCTTGCATGAGTGAAAAATCAGTTACGCGCCGCCCGTTCACGTAAATGAAAATCTGCCGTCTGTCGTTTCTCCGAATTGAAGGGTCGCCTAACACAATCGAAAACGAAAATGTCGTTTTTCCGTCGGCTTCCGTGCCGCTTCCTTGGATTTCGTTCAAAAGTGCCGTTTGTTCAAAAGAAAATTCAAGCGCGCGCGCAAATCTTGCTGAAAGCGATTTTGCCTTTGGAAGCGAAAGCCGCTCTTGAGAATCCACAAAAAACTGAAAAGAAACGTTCGGAAGTGGAAGGGCTTTTTCAACGAACGTTTCGCGGCATTGCATCGTTTCGCTCGCGTTTTTTTTCAAAAATCGCCTTCGGGCAGGAAAATCCGAAAAAAGATTGTTGCTTTCAACGCGCGTTCCGATTCCATTTTGAAACAAAGGAACGCGCGTGATTTTTCTGCCATTTTGATTTGAAACGGAAAGTCGTTCATTTTTGCTCGTAACAAAAAGTTCAGAAACCGCCGCGATTGACGCGAGTGCTTCGCCTCTAAATCCAAGCGTTGTAAGAAAATCCAAATCGTCCGCTTCGATTATTTTGCTCGTTGCGTGAGGAAACGCGCAATGCTCCAAATCGTCGTGCGTCATTCCAGAACCGTTGTCAATCACGCTTACGCGCTTAATGCCGCCCGCTTCAATTTCAACGAGAATTTCATCTGCGTCGCTATCCACGGCGTTATCCATAAGTTCACGCACGACCGACGCGGGTTTTTCTATGACTTCGCCAGCAGCAATTCGGCGCGCAACGTCTTCCCTCAAAATCCGCACGGCTCTTCGCGGCTTTTCAGCCATGTATGCGAAGCCCCTCCTCTGGCGCGTCCGTTTGCGCAAAAAGGTCTAACTCCGCTTTTGCGCCTTTTTTTCCCGCTTCCAATTCTTCAAGCGGGCTGTTCAAAAGAATCTGGACTTTTCCTTCGATTTTTTCGAGTTCGCTTTCGAGTTCTTTTGCGAGTTTTATGCCTTCTTCAAAAGACAAAAGCGCGTCTTCGATTCCGATGTCTTTTTCGCGGATTTTTTCCGAAATGCTTTCGAGTTTTTTCAGTCGTTCTTCAAACGATTCTGTGTTTTTTTCTTTTTCCTTTGATTTTCGCATTTTTTTTCCTCCGATTTTTGATTTTTCTGTTTTGAACAAGTTTATTTTGTTCGCTCTGCGTTGAGTTTTCCGTCCATTAGCGTGATTTCGATTTTTTCGCCAAAAGAAACGTCGCTTTGTTTTCGCACAATGTTTCCGTCCGCCTTACGAACAACGGCGTATCCGCGAGACAAAATCGAGTTGGGGCTTGAGTCTTCAATCGTTTGCGCCGCTTTTTCGATTTTTGTGCGCGTGTTAAAAAGGATTTTTTTCATGCTCTCTTCGATTTCTTTTTTTGAAAGCGAGATTTTTGCAGAAAGCGGAATCGAAATCGACGAAAATCGCATTTCGAGCGTGCTTGAATCAAAGGCTTTAAGAGAAAGCCGCATCGTATGTATGAGATTTTCGATTTTGGAAAGCAGCGCGTTTTGAAGAAAGTCGATTTCTTCAAGGATTTCTGCTTTTTGCGGAAAAACGAGTTCTGCCGCCGCGCTTGGCGTAGGCGCGCGCACGTCCGCAGCGTAATCTGAAAGTGCCCAATCTATTTCGTGCCCGACTGCGCTCACCGTGGGAATTTTTGATTCAGAAATTGCGCGAACAACGTTTTCTTCGCTAAACGGAAGCAAATCTTCAAGCGAGCCGCCACCTCGCCCAATAATCAAAACGTCGCAAAGCGAAAATGCGTTTGCGGTTTTTATTTGCTTTGCGATTGATTTTGCCGCCTCTTCTCCTTGAACCAAAGCGGGAAGAATAATGACGTTTACGTTTTGATTTCGTCGCCGCGCAATTTGCAAAATATCTCTGACCGCCGCTCCCGTGGGGCTTGTTATAATGCCAACCGTGCGCGGAAACTCTGGAAGCGGCTTTTTTTTGTCTGGAGCAAAAACGCCTTCCTCCGCGAGTTTTTGCTTTCGCTCTTCGATTATTTTGAGAATATCGCCTTCGCCTGCGATTTTTAGATTTTTTATGACAATTTGATAGCGACCTTGCGGCGCGTACACTTGAATCGCGCCTTCCGCCTGAACTTTTAGCCCGTCTTTGAGAGAAAACGAAAGACTCGCCGCTTTTGAGCGAAACATCACCGCGCCAATTTGCGCTCCCGCGTCTTTGAGCGTAAAGTAAAGATGTCCGTTTGTGGCGGGGCGAAAATTGGAAACTTCGCCTTCAACGACAATCGTTTGGAGATTTTTTTCGATGAGTTTTTTTACAATTTCAGTAACTTCGCTTACAGAATACGCGGGATTTTTTTCTTCCATGAGCAAAAATCGTATCAAAAAAATCAAGAAAAATCGACTAGAAATAAGCGTTCGTAAAAAAGTTGTTCGGAAACTAACCGAGTTTCCGAACAAGTCAAAGAATTCGAGTCGGAAAACCGAAAATAAAGAAATATGGAAACAATTTCTATTTTGTTCGCGCCTTTCGCGCTTTTTGATGACGAATTCGTCAAAACGGCAAAACGGTCACTTTCTTGGGCTTTTAAGCACGGCGAGCGCGTATTTATTTTTTCTTGCAAAGAAAATCCTTTGGAACTTTTTGAGGGCGCAACCGTAATTTTTGATGATTTTTGGGACGCTCAAAAAATCGCTTTTGAAATTTCTCAAGCGTGTAAAAAAAGCGGAGCGACAACGGCGATTTTTTCTTGGATTGACCTTCCGTTTTTGAACGATTCGCTCACGCAAGAACTGCTTTGCACGCACGCAGAATGTGCAGCAGAATATACGTTTGCGGACGGGTATCCTTACGGACTCTCTCCAGAAATCATTGATGGGGGAGCGGCTGCGATTCTTTCTGAAATTGCGCGTGAAAAAAACATTCCTGCAACAAGAAGTGCGCTTATGAGCATAATGAAAGGCGACATCAATTCGTTTGAAATTGAAACGGTGCTTTCTGGCACTGATTTTAGGCAGTTGCGCTTGTCTTTTTGTCTTTCAGAACCTGGTTCAAAAATTGCGTGCCACCGCCTTGCGCCACTTTTGAGCGGAAACGAAGACGCGGAAACGATTTCAAAAATCGCTTCTTCGACTCCGCTCGTTTTGCGAACGATTCCGTATTGCGTTGACGTTCAGATTTTTCCAAAAGGTCATCACAAAACGATTTATTGCCCAGAAAAATACGGCGTTGATTTTTCGGATTTTAGCGCAATGAGCGTTTTGGATTTTGAGAAAATTCTCGATTCCGTTTTGAGCGTAAATCCGTTGGCAACGATTTCGCCGTCTCTTTTTGGAGAGCCGCTTTTGCATCCTGATTTTTTGAAAATCGCGGAAAGCGTTGTTTCGCGCGGTTTTCATCTTGTGATTGAAACAGACGGAATCGAAGTTACGACCGATTTGGCGCAAAAACTTTCGTCGCTTCCAAACGCAAAAGAAAAAATCGACTTTATCGTACATCTCGATGCGTTTACGAAAGAAATGTATAGTTTAGTTCGGGGCGGAACTTCTGTGGATTTTGAAAAGGCGGTTCAAGCGGTAAAAATCCTTTCAGATTTTTTCCCTGAGCGCGTGTATCCGCAATTTGTTCGTATGAACGAAAACGAAAGCGAATTGGAATCGTTTTATCGATTTTGGCACGAAAAATCGAATCCGTCGCTTGGAAACGTGATAATCAGAAAATTTGATTCTCTGTGCGCGTTGATTCAAGACAAAAAACCTGCCGACCTTTCGCCGCTCGTTCGGTTTCCGTGCTGGCATCAGCGGCGCGATATGGCGATTTTGGCGGACGGTTCTGTTCCGCTTTGTCGCTCGGCGGTTCGCTCTCGGATTTTGGGAAATGCGTTGAGCGAAGGCGTTTGTGAAGTCTGGAACGCGGGAAATGAAGCGTTTGTTGAGCATTGTAAGGCAAAAAAGAGCGAAGATTTTTCTGGAATAAACGGTGCGTGTGGAGGCTGTGATGAATTCTATACCTTCAGTTTTTAATCAGCGAGAAATTAGTCGCTCGATAATCGGCGGAGAAGAAAACTGCCCGAATGTGCGCATGGATTGTTCGGCGGTTCTTTTGAATCGCAGATGGAGTCCAGGGCGAGAAAAAACGCTTTTTACGCTTCTTGGCATGGGATTTAAGCGCGTGATTTCAATGGAATTGAATCCTGACAATTACGGAATCGAGGACGCGAGTCGGAGATTTACGTCGGTGAAATTTATCATTCCGCTTGAAAGCGTAACCGATGGCGACCTTGTAAACATTGCGGCAAGCGAAATCGACACTCCGTATTTTTTGGTTCTTCGAGATACGCTCGACATTCAGCAAGGTTTTCTTTCGCCACAACTGTTTGGAAGTCTTACAAAAAACGAGCCTTATTGCGTTTCTCCTCGTCTTACGCTCCAAGGCGGCGTTTCGTTTCCAATCGTTTTTAGTCCCTCTTCAAGAAAATCACGTTTTTTTGTGGATTCCACAGCAAAAATCGTTGACGGCATCTCAACTCTCTATCCGTTTGACGGAATCGCGTTGTTTAATCGGCAAAAATTCATTCGACTCGGCGGCTACGATTACACGATGGAAAGTTCGTATTGGCAAACGCTCGACCTTTCGTTTCGCTCGTGGCTTTGGGGCGAAAAAACGGTGATTTCGGCGGCGTTTGCGTGTTCTTACGGTTCGGAGCGAGCGGACGAAATTAGCACGGCAAGTCAATATTCAAATCGATTTTTTTTGAAAAATCTCGCGCCGATTTTTGTTCGTGACCACGGCGAACTTCCGAGCGGCGCGTTTTGGCGTTTTTTGCCGCGTTCTTCGTGCGGATTTTTTGAGGCGGTGAATCAATTTCGAGATGCAAAACGGTGGGTAAAAGAAAATCGCTATCGCTTTCGGCTCGATTCCGTTTCGCTCGTTGAAAAATGGGGCGGATAAAAAGTCTACGCGTTTGAGCGCGTCAAAAACGCAAGCGACCGTTTTGAAAAATCCTCGCGTTCGTTAAATCTGTCTAGTTGTGAAAAACGAAAAAAAGCGGAAAAATAAAAGCGGATGGAGGGGATTTTATGAAGACAATTGTTGCGGTGCAGTGCCGCTTGTCTTCCACAAGACTTCCTAGAAAGGCGTTAAAAGACCTTGGCGGAAAAAGCGTGCTCGATTGGACGCTGTGCGCGATGAAGCGCGTAAAAGCCGACGGATATTTTGTGGCAACCGACGAAAAAAGTGCAGAAGCACTTGAACAAATCGCAAAGCGAAACGGTTTTGAAATTTTTGTAGGTCCTCTTGAGGACGTTCTTGAAAGATTTTGCCTTTTAATCGAAAAAACGGGCGCAGACGCGGTTGTGCGAGCGACTGCCGACAATCCTTTTTTGTTTTATGAAGCGGCAAATGCCCTGATTGAACAATACGTCCGAAGAACAGAAACAGGAAAATGCGATTACGCCACGTTTATGGGGCTTCCGCATGGAAGCGGCGTTGAGATTTTGAATGCTCATTCGCTTTTGGAAGCAAAAAAACTCACCGATTCCCCGTTTGACCACGAACACGTAGGACCTGCTCTCTACAATCACAGCGATAGATTTGCTTGCGCGATGATTCCTTCTCCCGCAGAATGGAATTTTCCTTCTTTGAGAACGACGATAGACACGCCACTTGATTACAGAAAAGCCCTCGCGCTTGTTCGATTTCTTTCTGCAAAAAACGCGCTCATGCCGTATTCTGCAAAAGAAATCGTTGAAGCGGTGCAAAGCCCAGACGTTTCTTCGCTCGTTTTGTGCGTTCCGTGCGTAAAAAAAGGGCGTGGAACGGGGCATTTGCGCCGTTGTCTTTCGGTTGCGTGTCAAATTGGAGCGGACATTTTTATTCCAGAGGACGCGGGTCTTTTGGAAGCGGATTCTTTGATTCAAGAAGCAAAAGAAAAAGGGCTTTCCGATTGGCAAATCGTTCGCGCTCTTTCAGATGTTGAACATTCAGAAAACTGCGCGGGCGGTTATTCGCTCATTTTAACCGATGCTTTTTCGCTTGAACGCCCGCTCGCGCAAAAACTGTCGCGCATGGCTCCCGTTGTGGCAATCGACGAAGGCTCGCTCAACACGGATTTTTGCGATTGCCTTCTTGACATTATTCCGTCTTACGGAATCGAGCGACCTGCGAATATTTCAAATCCTGCTTTTGTGCCGCTTCCAAAAAACGTTCGAGAAAAAGCGCGTCCTAAAAATTCGTCGGAAATTCGTTCGGTTTTGATTTCGTTTGGAGGAGAAGACCCTGCGGATTTAGTTGTTCCCGCCGCTTGCGCGTTTGCCTCTGCGTCGGAAAATCAAAACGAAAATCGAAAAATCACCGCGATTACGACGCACGTTGAAAATGCCGAAAAGCGAATTCCTGAAAAACTCCGCAAAAAAATCGAATTTTTGCCACCGATTCAAAACTTAAAAGAAAAATTGTTTGAATTTGATTTGGTTGTAACGCATTACGGATTTACGGCTTTTGAGGCTCTTGCCGCAGGGTGCGCCGTGCTTTTGATTGGAACGACGGCTCTTCACACGAATCTTGCAAAAAAATACGGATTTTTGATTTTAGAAAAGCAAGAATTGCTTCCGTCCAAAATCGAAGAAACGTTGAAAACGATTTCCGCGCTCTATCCGTCTTCGCCGCTTAATGCAAAAGAGCGTTCTGAAAAAAATGCCGAAAATCGAACGCTCGGTTCTTTTGTTCGCGCGCTTTCAAAAGGTCGGCGTTTTTTGTGTCCCATTTGTGCGCGTGAAGATTCGTTTTCTTCTCCCGACCCGATTGTTGCAAGAACATCAAGGCATACATTTAGAAGATGTGCATCATGCGGGATTTTATATATGTCGTGGACATTTGATGAAGAAGATACAAAATACGATGAAGCGTATTTTTTTGAGGATTACAAAAAACAGTACGGAAAAACGTATCTCGATGATTTTCAGCAAATAAAAGGACAATGTGTGCGCAGAACGGGAATGGTTGACATGATTTTTAGGAAAATGCACAGAAAATCTGTTACGCCAACAACGCTTGATGTGGGCTGCGCCTTTGGTCCGTATCTTGACGCGGCAAATGATTCTGGTTGGCAAGTTTTTGGTACTGACGCAAGTGTACAGGCGGTAGATTATGTTAGAAATACGTTGCATTATCCTGCCGCGCTTTCAAAATTTCCTGCATTTGACCCAATGAGTCTTTTTGGAGTAAAGCAATTTGATGCCGTAACAATGTGGTATGTCATTGAGCATTTTCAAAATCTCGATTCCGTTTTGCGCACCGTTTCAAAAATTGTAAAAACGGGCGGTGTGTTTGCATTTTCCACGCCGAGCGCGTCTGGCGTTTCTGGTCGTTTTAATTCAAAAAAATTTTTTGAGTCGTCGCCTGCTGACCATTATACGCTTTGGGAACCAAAACGAGCGAGTTCGATATTAAAAAAATACGGTTTTAAACTTATAAAAACGGTGTCTACAGGTCATCATCCTGAGCGATTTCCTGCTTTTTCCAACGAAATGTCAAAAGAAAGTCAAAATCCAAAATCGTTCAAAATGTCGTTTTATCGTGCGTTGAGTCACACGTTTTCTCTCGGAGATACGTTTGAAGCGTATTGCGTCAAGGAAAAAGATGTCTAGTTGTTTTTGAATTTGAAGAATGGAGGGGAACATTAAAAAATGAAAAAGATTTTAATACTCGGAGCGGGTTTAATGCAAAAACCTGCGATTCTTGCAGCAAAAAAACTGGGCGTTGAAAGCGTTGTTGTTGACGCAAATCCTAATGCTTTGTGTGCGCCAATGGCTGACCGCTTTGAGCCGATTGATTTAAAAGACCGCGAGGCTTTGGTAAAATTGGCGCGGTCTTTGGGTGGCGATTTATCTGGCGTTTTTACGGCTGGAACTGATTTTTCTTCAAGCGTGTCTTACGTTGCAGAAAAACTTGGACTTTCAGCGCATCCGTTTCAAAGTGCGCTCAATGCAAGCGACAAAGTTCGTATGCGAACGTGTTTCAAGAAAAAAAACGTTCCGAGTCCTCATTTTAAGGAAGTTTCCCGCTCTGAAATCGATTCATTTTGCAAAGAATCTTCTGTGGGCGGCGGGCATTTTCCGCTTGTTGTAAAACCGTGCGACAATATGGGTGGCAGAGGTTGCCGACTTGTTCGCACAAAAGATGAATTGTTTTCGGCTCTTTCTTTGGCGGTCAAAAATTCTCGGACTGCGCGTGCGATTTGCGAAGATTTTATGGAAGGCGACGAGTATTCGATTGACGCGATTGTTTTTGATGGAACGCTTACGATTACGGGATTCGCGGACAGGCACGTTTATTTTCCGCCGTATTTTATAGAAATGGGACACTCGCTTCCTTCAAAGGTTTCTGAAAAAATCAAAAACGAACTTATTGCCACGTTTGCGCTTGGAATCAAGGCTCTCGGATTAAATCGAGGAGTTGCAAAAGCAGATATAAAGTATACAAAAAACGGTCCAATGATTGGAGAAATCGCCGCGCGACTTTCTGGCGGATACATGAGCGGTTGGACTTTTCCGTATGCGAGCGGAATCGATTTGACTTGTGAAGCGATGAAAATCGCGCTGAATCTTCCTCCAGATGAAATTATTTCAAAGCGCGAGAGCATTCCGTGGCAACCGCATGAGTCGGTTTTGGGAGCGGAAAGTCCGTTCAAAATCTACGAAATCAAAACGAATCTGTTTAGCGCGGAGCGTGCGTGGATTTCGATTCCTGGGAAAATAAAAAGCATTGAGGGACTCGATTTAGCGCGCACGGCTTACGGAGTTCGCGACGTGCTTCCACGGGCAAAAGAAGGCGATGAAGTCGATTTTCCAAGAAACAACGTTGAAAAATGCGGAAACATTATCGCCGTGGCGTTAAGTCGCGAAGAGGCAAAAAAAGGCGCGGAAGAAGCCGTTTCAAGAGTCGTTTTGCGGCTTTGTCCAAAAAATGCTCAAACCGAACGGTTTTTGCATTTTCAAAAAAACGCCGACGAAGACGATTTTCCGCCTTGTGCGTTTGACATTTCTGAAGAAGAACCGTGTCCTTTCCCAGAAACGGTGCTTTCATCTCACGAAATTGCGCCTTTTATTCCAGAGCAGTTGGGTTCAAAAGTGGATTGGAATCACCGTTCGCTCAAAAAATCCGCAGAACTTTTTGATTCTCTTGCAAAAAATCACGGCGAACTTTCTGGAAAAAAATTGTGGACTGCCCTCATTCGTGGCGGGCTTCAAGGCGCACTCTACGTTTCAGATTCGGAGGAATAGCGTGCGAATCAAACGGAAACTGCTTTTTTTTCTGTTCGTTTTTCTTTTTTTTGCACCCCAGACGTTTGCGGCTTCAAAAGTGAATTTGCTTTCTGAGTCGGCTCGGCTCGGCATTTCCGTTTTTTGGGATTCTCTTTCGGAAAGCGGAATGCTTGAAAAGTCGGGGCATCAAATTTCGTTTCGAGTTGACGACCCGTTTGTTTTGCGGGATTTTAAGCATCTTTTTTTGTCCGACGCGCCAGAATTAAAAGACGGTTCGCTTTTGGTAACAAAAAAATTTATAGAAGACGCAGATTCGTTTTTTAGAAAAGACGAGTCGAATGACGCGCTTTACCGAATCGGTGCGATTTTGATAGACGCGGGGCATGGCGGAAAAGACCCCGGCGCGTGGGCGGAACACAAAATAAACGGAAAAAGCACAAAAGTGCTTGAAAAAGACGTAAATCTTGCGTGCGCAAAACTTTTGTATTCGAGGCTCAAAAAAGCGTATCCCGACAAAAAAATCTTAATGACGCGCTCAACTGACAAATATCTTTCGCTTGACGAGCGCACGGAAATCGCGAATTCGGTAAAACTTAAAGAACACGAGGCAATTCTTTTTGTGTCCGTTCACGCAAATTCGCACAAAAACAAAGACGTAAACGGTTTTGAAGTGTGGTATCTTTCGCCAGAATATCGTCGGTCGGTTCTTGATAAAAACAGCGTTGAAGACCCCGCGCTTTTTCCAATTATGAACGTTTTGATGGAAGAAGAGTTTACGATGGAGAGCATTTTGATGGCAAAATTCATCTCCGACGGAATCGCCGCTCAAGTTGGCTCTCTTTCTCAAAATCGAAAAATAAAATCCGACGAGTTTTTTGTTGTCAGAAATTCAAAAATGCCAGCCGTTTTGGTTGAACTCGGTTTTGTTACAAATCCTGACGAGGCGGCGAGGCTTATCGATAATTCCTACTTGCAGAAGCTTTCTCTCGGAATATATAATGGGATTTCCGCGTTTGTTGCGCATTTTGAGCGTTCGCGCGGTTTTACAGACATAAAATAAAGGCAAAAAAATGCAAAAAATTATCTTGCGTTCCGTTTTTTTGATTCTTTTTTCTTTTCTTTTGAGTTCGTGTTCGGAGGAAAAAAAATACACGTTTCGTTTTCCAAAAATCGGCATTTCTTCCGAGCGAGAGAGCGAAAAAATCGTTTCTGAAATTCGATTTTTGCCAATCATTCCGTCGCAGGGCGAAATTCGCCTTTTTGTGGACGAACTTGTGTTAGGTCCTCAAACTCCGCGACTTAGACCGCTTTTTTCGCTTGGAACGAGTGTTGAATTTTGCTTTCTTTTTGAGAGCGATGAAAAAAATGTTTTGTACGTTGGACTTTCCGAAAAAGCCATTGGCGAAGAAGGTTCTTCGTGCGATATTCAGCGTGGAATTTCTCTTTTTTGTCAAAATATTCGCACAAATTTCAAAAATATAGAAGAAATTGTGTTATTTATCGGCGGTATCGTTGTTAATGAATACCAAAATTAAAAAAAAACCGTTGACAAAAAAGGGGAGTTCATAGATACTTTAGAGCATACAAGGCTACATCAACAAGAAGTTAAAGGAGCTTCGGAATGAAGAAAACGTTAGTTTTATCAGCAGCGGCGATGATGCTCGTTGGAGCAAATTCTTTCGCCAAAGAGTCAACTCTCATCGACTTCTCTCTGCTCGATGCCGACATCCATGTTAAGATGTCTGAAAATGACGAGAGCAGCGAACCAAATGAGAACAAGCGCACGGTTATGGATTACAGCATCGCAGCAGGTGCTACCTATGACCAGGAGCAGAAGTCTTTGATGAAGACCTCTCTCTATATGGCAGAGTGGGAGGTTGAACTTAACAGTTCAGCACGCAATGTGAATGCTCTCGCGCTTTCACAGGTTGTTGCGGCTCCTGTTCGCGACAGCGCAAAAGTGCCTTTCGCTGGACAGAAAGTCATGGGTGTTCGCGTCGTGTTCCCAACAGGTGCATCTAACGCAAATGCAAAAATCGTTCCTCCGTTCTCAATTCCAGCGTATGCTGAACTTGCTACGGCTGACGACAACGGCGACCGCCAGGAACCAACCGACGAGGAGAAAGCATCAGGACGCACTCTTTTTGAGGCGGATTCTGAGGATACCCCCGCTTACGGTGTCGTTAAGAACGTTGGCACAATCAAATCAATCGCTGTTACCACAATGGGTATGAACTTCCCACACGGACTCTACGTTCTCCTTGGAGATACCGACGGAAATCATCGCCGCTACTTCATGGGATACCTCGGATTCGACGGTTGGAAAACACTTACTTGGAACAACCCAGAGTACATCTCTGAGGTTCGCACTCGCGAGATTCGCGTGTACCCGATTTATCCTCGCGGACTTCCATTTGTGAAGTTTGAAGGATTCCAGATTACTCGCGACGCTGCTCACATCGGCGATGACTTCATTGGTTATTTCAAAGATGTCAAAATCATCTACGACAAAGCAGAACTCACGACCGAGCGTGACATTGCTGACGAAGACCTTTGGGGAATCGTTACTCGCAAAGAGAAGGCTCGCCAGAATGCTGAGATGACCAAGTTCGGCAACAAGCAGGTTGTTCGCTATCTTGAGCGCAGTAAGCAGGCTACTGAGGCAACTTTCACCTCAAGCCTCAACGCGGATTCTGATTCTAACGCTCAGTCAAATGGCGGCGCAGCAGCGGATTCAGACGCAAAATAAGCAAAGATTTTGCAACAGGAGTCGTGAAAGCGACTTCTGTAAAAATCAAAGCACCCTTTTTAGGGTGCTTATTTTTTTATAAAATTGCTTTTACAGAGATTCAATGCTAACATAATTGTATGAAACTCAGCATAAATTCATTACCAAATAAAAATGACATTAGAAATACATACGAATCTTATTCGCCAATTCTTTCAAAAATACTCGTGAATATAGAAAATCGGTTGCGCCAAACAATTCATCTTGCGTCAATGCCAACGTATAAATCAAGGGTAAAATCTTTTGGCAGTTATTACCGAAAAGTGTTGCGCTTAAAAGCGTCCGAGGCGGAAAAAACGAATTTTGTTCCGCTTACCGACATGATGGGAATTCGTGTGATTTGCGCGTTTTTGGAAGATTTGAGCGAAGTCGAAAAGCAGGTCAAAAAGTATTTTGACGTTCGCGAGGTTGAGTACAAAGGCGCGGAGCAAAATTTTAGAGAGTTTGGATATGAGAGCGTTCACGTTTTAATCGCAATACCTCCAGAGTGTATGCCAAAGCCGTTGGAACTTCCGCTTCCAGAAAATATCGTTTGCGAAATTCAAATCCGCACGATTTTGCAAGATGCCTGGGCAGAAGTGGAGCACGAACTCGTTTATAAAACCGAATTTACGCCGTTTGATTTGCCGCTAAAGCGAAAACTTGCGTCAATGAATGCGAGTTTGAGCCTTGCTGACATCATTTTTCAAGAAATTCGCGATTATCAAAAAAAATTGCAAGGCGAGGTGGAGTCGAGACGGACGGCTTTTTACGAAAAGGCGGACGAATTGACGCTTTCTCAAGTTTCCCTTTTGCCTCCCCGCGAGGAACATAAGTCGCTCGCCCGCGCTTCTCCGTATGTTCATGGAACGATTGACGACATGATTTTGCAGGCGATTCAAGCGCATAACAATGGGGAATTAAAAAAAGCCGTGGAAATTTACACCGACATAATACATTCCGAGCCAACGCCGTCTGCGCCTGTTCTTGCGGTAATTCACAAGCATAGGGGTATGGCGTATTTTGCGGACAATGATTACGAGCGTGCGCTTGACGATTTTTGCAAAAGCGTTAAATACGACCCAGCGGCTTTTCGCTCGTATTATTACATTGGAATCGTTCAAAGCATTCGCGGAGAAAATGCAAGTGCCGTAGAGTCATTTTCGCGCTCGCTTGAATTGAACGGGTATCAGTCGCACGCGCATTTTAGGCGGGCAATTTCGTATTTTGAACTTGGAGAATACGAAAAATCGCTTTCAGACCTAAATGCCGCTCGCGCTCTTGGGCTTGACGAAAAAGAATGTCGCTCATTGAACGACAAACTCGTAAAAAAACTCGGAATGGGAATGTAAGGATAAACCGTGGTTGCTCAAGAATTGTTTTCTGTTGTCGCATTGCGCTCGTTTTGCGACCTTTCGCCAGCGTTTTTTGCCGCTTGCGCTTTTGATTCTGACGCTCGTTTGTCGAGTCCCATTTCGATTCAAAAAAATAGTGCGGAAATCGTTTTTGACGAAAACGTTGAAGCAATCGTTGTTGTGCGCCCGTTTCCGTATGAATCGAGCGAAAAAGATATGGAAATTGCCGCCGAATGTTCTGAGCGAGGAGTCGGTTTTGTCGTTCTTGATGAAAGTGTAAAAGAATGTATCGTTGTCGTTTCGTTTTCAAAAAAGGCGTTGGTGTCGCTTTCGAGCGACGAATGTGCTTCGATTTTGTCAAAAAACGGTCCACTTTCGCGCATTTTTGACGGTTACGAGGAGCGTCCTGGTCAAATCGCTCTCGTTCGTGATATTTCCGAAGCGTTCAACAATCTTTCGGTTGGTGTTTTTGAAGCGGGAACGGGAGTCGGAAAATCGTTTGCGTATTTAATTCCTTCGATTTTGTGGGCAAAGCGCAATCACGAAAAAGTCGTCATTTCAACGGGAACGATAAATCTTCAGCAACAACTTTTTGAAAAAGACATTCCGCTCGCCCAAAAAGTCGTTGGAGAAGATTTTTCTGCCGTAATCGTGAAGGGGAGGGCGAATTTTATTTGCCTTCGACGGCTTCACGAACTTTCTGAAGAGCGGGAACTTTTTTCAGAGGACACCGTTCAATTTGACAATCTTTTTTCTTTTGCACAAAAATCGTTGACTGGTTCAAAAAGTGACCTTTCGTTTAAGGTGCGCGAAGGTTTGTGGCAGCGCGTTTGTTCTGAATCCGACGCTTGTCTTGGAGTTAGATGCGAATTTTTTGACAAGTGCTTTGTGATGAAAATGCGGCGCAAAGCCTCCGAATCGGACATTCTCATCGTAAATCATCATCTTCTTTTTGCAGACATCGCTTCTCGCTTGGACGGAGCGGGCTTTTCTTCCGCTGCTGTCCTTCCGCCATACAAACGAATCGTTTTTGACGAAGCGCACGGAATCGAGCAGGCGGCTACGAGTTTTTTTAGTCTTTGTGCGCATCGATTTTCGATTTTTAAGCAGTTGAATCTTCTGTTCAAAAAAAATCGCACGAGCGCACACGGATTTTTGTTCACGCTTTCCGCGCTTTCTCAAGGCGAAGACAAAACGGCTCACGTTGAAATAATTATCGAAGAAATAAAAGAGCAATTCAAAAATCTCGAAGTGCTTGCAGATTCATTTTTGAAAAACAAAATGTCCGTAAGAATTTCCGATGAAAACGATTTGGAGTTCAAAGCCGTTTGCTCTCAAATGGAACTCGTTTGCAACAAACTTTCTTCTATTTGCTCTTTGATTCGCTCGATTATGGACAAAATCGACAGCGAGGATTTGGACGAAGCGGTCGTTTGGGAAGTTCGCGCGGTTTTGAAAAATCTTGATTCGTTCGTTTCTCTTTTTGCTTCTTTTTCCGAGCGAGAAAAATACCCCGATAAGGTTTTTTGGATTGAGCGAAAAAGGCTTTCTCAAAGTCTTTCTGAAAATGCGCTTCCGTTTTACATTCAGTTTTTTCAAACGCCACTTGACATTTCGTCTATGATGAACGAAGGCGTTTTTTCTCCAATGGACAGCGTTGTTTGCACGTCCGCGACGCTTTCGGTTGCGGGCGGATTTGATTTTTGGGAAAACAGAGTCGGCATTTCTTGCATTGACGAAAAAAACGTTGTGCGAAGTTCGGTTGCTTCTCCGTTTCCGTATAAAAAAAACGCGCTGTTGGCGATTCCTTCCGACGCGCCGTTTCCAGACCGCGAGGATTTTCAGGATTTTGTGGAAAAAGCACTGTGCTCGCTCGTAAAAAATGCGCGTGGACGCACGCTTGTGCTTTTTACGAGTTACGAAATGCTCAAAAAAACGGCGGAGGGCGTTTTGGATTTTGTCTGCAAAGCCGGCATAAAACTTTTGAAGCAAGGCGACGACGACCGATTTCGGCTTTTGAAGGAATTTTCGAGCAACGGCAAAAACGTGCTTTTTGCAACCGATTCATTTTGGGAAGGCGTTGATGTTCCTGGAAAAATGCTTTCGCAAGTCGTAATCGTAAAATTGCCGTTTTCTGTTCCAAGCGACCCCGTTTTTGCCGCGCGGAGCGAAATCGTCGAAAAAAATGGCGGAAATGCGTTTATGGAATTGTCTGTTCCAGAGGCGGTCATTCGTTTTCGGCAAGGTTTTGGTCGCTTGATTCGGCGGGGAGATGACAGAGGGGCGGTCGTTGTTCTTGACAGGCGGCTTATGGAAAAGCGGTACGGCACGATTTTTTTGCAAAGTCTTCCAAAAACTGCCGTCGCTTACAAAAATCTCGACCTTTTAATCAATGAAATCTCACATTATTTGTGAAAATCGCCTTGATTTTCCATGAGCATTTGTGCTTTTTCCAAAAACGAGTCTTCAATTAACTCGCCGTCATTTTTTTTGAGTTTTTTGAGAGTTTCGAGCGCGAGTTTTCCGTCCAAAATGAGCGTCGTGTAGCCGAGCGCACGTTTTTGCGTTGCAAATCGGTTTTCTATTCTTGAAACGCACAGAACTCCGTTTTGCGAAAAAATCTCGTCCATTTTTTCGTTTTCGATTGGAGGAAGCTTAAAATCGAGCGTTTTTTGCATATTTTTCGCGCTCGTTTTTCCGAGCGCAATGTCAAACAAAAGTTCCAAAACGCTTTTGTTCATGCTTGCTGCGTAACCGCTCGTCATTCCAGAAAGTCGCGGATTTATTTCAAGGACAGTCCATTCGTTTTCGCAAAAAACCAAATCAACTTGCGCGATTCCTTTTATCGAAAGAAAGGTGGCGAGTTTTTTCATGTCGGAATCGAGTTTTTCGCTTTTGAGAGAAACATCGGGACCAAATTTTACGCCTTGCTTTGGACTTGTAATTCCGTGCTTTGTTGTGGAAAACTCGACGGGCGGAAGAACCTCGTATTTTTCGGGCGTTCCGTGGATTTCAAGTCCAAATTGCCTTCCTTCAACGTATTCTTCTACGATTCTGTCCGAAGAATTGCGCCTTGAAAGCAAAAAATCCTTTGCTTCCAAAAACGTGTGTACAACGACCGTTCCAAACGAACTTAGTCCAACCGTGTCTTTTATCACAAGCGGATAGCGGAATTTTTCGATTTCTGAAAGCACAAACGAGCGGTAGACGTTTTCTTTTACGCCGCCTTTTGCGTGAGCGCACCAAAAAAGCCAGTGTTTAATCACAATCGAGCGTGCGCTTTTTATTCCAAGGAACGAAAGGACTTCTTTTGTGCGCGATTTATCAAAGCAATTGAGCGCGGAAAGTGCGGGTGCGGAAAATGCGCGAATCCCTTTTTGTTCAAGAATCGAGGCAATCATTCCGTCTTTAACGCAAAGCCAATCGAATGGGTCTGCCCAGGGAGAGGCTGAAATTGCGATGTCTGCGCCGAGTTTTTCGATTTCATTCGCAAAATCTTCTGCTGCAGAATGTGCTTCGTCCAAAATAACGTAGCCCACGCCACGCGCTTTTTCTTCGATTTCTCCGCGTTCGTCAAGGTCTAGCAAAAACGGCGCGGGCTTTTCTGCAACAACAAAAAACGAATGGTCTGGATTTTTTTCCAAAAGAGCGCGAAGACACGTAGAAGCGGAGGGGAGGCTTTTTGTGCAAAAACGCCGTGGGTCGTAATGATTTGAATATGAACTGAAAAAAACGATGTTCATTTTTGAGGCACAAAAAAACCGCACGATTTTGTCGGGCGGTTTTTTAGATTATTTGAAATCCTTTGGACGGCGTTCTTGTCGCTTGCATTTTGAACATTCAGCAAGATTTTTTAGTCTGCCGTTTTCGTACATTGTCTTCATGTTGATTTCGCCACCGCAATCAGGGCAAATGAATTTTTGTGTTGCAACTGTCGTTCGCGAGTTTTTACTGGCTCCAGCCATACGTTCCTCCGTTGTATTTGTCTTTGATTTTTGTCTCTTTTGAGATTTTTGTCGGGATGACAGGATTTGAACCTGCGACATCTTGGTCCCAAACCAAGCGCGCTACCAGCTGCGCTACATCCCGAAACGTTGGACGGTGAGGGACTCGAACCCCCGACAACCTGGGTGTAAACCAGGGACTCTACCAACTGAGCTAACCGTCCCTAAATGATTTTTTTATCATAGCGTAAAATCGTTTTTAGAGTCAAGAGCGTTGCGGCAAAATACATGAAAATCAAATAGGCTTTTTCAAACTCGAATTGACTAAGAACGCGCGATTTCGTTAGAATTATTGAGAAAATCATATAAAAACACTAGGAAAAATGGGGTAGAAAAATGACAGGCTCGCTTTCCGATAATTTGAGAGAAATCACGCTCGATATATTTTACGATTATGGCAAAGAACGCGCAATCGATAAACTGAATATTCACGACCATCCGAACAAGGACGCGGTAAACGCGCTCACCGAAAAACTCCTTCGCGTTGTTTACCCAGGCTATTATAAAAACACGGCATTCAAAGTGTTTTCGCCGCAAAACTCGCTTGCGCTGCTTTTGGAAGACATTACAATCAATCTCAAAAAGCAGATTATGACCGCTCTCAAATGCTATCATCCTGACGAGGAAATCCCGCAAGAAAAATTGTGTCGGTCGGCAGAAGAAATCACGCTCGATTTTTTGAAGCAAATCGTTCACGTTCGGGCGGACATTGACACGGACGTGCAGGCGGCTCTTGACGGCGACCCAGCGGCGGAAAACGCGGCAGAAATCATCGTCGCGTATCCAGGGCTTTTTGCGATTACGGTTTATCGGCTTTCGCACGTGCTTTATTCGCTTGGAGTTCCGCTTTTGCCACGTATTATGAGCGAATATGCTCACAGTCAAACGGGAATCGATATAAATCCCGGTGCAAAAATCGGCAGATATTTTTTTATTGACCACGGAACGGGAATCGTCATCGGAGAAACGTGCATCATCGGAGAACACGTGAAACTCTATCAAGGCGTAACGCTTGGAGCCCTTTCTACGCGAGCGGGGCGCGACCTTTGCGGAGTGAAGCGTCATCCGACAATCGAAGACGGCGTTACAATTTACTCTGGAGCGTCGATTTTGGGCGGAGACACTGTAATTGGCGCGGGAGCGATAATCGGAGGAAACGCATTTATCACAAAATCCGTTGACGCAAATACGCGCGTGAGCGTGAAAAATCAAGAGTTGCGCTTTGACGCAGGAAAAAATATCGTAAAATCCGAAGACAGCCTTGTTGACGAATCTTGGTTTTATTCGATTTAGATTTTTCTAAAAAAATCTTTTTAATTATTATCACAAAAACATCGGAGTTTTTTGTTTATCAAAATCTCCGACGTTTTTTTTGTACATCATCAAATTTTACAAAAAAACAAGGGGCTTTTTGCCCCTTGCCAAAAATCGTTACTTCAAACTTCTGAGCGCCTTTGCAAGCGCGTCCACGTCCTCTGGCGTGTTGTAGAGCGCGAGTGTGGGGCGCACCGTGCCTTCAAGTCCGTAGTGCCGAAGCACCGGCTGGGCGCAGTGGTGGCCTGAGCGCACCGCAATGCCAAAGCCGTTCAAGTATTCGCCGACCTCAAAAATGTCGTGCCCGTCAAGGACGAACGAAAGCACGCCCGCCTTGTTCGTCGCGTTGCCGATAAGGTGCAATCCGGGGATTTTTCGCAATTCGCCGAGCGCGTACTGCGTCAGCTCATGCTCCCATCTCGACACTTCCGCAATGCCGATGGACGACACGTAGTCCAACGCCGCGCCCAAGCCGACAATCTGCGCGATTGCCGCCGTGCCCGCCTCGAACTTTGCTGGTGCCTCGTTGTAAATCGTGCGCTCGAACGTCACGTCACGAATCATGTTGCCGCCGCCCTGCCACGGACGGCTTGCGGCCAGCAGGTCGCTCTTTCCGTAGACCACGCCCACGCCCGTCGGGGAGTAGATTTTGTGCCCGCTGAACACGAAGAAGTCCGCGTCGAGCGCGCTCACGTTCACGGGGAGGTGCGCGACCGACTGCGCGCCGTCGATGAGGATTCGCACGCCGTGGCGGTGCGCAATCTGAATCATCTCGGCGACGGGCGTAATCGTTCCGAGCGCGTTCGACACCTGCGTCGCCGACGCAAACTTTGTGCGCGGCGTAAAGAGCTTCTCGAACTCGCTCAAAATGATTTGCCCGCTTTCGTCAATCGGCGCGACCTTGATGACCGCGCCCGTCTCCTCGGCGACAAGCTGCCACGGCACGATGTTCGCGTGATGCTCAAGGAGCGTCACGATGATTTCGTCGCCGGGCGTGAGATACTGCTTGACGTAGGCGTTCGCCACAAGGTTTATCGCTTCCGTCGTGCCGCGCACAAAAACGATGTTCTCCGCGCTCGGCGCGCCGATGAAGTGCGCCACGGTTTCCCGCGCCTTTTCCAGCGCGTCGGTGGAGCGGTCTGCAAGCTCGTGCACGCCGCGGTGCACGTTGGAATTCTCGTGCTCGTAGTAGTACGAGAGCCTGTCGATGACCTGCCGCGGACGCTGCGTCGTAGCTCCGTTGTCAAGCCACACGAGGCGGTTTCCGTGTATGCGCTCGGCAAGAATCGGGAAGTCGGCGCGGATTTGACCGAGCGTCTTTGACCCGATTACGGTGCGGTCGCTTGGAAGCGGCTCAACGCCCTGCGCGGACTCCGCCGCGCCGCCCCTGCCTTCGCTTGCCGACGGCGGCGTGATTTCGTCCGCCTGCGCCTGAGAAATCACGCGCGGGGAATAGCCCGATTTTGCGTCGCCCGTCCCCTGCTTTTCCGTCTTGGGCGCGGAAACGGCTCCGCCATTCGGGGAAGACTCTGCAACCGAAAATCCGTAGCTACCCGGAATGCCGCTTCCGCCCGGCTCGTTGAGCGTTACGCCCGCAAACTCGCCAAGCTCGCCCGATGCCACGGACAGTTCGGAAACAATCTGCTCGTACTCGCCCGTGGACAAAAATCCCGCCGAATACGAGCCGACCTTTTCCGCCGCGCGATTGATGACTGCGGTGTTGCCCGTGGTCACGAGGTCGTCGATTCCCGCCGCGCACGTCGCCGGGTCGAAGTCCGCGAAAAGACTTCCCGCCAGCGTCTCAATCTCGCGCTCGCTCGGCAGCCCCAGCGATTCGGGCGCAAAAGAATTACTCGCCGTAATCATAGTAGTTGCCCACTTCTACGTCTTCGAGCACCGCAATCGCGTCGTCGGCGAGGATTGCCGCAGAGCAGTACAGCGAAAGGAGGTACGAAGCCACGCCCTTGTCGTCGATGCCGCGGAAGCGCACGGAAAGCCCGCGCCCCGCCTCGTTCTTGAGGTTCGCCTGGAACAGACCCACAACGCCGCGCTTCGCCTCGCCCGTGCGGATAAGGAGGATGTTCGTCTTTCCGCTCTGGCTCGTCGGCTTTTTGAGGCCGTCAACAAGCAGCTTGTCCGAAGGAATGAGCGGAATTCCGCGCCAAAGGATGAACGTGCCGCCGTTGAGCGTGACCGTTGCAGGCGGAACGCCACGGCGAGTCGCCTCGCGCTCGAATGCTGCGATGGCGCGCGGGTGGGCGAGGAAGAAACTCGGCTCCTTCCACACCTTGCTGATAAGCTCGTCAAGGTCGTCAGGCGTGGGGCGGCCGTCCGCGCGGCGCGGCTGGATGTGCTGCTCTGGCGCAATGTTCTTCAAAAGCCCGTAGTCGTCGTTGTTGATGAGCTGGCTTTCCTGCCGCTCGCGAAGGCTCTCGATGGCGAGGTTCAGCTGCTCTTTCACCTGGTCGTAGGGGGCACTGTACACGTCCGAAACGGCGGTGTTCACGTTGATAATCGTGCTGATTGAGTTGAGGCGGTATTCGCGCGGCTTTTCCTCGTACTGCACAAAGCCAGCGGGAATGATGTCGCTCTTTTTGGTCGCGCTGCAAAGCACGTCGAGCGGGGTGTCGCCCTCCACGACTTTGTTCACGCGGTACAGACCCGTCTCAAGCCCCTTGAACTCAAGGAACTTCGTGAGCCATTTGGGGGTGAGCGCACCGTACTGCGGCGCGGTCTTCGTTACGTTCGCAAGGTTGTACGCGGCTGCGGCACCGAGCGCGTTGATTTTGTCTTCTGCCATGATTTTTCTCCTGTTGGCATCGCTATAAAAATATCGCCGATTCAATCGGCACAACGGGAACAACGTTTCCGTCTTTTCTTAAAATAAAATTAACTTTTCCTATAGATTTAGTAGAAAAATTACAGGAAAAAAACAGCAACGCACCACGCATTGCCGCTTTCTATCGTGCTGACGGCACGGGAACTGGTCAATATCCGCGCCGTCTGCCATCAGTATTGCGGAACGGTCGGGTCAACGTCGCGTGACCAGCCGTTTATTCCGTCCTTGAGGTTGAAGCACTTGCCCGTAAAGCCCGCTTCCTGAATCGTGTGGACGGCAAGGATGCTGCGCTTGCCCTCCTTGCAGATGAACACCGTGTCCACGCCCGCGTCAAGCTCGTCCTGCCTTCGCGCAAGCTGCCCCGTCGGAATGACGAGTGCGCCCGGGAACTTGTAGATTGCGCGCTCGTGCGGCTCGCGCACGTCCACGATGTTGATTTTCTCGCCCGTGTCGATTCTGCGCTTGAGTTCCTTCGGCTCAAGTGCCTCCACCGCAGCGTCCTCTTCCTTCTTCTTTTTAAGCCCGCAGAATTCCTCGTAGTCGATTGAGTCGAGTTTGGTAATCGTCGGGTTCTTGCCGCAAATCGGGCAGTCGGGGTTTTTCTCCAATTTGAGTTCGCGGAACTTCATGTTCCATGCGTCAAAGTGCAGAAGCCTTCCTGTGAGCGTCTTTGCGCCGCCGATGATGAGCTTGATGATTTCCGCCGCCTGAATCGTGCCGATTATGCCGGGCAAAACGCCGATGACGCCGCCCTCGCCGCAAGAAGGCACGAGACCTGGTGGCGGCGGCGACGGGTAGACGCAGCGGTAGCACGGCCCGCGCTTTGCGAAGTACACGCTCGCCTGCCCCTCGAACTGGTAGATTGCCGCCGAAACGTTGGGCTTTCCGAGCAGCACGCAGGCATCGTTCACGAGGTAGCGCGTGTTGTAGTTGTCCGTGCCGTCGGCAATCACGTCGTACTCGGCGAACAACTCCAGCGCGTTGTCGCGCGTGAGCGCGAAGTTGTGCATGTTCACGTTCACATACGGGTTTATGCGCTTTATGGCATCGCGCGCGCTTGCCACCTTGGGGCGACCAACGTCGCGCGTGCCGTGGATAATCTGCCGCTGGAGGTTTGACACCTCAACGTTGTCAAAGTCCAGCAGCCCCAGCGTGCCGATTCCCGCCGCCGCAAGGTACTGCGCAAGCGGCGCGCCAAGCCCGCCAAGCCCCACGATGAGCACCTTGGCGGCTTTGAGCTTTTCCTGCCCGTCCACGCCCACTTCGGGCAGGAGCAGGTGGCGGGAATACCGCTTGATTTCGTCGTTTGAAAGCGCGGTCGTGCGCTCGTCCGCGACAATACTTTCGTTGCTCTCGCTCACGCTCTTCCCCTCCCGCCCGCAATCGCCGGAATGAGCATGATTGTGTCGCCGTCCTTTGTTGCCGTCTCAAGCCCCGAAAGGTTCTTGATGTTCGTCTCGCCCAAGAAGACATTGACGAACGAGCGCGGATTTCCGTCCTCGTCGAAGAGCGACTTCTTCGCGTCGGGGTACTGGGAAACGAGGTTCTTGAGCACCTCGCCCACGTTCGCGCCCTCAAAGTCAATCTCAGATTTTCTGTCCGTGTACGCCCGTAGCGTCGTCGGAATAAGCACCGTTACAGCCATTTTTTCCTCCTATTTTGATGGCGATTGAGCCTTGCGAAATCGCCCGCACGGGGCTGGCCGTTTAGACAATCTCAATGCCCGCTTTGCTAAATCTCTTCAAGCGTCTCCGCTGTGAATACGTTGTCGCCCTTCTCGTCGCTCCAGACGAGCGTCCAGTTCTGCACGTCCGCAGCCTTTCCTTTCAGAATGCTCGTGATGAGGAACGAGTAGAGCGGCACGGCGTGGCTTCTGTCGTACTCGCTCGGAACGCTTGCGCAGTCAGGGTGCGAGTGGTAGATTCCCACGATGTCGAGCCGATTTCGCCGCGCGTACAACT
>CALFJF010000040.1 GCA_937877535.1 uncultured Treponema sp.
AAATGGCAAACGCCGTAACTCCAACTCCAACGCCAATGGCAAACGCCCCCAATTTTGAGATTTGCATAATTCCTCCATAATTTTTTTAGAATTAAAAAATTTCGTTACAAAATGTATACCAAAATGCGGTTCAAAAATCAAAGCGTTTTATGATTGAAATTTTCAATTTCACGTTTTCTAAACCGTCGGCACACAATGTGCAACGCTTTTTATTTGAGTATACGTTTTGACAAAAAATTCTGCAATTCGAGCAAACGCTAAATCGGATTAGACGGAATGAACTTTATGAAACGTGTTCGGAAACGAGCGGAGCGCGTTCAAAATCGAAAGAACGCAAATTCCCACATCGCCAAAAACCGCAAGCCACATTCCGCTTATTCCAAACGCGCTCAAAATCATAATCGCACATTTTGCAAAAAGCGTGAGCGCAACGTTTTCAAAAACGATTCGCATTGTTTTTCGCGAGATTTTGATTCCGTGGACGATTTTTGAAATGTCGTCGTCCATCAAAACAACGTCCGCAGAAAGCGTAGCCGCGTCCGAGCCGAGCGCGCCCATTGCAATTCCAACGTCGGCGCGGGCAAGCGACGGAGAATCGTTTATGCCGTCGCCAACAAACGCAACGTTTCCATTTCCAAGCATTTGCTCAAGTGCCACCACTTTGTCTTCGGGCAAAAGTTCCGCACGCACGTCCTCGATTCCCACCATCTGCGCGATTTTTTGCGCACTTTTTTCTCTGTCGCCCGTCAAAATCGAAAGTCGTTTTACGCCCAATTTTTTGAGTTTTGAAACGCTTTCCGTTACGCCGTCTTTCAACTCGTCGCTGATGACAAAAAATCCTTTTAACATTCCGTTTTTTGAAACAAAAACGACCGTTTCCGAATCAAACGAAAAATCCTCAGAAATCAAAACGCCCTCTTCTTTCATAAAAAAAGCGTTTCCGACCGCGATTTTTTCGCCGTCCACCTCTGCTCGGATTCCGCGCCCGTTTACTTCACAGATTTGTGCATTTTGAGGAAGCGAATCCAAAGCAATTCCGTTTTCTTTTGCAAAATTCAAAATCGACTTTGCAATCGGATGAAGCGATTTTTGTTCAGCAATGGTCGCGATTTTCAAAAGTTCGATTTGCTCAATTCCAAAAACGTCGATTTTTGAAACCTCAAAATTGCCTCGCGTTAGAGTTCCCGTTTTGTCAAAAGCGATTGCCTTGAGATGTGCCAGTTTTTCGATTGCATTTGAACCTTTTACAAGAATTCCGCATTTTGAAGACGCACCGACTGCGCAGGAAAACGAAAGCGGAATCGAAATCACAAGCGCACACGGGCAAGAAACCACAAGAAACATGAGTGCGCGGTGAATCCAAAGCAAAAAATTCCCAAAAAAAATCGGCGGAATAAAAGCGACAAAAAGCGCGGCAAAACAAACAATCGGCGTGTAAACGCGGGCAAAGCGCGTTACGAGCGTTTCGGATGTTGCCTTATTTTCGCTCGCTTTTTTTGTGAGTTGCAAAATCTTTGAAACCGCACTTTCTTCAAAGTTTTTTTCCACGAGGATTTTCAAAACGCCCGTTTGATTTACAAATCCCGCGCTCACTTTTTCGCCGCTTTTGATTTTTCGCGGAACGCCCTCTCCCGTTATTGCCGACGTGTCCAAAAACGATTCGCCTTCCAAAACAACGCCGTCAAGAGCCACGCACTCGCCAGGCTTTACTTCGATAATGTCGCCAACGCGAACGTCTTTTGCGCGCACACTTATACAGTTTCCGTTTTTGAGTACGTTCGCGGAATCTGGACGCAAATCGAGCAACGCGGAAATGGCAGAGCGAGAACGAGTAACGGCAACATCTTGAAAAAATTCGCCGATTTGAAAAAAAAGCATAATCGCACACGCTTCCGCGTACTCTCCAAGAAAAACCGCACCAATGGAAGCCACGCTCATCAAAAATTCCTCGCCAAAAAACGCGCCCTCTTTTATGTTTTGGACGGCTCCCAAAACGACGCTTTTTCCAATCACGAGATACGAAAAAAGATAGAGCGAAACGCACAGCACGCGAAACGCAAAAAACGGCACGGGCAAAGACGAGAAAAACGAAAATCGCTCGGTCAAAAAAGAAAGCAAAACCGCAAGTGCAAAAAGAGAAGCCGAAACGATGATTTTTTTTCCAGTGTCACGCTCATTTTGGTTGTGATTATGACAAGAGCAAGCCTTTGGATGCGCGTATAAATCGTGTGTATAAGAATGATTTATATGAGCATTTTGATATTTTTTATGCAACTTACTTTTTTCTTTCATAATGCCCCCAAAAATTTACGCAATTCCTTTTTTCTCGCACAAATGCTCAAGTCCGATGTTCAAAATCGAAGAAACGTGCGCATCGTCCAAAGAATACCTAAGCGACCGCCCTTCCCTGCTTGCCTTTACGAGCCTGTTTAATTTTAGAATTGAAAGTTGATGACTCACCGCCGAGTCGGACATTCCCACTTTTGACGCAATGTCGCCAACAAAAAGCGGACTTTCTGAAAGCGCGAACAAAATCTTTACGCGAGTGGTGTCTCCAAACACTTTGAACAAATCGGAAAGTTCCGCCAAAACGTTTTCGTCCATTTTGATTTCTCACCTTTTATTTGAATGATTGCTCATTTGAACAACCGTTCAAATATTATTTTACAAAAACGTTTCTGTCAACAAAAAAATCAAAAATCAAAGGAAAATAAAAACCAAAATTCCGAGGGGAATTAAATATGCAGCAAACCATTCGAGCCTGCCTTTTCTGATTATTTTCATAAAAAGCGAAAGCGAAACGTAGCCCGACGCAAACGCACAAATGCACCCAAAAATCAGCGGAAGGATTCCAACGGTTTCGCCCATTTCGCCGACATGACGCAATTCCAAAATGAAAGCCCCAAAAATCGCGGGAATCGATGCCAAAAACGAATAATCGCCCGCCGCCCGCCGCCGAACACCGCAAAGACCTGCGCCCGCAATCGTTGAACCAGAACGGGAAATTCCTGGAAGCGTTCCAATTCCTTGCGCCACGCCAATTATAAGCGCCTGTTTCCAACTAATTCCTTTGTTAGACTCGTCAAAAAAATCATCTTTGATTTCTTTTGATTCAGGAAGTTCTCGTTTTCTTGAAACGGCGGCGGAAATCACCAAAAGAACGGCGGTAACAAGAAATCCAATCGCAACGGCTTGCATCGGAAGCTCTGGAATCAATTTTGAAGAAACAATCCCCAAAACGCCCGTAACAAAAGTCGTCAAAAAAAGAGCAATTATCGTCTTTTTTCCAATTTCGTCGCTCGACGCCAACGCAACAGTGCGCTCGTCTTGCCTTTTTACGTTGCTAATGCTGTAAGACTGCGAAGGCTCTGCTTTTTTGAAAATCCAGCGGAATAAAACGCAAAACAGTTTTGCAATCACTCGTCTAAAATAAATGAACACGGCAGCAAGCGTTGCCACGTGAAGAGCAACGTCAAAAAGGAGCGGAACGTTGTCCAAAGAAAAAAGTGCTTGCGCCACGCGCAAATGTCCGCTTGAGGAAATCGGCAAAAACTCGGCGATTCCTTGTAAAAGCCCAAGCAAAACGCCTTGCAAAATCGTCATTTTTTGTCCCCCGTAATTTCCACCGCTTTAGAAGAACCCGCCTCCTCTTTGACACGCGAAAGCGCGTCCTGCCACGTTTCCAAATCATATTTATACGAAACACGCCACGGCATTTTTTCAAGAGAAGTCACAAAATGCGAAATAAAACTTTTTGATTTTTCAGGTCCGTCCCATTTTACATCGGCTTCCGTAATTTCCGAGGAATTTTTGCTCGCATAAAAGTTTGAGTACGTATGCTCTTCCAGTTTTGATTTATCAAAATAATTGACAATCGTTCCCAAATGAGAGCCGAGATAATTTCCTTCAACAATATATTGAGAAGCGATACCAGGACCAAACATATAACCAACATTTCCGCTCACGCCAATGTCGTCGTAAACGTTGTTGTAAATGTGCATATACGTTCCGCGACTTCGTGGAAGACGCTGCGTTACATGATGAAAATAATTGTGATGCAACGTAATTTGACGTTCTTTTGGGTCTGTAAACTTATCTCCTAACGCAACAAGCATTACTTTATCGTGATTCGTAAATTCGCACCAAGAAATCGTTACATTTTTTCCGCCACAAATATCTATTGAACCATCATGATTGAAGTTTCGACTCATATCATCGCACATTCCATCTGTAAAAGTGCAGTGGTCTATCCAAATATCCTGCGGAATCGACGATTTTTTGTCCCAAATCACAAGAGCGTCCGCGCTCGCTTTGCTTTCGGCAACAAAATTCGTGTCGTACTCGGTCGCTCCATGCGCATCATAAAACGTAATGTTCCGAATCACGATATTTTTTCCAGAATCGATTCTAAGCCCGCCAAACATAATCCGCGCGTTTTCTTTTCCGATTATCGTTTTGTTCGACGAAATCGGGAAAGAAAAATCATCGTTTTTGCGCTTGTGAGTTCCTTTGTCAAACGTATCAAAATACGAGTGGTCGGTATCAGAAACGCGCCCATCGGAAAGGTCAACGTCTCCTCCAAGAATTATGAGCGTTTCCGAGCGTTGCGAAATGGCATTTGTAAACGCAACACGTTTTTTCTTTGCGTCTGGATAATTCGCATCGTCGATTACAACGACCTTCTTTTTTGAATAGGAAAGTTTTCCGAGGTCTGCAAATCCGCCTGTAATGGGTTTTTGCTTCACGTCAATTTTTAGAGTTTCGCAAAAAAGCGCGGATGCAAAAATTGTCATACCCAAAAATGCAACAATTCGTTTCATAAAAAACTCCGAAAAAACTTTTTTAATCTTTCACCATATTTTAATATGAAAAATTCGTTTTGAGAAAACATTTTCAAAAACAAAGACTACAAATTGTAAGAATCTTCCGTGCCGTCTGCAAACATAATTTTTACGCGCGTGATTTTTACTTCGTCGATTGCAAAATCTGTCCAAAACGGGCTTGTTTGCGTTTTGTATCGTTCGCCGTCTTTTATGGGGTCTTTTGTGCGAATTATCGTTTCGTCGTTTCCCGTTTTTTGATGTTTTACAACCATGCCTTTGTCGCTTGCGCGGAGCGTTATTTCAACGGTGGTTATTTCGCGCCAAGAAACGTTCCTAAACGAAAGTTCTGCGCCGACTCCATTTCCGTTTTTGTCGCGGAACGGTTTTGCTTCAAGCGACGCGAGCGGACGAACAGGTTTTGCGTAACTCGCGCGAATTGAAGCCGTTTCTCCGTCTGCTGCAAGTTCAAATTTTACTTCAAGGCGCGTTTTTGAAGCAGTAATCGCAAAATACCTGAATTTATCCATAGGAGTTACTTTGTAACGTATTGTTTTTGAGAGCGTATCTGTGTCATTATAATCAGATGTTTTTACAGAGCCGTATTTTACCCAAGTATTATCTTTTTCTGACCAAGCGTTTACTGTAAGTTCTATTTTTTCACCTGTTTTATTTACAAGTGAAATGTCGTCGTAGTCGCTTCCCTTAAAAAGGTCTTGAGCGTCAAACTCCAAAACCGCGTTGCCACCGAATGCTGAAGGCTCTGCACCCGCCGAAAATGCAAAAATTGCTACAAAAAATAAAAATAATGGAAAAAATCGTTTCATAAAAAAAAATTATAGCAGAATTGCCCCATTTTTTCGCCGTTTTTTTATATTTTTTTTGCATTTTCAAAAAATTCCAAAGCGGATTTACCTATATTGAAACTAAACTTTTCAAAAGGAGAATGAATATGTCAAAAAAAAGACCGCCAATCAAAACAGAAGCACAAAGAATAAAAGAGCGCGACAAGATTTTACAATTTTTGTGCGAAGTATTTGGAGAATCGTATTCAAAATACAAGAAAAAAAGCGAAGAAAATCGTCCAAAGAAAAAATAGAACGATTCAGAAATTGACGGACTTTGCGAGTAAAATGCTACCGTTTTCTTGCAAAGTCCAATCTTGAATTGTGAAGTCTTTTTTAGTAAAATTCGCTCAATTTTTTGGAGTGAATATGAACGAATCAACGTTTGAATACGAAGCGGACAGGTTAATTGCCGATTTTAGAGAGCAAATTTCAAGAATTGTAAATAAAATCCAAAATGAAACAGAAAACGCCGTGGAAATTTTAGAAACACAAAATGAAACCACAAAAGGCGAAATCGACAGAATAGTATACGATATTAGTAAAAATATAAAAATGAAAACGGATTCTCTGGAATCGGAATTGCGCGAAAGATGCGAACGTTTGACTGAATTATGCAGGCTCGAACTGGACACCGCAACAACGCAATTTGCAGAACGGACGGCAAATCTTATTTCCAAAAAAGGCTCTTACGAAAAAAATGCCGAAGAATCCGAAATCGCAGACCTCCGACGCATACTTTCCGCCGTAACGGAAAGGCTCGACGCACTCGAATCAAAATTAAAAAAATGAAAATCGATTTTTCTAAAAACGTGGCAAATTAAAAAGGAGTAAATCAATGGCAATCGAAAAATATGAAATCGTAATCGGCTGCGAAATCCACACGCAGCTTCTGACAAAGACAAAGGCGTTCTGCGCGTGCGAGAACCGCTACGGGGGAATGCCCGACACGCGCGTCTGCCCGGTGTGTCTGGGGCTTCCTGGGGCCATGCCGCGCATCTCGAAGGGGTACGTGGAGCTTGGGGCGGTGGCGGGGCTTGCCTTGAACTGCGACATCGCGCGCTTCACCAAGTTCGACCGCAAGCACTACTTCTACCCCGACCTCGCGAAGGGCTACCAAATCACGCAGTACGACATTCCGCTGTGCACGAACGGGCACGTCGATTTGCCGATGGACAAGTACAGCGCGGAGTACCAGGCGGGCGGCGGAAAATTCCGTCCAAAGAACTTCAAGGGCGAGGACTGCATAATCGAGACGAACGGGAAGAAATACAGGCGCGTGAGAATCGAGCGAATCCACCTGGAGGAGGACGTGGGCAAGTCGCTCCACCTGCAGGGGGCGCACTCGTACATCGACTACAACCGCTGCGGCACGCCGCTCGTCGAAATCGTGACCAAGCCCGACATGACCAGCCCAGAGGAGGCGGCGCTCTTCATGCAGACGGTGCAGGAAATCCTCCGCTATGTGCGCGTGACGAACGGCAACCTTGAGGAGGGCAACATGAGGTGCGACGCGAACATCAACTTGAACGTGTGGGAGGACGGAAAGCTCTACCACACGCCGATTTCGGAAATCAAGAACCTCAACTCTTTCCAGAAAATCAAGGACGCGTGCGCCTACGAGGCAAAGCGGCAGCTTGAGGAATTCAAGAACGACCGGCAGGAGTTCAACGCGGGCTTCAAGGTGACGATGGGCTGGGACGACGCGGCGGGAAAGACGGTCGTGCAGCGCACGAAAAACTCGTTCGTGGACTACCGGTTCACCACCGAGCCTGACATCAAGCCGTTTTCGGTGGGCGAGGAGCTCATCGACCGCGTCAGGGCGCGCGTGGGCGAGCTTCCCGAGGCGAAGCGGATTCGGCTCAAGAAGGAGTTCGGGCTTTCGGACTTCGACGTGGAGACGCTCACCTCAAGCCGCGACCTCGCCCTCTGGTTCGAGGAGGCGGCGAAGGGCGCGAAGGACGTGAAGAAGGTGGCGAACTGGATTCTTGCGGAACTGCTCGCCGTGGTGAACGAAAAGAACGCCACGATTGGCGAGGTGGGCATCACGCCCGCGCACATCACAGGGCTGGTCAACGCCATCGCCGACAAGAAAATCTCGAACGCGCAAGGAAAGGCCGTGTTCGCCAAGATGCTCGAAACGGGCAAGCTCCCCGACGAAATCATCAAGAGCGAGGGCATGGAAAGCGTTTCTGACGCGGGCGCAATCGAGGCAATCGTCGGGAAGGTCATCGCCGACAACCCCAAGGCGGTCGCCGACTACAAGGGCGGCAAGACGAACGTGGTCGGCTGGCTCATGGGTCAGGTGATGAAGGCGTCCGGCGGCAAGGTGAACCCGAAAGTCGCGACGGAACTGGTGCAGAAACGGCTCGCGGAGGTGTAAGGAAAGACGAACGGTTCGGGGGTGGTTGAGCGAAATCGAAACCGCCGCTTCCAGCACACATCCCCCCCCAAAAAAAAACAGGACGTGTTGCGAAATGTATGCTTTGCCTTGATTCGTCGTATTGAGCGCAAGCGAAATATCCTCGATTCTTTGCGTTGCTCAAAATGACGCGCTGGCACGCAAAAGCAGCGGCATGCTTTCTGCAACGCCACTAGAAAACAAAAAAACTCTCAAGGCGGACGTTTTGCACTGCCTTGGGAGTTTTTGGTTTGGAAATGGAGTTTCCGTCCCCTGTCCTATTCTTTCATCGTGAAGCCCACGCTAATTCCGTTCGCGCTTTCGTAGGTGAAGCTGCCTTCGTGAGCGTCAACCGTCTGCTCCTTGCTTCCGCTGACGAGAGCTTTTTTCGTCAAATCGTAGTAGCGCGTTTCCGTGAACTTGACCTCATTCAGATTTGAAGCGTCGTAAGAGCCAGAAGCGGCCGTTCCGATTTTGTCGCTTGAAATCGAGTACGTGCCGTCGTCGAGCGCGTTCAGCGTCAGATTTCCTGCCTCGCTGTTCGTACCCGTGAACGTGTAGACGACTTTTGCGTCGTCGTCGTCGTCGTCATCGTCCGAGCAAGAAATTGCGCCAAAGGCAGCCGCAACGATTGCAGCGACCGCCAAAATTTTTAGAATGCCCTTCATTTTGCATTCCTCCCTAAAGATAAAGAATTTTTATTACCATACAAAAAAAAACTATTCTGTCAATAGAAATGCAACTATTTTGGGAAAATGTCGAAGGTTCTGCGCTGGAGCGAAATTTTGCTTTTGGGAAAGAAACCAAAGTGAAAAATCATTCTTCACAATTCCTTTCTTCGGGTGTATAATTCGATTTATGGCAGATTTATTGACAGATGCGGAATTTGATATGTTCCGCAAGGTTATTTACGACGAGTCAGGGATAACATTCTCGGCTACGAATCGTTCCATTCTTGACAGCAGATTAAAGGAAAAACTCCGCGAAAAGCAACTCAGTTCGGTTCAAGAATATTATAGGCTCATCACCTCCAACAAAGAAGAGATGAAAATCATGCTCGATTCTGTAACGACGAATCTTACGCGATTTTTCAGGAATCAGCCGCATTTTGACTCGCTCGTAAATTACGTCATTCCGCATATAATTGAAAGAAAGAAAAAAACGGGCGATACTACTATTCGGATTTGGAGCGCAGGTTGCTCCACAGGTGAAGAGCCTTACACGATTGCGATGATTTTGGCTGACATACTTCCCGCGCCGTACCGCTTTCAGATAACCGCGTCGGACATTTCTTTGAAGTCGCTCATGGTTGGGCAGCAAGGCTTTTATCCAAACGCGCGAGTTACGGGAATTCCGCAAAAATACCTTGACAGATATTTCACAAAAACCGACAAGGGTTACCAAGTGAATAGTTCTCTTATGAATACTGTCAAATTTGACTACCACAATCTTCGGCACGATTCTGGTCTTAGGAATCTTGACGTTGTTTTCTGCCGCAACGTTTTGATTTACTTTGACGAAGCGGCGCAAAAAGCAACGATTGACCGCTTTTGGACTTCGATGGGCGCACATTCATACCTTTTTATCGGACATTCGGAATCTCTTTTTGGAATGGACACCAAATTTGAGTTTTTGAAAACCGACTGGGCGTGTTTGTACCAGAAAAATTTATAGCATTTTTAATTTTCAGGTTTATTTTTATGGAAGATATTTCTGTTCTTATTTGCGACGACTCCGCTCTCATGCGGAATTTGATTTCTCGGATTATAGACGGTGCAGACGGCATGAAAGTCGTTGGAAAGGCGTTTGACGGGCAATTTCTCATTGAAAAAATCCCCCAACTCAATCCAGACATAATTATACTCGACATAGAGATGCCGAAAATGAACGGTATCGAGTTTTTGAAATACCGAAAGGAACACGGAATCGATATTCCCGTGATAATCCTCTCTTCGATTGCAGAAAAAGGCGCGTCCGTTACAATGCAGTGCCTTGAACTTGGAGCGAGCGATTTTATAACAAAGCCGAACGGTTCTGTTTCCGTTGACATCAGTTCCGTGGCGGAAAATCTCATCGAGTTGATTTCGTCTTACGGCGGGCAGTACGCGCGACGCAAAGGGCGCAGCGTTCGTTCGAGCGATTTTTATTCGCACTCAATAAGCGAGCGGTCTTTTGAAAAAAAACTCCGCACAACGATGGGCGCAGAAGCGGCAAACAAATTCATCGAAAGCGAAAAAGAACATCGCTCTTCGATTCTCACTCGCTCTTCGATTTTGGATTCGCCCGCAAAAAGCAGTACGCCGTCCATAACACCGCTTCGAGATGGCGGCAGAATCGAAGCGATTGCAATCGGAATTTCCACGGGAGGACCGAACGCGCTTCGCGAAGTTTTTAGAACGATTGACGCGAATCTAAAACAGCCGATTCTTGTAGTTCAACACATGCCAGCAGGATTTACGCGCGAGTTTGCCAATTCGCTCGATAAAATTTGCCCGCTTACCGTAAAAGAGGCGGAGGATGGCGAAAATCTTGAAGCGGCGCACGTTTACATTGCGCCAGGAAATTACCACATTTTTGTTGAGTCTGGAAGTTTTGGAAAGAAAAAAGTCCGTCTTTCGCAAGAGCCGCAACGAAATGGACACCGACCGAGCGCAGATGTGCTTTTTGAGTCGATGGCAAAAGTGTACCAAAATCGCTGCCTTGGCGTGATTATGACGGGAATGGGAAAAGACGGGGCGCAGTACCTTGCCGAAATGCGCCGTCAGGGAGCGTGGACGCTCGGTCAAGACGAAAAATCGTCAATCGTTTACGGAATGCCAAAAGTCGCGTTTGAAATGGGCGGCGTTCAAAAACAAGTCGCGCTTTCTCAAATGGCATCAGAAATTTCAGCCCTTGCCCGCGACCACAAATAAATCTGTTTGGAGATACGGTATCGATTCGATTCTTGAGTTCAAAATCAAAAAATTCAATCGCTGTATTTTTTGATTCTGATTACATTTTCCGAAAAATCGGTCATGTCAAGGACGTGCGCAAATTCGTCAAGAACTCCGTTATGACGAGAAAAACGAAGTTCGATTTTGTGATTTCGCTCGTCTTTGACATGCAAACAATAGTGAATCGTTGCGCCAACAAAACCTGGATATTCTGCAAAAGAACCTTGACAATCCAAATATTCCCAGTCCTCAAAAAAACGGATTTCATTCCAAAGCGCACTATCCGCCCCCACGATAGCAATTTTTGGATACGCAAAAATCGGCTCAAAAACAAAAACGAGAAAAATAAAAAAAATTGCAAGAATTGCCGATTTCACGCTTTTATTATCGGCATTTTTACGCACCTTCGCGGAACGTCGCGTTTACCTAATCGAGTTCGTTCATTTTGAAATTACATTATCGAAATTATTTCTGGCGTTGAAAAATGTATGCTTGAGCGACTTACAATAAATGTTACGAGCGTGGAAAACGCCAAAAATCCCAAAACAAACACTGCTCTCGCGCTCTCTTCGCTCAAAGATTTGAGAATGGAAAGCGGAAGAATTTCAACGGCTGCGGGTGCAATGAAAAATCCAAAAACCGCAAAAGAAATCGGCACAAAAAGCGAAAGAAGACCGTGAAATGCCCGCGCAAAACGCGGAAGCCCGATTCTGACCGCCGTTCCCGATTTTATTGAAAATTGTGCAGAGTTTTTGACGCGAAACGGTTTTCCTTGCCGAAGACACCCCGTTTTGCATTTTAGGCACGCCATTGTAAGCATTGGAATCACAAAAATACCATCGTTTTTGATTTCCTTTACAATCGCAAACTCTCTCATCACATTCTCCAAAAATTCACGGATTTACACAGATTCCGCAGTGTTTTTTATCGATTGCATTTGAATTTCGCACCGCGCTTTTCCTTCGGCATTTCCCATTGAATCGTATGTATCTCTTAGGTTAAAAAGCGCATCATAATAATACGGATTTATAGTTACAGCGTGTTCAAACGCCTCGCTCGCAAGTTCCAAATCGTCTTTTTTGAAATAAATAACTCCAAACGTATTCCAAAGCCTCGGATTGAGTTCGTTTTGGGAAAGCCCTTTTGCACAAAGCGCGAGAGCCACATCAATGTCGCCCGCGTCCATCGTTGCAACCGCAAGTGCGTTCAAGATTTCCTCGTCATCTTCGTTTAGCGAATGAGCCTTTTCAAGTGCGTTTTTTGCTTCGTTTAATCTGCCCGCATTTTTGAGCGTTATTCCAAGATTAAACCAAATGAGCGGATTAAACGGCTCAATCGTTGCCGCCCTTTTTAAGCACGCAAGTGATTCTTCCGTTTGACCTTCATGTTCAAAAATGAGCGCACGATTATTCAGCATTTCCGCAGATTCTTTCATTTTTCTTTCAAAGCCTTATTTTTTGAGCGATTCAAAGAGCGCGTAAACAAGATTCGCGCCCTCGTTTTCTCCGTTTTCGCAAAGAAGCGAGGCAAGTGCTTTTCCATTTTTTTCAATAAGCAGATTTCCTTCACGCTTTGCCTCTTCAATCGAACCGCTTTCAGAAAGCAATTTTATTGCTTTTTCAACGGCAGCGGACTCGATTCCATTTTTCTTTGCTTCAAAAAAAAGTTCAGAGATTTTTTTTGCGTCTTCGGGTTTCTTTTTTAAGTGCAAAAGCACGGGAAGACTCTTTTTTCCTTCCACAATGTCGTCGCCTCTTTTTTTTCCAAGATTTCCGCTCGTGAGATTTATTACGTCGTCAATTATTTGAAATCCCCGCCCGATTTCCTCCGCACTTTTTCCCGCTTCGTTTGCTTTTTCCTCCGAACTTCCGCCTGCCAAAAATCCCGTTTTAACCGCAAGACGCGCAAGCGTTCCCGTTTTATTTTTGACCATCGCATCGTATTCAGAAATCGACGGAAAAAGGTCAGGATTTCTGTGCCAAAGAATGTCCATCGCCTGCCCCAAATGAAGCCTTCGGAGTTCTTGGCAATACAGCGCATGGAGCGCGAGTTTTTTTTCCACAGAAAGCGAAGAAGCATCGATGCAACAAGAGGATTGAAAATAAAGCCAACTCGCCGCATTGAGCGCAACGTCAAGTCCAAACAAAATATGCGCCGCGTCCGCACCGCGCCGCTCATCCGCGCTGTCTTCGATGTCATCGTGAATCAAACTCGCCGTATGAGCAAATTCCACAAGAGGAGTCAATTCGATTCCTTTGGAAGCGCCGTTTTTTCCGCCAAGCGATTCGGCACACAAAACCAAAAGGAGCGGTCGCCATCGTTTTCCGCCCAAATCCAACAGATTTCTCGTCGGCTCAAGCAGATTTTTGAGATGACTTTGATTTACAGATGTATCGATTTTTCCAAACGATTCAAAAATCCATTTTTCGTTGCTTTGCTTTGGAAGAAAACGCAAAAGCGTACTTTCGATTTTTTCAAGTCGTTTTGAAAATGCTTCATTTGCTTCGATTTTATTCATGTCAATTACAATTATTTTTACAATTCGAGAAAAAACGCTAAAAGTCAACAGACTCGTTCTGAACGCGAATGTTCCGAACGAGTTTCATTATAGCGCGGAATGTCATAAATCTGCTATCATTTTTTTATGGAAGATGTGCTTCGTGCAGCAGCAGATGGAAAAGCGTTTGCCATTTTGCTTCTCGTTTTTGCATTTTTGGGATTTTTGCTCATTTTTTGCGCAATTTCGTTTTTTTTCGGGCAAACTTTTCAAAGAAAAATCTCTGAAAAAGGGTTTGAAAATCGCGTAAAAAAAGAACGAAAGGCTGCTGTAAAAATGAGTCGCGCGGTGATTGGCGGGCAAGTCGGAGAGCAAGTTGCGCCATTTTTGCCGAATTTTCCGTGCAATCCTGCGGACGTTCGTTTTGTCGGAAAACCGATAGATTTTGTGGCTTTTCCAGGTGCTGGAGAAGGAAAACCGATTCGCGAAGTGCTTTTTATCGAAGTCAAAACGGGAAAATCGGAACTGTCGGAGCGAGAAAAAGAAATCAAAAAAGCGGTCGATTCAGGAAAAGTGCGTTATGTCATTTGGCACGCTTCTTTTTGAGCGGACGAAAATGCGATAATTTTGTATAATCGACTTGTTCAATAACAGAACATTTTATGGATTTTAGTGAGGAAAATTGTATGATTGGCGTTATTTTTGGCATAATGTTATTTTGTTTTGCGGTTTTTGCGTGCATTCCAAAAGAACTGTTTGGTTTAGGTTTGGGCTGGTGGAACGACGTTTTGCTCGTTTTGAAAGGTGCGCTTCCCGTTCTTGCCGTGCTTGTTGGCGCGTTTTCGATTCTCGTGGGAGTTGCCGACATTCGCGACAAGCGTGAAGTGCGCCTTGACGAAGAGGCAGCGTTAAAAGCCGAAAAAGAAGCGCGTTCGGCAGAAAAAGCAACAAACTCGGAAGAATCCGATTAAAAATCAACAATTCCTCAAAAGAGCGAGGAATCTTGTGTTGACGAAAAACGTGAAAAAAAGTATAGTGTTACTCCCCGTACATTCTGCAAAAGGCGAAGATGCAGCGTCTGGAGCAGAGATTTTTATAACAATCACAAAGGGTATACAAAATGAAAACCATTTTTATCAAAGATGCCGAGCAAAAACGCGACTGGTACGTTATTGATGCGGCTGGAAAACCGCTTGGTCGAGTTGCGGCAAAGGCGGCTTCGATTCTCCGTGGAAAAAACAAAGCAACGTTTACGCCAAATCAAGAAATGGGCGATTTCGTTGTTATCATCAACGCAGAAAAAGTTGCCGTTTCTGGCAATAAACGAAGCGACAAACTTTATCGCCATTACACAGGATTCGTTCGCGGACTCCGCTCTTACACTTTTGAAAAACTCATTGAGCGCGACCCCACTGCCCCACTCGTTCGCACGATTAACGGAATGCTCCCAAACGGTAGGCTCGGTCGAAAAATCGCTGGCAATCTTAAAGTTTACGCAGGAAACGAGCATCCCCATGCTTCACAAAATCCAAAAGTCGTAGAACTTTGATTTTTTATCACACTTTTTATTGAGTTTATCGAGGTCAAATTATGGCAGAAAAAAATATTGCAATCGGAACAGGAAGAAGAAAAACGTCCGTGGCTCGCGTGTTTGTGCGCGAAGGCTCTGGAAAAATCGTTGTAAACGGAAAAGACGTTGCGGAATATTTTCCAACAGAAGCGTCGGTGAAAGTCGTTCATCAGCCGCTTTTGGTTACAAATTACGCAAATAAATACGACATACTTATCACCGTAACAGGTGGCGGAGTCAAAGGACAAGCGGGCGCGTGCCTTCACGGAATTGCGCGTGCGCTTCTTCAAATTGACCCAGATGCTCGCGCGTCGCTCAAAGCAAACGGCTTTCTTACGCGCGACTCTCGCATGGTCGAGCGCAAAAAGTACGGTCAGCGCGGTGCTCGCCGCCGCTTCCAGTTCAGCAAGCGTTAAGTTCAAAAACGGAGTTTTGCCGTGTTTCCTGGTCTTACCGTTCCAAAAAACAACGGGGAGCGGCTTTTGCTCCGTTTTGAAAACGTGTGCGACGGAGGGGAATCTTTTGATTTTTCTTCGTCGAATGCGGAATGTAACAAATCAGCCTGGCTTGAAGCGCTTGTTTCAAAAGAAAATGCTTCATCGGACGGAATGATTTTGAAACTCGTTTCGTCGGATGGGGCGATTTTTTTTATCCGCTCGATTTATTTGAAAACGCTGACTTTTCACGATTTTTTGGCGCGGATTTTTTTGGATTCTGGCGAATTTTTTGAGAGCGAAATCGAAGACATCTTTTTTGCAGCAGAGGCTTTTTTTGCCGAAAAAAGCGCGTTAAAAAGCCTTGAAAGAAGCGAGCAAAGCCGTTTTTTGCTTTTGAGAAAATTGATTTCAAAAGGAGGTTCTCGGTCTGCTTGCGAAACGGCTCTTGATTTTCTTGAAAAACAAGGGCTTTTAGATGACTTTCGTTTTTCTGCCGCCTGGATTCGCTCTCATTCAATTTCAAAAGCGCAAGGACGAACTCGGCTCATTCAAGAACTCCGAGCGCGTGGCATTTCAAAAGACATTGCCGAAAAAGCCGTAACCGAGCATTTTGAAAACGTAGATGAAATTGGTGAATGCACACGAGCGGCAAAAATGGCAAAACGGCGCGGAAAAAGTGGCGAAAAATTGCTAAAATACCTCGTTGACGCAGGTTTTTCTTACAAAATGGCTCTCGCCGAAGTAAAAAACACACACGATTTATAAAAATCCATCGCAATTTTGAACTCGCTTTTCAAAGAAACCAGTTTTGAAACTGACGTTTCCGAACTGGTTTTATGATTTCATTTTTAGACGCACAAAAAAAATCGAAAAAAATAATAAAATCGAGTAAAATAAAATGGGTGCGGAAACTCAATGAGTTTCTTTAGAACAGGTTTATTTCAAAAATTTTTGTTAGGCAAGGTGAAAAATGGGGCAGAAAGACGGGAAAATTGTCGTTTTTTCGGCTATGGAAGTTGCAAAAATCTGCGGAGTCGTTAATCAAACGGCAATAAATTGGATAAAAAACGGTTCTTTGAAAGCGTTTTCAACGCCAGGAAAACAATATCGCGTGTATCCTGACGATTTGGCTTCTTTTATGGTACGAAAAAACATGAACATCCCGCAAGAAGTGCTCGCCCTTTGCAAAAGACCGCCCGTTGAAACAAAAAGCCTTTTGATTGTTGATGACGACAAGGGGCTCAATACGGTTCTCAAAATGTATATACAAAAAAGACTTCCCGCGCTTACGGTTTTTCAAGCGTTTGACGGTTTTGAGGCGGGAAGCCTTATGGTTGAAAAACGTCCAAATTGTATCATTCTTGACCTTGACCTTCCAGGAATCGACGGATTTGGACTTTGCAAAAAAATCAGCGAGTCGGATATTTACGGAAAACCTGCCATTATAGTTGTTACGGCACTCGAAAAAAGTGGCGTTGAAAGCGACGTTATGTCGCTTGGCGTAAAACGTTTTTTCAAAAAGCCGTTGAATTTGCTTTCGCTCGTTGATAGCGTTTCTGAATATTTGTGAGAGATAAAAATGAGTCGCGTTCGTTTTTTTGCATTTTTTTGCATTTTTCTTTTTTTGATTTTCCCGATTTGTTCGCAATCGCAATCGTTGAAAAGTGCGCGAGCCGTTGCCGAGGAAGCGGCAAAAAAAGCAACCGTTTCCGAATCAATCGAATTTTTGAAAAACGCAATTCCGCGTCTTCCTTCTGGAGCGGAAAAACGTTCAGCGACGGCATTTTTGGGAGCGGTTCTTGAACAATCGGGACTTTTTGCCGAAGCGCAAAAAGCGTATGCCGACGCAGCGGCAATGAAAGCAAGCGACGCGGCGGGAATGCCAAAAAAATCGTCGGAGCAACTGGTGATTGACGCAATTCGTTGTGCGCTTTCGCTTGGAGATTCAGCGACGGCGGACAATTTTTTGCGCTCCGACGTAAAAAAATCCAAAGACGAAAAAATCATTGCGTACACAAAACTCTACGAGCAATGGAGTGCGCTCTGCAAGGCTCAAAACACGCAAGAAACAAAAGGCGCAATTTCGACTCTTTCGTCTTTTGTCAGTCAAAAATCCATGAAAAGCGTGACTCCAACGGTTCTTTTGACGCTGTGGCACATAACGGGGGAAGAGTCTTGGGCGGCAAAATTGAAAAAAGAATATCCTTCTAGTCTTGAAACCTCGGTTGTAAAAGGTCAAAGTCAGCAACTTCCGACTCCGTTTTGGTATTTTGTTCCAAGAAATGGCGCGGACATTCCAGAAATCGCGCAAGAAGGAACGCCAACTTCTCAAGCCATTGAATCATCGGAAGTGCCAAAGCAAATGGCGGTCAAAGAGCAAATCGGGCTTTTTAAGAACGAGGAAAACGCAAAACGGCTCGTTGAAAAACTCAAAGTGAGCGGTTTTGCCGCAAAAATTGACGTTGAAACGCGCTCGAATGGCGTAAAGTATTATCTTGTCTACGTTCCAGAAAATGCTACTGGCACAATGGGAAATCTTTTGCGGGCGGCAGGTTTTGAATGTTATCCGCTCTTTTAATTTGAGCCGTTCAAAACCGCAGAATCCCGCATTTTGTGGTAGCGATGCCACCATTCAAGTTTTTCTTTGTATAGTTCTGCTTCCGTTCTTTTGAATTCTTCGTCGATTTTTTGAATTTCGTCTTTGAGCGAAATCACCGCGTCTGCTATACACGGCTCAAAATGAGTTCCTTTTGAATCAAAAAACACGCGCATTGCCGCGTCAATCGACATCGGCTCTTTGTAATATCGTTTACTTATCAGCGCGTCCAAAACGTCCGCCGCCGCCATAATTCTCGCACAAAGCGGAATCGCCTCCCCTTTTTTGCGTTCAGGGTAGCCAGTGCCGTCCCATTTTTCGTGGTGGCAATACGCCATTTTGATTGCAATTTCGTTGAAAGAACCATCCCCGATTTTTGGAAAAGACTGGAGCAATTCTTTACCTTCGGCGGGATGACTTTTCATCATCTCAAACTCTTCGAGCGTAAATTTTCCAAATTTATTCAAGATTCCTTCGGGAATGTGGATTTTTCCAATATCGTGAAGAAAAGCCGCGTTCGCGTACATCTCGATTGCCACATCGCTCAACTCTTCGGTAAAATGCCCTGTATCTCTAAGCCTTTTTGAAATCAATTCAACATATTTTTGTGTATGAATAACATGACTTCCTGTAAGAAGGTCGTGACTGCTCAATGCCTCTGCAACAAACTTTATGATTTTTTTTTGAGTTTTCTCCAATTCTTGCGTTTTTTGCTCAAGATTCGCCTTGCTTTCTCTCAAGAGTTGCACAAAATCTCCGCGGTCGTCCGCAAGCGACATCAACCTTCGGAGCGTGGTGTCGGTTCTTTTTGAAATCAAACTGATAATCAAAAAGAGAAACGCAAACTCAATCGTAAAACCGATTGCAATTGGAACATAATTTTGAAAAAATCGTGGCTCATCAGAAAAATCGAACATTGCCGCGCCGTTTTTGTATTTTATAAAAAGCGACACTAGCATAGCAACATAACTTATAACGCATATATTCTTTGTGAGTCGCTTGTTATAATAAAGACAACTTATTACAGGAACAAGTCCAAGCGTTATAAAAACTCCAGCGTGTGCGTTCGCTCCAATGATGGCAACAAAAAGTTGAATCGCGCAAAGTCCAAAATACATCGTCACCTTTTTGAATTTTTCGCTTTTGATAAAAAGCAAAAAAACAGAAGAAACAAAAATCGTGTAAAAAAGCAAAGCGCACGAAAATCCAAGAGAAAATTGAAAAATTTTTATGTATGAAAAAAGCAAAAAAATGATTGGAACGGCGTTTATTGCCAAAAGCAACCGCGAAACCATTTTATTGACGCTTGCTATATTTTCAGAAAAAAAAGTTTCATCTGTAATCGACATTTTTTCAATATGATACCGTATAAAAAAAATCAAGACAATGAGAAGATTTTGCGCCCTTGTTTTCCTGAATTGCCTTTGCGGTCGCCAAAAGGATGTGAAAATCCTCTTTTGAAAAGTTTTCTGTTAGAGCGAGCAGTTTTTTTGTTTCATCGGGGATTTTTTTCGCGGGCTTTTTTGTGATTTCCGCGAGTTCTGTTCCGTTTGCCAAAAATTCAAGACTGACATTTAAAGCGTCCGCGATAAGCAAGGCCTTTGAAAGCGTTGGTTCTACGCAATTTGTCCGAAGATATGTTTTTAAGGTATTTTCGCTGATTCCCGTTTTTGCGGAAAGTTCCTTTATTAAAATTCCCCTGCTTTCTAAAAGAAAATGTAGATTTTCGCTGAAATTCATCAATCCAGATTAGTAATATATTATCCACTTGTGATTAAAAAGAATAATATAATATCTTAATAATATTTAATTTCAGGGTAATATATTATCCTGTTGGAAGAATGAAAAATAACCTTTTCACGCCCTTTGACCGCACGCAAATCCTAACATTCCTTCTCGTGGGCGTGGTGAACACTGCCGTGGGCGCGTTCGTGATGTTCGCGCTATACAACCTTGCGCACTGCTCGTATTGGCTTTCTTCGGCGGCGAACTATGTGGCGGGCGGAATCGTGAGCTTCTTTCTGAACAAGCGTTTCACTTTCCACAACGGCGAAAAATCCGCCGTGCAGGTTCTGCTTTTTGTCCTGAACACGGCGGTCTGCTATGTGGTTGCGTACCTCGGAGCGAAACATCTGATTCAGGCACTGCTGAAAAATGCGGGCGAGAGCGTCCGTGAGAATGTCGCACTTTTGTTCGGCATGGGATTTTACACCGTGCTGAACTTTTTCGGTCAGAAATTCGTGGTGTTCGCGCGGAATGAGAAAAAGGAGGCAGAGCGATGACTAAGCCGAAACTTTCGCTCGTCGTGCCGTGCCTTAACGAGGAGGAGGCGATTCCCGTTTTTTATGCGGAGGCAAACCGCATCCTTTCCGAGATGAACTTGCAGGATTCGGCGGAATTCGTGTTCGTGGACGATGGCTCGACCGACGGAACGCTCTGCGAACTGGAAAAGCTTTCCGAATCCGACGGGCGAGTCCACTTCGTGAGTTTTTCGCGCAACTTCGGGAAGGAAGCCGCTCTCTACGCGGGGCTTTCAAAATCCTGTGGCTGCTACACCGCGCTTTTGGACGCAGACTTGCAAGACCCGCCCGCCCTTTTGCCGCAAATGCTTTCCGCCCTCGAAACAGAAGGCTTTGACTGCGCGGCAACCAGGCGGACAACTCGCAAGAACGAGCCTCCCGTCCGCTCAGTATTCGCGCGTCTTTTCTACAAAATCATGGGCGGCATGAGCGATGTTCCCGTCGTGGACGGAGCGCGCGACTTCCGCCTGATGAGCGAGCAGTACAAGAACGCGGTGCTCTCGCTTTGCGAGCGGAACCGATTCACCAAGGGGATTTTTCCGTGGGTGGGATTCAAGACGAAGTGGTTTTCCTACGAGAACATCGAGCGGACGGCGGGAAAGACAAAATGGTCTTTCTGGAAACTCTTTTTGTATTCGATTGACGGCATCATCGGCTTTTCAACAAAGCCACTCGCATTTTCCGCCGTCGCGGGAATCCTCGCCATTTTCGTAGCCCTCGCACTCATCGCATTCATAGTGGTGCGCAAGCTCGTGTTCGGCGACCCCGTGCAAGGCTGGGCAAGCACCATCTGCGTCATCGTGTTTTTGAGCGGCGTTCAGCTCTTTTCGCTCGGAATCTCAGGCTTGTACATCGCAAAGATGTACACGGAAATAAAACAGCGGCCGCTGTATGTTGTCAAAAAGGAGAAGTGAAAAATGGACTTGATTGAAGTTTCGGAAAACCAAAACCGCCACCCATGGGAACTTTCGCGGACGCACTGCATTCTGAAAGAACTGAAAAAATTAAAAATCAACGGAAATGTGCTAGACATCGGCTGCGGGGACAGTTACTTTGACAGGCGGCTTATTGCCGAAAATCCGAACCTGACCGTGTACGGAATCGACATCAATTTAAAAGAGGAAATTCACGAAGGAAACCTTCATGCGCTGAACGATTTGGCGCATCTGCCAGATATGAAATTCGATTTTGTCCTAATGATGGATGTGCTTGAGCATATCGAGGATGATGGTTCGTACCTCAAAATGATTTCAGATAAGTTTGTGTACGGGGGGGGGGATATCTTTCTCACCGTTCCCGCTTTCCAGTCGCTCTACTCTCTGCACGACGAGCAGCTCAAGCATTTCCGCCGCTACAACCACGGGCAGCTCAAAAATGTCATTATGCAATGCGGTCTTAAAGAGGAAAAATGGTCGTATTTTTATTTTTCGCTCGTGTTCGCGCGTTTGCTCACAAAAAACAAAACGGAAAATTTAAGCCAGTGGCAAAAGGAAGAAGGCAGTTTCGCCACTCGGTTTGTGACCTGGGTACTGAACACGGATTTTGCCCTATGTACAGCACTGTCAAAAATCGGCTTGCACCTGCCAGGACTTTCGCTCATGGCGGTGTGCAAAGTAACACAATAATATAATAAGAGGAAGGAAAATCATGCAAAACGAAAAAATTCAGAAAATCTGCAAAATCCTCGTCATCGCTTGCGCGGCAGTCGGAATTGCCTCGCTTGTGATGTTTATCCCTGCGGTAAGGAATTTCATCATCGACTTGGGGGAGTTGTATGTCGGTCGCCAGCTCACGCGCGAAGTGTGGCATGGGCGGCTTATTAAGTGGGAATCTCTGTTTCTTACTTCACTGATTTTATTTTGCGTATGCGTTGTATTTTTTCCTCGCATTATGATTTGGGGAAATTCGAGTATTCGGGAGAAAAAACTGTGCGATTTCTTAAAAATTCCAAATTTTCTGCCACTCGTTGCATTGTCAACATTCGTGTATTTTATCGGTATCATTGCCATTGTCCGCGCGAATTTTTATTACATTGACGATTTGGGGCGAAGTGTGGATGGGTATCATGGTTGGAAAAATTTTTCTCGGTATCTATCAGATTTTCTGTCAACCTTCATTCATTGCGGACTTTATCTGACTGACATTTCCCCACTTCCGCAAATTATTGCCGTTATCATCTGTGGAATTTCCTCAGTGATTGTTGTTGCACTTATGTCAGAGAATCGTAGTCTTTCTGTGCAGAAACTGATTGCCGCACTTCCAATCGGACTTTCACCCTACTTTTTGGAGTGCCTTTCGTATAAATATGACTCGCCATATATGGCACTTTCCGTCCTCGTTTCTATCGCTCCATTTTTGTTCTTGCCTTCCCAGTCGGAGCGATTTAAGAAAAATGAAATGAAAGAAAACCTTGCAAATTTTGCGCCGTTTGTCATCGCTTCCTTTTTGGGGATTTTGGCAATGTGTATGCTTTATCAGGCTTCGTCAGGAATTTATCCGATGATTGCTCTTCTGCTCGTTTTAAAGCGATGGAACAAAAAGAAACCGTTTATGTTTTTTCTTGCTTCTTCCGTATTCGCGTATTTTTTTGCGCTTCTTTTCTTCAAACTTTTTGTGATGACACCTACCAGCACTTATGTGTCAAATGAAATTCCCGCTTTGCCCGCGCTGATTCCGCACGGAATAAAAAATCTTGCAGCTTATTTTTCACTGGTCTGGTCGGATTATAAAAAAATGTGGCTCATTTTACATGGAATAATTTTTGTCCTCTTTGTTCTGACGAGCAGTTTTCAAAGTAGCCGAAAGAAAAAAATCTCTTTGCCCGTTAATGCGTTTCTTTCGCTCGTAATTTTGTCGCTTTCTTTCGGGATGTATCCTATTCTTTCGACTCCGCTTTTTGCGCCCCGCGCGCTGTATGGATTTGGCGTATTGTTCGGACTTCTTTCTGTTGAAGTGATAGGGAATTCTCGGTCTTGGTATGCAAAAATCCCATCTTTTGCAATAAGTTGGATTTTCCTTGTATTCGCATTCACTTACGGGAACGCGCTTTCTGAACAAAAACGCTACACTGATTTTAGAATCCAGTTGGTTTTGCAAGATTTGAACGACATTGACGCTTTCGCAAATTCAAGCACAAAAAATGTCCGATTAGACGGCAACATCGGAAAATCACCCGTAATCGAAAATCAACCGAAAAACTATCAAATGCTAACAAGGCTTGTGCCAAGTACATTCGGCGGAAATGAGTGGATGTGGAATCAGAAATATTTTTATTCGTATTTTTCGCTCAGAAACATCAATCCGATATTGGGATATGAAGAGGATAAAAAAGACAACCCTGTGGACTTGCGAAAACTCAATTTGCCTATTTTAAAAGACTCAATGTATCACACGATACGAGGCGACGGTGAAAATTTTCTGATTGAGTTAAAGTAAATGTGAAGGTCGTCAGACCTGAACAAATCCGATTGTAAGCATATCTCTATTGCGAATTTATCCAAAATCGGTAAAAATTCGCAATAGTAATGAGAATTTATCCAAAATAAGGAAATTTTCTAAATACTATTGAGAATTTTTCCAAACTAAGGTAAAATTCTCAATATGGTAACACGAGAACTGTATGTGCAGGATGTGCGCGGATTTTATGAAAGCGATTTAATCAAGGTTTTTACGGGGGTGCGGCGGTGCGGAAAATCCATCATAATGGAGCAGGTTGCGCAGGAGATTCGCCAAAAATCTGACAACATCGTGTATCTTGACTTTGACGACAGGGCCGTCACCGCTGCAATCCAGACATGGGAGCATATCGTTTCTTATGTGAACGAAAACCGCAAGGACGGGCTTTGCTATGTTTTCTTGGACGAAGTGCAGGAAATAGACGGCTGGCAGTT